>DATCLS010000093.1:0-93426 GCA_036563805.1 Acidimicrobiales bacterium | reverse complement strand
GTCCCCGGCCCCGCCTCGACCCCGTCGGCCTCCGCCCCCACCGCGGCCTCCCCGGCTTCCGCCCCCTCCGCCGCCGTCTCGTCGGCCGCCGTCTCCCCCGCCCCCGCGGCCCCGGTCCCGCCGGCCGACCCCGCCGCGGCGTCCGCGGCGGTCGGTGTGGTCACGGGGCGACCCGCGGGCGGTAGAGCCCGCGGGCCCGGATGGTCTCGATGACCTCGGGGGTGAGCAGGTAGTCCAGCGGCCGGCCGTCGGCGACCCGGGCCCGCAGGTCGGTGCTCGACACCTCGAGGCGGGGCACCTCGACCCGCTTCCACGACCACCCGGGCGGCGGCTCGCCCTCGCCCGAGCCGGGCCGCTCGACCACGACGATCGCCGCCCGCTCGCGGACCTCGTCGGCCCGCTCCCACGTCGGCAGGCCCTGGGCGGCGTCGGAACCGAGGATCACGAACAGCTCGCGGTCGGGGTCCTCCTCCTGCAGCTGGGCCAGCGTGTCGGCCGTGTAGGACATGCCGCCCCGCTCGATCTCGATACGGCTGGCCTCGAGCCCTTCGACGTTGCCGACCGCGGACTCGACCATGGCGAACCGGTCCTCGGCGGGCGTGATGTCGCGGGTGCCGATCTTCTGCCAGGGCTGGTCGTTGACCACCAGGAGCACCCGGTCGAGCTGCAGCTCGTAGCGGACGTTGACCGCGGTGACCAGGTGCCCCACGTGCGGCGGGTCGAACGTGCCGCCGAAGATGCCCAGGCGCTCGCCCATCAGCCGGCCGCCGCCGTCCGTCCTGCCTGGCCCCGCACCTTGTCCGCCAGCATCTGGAGGCCGGGGGCCGTCTCGACCGGCCACAGCGGCGGGTCGCCGGGCCGGGTCGGCTCCAGCGACCGCAGCGGCGGCGGCAGGGCCTCGAGGGCGGCGGCGCACCGCTCGCGCACGGCGGCGAGCGGCTCGGGCGGGCGGGTCGGCCGCCCGCCCCGCATGACCTCGACCAGCAGGGGCCGCCCGGGCACGTCCTCGTCGTGCAGCCCGACCACGTCGCGGTCCTCCAGCCGCCAGACCTGCTTACGGCCGGGCAGCGTCACCTTGCCGGTGGCGAGCTTCATCTTGGGGCCGTCGGCGTCCTCGACCAGTTTGTACACGGCGCCGAGGGAGGGGGCGTCGGCGCTCGTGCCGAGCTGCGTCCCGACCCCGAACGCGTCGATGGGGGCGCCGGCCGCCCGCAGCTCGGCGATGCGGTGCTCGTCCAGGTCGCCCGACGCCATGATGTCGACGTCGACCAGCCCGGCGTCGTCGAGCACCCGGCGCACGGCCCGTGACAGCTCGACCAGGTCGCCGGAGTCGAGCCGCACGCCCCGCAGCGCGATGCCCTCGTCGGCCAGCTCGCGGGCGACCTCGACGGCGCGCCGCGCCCCCTCGACCGTGTCGTAGGTGTCGATGAGCAGGATGACGCCCGTGGGGAAGCAGCGGGCGTAGGCCCGGAACGCCTCGCGCTCGTCGTCGAACGACATGACGAACGAGTGGGCCATCGTCCCGGACACCGGAATGCCCCAGCGCCGGCCGGCGGCCACCAGCGACGTCCCGGCGGCGCCGGCGATCCAGGCGGCGCGGGCCGCGGCCAGGGCGGCGTCCACGCCGTGGTCGCGCCGGGCCGAGAAGTCGACGAACCGGCTGTCGCCGCAGGCCAGCTTCACCCGGGCGGCCTTGGAGGCCACCATCGTCTGGCTGGCGATGCGGTTGAGCAGGAACGTCTCGGCCAGCTGGGCCGCGATCACCGGCCCCGTCACCCGCACCAGGGGCTCGCCGGCGAACACCACCTCGCCCTCGGGCACGGCCCACACGTCGCCGGTGAAGCGGAAGTCGGCCAGGCACTCGAGGAACCGGTCGGGCAGGAGGTCGAGGCTGGCCAGGTACTCGAGGTCGTCGGGCTCGAACCGGAACGCCTCCAGGCCCCGCAGCGCGTCCTCCAGCCCGGCCGCCACCAGGAACCGCCGGGTCGGCGGCAGGCTCCGGACCGACAGCTCGAACGTCGCCTCGTGCTCGATGCCGTGAGCCTGGTAGGCCGCGGCCATCGTCAGCTCGTAGAGGTCGGTGACGAGCGCGGGATGGGTTCCGTCGAACCCTGACGACGAGGTGGTCACGCGACAGCGACCCCGGCGGCCGCCATGGCCTCGACGGCCCGCCGCCCGTCGCCGGGCTCGAGCTCGACCGGGCGCGATGCGTGCTCCAGCAGCGTGACCTGGTAGCCGAGCTCCACGCCGTCGAGGGCGGTCGCCTTGACGCACACGTCGGTGGCCAGGCCGGCCACCACGAGCTTCTCGATGCCGCGCTCCTCCAGCAGCTGGCGCAGGCCGGTGGGGGCCTTCTCGCCGCTGACCGGGTCGGCCACCGTGAAGCCCGAGTAGCCGTCCTCCCCGCCGGTGCCCTTGCGGACGCACTCGCCGGCGACCACGAGGTCGGGGTGCAGCTCGGCGCCCCAGGTGTCGCGCACGCAGTGGACCGGCCAGGTGCCCCCGTCCTTGGCGAAGTGCGGCGTGTCCGGCGGGTGCCAGTCCTGCGTGTACACGACGAGCGCCCCCGCCGCCCGAGCCGCCTCGATCTCCTCGTTGATGGCGGGAACGACCTCCTCGCCGCCCTGGACGTACAGGCTGCCCCTCGGGTCCGCGAAGTCGTTCTGGACGTCGACGACCACGAGGGCGGTGCGATCGTCGTACGGGAACGTCACGCCTAAACGCTATTGCCTGATTCCCCGATAGCGCCCACTCAGTCGTCCTCGTACGTCCAATCCGGCCGCTTCCGGGCCTGGCGCTCGTCGTAGGTGGCCCGGCCGTCGGCCAGGTCGACCAGCTTGGGCACCGTCAGGCCGCGGGGCCGGACGGGCACGCCGTCGAGGGCTGCCGCCACCTCGTCGGGGAAGGCCTGGAGGATGCTCGACACGACCTGCTGCTCCTGGACGGGCAGGTAGCAGCGGTTGCCGTCGGTGCACGTCTGCAGGCGGAACGCGAGCGTGTCGAGGTCGTCGGCGTCGGCCCGGCCGGCGGCCAGCAGGTCGAGCCCCTCGGTGACGGCACCCGTTCCGAGCTTGCAGGCCGGGCACTGGCCGCACGACTCGACGTAGAGGAACCGCGACAGCACCTGGGCAACCTCGATCATCGACGCAGTGTCGTCGAGCACCAGGAAGCCGGCGGCCCCCAGCCCGGAGCCGGCCGCGGCCATGCCCTCGTAGCTGCAGGGCGTGTCGAGCTGGTCGCCGGTCAGCACCCGGTTGGCGGCCCCCGACAGCACCGCCTTGACGCGCCGGCCGGGCGGCAGCCCGCCCCCGACCCGGTCGATGACCTCGCCGAGCGGGGTGCCGAGCTCGACCTCGCCCACGCCGGGCCGGATCACGTCGCCCACCACGGTGGCGATCACCACGCCCGGCGACTCGGCCGTGCCGAGCGACCGGTGCCACTCGGGCCCCTTGGCCAGGATGTGGGGGACGTTGGCCAGCGTCTCGACGTTGTTGACCACCGTGGGGTTGGAGGCGGCGAACTCGGTGGCGACGCCTCCCGCCGGCGAGCTCCAGCCCTCGGCCGGCACGGTGGCGAACAGCCCGTGGATGTAGGGCGGCACGTTGCGGGGCAGCGGGTCCTCGCCCTCGATGACCTGGAGCAGGCCCGTCTCCTCGCCCAGCAGGTACGCGTCCGGCCCCAGCACGACCTGGATCGGCACGTCGCCGGCCAGGCCGGCGGCGGTCATCTCGTCGATGGCGGCGGCCAGGCGGTCGACCTCGGGCACGAACCGCTCCTTGGTGCCGATGAAGGCCCGCTCGGCCCCGACGGCGTAGGCGGCGATGGCCACGCCCTCGACCACCGCGTAGGGATTGGCGCGGATCAGCGCCCGGTCCTTGAACGTCGCCGGCTCGCCCTCGGCGGCGTTGCAGACGACGAACGTACGGTTCTCGCCGCCGGGCCCGTCGCTGCGCCCTGCGTCCCGCACGGACTGCCATTTGCGACCGGTCGGGAAGCCGCCGCCACCCCGCCCCCGGAGGCCCGAGAGGATCACCTCCTGGATGGTCCCGCCGGGGCCCAGACTGCGCGCGCGTTCCAGCCCCTGACCTCCGCCTATGCCCTGATACTCGGTGACATTCGTCACCGGGCGCTCGGGAAGCAACCCATATACCTGCATATCTCCGTGTTTCCTCCGGTCGCGGCCGCGAAAACCCCTGCGTACGGGAATCGGGGCGAGGTAGTGGTGGTTGAGGAGTAACGAGATGAGCGATTCGGTAGGTCAGTACCTCAACGAGATCGGCCTCGTGCCCCTCCTCACCGCCGATGAGGAGCGCGAGCTGTCGCAGATCATCGAGCGTGGGCGAGAGGCCCAGGCTCGACTCGACGCGGGCGAGCGCAGTCGCGAGCTTCGCAATGCCGTCAAGGCGGCTGCCAAGGCGAAGGACCGTTTCATCCGCGCCAACCTACGGCTCGTGGTCAGCATCGCGCGCCGGTATCCCCTTCCCCCGTCCATGGAGCTGCTCGACCTGATCCAGGAGGGCAACCTGGGTCTCGAGCATGCCGTCGACAAGTTCGATTGGCGCAAGGGCTTCAAGTTCTCGACCTACGCCACGTTCTGGATCCGCCAGGCCATCGGCCGGGCCCTCGATCAGAAGGCGAGCCTCGTCCGGCTTCCGGGCGACCGCTCGGCGTCCCTGCGGGCCGCCCTGCGGCAGGCCTCGGGCGACGGCGAGGAGCTCGACGACGAGAACGCCCGCCTCTACCGGCTCACCACGCCGACGTCCCTCGACCGCCCGGTCGGCGATGACGACGGCAGCGAGCTGGTCGACCTCCTGGCGGCCGACGTCCCCACGCCCGAGCAGGTGATGGTGGACCGCGAGGACGAGCAGACCCTGCACGACCTCCTGGGCGTGCTCGACGCCCGGGCCCGGTTCGCGGTCGAGCAGCGGTTCGGCCTGACCGACGGGCGCAAGCGCAGCTACCGCGAGGTCGGCGAGGAGCTCGGCGTCACGGCCGAGGCGGCCCGCCGCCTGGTCAAGCGGGCGGTCGATGCCGTCCGCGAGGAAGCGGTGGCCCGGTCGAGCGCCGCCTGACGGCCCGGCGGAAGCCCCCTCCGTCCGTCCGGGCGGCCTTGACCCCAGCGAGTAGTGTGATGCGGGTAGATCACAGCCGGAGAGCCGGGATTCCGCCGCCCGGCTCTCGTCACGCCAGCCGCCCCGATCCCGCCCAGGGGCGGCTGGCGTTCGTTTTGCCCGCCGCGCTGCGCGATCTGCTCCCCCGACCCCGCCCCTCGGCCATTTCACTTTGCACATCGACCGGCCACCGTCCACCCTTGTCGCCGTGACCGACGCTTGGTCCCCCCAGTCCTGGCAGTCTCGCCACGCCGAGCAGCAGCCGCCCTGGCCCGACGAGGCCGGGCTCGAGCGCGCCCTCAAGCACCTCGGCTCGCTCCCGCCGCTCGTGTTCGCCGGCGAGGCCAGGGCCCTGACCGACCAGCTGGCCGCCGTGGCCGAGGGCCGGGCGTTCCTGCTCCAGGCCGGCGACTGCGCCGAGTCGTTCGAGGCGTTCTCGGCCGACACCATCCGCGACAAGCTCAAGGTCATCCTGCAGATGGCCGTCGTGCTCACGTACTCGACCGGCGTGCCGGTCATCAAGGTCGGGCGCATCGCCGGCCAGTTCGCCAAGCCGCGGTCGTCGCCGGTCGAGCGGGTGGGTGACCACGAGATCCCGTCGTTCCGGGGGCACATGGTCAACGACATCGCCCCCACCGAGGCGGCCCGGGTCCCCGACCCCGACCGCCTGGTCCAGGCCTACCACCAGTCGGCCGCCACGCTGAACCTGCTGCGGGCGTTCACCAAGGGCGGCTTCGCCGACCTGTCGCAGGTCCACCTGTGGAACCAGCAGTTCGTGGCGTCCAGCCCCGAGGGGCGGCGCTACGACCGGCTGGCCGACGACATCGGCCGGGCGCTGCGGTTCATGCGCGCCTGCGGCATCGACACGGCCAGCCACCCCAGCCTGCACGAGGTCGACTTCTTCACCAGCCACGAGGCGCTGATCCTCGGCTACGAGGAGGCGCTGACCCGGCGCGACTCGCTCACCGGCGACTGGTACGACTGCTCGGCCCACATGCTCTGGATCGGCGAGCGGACCCGCCAGCTCGACGGCGCCCACGTCGAGTTCCTCCGGGGCGTCGGCAACCCGATCGGCTGCAAGATCGGCCCCTCCGCCCGCCCCGACGAGGTGCTGGCGCTGTGCGAGCGGCTCAACCCCGACCGCATCCCGGGCCGGCTGACGCTGATCGTCCGCATGGGGGCCGACCGGGTGGGCGAGGGCCTGCCCCCGATCCTGGCCGCCGTGCGCGACGCCGGGCACCCGGTCGTGTGGGCGTGCGACCCCATGCACGGCAACACGTTCACGTCCGAGACCGGCCGCAAGACCCGGCACTTCGACGCCGTGCTGGCCGAGATCGCCGGCTTCTTCGCCGCCCACTGGGAGGAGGGCACCTGGCCGGGCGGCGTGCACATCGAGCTGACCGGCGAGGACGTCACCGAGTGCCTGGGCGGCGGCGACGCCCTCGACCACGCCGATCTCGACGACCGCTACGAGACGATGTGCGATCCGCGGCTCAACGGCCGGCAGTCGCTCGACCTGGCCTTCCAGGTCGCCGAGCTGCTGGACCGGCGCCGGCGGAATGTTGACAGCGCTGGTCGGGTTTAGCTCTACTAGTCCGGGGAAAGCCTGAGCGAACTGATCAGGTTCCTCAGCATTTCGGGCCCCGTGTCCCAGATCGGAGCACCATGGCGCAGCGCGAGATCGAGATCGACCCTGCCCAGTCGGCCGATGCCGACAAGTTCGAGACCGTCCTCGCCAAATACCTCGCCGGCGAGGTGGAAGAGGACGCCTTCCGCATCTTTCGCCTGAACAACGGCATCTACGGCCAGCGTCAGGGCGGCCACAACCAGATGCTGCGGGTGAAGATCCCCTACGGCGGGCTCCTCCCCCACCAGCTCGACCTGATGGCCGAGATCGCCGAGACCTACTCGCGGGGCTGGGGCCACATCACCACGCGCCAGAACATCCAGTTCCACTTCGTGCAGCTGGAGAAGGTCCCCGAGATCATGCGCCGCCTCGGCGCCGCCGGGCTGACCACGCGTGAGGCGTGCGGCGACACGGTCCGCAACGTGCAGGGCTGCCACCTGGCGGGCGCCTGCCCCTACGAGGCCATCGACATCACGCCGTGGGCCGAGGCCGCGTTCCGGCACTTCGTGCGCAACCCGCTCTCCCAGCGGCTGCCGCGCAAGTTCAAGATCAACTTCTCGGGTTGTGCCACCGACTGCGGCCAGGCGATGTTCAACGACGTCGGCGTCGTGGGCACCGTCCGGCAGCACGAGGACGGCTCGATCGAGCGGGGCTTCCGGGTCTTCGTCGCCGGCGGCCTGGGCGCCAACCCGCACCCGGCCCTCGCCCTCGAGGAGTTCACGTCCCGCGAGGACCTGATGCCGACCATCGAGGCGGTCCTCCGGGTCTTCAGCAACCACGGCAACCGCGACAACAAGCTGCGGGCCCGGATGAAGTGGCTCGTCGACACGATGGGCTGGGACGAGCTCCGCGAGCGCATCCTCAAGGAGCGCCGCCTCCTGCTCGCCTCGTCGTCGTGGCCGGGCGGCATCCCCGACGAGGTCGCCAAGGCCGGCGACGCCCCCGCCGGCGTGGCCGACGGCGTCACGCCGACGCCGATGGGCCACGGCACGCCGGTCAAGATCCGGGGCGCCACGGGCAGCTACGAGGCGTGGGAGTCCTCCAACGTCATCCGCGGAGCGGCCAAGGGCACGGTCTCGGCCATCGCCTACGCCCACCTGGGCGACGTGACGAACGGCCAGTTCCGGGCGCTCGCCAACATCCAGCGCGACTTCGGCCTCGAGGTCCGGCTGACCAACCGGCAGAACATCGCCTTCCGGGGCCTGACCGAGGAGCAGCTCCCCGAGCTGTACCGCCGGCTCGCCGCCATCGACATGGCCGAGCCCGGCGCCGAGCTGGTCCGCGACGTGGTCGCCTGCCCCGGCGCCGACACCTGCAACCTGGCCGTCACCCAGAGCCGCGGGCTCGGCGCCGCCATCGGCGAGCGCCTCGAGGAGGAGGGCCTCGGCGAGGTCGGCGGGCTGCGCATCAACATCTCGGGCTGCACCAACAGCTGCGGCCAGCACCACGCGTCCGACATCGGGTTCTTCGGCGCCGAGCGCCGGGCCAACGGGCGCCCCGCCCCCGGCTACCAGATGCTGCTAGGCGGCTACGTCGGCGACACCAAGGTCCACTTCGGCGAGAAGGCCCTGCGCCTGCCGGCCAAGAACGCCCCCGAGGCGGCCGTGCGGGTCGTGCGGCGGTTCGCCGAGGAGCGCCAGGCCGGCGAGTCGTTCCGCGACTGGCTGGAGCGGGCCGGCGGCACCAAGGCCGTGGCCGCCACCCTCAAGGAGCTCGACCACTTCCCCGACCCGGAGGAGGCGCCGGACTTCTACGTCGACTACGGCGAGACCGGCCCCTACGAGGCCGTCGTCGGGCAGGGGGAGTGCGCCGGCGTATGAGCTTCACCGTCGAGCCTCCCCCGCTCCCCGTCCCCAAGCTGCACGACGAGGAGCTGGCCGAGCTGAACCGCGAGTTCGAGCGGCTCTCGGCGCCCAAGATCATCCAGTGGGCGATCGACACGTTCTCGCCCCACCTGTGCCTCGCCGCCTCGATGCAGGACGCCGTCCTCATCGACCTGGCCACCAAGGTCGACCCGGCCATCGAGGTCGTGTTCATCGACACCGGCTACCACTTCCCGGAGACCCTCGAGACGGTGGAGGTGGTCCGCAAGCGTTACGGCCTCAACCTGCGCATCATGACCGTTGCCCCTCACGACGAGGAGCTGTGGAAGGTCGACCCGGAGAACTGCTGCTCGGCCGTCAAGGTGGGGCAGCTCGACCGGGCGCTGGCCGGCAAGGCGGCGTGGATGAGCGGGCTGCGGCGGGCCGAGGCGCCCACCCGGGCCAACGCCCCGATCGTCGCCCGCGACCTGCGGGGCCTGGTGAAGGTCAACCCGCTGGCCAACTGGACCGACCTCGACGTGCAGGGCTACATCGAGGACCACGACGTGCCGGTCAACCCGCTGCTGAAGCAGGGCTACACGTCGATCGGATGCCAGCCCTGCACCCAGCTGCCCACCGACCCCAACGACCCCCGCTCGGGGCGGTGGGCCGGGCGCGACAAGACCGAGTGCGGCCTGCACCTGGGCTGAGCCGGGTGGGCTGAGCCGTGACCGGCCGGCCGTCCCGGGCGACCTGACCGTCCGCTGACCCGACCTCACCGAGCGCTCATCTGACCTGACGGGGCCGACCCGGGACCTCCGGGTCGGCCCCGGCGCGTTCAGGCGTCCATCACCGCGTCGCAGACGGGGTGGTCGGGCTCGACCGCCTCGACGCCCGGCGTGGCCCGCGCCACGCCCTCGCGATCGGGGGCGGCGCCGACCGCCAGCGGCAGGTCGCCCCGGTCGCGTGGCAGCTGGTACGGATGCACGATCCGGTCGCCCACCGCCACGTTGGCCGTGCGCTCCCGGGGGTCGGTGCTGATGCGGAACGTCGTGGGGCCGCCCAGGTCGAGCGGCTCCCCCAGCTCCCACTCGGCGGGCGGGTCGCCCGCGCCGAACGGGTCGTCCGGCCCCAGCACGTCGACCCGCGCCTCGCCGTCGCCGAGGCGGACCACCGCGATCACGACGGAGTGGTCGCCCTCGCCGTAGGTGGCGATCGGGAAGCGGTCACCCACCGGCAGCCGGTCCAGGTCGACGCGGACCACGTCCACGCCGACGCCGGGCCCCCGCTCGACCGGCAGCCACTGGTCGTCGACCCCGACGTACAGCCCGTCGCAGTCGCCGACGACCAGCAGGCCGCCGTCGGCCACCGGGGGCAGCTCGGCCTCGGGGGCGATGACCATCGGCTCGGGGGCGCCGGGCAGCGACGCCCGCCACCGCACCCAGTCGGCCCGCCACGACTCGGGGACGGCCGGGCCCCGCTCGTGCTGGTACTCCCCGGCCAGGGCGGCGTTGACCAGGGCGCCGAAGGCGACGAGCACGCCGGCGCCGGCCATCAGCGCCCGCCGCCGGCCGGCCGACCACCGGGCCGACGCCGCCCCGGCGGCGTGGAAGCCGACCAGGCCGCCCACCAGGGCCAGGGGCAGGATGTCGTTGAGGTAGCGGTTGGCGATGTAGCCGAAGGCCAGCACGCTCAGGCCGCCGACCACCCCGCCGGCCCACAGGGGCAGCAGTCGGTCGCGGGGGCCGCGCCGCCGGCGGGCCCGCACCGACCAGACGGCGCCGGGGACGGTCAGCACGACCAGGGCCGGGGCGCTGGCCGGCATGCTCGACGACCAGTCGAGCTCGTCGAACACGGCGTCCTCGTCCACCAGGGTCGGGCCCCGGCGGGGGAAGTCGAGCCACGGGAAGTCGCGGCGGACGTCCAGGCCCGGCGACGCCAGGTACTGCCGGGCCGTGGTGGTCACGTACTCGAGGCCCACGAACGTGGCGTTGGCCTCGATCACGTCCGCCCGGTCGTCGGACAGGATCGACTGGACCTGCTTGTCCATGGGCAAGCCGAAGAGCTGGCCCAGCTTGGCGTAGTTGAGCGCCATCGACGAGCCCATCGGGATGGCGCCGGCCAGCGCCAGCGGGAGCAGCGTGCGCACGAGGAGCTGGCGTGCATCCCGGGGCCGGCCCGACCCGGCCACCGGTGCGACGCCGTCGGCGCCCCCCTCCCCCGGCTCGGCACCCCCCGTCGTCTCCGCGTCGGCCGGGGCGGGTGCGGCGCCGTTGGCGCCCCCCTCGCCGACCGGGGCCCCGGCCCGCCACAGGTCGTAGGCCCGCCACAGGCCGGCGATGGCCAGGGCGGCGAGCGGCCCGAGGGCGAGCGTCTGGCGGCTGAGGATGGCCCCGGTGAGCAGGGCGCACGCCACGGCCAGCCGGCGGCCGCTCGGCTCGCGCTGCCACCGGGCGACGGCGTCGTAGCTGGCCACCGACAGCGCTAGGCCCCAGGCCGCCGCCTCGTGGTACACGACGGCGCCGCCGGCCAGGAACAGCGGCGGGCCGGTCAGCACGGCCACCCCCAACACGGCCGTCGCCCACGCCTCGCGGCGGCCGACCGGCACGGCGCCCCGGACCATGGCCCGGACCACGCAGGCCAGCCGGAACCCGGCCCAGGCCAGCACGGCCGTCGCCGCCAGCATCGACAGCGTCGTCAGCCGCCCGTCGAAGCGGTCGGTCACCGCCAGCAGCGGCATGCGCAGCAACGACGGGAACGGCCCGAAGTAGATGTAGGTCTTGCCGTCGATGAGGAATCCCTCGAACCCCACCACCTCGGGCGGGACGTCGAGGCGTCCGTTGAACAGCGACCGGGCCTGGGCGTCGTAGAAGTCGTCGAAGAACTGGACCTGGAGCGGCGCCCACCGCTGGACCATGAGGATCCAGGCGTAGACGAGGAACGTCGGGACGGCGCCGGCCAGCCAGGCCCGGCCCAGGCGGCGCCGCCCGGCCGCGGTCAGCCCGTCGACCGGCGACGGCTCGTCGACCCGGCCGACGCCCACGCCGTCGCCGGCGGCGGCATCGGCGGCGTCGACGTCCCCCTCGTCCTCCCCGCCGGCCGGCGCCTCGTCCGGCTCGGCGACCCTCGTCTCCATCAAGCCGCACAAGGTAGTGGCGGCCCGCGCGCGGCGTGGAGCCGTTGACAAGCGGGGGTCGGTCGTCTGTACTCACGGTCGTGGGGGAAACGACCGTCGCGCCATCGACCGGTACGCCGACCGGTGGACCGCGGGGGACGCCGCCGTCCGACACGCCGTGGGCGATCTCGGGCGGCGACCTCCCGACCCGCCTGCTGGTCCTGGGCATGGCGCACGAGGACGGCACGATCCGGGCGGACGAGGTGTTCCCCGTCGCCGAGGCGTGCGCCCGGTCGCCCGAGCAGGTGCGGTCGTGCCTCCGCCGGCTGGTGGCCGAGGGCCTGTTCGTCCGCGAGGGGGTGGGCCAGTCCGCCGTCTACCGGGCCACCGAGGACGGGCTGGCGGCGCTGGGCGCCTCGGCCGAGCGCACCCGCCTCGCCCACGTACAGGACCGCGCCGGCCGGGCCTGGGACGGCTCGTGGCACCTGGCGGCGTTCGCCATCCCCGAGGCCCGGCGGCCGGCCCGCGACGCGCTGCGCGACCACCTGGGCGGGCTGGGCGGCGCCCCGGTCCACAACGGCCTGTATGTCAGCCCCCACGCCTGGGAGAAGGACGTGACGGCCGAGGCCGAGCGGCTCGGCGTCGCCGAGCACCTCACGCTGGCCGCCACCCGGACGCTCACGGTCGGCGGCGTCCGCGAGCCCACCGCCCTGGCCCGCCGACTGTGGCCGCTCGACGAGCTGGCGGCCCGCTACCGGGACTTCCTCGACCGGTGGTCGCACGTGCCCGAGGGCTTGGCCCAGCTCCGCCGGGCCCGCCAGCCGCTGCCCGACTCGGCGTTCCTACCGGGGGCCCTGGCCATGGGCGTGGCCTACGCCGCCTGCTTCGAGGCCGACCCCCTGCTGCCGCCCGAGCTGCTCCCCCAGCCCTGGCCCGGGCGCGCCGCCCGCGACCTGATGGTGCGGAGCCGGCGCCTGGCCCTGGAGATCCGGGCCGAGCACGACCGGCCGCCGCTGTTCCGCGCCTACGACGACGTGATCGCCGCGCTGCCGTGAGGGGCCGTCGATCCACCCGGAAGGAGCCCCGATGAAGTTCGGCATCTTCTACGAGCACCAGCTGCCCCGGCCCTGGGACGAGGACGGCGAGCACCGGCTGCTCAAGGACGCCCTCGAGCAGGTGGAGCTGGCCGACCGCCTGGGCATCGACTACGTGTGGGAGGTCGAGCACCACTTCCTCGACGAGTACTCGCACTCGTCGGCCCCCGAGGTGTTCCTCGCCGCCTGCAGCCAGCGGACCTCGCGCATCCGGCTCGGCCACGGCATCGTCCAGCTCCCGTTCAACTTCAACCACCCGGCGCGGGTGGCTGAGCGGATCGCCACGCTCGACCTCCTGTCCGACGGGCGGGTGGAGTTCGGCACCGGCGAGTCGTCGTCCGACGCCGAGCTGGGCGGCTTCCTCATCCCGCGGGAGGAGAAGCGCGACCAGTGGGCGGAGGCCCTCGACGCTGTCACCCGCATGTTCGTCGAGGAGCCGTTCGCCGGCTACAAGGGCCGCTTCTTCGAGATGCCGGTGCGCAACGTCGTGCCCAAGCCCCTGCAGCGCCCCCACCCGCCGCTGTGGGTGGCGTGCAGCCGGCGCCAGACGATCCACCTGGCGGCCACCAAGGGCATCGGGGCGCTCAGCTTCAGCTTCATCGAGGCCGACGAGGCCAAGGCCTGGGTCGACGACTACTACGCCACCCTGGCCTCGGAGGAGTGCGTGCCCGGCGGCTTCGCCGTCAACCCCAACCTGGCCGTCGTCCTGCCGATGATGTGCCACCGCGACGAGGAGACGGCCATCGCCCGGGGGCTCGACGGCGCCCACTTCTTCGGCTTCAGCCTGGGCCACCACTACGCCTTCGGGAACCACCGGCCGGGCCGCACCAACGTCTGGGAGGAGTTCCAGGAGAAGCGCGACCTGTTCGGGTTCCGGCGCCAGACCGCGGCGAAGACCAACCAGTCGCTGGGCGCGCAGATCTTTGAGCAGGGCATCGGCTCGCTGCGGGGGGCGATCGGCACGCCGGAGCAGATCCGCCAGCTCCTCCGCATGTACGAGCAGGCGGGCATCGACCAGGTCATCTTCGTCTCCCAGGCCGGGCGCAACCGCCACGAGCACATCTGCGAGTCACTGGAGCTGTTCGCCCGCGAGGTCATGCCCGAGTTCGCCGAGCGGGCCGAGGACCACGAGAAGGCCAAGCTCGAGCGCCTGGGCCCGGCCATCGAGGCCGCCCTGGCCCGCCGCGACCCGCCCCGGGAGGCCCCGGACGTCGTGATCAAGCCCAACGCCAGCTTCTAGTTCGGCCGCCGTTCCCCCGCCGCCGGCGCTACCGCCGGTCCCGTTCCGCTTGACGTCCGGAACGTACGCGCGACACTACGCATGGTGGGCGGTGCGGTTTTCGAGCGGGTGCGCACGACGTACCCCTATCCCCTCGCCCGGTACGCCCGGGCGTACGTGACGGCGGACAGCCCGCGCGAGCGGTACGACGCGGCGCTGGATCTCGGTGAGCGGCTGACGATCCTGCTGGGCGCGCTCGGGCTCACGTGGGCCCGGGCGCTCGACCTCGGTGACCAGGCGACCCGCGACTGGCGGCGCAGCCTGCGTCGGGGGATCACGCTGGGTGCCTGGCTGTGGACGGCCCGGGCGGTCGCAATGGAGGCCAGCCGGAAGGGTCACGAGATCGGGGGCCTCGCCCCGGCGCTGGCCCCCGCCGACACCGGCCTGAACGTGGCGCTCGACGCGCTGCTCCGCGCCCGCAACCGCAACGCCCACGGCGGCCCGCCGCGCGGCGAGGTCGACCTGGCCGAGGCCCTGGCCGAGCTGACTCCGAGCCTCGAGCGGGCGCTGGCGGGCGCCGAGTTCCTGGCGGCCACCGACCTGCTCCTGATCCAGGAGTGCCGCGCCCAGCGCTACGAGCCGACGTTCGCGGTCTCCGCGCTCCTGATGACCGGGGACCACCCCGACTTCCTGCCCGTGCGGCTGACGTCGAGCGACGTGTTCCTCGAGCGCACGCTGGTGCTCCGGTCCGGGACCGACGCGTTCGACATGATGCCCTACGCGCTGGTGGACGACTGCCGGACCTGCCGCCGGCGCGAGCTCTTCTACCCGAGCCGCCTGGACGCGGCCGAGGCCCTGTTCGTGAGCTTCGAGAGCAACCACGAGCTGCGGACGGAGGAGTGGGTCCGGGAGCTGCGGGGCGACACCACCCCCACGTTCCTCGCCCACCGAGTGGCCCAGGCGACCCACACCACCCACGCCACGGTCACCGCGTTCACGGCCGTGACGGTCCCGCCCCGGCCCGGCGACCGCCCGACTGCCCGCCCGGCCGACAGGCCCGCTGACGAGCCTGCAAAGGGCCCGACCGACCGACCCACCGACCGACCCACCGGACGGCCCGCCGTTGAGCACCCGATCGGCACGCCCGCCAAACGACCGGCCGCCCGGGCGGCGCCCGAACCGGCGCCCGCGCCCCCGCCGGCGACCGCCCGCCCGGCGCCGCCCCCGGCGCCCGCGGGGCCCGGCCCGGCCAAGCCGGCGGCGGCGACGCCCACGTCACCCGGGACTCCGGCCGCGCCAGCCGACCCCGCCGCCGCCACGACACCCCCGTCACCCGAGACACCGGCGGCCCGGGCCGGGTCCGCAGCGAGGGCGAACCCCGCGGCCCCCTCCCCGGCGGCGCCGATGGCCCGCCCCAGCCCCGGCGCGCTCACCGGGCCGACGGCGGCGCCGTTCGCGCCCCCGGCGCGGGCACCCGCCGCCCCGAGCGGCCGACCGGCACGAGGGCCAGCAGCGCCACCGCCGTCAGGTCCACCATCGCCGCGGCCGGCGGCACCGCCTGCCGGGCTTCCGCCACCGCCGCCCCCGCCGGCGACGGCGTCGCCCCGGCGCACCGGGCCGGCGCGCCCGCCCGGACGACCGGCACCGTCCGCGCCCCGGACCCGGCGCGAGCCGTCGCCCGCCGGGCGGTCGGCCCGGCTCCTGGCCCGGCGCGTGCTCGCCCGGGTCATCGACTTCGTGGTGTCCGTCACCCTGCTCTTCGCCGCCATCTTCGTCGTCGGCATCCCGGGCGGGCTGTTCACCGCAGAGGCGGCCGAGTCGGGCGAGGCCTCGATGGGCGCGCCGGCGGACGCCGCCGTGTTCGCCATCTGGATCGGCGGGACGCTGGCCTACGAGATCGTGGCCACCGTCCGGTACGGCGGCACGCTGGGCAAGAAGGCCGCCAGGCTCCGGGTCACCGACCGGGACGGCGACCGGCTCGGGCCGGGGCGGGCGGTCGGGCGCATCCTGGCGGCGGTCGGGCTGCTGGTGCTGTGCCCCATGGTCGTGCTGGACGTCCTCTGGCCGCTGTGGGACCCGCACGGCGACATGCTCCACGACAAGGCCGCCGGCAGCCGCGTCGTGAGCTCCGCCCCGCCGGGACCGAGCCGGGCCGCGGCCCGATAACCGGCGCGGATCGCGCCCTTGACGGTGGCCGCGGCGCGTGGTCGGATGAGAGCGCTCTCATACCATCTGACCTGCGGATTTCCGTGGACGAGGAGCCGCCGTCGTGTCCCTGCCCGCCATCACCGCCGACGACCCCGGCACCCGCAAGTTCCCCGCCGGCTTCCTATGGGGCGTCAGCACGTCCGCGTACCAGATCGAGGGCGGCGTCGACCTCGATGGCCGGGGCCCGTCGATCTGGGACACGTTCGCGGCGCAGGGCCGCGTCCGGAACCGCGAGGACGGGTCGGTGGCCGCCGACCACCGGCGCCGCATGGCCGACGACGTGGCGCTGCTGGCCGAGCTCGGCATCCCGGCCTACCGGTTCTCGATCGCTTGGCCCCGGGTCCAGCCCGACGGCCGGGGCGCGCCCAGCCGCTCGGGCCTCGACTTCTACCGGGCGCTGGTCGACGCGCTGCTGGGCCGGGGCATCGAGCCGGTGGTGACCCTCTACCACTGGGACCTGCCCCAGGCGCTGGAGGACGCCGGGGGCTGGCCCGCCCGGGACACGGCCGGCCGCTTCGCCGACTACGCGGCGCTGGTGGCCGACGCCCTCGGCGACCGGGTCCGCCGCTGGACGACAGTCAACGAGCCCTGGTGCGCGGCCATGCTCGGCTACGCGGCCGGCGTCCACGCCCCGGGCCGCACCGACCCGGGCGCGGCGGTCGCCGCCGCCCACCACCTGCTCCTGGGCCACGGTCTGGCGGTCGACGCGCTGCGGGCCCGGCTGCGGCCCGACGCCGAGGTCGGGATCACGCTCAACCCCTACCCGGTCGTGCCGGCCGCCAGCGACGCCGGCGAGCCGCCGACCGACCGCGATCGTGACGCCGTCCGCCGCATCGACGGCCTGGCCAACCGGCTGTGGTACGACCCGGTGCTACGCGGCCGCTACCCCGAGGACGTGCTCGACGACCTCCGGGCGGTGAGCGACCTGGCACACATCCGCGACGGCGACCTGGCGCAGATCGCCCGGCCGATCGACGCCCTGGGCGTCAATTACTACCGCCGCTACCACGTCCGCTACGAGCCGGGCGCCTCGGCCCCGCCGTCGGAGTGGCCGGGTTCGCCGGACGTCCACGTCGACGGCCACGAGACCAGCGCCCCGACCACCGCCAACGGCTGGCGGGTCGAGCCCGCCGGGCTGACCGAGGCGCTGGTCCGCCTGGCCCGCGACTACGACCCTCCGCCGGTCTACGTGCACGAGAGCGGCGGCGCCTTCGACGACGAGCCCGACGCCCAGGGGCGCGTCGACGACCGGGCGCGGATCCGCTACCTTGACGCCCACCTGCGGGCCGGGCTCGACGCCATCGCTGCCGGCGTCGACCTTCGCGGCTTCTTCGTCTGGTCGTTTCTCGACAACTTCGAGTGGGCTGAGGGCTACGCGCACCGTTTCGGGATCGTGCACGTCGACTACGCCACCCAACGTCGCACGCCCAAGGCCAGCGCCCGCTGGTACCGGGCCGTCGTCGCCGCCAACGGCCTTCCCGAGGAACCGCCCCTGACGTGAGCGACTGCACCCTCGAGGACGTCGCCGCCCGTGCCGGCGTGTCCCGGGCCACGGCGTCCCGGGTGATCAACGGCGGCCAGCGCGTGGCGGCCACCACCCGCCGGGCGGTCGAGGCCGCCATCGCCGAGCTCGGCTACACACCCAACCGGGCGGCCCGCAGCCTGGCGGCCTCCCGCAGCGACACCGTGGCGCTGGTCGTGTCCGAGCCGGCCGGGCGGCTGTTCGGCGACCCGTTCTTCGGCCAGACCATCCGGGGCGCGGCCGGGTTCCTGGGCGCGACCGACTACCAGCTCGTGGTCTTGATGGTCCAGGGCGACGCCGACCGGGTGCGGGTCGAGCGGCACCTGCTGCGGCGCAACGCCGCCGGGGCGCTGCTGCTGTCGACGCGGCGCGACGACCCGCTGCCGCGGAGCCTGGTCGACGCCGGCGTGGCCTGCGTGCTGGCCGGCCGGGCGCCCGACGGCCTGGCCGTCACCTACGTCGACGCCGACAACGTGGGCGGGGCCCGCCAGGCGGTGACGCACCTGGTGAAGCAGGGCCGGCGGGCCGTGGCCACCGTGACCGGCCCGCGCGACATGGCGCCGGGGGCCGACCGCCTGGCCGGGTGGCACCTGGGCCTGGCCGAGGCAGGGCTGGCGGCGCCAGCGTCGCTGGTCGCCGAGGGCGACTTCACCCGGGCCGGCGGGCGGGCGGCCGCCGAGGCGCTGCTGCGCCGTCGCCCCGACCTCGACGGCCTGTTCGTGGCCTCCGACCTGATGGCGCTCGGGGCGCTGGAGGCGCTGCGCCAGGCCGGCCGCCGGGTGCCGGAGGACGTGGCGGTCGTCGGCTTCGACGACAGCGAGGCGGCGCTGTCGGCCGACCCGCCGCTCACCACCGTCCGCCAGCCCATCGAGGACCTGGGGCGGCGCATGGCCGAGCTCCTCCTCGCCCAGGTCGCCGCCGACGACGGTGCGGCCGCGCCCACCGCCGAGATCCTCCAGACCCACCTCGTCGTCCGGGCCTCGGCCTGAGGGCCGCCGCGTCCCGCCGGCCAGGCGCCCTCCGACGGCCGGTAGGCCGGCCGCCGGCCGGCGCCCCGCTCAGCTCTCCCGCTCGGCCCGCCACTCCGCCAGGTGGTCGGCGAAACCGATGGCGGTGAGCGGGAACACCGGCGCCGGCAGCAGCGCCAGCGCCCCGACGACCCGGACCAGCACGAACGTGTACAGCACCGCCACCGCCACGCCGAGGGCGCGGGCCTGCCAGGTGTGGGGCTCGTCCCGGCGCAGGGCGACGATGCCCCCGGCCCCGACGCCGGCCACGATGCCGCTGACCCCGTCGCCGGCGAACGCCGAGACCAGCACGGCGACCAGCAGCGAGAGGCCCATGGCCCGCAGCACCGCCCCCGGCGCCCCGGGGTGGCCGGTCATGAAGGCGAGCACGACGAACACGAACGGGACCACGGCCAGGCCGAGCGCCAGCGCGGCGACGGGGTGGGGGGCGGCGGCGGACGAGCCGCTGTCCGCCGCCGCCACCAACCCGGCCAGGAGCGCCCAGTACCCGGGCACGAGGATGAGCGTGGCCACCGTGATCGCCTGCCACTTGCGGCGGGGGGACAGGGGCTCGACGCCGACCGTCATGGCCCTCATCCCTTCACCGCCCCGGCGGTCAGGCCGCGGATGAAGTAGCGCTGCAGCGAGAAGAACACCGCCAGCGGCAGCGCCATGGAGATGAACGCGGCCGCGGTGAGCAGGTGCCAGTCCTCGCCCTTGGCGCCGACCAGGTTGGCCAGCGTGATCGTCAGCACCCGGTTCTCCCGCGTCCCCCCGAGGAAGATGTAGGAGACCAGCAGGTCGTTCCACACCCACAGGAACTGGAAGATGGCGAACGACGCCAGGGCCGGCACCGACAGCGGCACGACCAGCCGCCAGAAGATGCGGAAGTGGTCGGCCCCGTCGATCTTCGCCGACTCGATGATCGACGACGGCAGGGCGCCGATGTAGTTGCGCAGCAGGTAGGTGGCCAGCGGCAGGCCGAAGGCGGCGTGGGCCAGCCACACCCCGAGGAACGTCCCGTTGAGGTCGAGGTCCGGGAAGATGGGGATGCCGGCTATGCGGGCCCCGCTCGTGTACAACCGCAGGATGGGGATCAGCGCCATCTGCAGCGGCACCACCATGAGCCCGACCACGGCCACGAACAGCACCTGCCGGCCCCGGAACTCCATCCACGAGAAGGCGTAGGCCGCGAAGGCGGCGATCGTGATCGGGATCACGGTCGCCGGGACGGCCACCGCCACGCTGTTGAGGAAGGCGTTGCTGAACTCCTCCTGGTCCAGCGCCGCGCGGTAGTTCTCCAGCGTCCACTCACCGGCGCGGAACGGGTGGCCGAGCGCGGTCCACCAGCCGGTGGAGTCGACCAGTTCCTCGGGTCGGAACGAGCTGACCAGCACACCGAGCGTCGGGATCAGCCAGATCACGGCCACGACCAGGATCGTGATCCGCACGAACCACCCGCCCTGGCGGACGCCGACCGTCTCGGTCCGGGGTCCCTCCGCCGCCTCCTCGGCCTCGAGGTCGACCTCGTCGATGGGGGCTGTGAGGCTCATCGCACCGCCTCCTGCTCGCGGAAGCGCCGGACGTTCCAGACCATCACCGGGATGACGGCCAGGAACAAGACGACCGCGATCGCGGCGCCGCGGCCGTCGTGGTTGCTGATGAAGAACCACCGGATCATGCGCTCGGCCACGACCTCGGTGCCGTTGGTCTCCGCGTTGCCCATCACGAACACGATGTCGAAGACCTTCATCGCGTTGATGATCATGTAGGTGGCCACGACCACGATCGTGGGCCGGATGCTGGGCACGATGATCTGGCGGAAGACCTGGAACTCCGAGGCCCCGTCGATGCGGGCCGCCTCGATGATCTCGTCGGGGATCGCCTTGATGGCGGCCGACAGCACGACCATGGCGAACCCGGTCTGCATCCAGACCATGATCACCATGAGCAGCAGGTTGTTCCATGGCTGCTTGTCGAGCCACGGGACCGGGTCGTTGCCCAGGCCCATCCAGATGCCGTTGAGCAGGCCGATGTTCGTGCCGAAGCCGGCGGGCCGGAAGCTGTAGATCAGCCGCCAGACGACGGCGGCGCCGACGAACGAGATGGCCATCGGCAGGAAGATCACCGACTTGGCCACCGCCTCGCCCCGCCGGAGCCGGTCGGCCAGCGTGGCGAACACGAGCCCGACGCTCACGGCGACGAGCGGGACCAGGATGACCCAGCCGGCCGTGTTGCGGAGCGACCGCAGCATGCTCTCGTCGGTGAACACGAACTCGTAGTTGTCGAGCCCGACGAAGCCGTCGCCGTGCCGGTCGCCGAAGCTCACGATCACCGTGTTGATCACGGGATACACGAGGAACACCGCCAGCATCACCAGGGCGGGCCCGACGAACACGTAGGGCCGCACGCCCTCGCGGTAGCGGGCGGGGAGGCGGTCGACCACGGCGTTCATCCCCCAGAACAGGAGGAAGACGCCGACGACGCCGACCGCGATGGCGACGGCCACCAGCACCAGGCGGTTGGCGTCCGCGTCCCGCAGGAAGTCGAACACCCACCAGAGGCCGGCGAACGCCGCCACGGGGATCACCACCATGGCGACCACCCGCAGCACCGACAGGACGGCGACGTCCCGCCCCGCCGGGGAGGGGCCCGCGGGCCCCTCCCCCTCGGCGGTCGACTGCTCCGCGGGAGCCGAGAGCTGGTCCACGGGATCAGTCATCGCTCACACCCGTCTCACGAGGGCCAGCTCGACTCGATCTCGTCGAGGACCCCCTGCAAGGAGTCCGGGCCCCCGCGGACGTAGTCCATCATCCCGGACCAGAAGCTGCCGGACCCGACCTCGGGCGGCATCTGGTCGGAGGCGTCGAACCGGGCCGTGCCGGCCTGGAGCTGCTCGGTCAGGTACTCGGACGCCTCACCGAGGATCTCGTTGGCGTAGCAGTCGCTCTCGACGTCCGGGTGCGGCGAGATGCGGGACGTGCCCTGGATGCCGCCCTGGGCGCACTGGATCTCGACGTCCGTGAACTGCTCCATGAAGTCGCGGATCTCGGGCGTGTCGCGGTAGGCGACCAGGAACTCGCCGCCGAACAGCGTGTTCTGCTCGTCGATCGCCGGGAACGGGAACCAGTCGTAGTCGACGTTGGGCTCGGCGTCCTCGGGGAAGAAGGCGTTGATGAAGTTGGCCTGCCGGTGCAGCCAGCAGCCGGGCTCCTCCTCGAACATCGGCGCCGGCGCGTCACCGAAGGCGATGGAGGGCGTCTGCTCGGCCCCGCCGAGCACGTAGCCGTCGCCGAACATGATCTCGCCGAACCGCTCACCGGCGGCCACCACGGCCTCGTCGTTGAACGGGATCTCGTGGGCGACCCACTGGTCGTACGTGTCGACGCCGGCCGTCCGGAGCATGATGTCCTCCAGCCAGTCGGTCGCCGGCCAGCCGGTCGCGCCCTCGGCCTCGAAGCCGACGCACCACGGCGTGCCGCCGTCCTCGACGATCTGGTCGCTCAGCGCGATCAGGTCGTCCCAGGTCTCGGGCACCTCGTAGCCGGCCTCCTCGAAGTCGTCGGCCGGGTACCAGATCATGCTCTTGAGGTTGACGTTGCTCGGCAGGCCGTAGTGCTGGCCGTCGACCTCGACGAGGTCCATCAGCACGTCGCCGAAGGTGTCGCGCAGCTCGTCGATGTCGAAGCCCAGGTCCTCGAGCGAGACGGCCCCGCTCTCGGCCGCGTCGGCCACCGCGCCCGGCTGGGGCAGCATGGCCAGGTCGAGGTCGCCGCCCTCGGACCGGATCTGCAGCTGCTCCTCGAAGTTGCCCGAGGCCTCGATCTCGGCCGTGTAGTCGGCGTCGAGGTTCTCCTCGAGCACGTCGTTGAGCGCCTGGGCCTCCTCGGGCTCCATGGCGCTCAGCACCGTCACCGACCCGCCGTCGTCATCGTCGTCCCCGCAGGCCGCGCCAACGGCCACGAGCAGGGCGACGACGATCGGAAGCGCTGTCCATCGCCGGAATCGCATGTGATCCTCCCTCTGTTTCGGGTTGTGCCCACCGGTCGCCGCTCGGGCGCGCCCGGCCGGGCCGCTCTCAGACCCCGCCTGCTCCGGACCCGCCGTAGATCCCGGATCCGTCGTCGGGGTCGAAGAAGTGGATGCGCTCGGTGTCGACGACCAGCTCGATGCGGTCGCCGGGACGCACGTGGCTGCGGGGGTTGAGGCGGGCGACGACGTTGGCCGTGCCGGCCCCGTCGCGGCCGCTCGTCTTGTGCAGCAGGTCGGCCTTCTCCGGGTCGACGTCGGTCGCCAGCTCCTTGACGTCCTCGGTGATGGCCGGCGGTGTGTCGACCGGGACGTGCACGAGCACGTCGGACCCCAGCGCCTCCCGGAGGTCGACCGTGGTGCTGATGCGCCGCTCGGGCGGGGCCTCGCCCACCAGCGACGCGTCCTCCATGTCCTCGGGGCGGATCCCGAGCACGATCTTGCGGCCCTCGTAGCGGCGCAGGTCGGGCCGGGCGGCGACCACGGCCTCGGGGACGGCCAGGCGGTGGCTCCCGACCTCGACGACCAGCGGGGCGGCGCCGTCGGCCGGGGCGAGCTTGGCTTCGAGCAGGTTCATGGCCGGCGAGCCGATGAACCCGGCCACGAACAGGTTGACCGGCTGCTCGTACAGCGTCTGGGGCGTGTCCACCTGCTGGAGCACGCCCTTGCGCATGACCGCCACCCGGTCGCCCATCGTCATGGCCTCGACCTGGTCGTGGGTGACGTAGATGGTGGTGACGCCCAAGTCGTGCTGGAGGCGGGCGATCTCGGCCCGGGTCTGGACCCGCAGCTTGGCGTCGAGGTTGGACAGCGGCTCGTCCATCAGGAACGCCTGCGGGTGCCGGACGATGGCGCGCCCCATGGCCACCCGCTGGCGCTGGCCGCCCGACAGCGCCTTCGGCTTGCGGTCGAGCAGCTCCTCGAGGTCGAGGATGCGGGCCGCCTCGCGCACCCGCTGCTCGATCTCGGCCCGCGGCACCTTCTGGAGCTTCAGGCCGAAGGCCATGTTGTCGAACACGCTCATGTGCGGGTAGAGCGCGTAGTTCTGGAACACCATGGCGATGTCCCGCTCCTTGGGCGGGACGTCGTTGACGACCCGGTCGCCGATGGTCACGGTCCCCTTGGAGATGGTCTCCAGGCCGGCGACCATCCGCAGGACCGTGGTCTTGCCGCACCCCGACGGCCCGACCAGCACCACGAACTCCCCGTCGGCGATGTCGAGGCTGAAGTCGCGCACGGCCTCGGTTCCGTCGCCGAACACCTTCCAGACGTCTTCCAGGACGATCTGTGCCATCACGTCGCTCCGTCACTCATCGCTGTCCCCCTCCCGCGGCGGGGCCGTCTCCCGCCCGGCGCCCGGTCCGCCCTCGGCGCGTGACCGCCGGCCGCCGGCTCGGCGCCCGCCGCCCCGGCCCGGGCCGCTCCGGCCGCCCGAGCTCGAGCCGCCCTGGCCGGCCGGGCTGGCGCTGCCCTCGGCGCCCGGGCCCGGGCTGCCCGGGCCGCCCGACGCGACCTCGGCGTTCGCCCGGCCCTCGGCGCCCGCCGCCCGCCGCTTGACCGCCCGCCGGTCCGCCCGGGCCGCGGCCGCGCTCCGGCCCGCCCGCCGCCTCCCCCGCCGGCCCTTCGGCGGTGCGGTCGTCGACCGCACCACGAGCTCCAGCCCCAGCTGGTGGACCTCCGGTGGGGGCGGCTCCTCGCTCGTCAGCGCCTCGAGCAGCAACCCGATGGCCTTCCGGCCGCTCTCCCGCAGGGGCTGGCGGACCGTGGTCAGGCCCGCGTAGCTCGACACCTCGATGTCGTCGAACCCCACGACCGACAGGTCCTCCGGCACCCGGATACCCCGGGCCCGGGCCGCCTCCAGCACGCCCAGGGCCTGGGTGTCGGACGCCGCGAACACGGCCGTCGGCCGGCCGTCCTCGCCACCCCGGTCGAGCAGCTGGCCGGCCAGCTCGCGGGCCACCTCCCGCACGTGGGGGCCGTGGGCCACGTCGCCCGGCCGCTCGGCGAGCCCGGCCTCCGCCAGCGACTCGCGGTAGCCTCGCTCGCGCTCGGCGCTGGAGGTGAACCCGAACGGGTTGGCCGGGTCGTCGCCGATGAAGGCGATGCGCTCGTGGCCCAGCTCGAGCAGGTGGCGGGTGGCGATGCGCCCGCCCTCGACGTCGTCGGTCACCACCGCCGGCACGCCGTGGCCCCGGGCGTCGAGGAGCACAACCGGGACGCCCGCCGCCGCCAGGCGGTCGAGGTCGGCGGCCGGCGGCGGCAGCGAGACGATCAGCAGGCCATCGGCCCGGTCGCGGCGGGTGAGCGACGCCAGGTGCTCGTCCCGGTGGACCGGCGACTCGACGTTGAACAACACGAGGTCGTAGCGGCTGCCGTCGAGCCCCGCCATCACGCCCCGCAGCCGCTCGACGGCCGAGGCGTGGGTGAAGAACGGCACGACCGCCCCCAGCGTCTGGCACCGGCCCCGGGACAGGCCCCGGGCCATCGGGTTGGGCCGATAGTCGAGGACCTCGATGGCGGCGAGCACACGGGCGCGGGTCTCGGCGCTGACCCGGGGGCTGTTGTTCAGCACCCGGGAGACCGTGCCGGCTCCCACGCCGGCGTACGCCGCCACATCCGCGATGGTGACCACCGCCCCCTCTCTCTCTGTTCGCCCGGCTGTGCCGGTTCAGACCCGTGAAAGGCGCTGTGGAAGCGCTTCCACACCGGCTAACCGGCTTTATACGCCGGCGTTCAGGCAGTGTCAATGGAACCGCTTCCACCGCAGGGCGTCAGGCGGCGCCCACCCCCTCGACGATCTCGGGGCCGGCCGGGGGTTCGGCAGGGCGTCAGGCGGCGCCCACTCCCTCGACGATCTCGGGGCCGGCCGGGGGTTCGGCGAGCCGCCGGGGCGCGCAAGAAACGCCGCCCGGTCAGGCGACGGGCGGCGTCAGGTCGGGGTCGGGCTCAGCGCGGCGGGCGCGCCGGTCGGCACCGGCACGGCGGGCGGACGTGGCGGAACCGCGGGTCAGGCCGCGGCCGGCACCGGCGCGACGGCCTCGGCGTCGGGCGTGCGCACGGCCCGAGTGAACCACCAGGTCGACAGCAGCACGCCGGACACGGTGACCACGGCCGTGATCGCCGCCTTCGACAGCACGTAGGTCTCGAGCGGCACGAGCAGCAGCAACGCCAGCGTGACCGCGGCGTTGAGCAGGTTGATCGCCCCCCACAGCAGCGTGATGCGGGCGAAGATGCGCTCGACGGCGGGCCGGGCCAGCAGCGAGTCGGGCAGCGGGAACAGGTCGGTCGCCAGCCGCTTGGCCAGCGGGCAGCCGGCCGGGACCGAGAGCAGGAACGCCCCGGCCACCGCCACCGTCGTGAGCGTCGGCTGCAGGAAGTACACGAACACGCTGCCGCTGGCGAAGGCGATGACCGTCCGGGCCGTCAGGCCCAGGGCGGCGAGCACGAGCAGGCCGGGCAGCTTCTGCCTGGTCACGACGCGCCGACCCAGGCCCACGTAGCACCAGCCCAGCGACGCCAGCAGCGCCGCCCACACCCCCATCAGCCGGAGCGTCCCGTAGAACAGGACGAGCGGGATCAGCGACGACTCGACGGCGTGGGGCACCGCTTGGCGGGCGAGGTCACGAAGGCGCGGGAGTCCGAGATGAGCGAGGGTGGTCACGAGTTTTTCCCCAGCTGCGGCAGCAACAGCAGACGGCAGACTGCCACTCCCCGGACGGCCGATACAAGCCGGGGCGGGGCCCGCCGCGGGCCCTAGACGAGGTTGTCCACGAAGCGCTCGAGCTGGCGGAGGTTGCGGCACTCGAACGTGCCGTCGCAGAACGTGGCGTACTCGCCGATGATCGAGTCGCCGGTGTCCCAGTAGCTGCGGGGCTCGGGGTTGAGCCAGTAGACGTGGCGGGCCTTGTGCTGCATCTCCTTCAGCACCCACGACTGGGAGGCGTGGTAGTTGTTCCGGGCGTCGCCCAGGAGCAGGACCGTCGTCTTGGGTCCGACGTCGCGGCCCCACCGCTGCCAGAACACCTCGAAGGCGTGGCCGTAGTCCGAGTGGCCGTCGACCCAGATCACGTCGGCCTCGGTGTTGACCCGGTGGACGGCCTCGCCGATGTCCTCGACGTTCTCGAACATGTGCGTGACCTCGTCGATGCCGTCGATGAACACGAACGACCGCACCTTCGAGAACTGGTGGCTGATGGCGTACACCAGGTGGAGCGTGAACCGGGCGAAGGCGGCCACCGACCCCGAGATGTCGGCCACCACGAAGATCTCCGGCTTCGAGGGTCGCGGGTAGCGGAACCGAGGCTCGACCGGCACGCCGCCGGTCGACAGCGAGTGCCGCACGGTCGAGCGGAAGTCGAGCGGCCCCTTGCGCCCGTGGCGCCGCTTGCGGGCGAGCCGGACGGCCAGCTTGCGGGTCAGCGGGTAGATCGCCTTGCGCAGCGACGCCATCTCCTCGCGGGAGGCGTGCATGAAGTCGACGTCCTCGGGGAGCGGCTTGCGCAGCGTCCGGGCCATGGCGTCGACGCCCCGGTCGGCCACCAGCCGCCGGCGGATCTCGGCCTCGATCTCCTTGCGGAGCTGGTCGATGCGGGCCTCGTACTCGTCGCGCTCCAGCCGCTCCTCGAGGGGCGTCAGGTCGGGCGACTCCTCGCGGGTCTGCTGCATGAGCCGGTCGAGGACGTCGTCGAGGTCGAGGTTCCGCAGCGTCCGGTACAGGTAGTACGTGCCGCCCACGGGCCGGCCCGGCTCCATGCCGGCGTAGCGCCGCACGGCCTGGCGGGCGACGGCCTTGAGCATGGCGTCGTTGCCCTGCTGCAGCGCCCGGAACAGCATCGCGGCCAGCTGCTCGGGCGTCATCGAGTCGCCCATGCCGCCGGCGCCCCGCTGGTCGCCCTGCTCGCCCGGCATCTGCTCGAGCAGGTCCTCGAGGTCCGCCATGAGCTCGGCCTGCTCCTCGGTGAGCGCGTACTCGCGCCCCCGCAGCGAGAAGTAGACCTCAAACACGGTCTCGAAGACCCGCCAGTGCGACGCGCTCTTCACGAGCGTGGCCGCCAGGGCGTACTTGAACGCCTCGCGGTCCTCGAGCGGGATGTGCTGGACCGCGGCCATGGCGTCGAGGTTCTCGGTGAGGCTGACCGGCAGCCCGGCGGTCCGCAGCTCGGCGATGAAGCCCGACAGCAGCTCGGTCAGCGCCACGCCGGCGCCGACCGAGGCCAGGTCGGTGCCGCCCCCGTTGCCGCCGACCAGCTCGCCGGGATCAGCCACTGCGCTGCCAGGGCTTGGCCGGCGCCGCGCCGGCGCCGCCGGCGCCGGCGTTGAGCGAGGAGTCCTGCTCCAGCTCCTTGACCGCCTTCGCGATGTCGCTCTTGTACTTCAGCAGGATGTTGGCGGTCCCGGTGGCGGTGGCGGCGTCCACCTGCTCGACGCCGAGCAGCAACAGCGTGCGGGCCCAGTCGATCGTCTCGGACACCGACGGCGGCTTCTTCAGCTCGAGCTGACGGATCGAGCGCACGATCCGCGCCACCTGGTCGGCCAGGTTCTCGGTGATGCCCGGGACCTTGGCTAGCACGATCTCGCGCTCGCGCTCGAGGTCAGGGTAATCGACGTGCAGGAACAGGCACCGCCGCTTGAGCGCCTCCGACAGCTCGCGCGTGTTGTTGGAGGTCAGGAACACCAGCGGCACCTGCGCCGCCGTCACCGTGCCCAACTCGGGGATCGACACCTGGTAGTCGGACAGCACCTCGAGCAGCAGCGCCTCGGTCTCGACCTCGACCCGGTCGACCTCGTCCACCAGCAGGACGACCGGTTCCTCGGCCCGGATCGCCTCCAGCAGCGGCCGGGTGAGCAGGAAGTCCTCGGAGAAGATGTCGTCCTCGATCTCGGACCAGGTGGCGCCGTCGTTGCGCTCGGCCTGGATCCGGAGGAGCTGCTTCTTGTAGTTCCACTCGTACAGCGCCTTGGACTCGTCGAGCCCCTCGTAGCACTGGAGGCGGATGAGCCGGGCGCCCGTGATCTCCGACACCGACTTGGCCAGCTGCGTCTTGCCTGTACCCGCCGGGCCCTCGACCAGCACCGGCTTGCCGAGCCGGTCGGCCAGGTACACGACGCCGGCGATGCCGTCGTCGGCCAGGTAATCGACCTTCCGCAACGAGTCGCGGACGGCCGGGACGGACTCGAAGCGGTGCGTCGACTCAGCCATTCGCCTCAGGCTACCGGGGGAGTTGACCGACGGGTCAATCGGATTGGGCGAAGACGATGTGTGACCGGCCACTGGTCGCCAGCGCGCTGGCTGTGGACGCCGCCGTCTGGCCCGAGGACGACGACCTGCTCGGCACCGGCGTCGCCGCCTGGACGACGGCCACGCTTCGGAGTTGGCTCGACAACACCACCAGGACCTGACAGATTCCGGATGCGGGCCGAGCCGAGGCCCGTCCTCCACTTTCGCGGGAGACGCTCGGGCTCGTCGGTCGGCTGGTGGAGCTGCCACTCACGTGAGCGGCGGCGGGAGGGGGGCGGCGTGGACGATCGTCAGCTCCTGGACCGCCCGGGTCAGAGCGATGTAGAGCAGCCGGCCGCCGGCCGGATCCGCGGCGAGAGCGTCGGCCGGGTCGCCGGACGGGCCCCCGGACGAGCCGCCGGCCAGGAAGCCCGCCGGCTCCCCCACCACCACGGCGTCGAACTCCAGGCCCTTGGCCTCGGGCGGGGCCAGCAGCGTGATGGCGTCCGAGCGGCCCGGGCGCCGGGACGAGCCGAAGCCGGCGCCGACCGCCGCCAGGGCGTCGCCCACCGCCCCCACGAGCGGCTCGGGCACGACCACGCCCACCGACGTCCACGCCGCGGCGGCGGCCACGGCCCGGGCGGCGACCTCGCCGGCCAGGTCACCGCCCTCCCCCACCCCGACCACGACGGGCGCCCGCCCGTCGGGCCGCACCGAGCGGGCCGGCCGCACCCCCGGCGCCACCGCGGGCAGCAGCCGGTTGGCGACCTCGATGATCGGGGCCGGCACCCGGTAGCCGAGCTCGAGCTCCTCGACCCGGGCGGTGTCCGGCGAGCCGAGCAGGCGCACGACGTCGCCCCACGCCGCCTGGGCACCGGGCGCAGTCGCCTGGGCCAGGTCGCCGAGCACGGTCATCGACCGGCTGGGACACCGCCGGGCCACCGCCCGCAGCTCCATCGCCGACAGGTCCTGGGCCTCGTCGACGACGACGTGGCCGTAGGTCCGCCGGACCCCGTTGAGCAGCGCCTCGGCCTCGTCCACCAGGACGAGCTCGGCGACGGTCCACGGCTCGTCGTCGATCCGTCGCCCGCCCTTGCGCAGGATCGCCGCCTGCTCCACCGGCTCGAGGACGCCCTCCGCGGCCCGGGCCAGCGCCCGCCGGTTGGTGAGCACGCGCTTGACCAGGGCGGGCGCCGACAGCGACGGCCAGATCCGCCCGGCCAGGGCGCTCGCCTCGGCGTTGCCGGCCCACGCGGCCTCGAACTGGTCGGCGGGGGCGGCGCCGTCGCCCCGGGCGGCCTCGTGGGCGAGGCGGGCGAGCCGCCGCAGCCGGGTCCGGAAGGCCGAGCGGCCGGTGGCGAACGGCACGCCCCGCTCGACCCGGCCGGCGACCTCGTCCACGACCTCCCGCACGGCGGCGGCGGGGAGGCGCACGGCCCCCCACGGCGTGGCGACCTCGACGTCGTCGGCGGGCGGGCGCAGGTGCTGGCGGGCGGCCCGGGCCAGCACGGTGGCCATGCGGGCGTCGCCCTTGATGCGGGCCGCCTCGGGCGTGTCGAAGGCCCGGACGCGCCCGCCCACCAGGCGCTCGACCGTGGTCTGTCGGGCGGCGGTCTCGCCCAGCGACGGCAGCACCTGGGCGATGTAGCGGAGGAACAGGGGGTTGGGGCCGACGACGAGGACCCCCTCCCGGTCGAGCGCCTCGCGGTGATCGAACAGCAGGAACGCCGCCCGGTGCAGGCCGACGGCGGTCTTGCCGGTGCCCGGCCCGCCCTGGACGACGAGGCAGGTGTCGAGCGGAGCCCGGATGACCACGTCCTGCTCGGCGGCGATGGTGGCGACGATGTCGCGCATCTCGCCTGTCCGCGACCGCTCCAGCTCGGCGAGCAACGGGTCGGGGATGCCGCCGTGGTGGGCGGCGTCCACGCTGTCGGGGTCGTCGAAGACCTCGTCGAACAGGTCGTCGAGCTGCCGGCCGGTCATGAGGAATCGACGGCGCCGGCGCAGCCCCAGCGGGTCGGCGGCCGTCGCCCGGTAGAAGGGGGTGGAGACGGGCGCCCGCCAGTCGACCACCACCGGCTCGCCCCGCTCGTCCTCGACGTGACGCCGGCCCACGTACCACCGCGCCCCGTCCTCGTCGTCGAGGCGCCCGAAGGCCAGGCCGGGCACGTCGTCGTCGAGCGAGCGGACCCGGTGCTCGAGATGGGCCCGGGCGATGGCCGAGTCGACGGCCTGGGCGGCGGACTCGGCTATCGCCGCGGCCTGGCGGGCCCGCGCCCGCATGGCGGCCAGGTGCTCGTAGGCGCGGGTGAGGTAGGCCCGCTCGGCCTCGAGGTCGGGGTGCACGGTCATGGCAGGGCGCCTCCCGGAGCGCGCGCCGATGCCCCCGACCTGCGGACAGGTGGGGGGGTGACGCGGATCAGACGGAGATCAAAGGGAAGGCGACGCTAGCGAGCCCCACCGGCGAGCGCCCCCGAATTCCGGGCACCGGGACGCGCGGCCGGCGCGGGCTCGCCGGTCGAGGCCCCACCGGCCGAGGCGCCGCCCTCGGGACACCCGACGTCTGGCCCCGCCGACTCCGCCTCGGCCACCGCTCCCTCGAGCCGGGCCAGGATCTCGGCCAGGGCGGCCCGCTGGCCGGCGTCGAGGACGTCGAACAGGTCGGCCACGGCCCGGGCCTGCAGGCGCCGCCCCTCCTCGTAGGCCCGCAGGCCGGCGTCGGTGATCGCCACGACCGTGGCCCGGCCGTCGGCGGGGTCGGGCTGGCGTTCGACCAGCCCGTCGCGCACCATGGCGTCGACGGTGGAGGTCATGGTGCGCGGCGCCACGTCGAGGCAGGCGCTCAGCTCGCCCATGCGGCTGGGGCCGTTGGCGACGAGCTGGTAGAGGGTCCGGAGGCGGGCGAGCGAGAGGCCCGACGGCTGGAACCGGGCGTTGACCGTACGCTTGAGGGCGTGGGCGGCCGAGAAGAAGGCGTCGGCCAGATCCTCGAGGTCAGCGCCCGGCGTCGTCATGGCGGGATCGTCTTTCGGGATGCGGTTGGCGTCCGGACAACTACTGAGTAGCCTCAGCAACCGCTGAGTACCCTCATCAGTCTACCGTCCGGCATCGTGCCCTGGGGGGCTCCGGGCGACTCGACGGGAGCCGCGTTCATGCGAGATTGGCAACTCGATGCCGAGCAGGTCGACCGGCGGCGGTGGCTGACGCTGGCGGTGCTGTGCATCAGCCTGATCGTCATCATCATCGACAACAGCATCCTGAACGTGGCGCTGCCCACGCTGTCGCGGGCGCCCGAGCAGGGTGGGCTGGGGGCGGCCGAGGGCGACCTCCAGTGGATCGTCGACTCCTACGTGCTGGTCTTCGCCGGCCTGCTGCTGACCGCCGGCGCGCTCGGCGACCGGTTCGGTCGGTACCGGGCGCTGGCCGCCGGCCTGGCGATCTTCGGCGTCGCCTCCGTGCTGGCCGCCTGGGCACCTTCGGCCAAGGCGCTGATCGCCTACCGGGCCGTGATGGGCATCGGCGGGGCGTTCATCATGCCGGCCACCCTGTCGATCATCACCAACGTGTTCCGCGACCCGCGGGAGCGGGGCCGGGCCATCGCCGTGTGGGCGGGCATCTCGGGCCTCGGCCTGGCCGTCGGCCCGGTGACCGGTGGCTTCCTGCTGGAGCACTTCTGGTGGGGCTCGGTGCTCCTGGTCAACCTTCCGGTCGTGGTCGTCGGCCTCGTCGGCGGCTTCCTCCTGGTGCCGGACTCGCGTGACCCGGCTGCGCCCCGGCTCGACCTGCCGGGCGCCCTGCTGTCGATCGCCGGCCTCGCCACCCTGCTGTGGGGGATCATCGAAGGCCCGGTGAAGGGCTGGCGCTCGGCCCCGGTGCTCAGCGCCTTCGCCCTCGGCCTCGTCCTGATCGGGGCGTTCATCGCCTGGGAGCGGCGCAGCGACCACCCGATGCTCGACATCGGCTTCTTCCGCAACCCGCGCTTCAGCGCGGCCAGCGGCGCCATCACGCTCACGTTCATGGCGCTGATGGGCATCATCTTCGTGCTCACCCAGTACCTGCAGTCGGTGCTGGGGTTCAGCCCGGTCAAGGCCGGCGCCATCCTCATCCCGATGTCGGCGGTGATGATCGTGCTCGCCCCCAACTCGGCGCGGCTCGTCGAGCGCGTCGGCACCAAGGTGGTGGTGGGCGGCGGCCTGCTGATCGTCTCGCTGGCGCTGATGCTGATGTCGCGCCTCGACGCCAACTCCAGCACGCTGGCCACGATCGGCGTGACGATGGTCATGGCCACCGGGATGGCCCACATCATGCCGCCGGCCACCGAGTCGATCATGGGATCGCTCCCCCGCGAGAAGGCGGGCGTCGGCTCGGCGGTCAACGACACGACCCGCCAGGTCGGCGGCGCCCTCGGCGTGGCGCTGCTCGGGAGCCTGCTGGCCTCGCGCTACGGCAGCCACGTCGACTCGGGGCTGGCCGACGCCGGCCTGCCGTCCCGGGTGCTGGACGGCGTCGGCGACAGCATCCAGGCCGCGGTCGGCATCGGCCAGGACACGGGCGGCCCGATGGGCGAGCGGATCGTCACCGTCGCCCGCGACGCCTACATGTCCGGCATGCACCTGGCCGTGCTCGTGGGCGCCGGCATCACGCTGCTGGCCGCCATCAGCGTGTTCCTGTGGCTGCCCGCCCGGGCGCCGGAGCCGGCCGGCACGGTCGCCGAGGCGGACCCCGACGGCGCCGGCGAGGCGGCCGACGGCGACGCGCTGGCCGCCGAGCCCGTGGGGGGCTGACGGACCGAATCGACACCGACGGCCGTCGCCCCGCCGGGCGGCCGGTTTCGCCGGTACGGTGCAGCCCGTGGCTGCGGCGCGAGAGGTCGAGGTCGTCGAGGCGGCCGGGCGCGAGGTGCGGGTCACCAGCCCGAACAAGGTGTTCTTCCCCCAGCGGGGCGAGACGAAGCTCGACCTGGTCCGCTACTACCTGGCGGTGGCCGAGCCGATCATGGCGGCGATGGGCGGCCGACCCACGCTCATGCAGCGGTTCCCCAACGGCGCCGGCGGGCCGTCGTTCTTCCAGAAACGGGTGCCCAAGGGCGCGCCCGACTGGCTGGAGACCACGATCGTCGAGACCGTCAACGGCACGCCGTCGCGGGCCATGGTGGCGGCGGACGTCGCCCACCTGATCTGGGCCGTCAACCTCGGCTGCCTCGGGTTCCACGTCTGGCCCTACCGGGCCGACGACCCGGCCCACGTCGACGAGCTGCGCCTCGACCTCGACCCGCAGCCGGGCGTGACGTTCGCCCAGGTCGTGGCCGCCGCCTTCGAGCTGCGGACCCTGCTCGGCGAGCTGGGCATCACCGGCTACCCCAAGACCACGGGCAACCGGGGCCTGCACGTCTACGTGCGGCTCCAGCCCCGGTGGGACGCCTACCAGGTGCGGGCCGCGGCCGTCGCCCTCGCCCGCGAGCTCGAGCGGCGCCGACCCGACCTGGTGACCGCCGCCTGGTGGAAGGAGGAGCGCGGTCGGCGCGTGTTCCTCGACTACAACCAGAACGCGCCCCACAAGACGGTGTTCGGAGCCTGGTCGGTGCGGGCCCGGGTGGGCGGCCAGGTGTCGACGCCCCTGTCGTGGGACGAGCTCGGCGCCGTCGACCCCGACGAGCTGACGCTGGCCACCGTGCCGGCCCGGCTGGCAGCCGCCGGCGACCCGTGGGCGGCGAGCGCGGACGCCCCGCAGACGCTGGAGCCCCTGCTCGCGCTGCACGAGCGCGACATGGCCAACGGGCTGCAGGACGCGCCCTGGCCGCCGGTCTACCCGAAGATGCCCAACGAGCCGCCCCGGGTGGCGCCGAGCCGCGCCGCCAAGGGCTCGACCTGACCGGCCGGCCGCTCTACCTGCCGATCCACCCCGGCGGCCCCCTGACGTGGTGCGGCCCGACGTTCGGGCGCGCCGAGACCGCCCCGTGTCCGGGGGGTATGTAACCGTGCCTTACCATGCGGGTCCCCCTTAGGCGCGGCAACACTCATTGTGGTCGCGCCGCTACGGATATGACAGAGTCGCGGGGAGCGAACGTCTGGGTGATTGGCGGATCGGCATGACCAACTCGGTGATCGACTCCACGCGCGCGTCCACGGACGCCCCGGCGCCGGAGGAGCGCGGGCTCGTGCGCCGCGCGGCGCGGGCCGGGGTCGCCGCCGCCGGGCGATCCAAACGGATCCGGCCCGATGCGGTCCTGGGTGCGGCGGTCGTCGTGGCGGCGGCGGGGGCGGCGCTTTGGGCCGCGGACCGCGGGACCGCCGCCCAGGTCGCCGTCGCCCTGGCCGGCGGGGCCGTCGTCCTCGCCCTGGTCGTCGCCCGGCACCACCTGGCGCCGCGGTGGCGCGTCGCGACCGTGGCCGGCGCCGCGGCCGCCACCGCGGTCCTCTACGGCGCGTCGGCCGACGGGTGGCCGGGCCGGACGGGCACGGTGCTGGCCACGTTCGCCCTCGCCGCGGTCCTGCTGGCCGGCGCCGCCACCGCCACCTGGACCGCCTTTCGCGGCTTCGGGCGCCTCGTGGCGGTCATGGTCGCCGCCACGCTCGCCGCCGTTCCCGACCAGGCGGGCCTGCACCGCCTCGGCGTGGTCGGCCTGGCCGTCGCCCTGCTGGTGATCGTCGCCCGCGGCTTCTCCAAGGCCGTGCTGCGCGTCACGGCGGCCGGCGTGCTGCTGGCCGCCCTGGTGGCGCTCGTGTGGATCGGGGACCGCGCCCCCGCCACCGGCGTGGCGGGCGGCTCCGCCGGCGCCCGCCTCCGCCCCGAGGACCGCGCCGACCTGGTGCGGGCCGTGGCCGCCGAGGCCGCCTCGCTCCGCGACGAGCTGCCCTGCGACGGCGACCGGGAGCGCCCGCCGGACGAGCGGCTGTGCGACGCCCTGGCGACGCTGGCGGCCCGGGCCCAGCGGGCCGAGCGGGCCGGGTCCGGTGACACGGCGTCCGGCGGCGGCGCCGGCGACGCCGAGGCCGGCGCGACCGCCCTGGGGCTGAACGCCCGGCTGGCCGACCTGCGCGAACAGGTCGCCGTGCGGTTGCTGCGCACCGGCGACGAGGCGCCGGCGCGGGTCGAGCTGGCCCGCGAGCAGGCCGAGCGGGCCCGCGAGGCCGCCGACGCCCCGCCGCAGCGCGACCCGGACCTCCGCACCCTGGCCGCCCGAGGCGTCGACACGCTGGTGACCGACGCCCTCGACCCGTTCGTCGCCGACACGACCGCCGCCCGGCTCGGGAGCCACGGGTGGGTCGTGCTGGCCGTCCTGGCCCTGCTCGGCTACCGCCGCCTCGAGGTGGTCAACAACCGGCGCTCGGGCGGGCCGATCACCATCGCCCCCTTCGCCACCGCCCCCGGCGACGAGGGGTTGGGGCTGGCGCTCGAGGCCACCATGCGCAACCGGGTCGCGGGAATCGCCCTGCGCGAGCCGCCGCCCGTGCCCGGCGCCGAATCCACCGCCAAGCCGACCGCCCCCGGCGTGGCCGCCCTCGACGGGCGGCCCGTGCCGCCCCCCGGGTCCGCCCGGGCGCTTCTCGACCGGGTCCGGGGCCTCGTGCTGCCGGTGCCGGGCATCACCGTCGAGCCCACGTACGCCCGGGTGCCCCGCGATCCCGCCGGGGCCGCGGGGGCGCCGGCTGCCGGCGACCGGGACGGCGACGACAACGCCCAGGGCGGCGAGGGGGCGGGCGACGAGGTCCGCGCCCTCGCCGGGACGGCGCCCGCCGGCGCCGAGCCCGACCGCGCCGGCGCCGCGACGACCGCTGCCGATCGCGGGCCCGACGGCCGGGCGGGCGGCCCCGCTGCCGCGAGCGACGTCGAGCACGTGGTCACCGTCCGGCTCGTGACCACCCAGGGGCGCCGCACGTTGCGGGGTCGCTCGTTCGCCCGGCCCACGCCCGAGGCGGCCGCCGAGGCCGCAGCCGACTTCGTGGTCTGCGACGCGCTCAGCCACGGCCGGCTGACCCCGAGTTGGGCCCGGTGGCGCTCCGACGACGGCGCCGCCCTCGGCCCGTATCACACGGTGCTGGCCGACACGGGTCGCACGGGCCCCCGCCTGCCGCTCGCCGAGCAGATCGAGCTGCTGGAGACGGCCCGGGCGGCCAGCCCGGGGACCGGCCTGGTGCTGGTCGAGCTCGGCCACCGCTACGACCTCGACGAGCGCCCGCTCGACGCCCTGCGCGTCCACCTGACGGCCAAGGCGCTCCACCCCCGCTTCGCCCAGCCCCGCTACCGGCTGGCCATGTCGCTGGCCATGCTGGCCTCGCCGGTCCGGTTCGCCGAGCACTGGCTGGCCCCCGGGCGGGACGAGCACCGGCGCCAGATCGCCGAGCTGCTGGTCGAGACCGGCCTGCTCGAGCAGGCCCGACGCAGCCGCTGGTGGCGGATGGCCGACCCCCGGTGCCCGGCCGACCCCGAGAAGGCGGCCGCCTGGCTGGGCCAGCCCGACCCCAGCCCGGGCACCCAGCGCGACATCCTCAAGGTCTTCCTGCTGATGGCCCGCACCGAGTTCCGGGCCCTCGAGCGCCGGTTGAGCTACCCGGGCCTCCTGGCCGGCGCCGCCCGCCAGTCGGAGCGGCACGTCTGGTGGGGCCTGCTGACCGATCCCGAGCGCCGGCGCACCACGCGGCTCCGCTACCGGTCGGCCCGGTGGATCGCCGAGCTGCGCCTGTCGCTGCTGCCCACCCAGCCCGGCACCCGCAAGGCCCGCGAGCTGCGCAGCCGGGTGGAGGCCATGGCCCGGCGGAACGACGTGGGCAGCACCGCGCTCTACAACGCCGCCTGCTTCACCAGCGTGCTGGTCGACCGGGCGCCCCGGAAGGGCCGCGAGCGGGCCGACCTCGAGGAGCAGGCCGTCCGCCACCTGCGTCGGGCGGCGCGGGGCGGCCGGGGCCCGGTGCCGTCGTCGGGGTGGCTCACCACCGACCCCGACCTGGTGGCGCTGCAGGCCGTGCCGGCGTTCAACGACCTCGTGCGGCGCCTCGCTCACGACGAGGACCGCCGCGAGACCGCCGGGTCCGGCTGACGCCCGGCCGCGGCCCGGCGGCGGTCACCCGGAACGGCGGCGGCCCCGGCCGGCGACGGCCGCAGGCGGCGGCGCGCGACCCGCCGCTACCCGCGGACGTGCCCGTCGCCGGAGACGACGTATTTCTCGGTCGTCAGCTCCCGCAGCCCCATGGGGCCGCGGGCGTGGAGCTTCTGGGTGGAGATGCCGATCTCGGCGCCGAAGCCGAACTCCTCGCCGTCGACGAACCGGGTCGACGCGTTGACCAGGACGGCGGCGGCGTCGACCTCGCGGGTGAAGCGCTCGGCCGCCGTCAGGTCGGAGGTGACGATGGCCTCGCTGTGGCCCGTGCCGTAGCGGGCGACGTGCTCGATGGCGGCGTCGATCGACGGCACGACCCGCACGGCCAGGCGGAGGGCGAGGAACTCGCGGGCCCAGTCGTCCTCGGTGGCCTCCCCCACCCGGTCGGCGCCGAGCAGCGCCCGCGTCGCGTCGTCGCCGACCAGCTCGACGCCCTCCAGCCGACGGGCCAGCTCGGGCAGGAGCTCGCCGGCCACGGCCTCGTGCACGAGGAGCGTCTCGGCCGCGTTGCACACCGACGGGCGCTGGGTCTTGGCGTTGACCACGATGTCGGCCGCCATGGCCAGGTCGGCGGCGGCGTCGACGTAGACGTGGCAGTTGCCGTCGCCGTCGATCACGTAGGGCACGGTGGCGTTGTCGAGGATCGACTGGATGAGCGACGGCCCGCCCCGGGGGATGAGGCAGTCGATCGTCTCGCGCTGGCGCATGAACTCGACGGCCGCCTCGCGGGACGTGTCCTCGACCAGCACCAGGGCGTCCTCGGGCAGGCCGGCCTTGGCCAGCGCCTCGCGCAGCACGGCGGCGATCGCCACGTTGGACGTGATGGCCCCCGACGAGCCCCGCAGGAAGGCGGCGTTGCCCGACTTGAGGCACAGCCCGAAGGCGTCGCTGGTGACGTTGGGCCGGTTCTCGTACACGATCGCCACCACGCCCAGCGGCACCCGCACCTTGTGGATGCGCAGGCCGTTGGGCCGCACCCAGCCCTCGGTCACCTCGCCGACCGGGTCGGGCAGCGCCGCCACCTGGCGCAGGCCGCCGGCCATGCCCGCCACGCGCTCGGGCGACAGCCGCAGCCGGTCGACCACGGTGGCCGAGGCGCCGGCCGCCTCGGCGCGCTCGACGTCGGCGGCGTTGGCGGCCAGCAGGTCGTCGGTGCGCTCGACCAGCAGGTCGGCGGCGGCGGTCAGTGCGGCGTTCTTGAGCTCGGTCGAGGCCGTGGCCACGGCCCGGCTGGCGGTGCGGGCCCGGCGCCCGAGGTCGGCGATCGTGGACATGCGTCAATCGTACGGGCGCCTGGCGCCCGGCCCCGACTCCTGGCCCTGGCCCCGACCCGCCGGCCGACCGCCCTGGCCGGGCGCCGACCGCCCTGGTCCGGCGCCCGACGGCCCACCCCGGGGGCCGACCGCCCGCCGCTGGTCGAGCCGGGCCGCGGCCGGACCGCTAGGCGGGGGCCGGGAAGCGGCCCGTGCACCAGGCCCGCCCGCCGGCGTCGACGACCGACACGGCGGCGACGTCGGCCGCGGCCGCTCGCAGCGGCACCTCCCACGCCGACTCGTCGGGCGGGATGCGGTTGAGGGTCCGGGAGCCGTCGTCGAGCTCGACCGCCAGCCAGTAGCGGCCGCCGGGGTCGCCGTACCGCTCGACCAGCTCACCCCAGCCGGGGAGGTCCACCGTGACCACGGCCGGGTCGTCGCCCCGGACGGTGGCCTCGCCGACCAGCCGGCCGGTGCCGGTGCGCATGGCCGCCGTCGCCCCGGCGGTGGCCGGGTCGGCGCCGTCGCCGCCCCGGCCGGCCAGGACCGCGAGGCCGCCGGCCACCAGGCCCACCGCCACGAGGACGGCGGCAGCCGCCGCGAGCACCCGGGGGCCCGAGCGTCCGGCCCGCGGCGGACGGCCGGCGGGCCCCCCGCCCCGCCGGCCGGTCCGTCGCCGCTCCGCCCCCGGCTCCGCGTCAAACCCTGCGCCCGACGGCTGCCGATCCGCCCCCGGCCCCGCCTCGGCGAAGGCGCCCGCCGCCCCCAGACGCTCGAGGACCCGGCCCCGGAAGCCCGGGGGCGGCTCGGCGCGGGGGCCGGCCAGCAGCACGTCATCGGCGGTCACGGCCAAGGCCGACACGTCGGCGCGGCACGGTCCGCACCGCTCGAGGTGGTCGAGGTAGGCCGCCCGCTCGCGCCCGGTCACGAGGCCGAGCGCCAGGTCGGGCGCGGCCTCCCGCACCTCGGCGCACGTGACCCGCGTCATCGGGCGTCCGCTCCCAGCTCGTCGCGCAGCTTGCGCAGCGCCAGGCGGATGCGGGTCTTGACGGTGGCCTGGGGGACGGCCGCCGCCTCGCTCACCTCGCGGGTCGTGAGGCCCAGCAGGGTGACGGCCACGAGCGCCTCACGCTGGGCCTCCGGCAGGCCCCGCAGCAGCCCGGCCACCCGGGCCACGTCGTCGTGCCGGTCCACGGTCTCCCCGACGTCCGCAGGGTCGACGATCAGGTCGGCCGGCAGCTCGCCGACCGGCTCGGCCCGCCGGCCCCGGGCGCGCAGGTGGTCGAGGGCCACGTTCCGGGTCACCCGCAGCAGCCACGCCGCCACCGACCCCCGCCGCTCGTCGAAGCTCGCCGCGTACTTCCAGGCCCGGACGAACGCCTCCTGGGCGATCTCCTCGGCCTCGGCCGGGGCGCCCGCCATGGCCCGGGCCAGCCCGTACACCTGATTCTCGAACCGCTGGACGAACACGGCCGCGGCCTGCGGGTCGCCGGCCGCGTAGCCGGCGAACAGCGCCTCGTCCGACACGGTCCACACACGTTCCTTACCGTCGTGGGCGCCGGACGGATCTCTCGACGGCTCGTGGCCCGCTCCCGGCCCGCCCGGAGATCCGCGCCGGGCCCGGCGCGGTAGGACGGGCATGGCCCAAGCATCACCGACCCACCGCCCGACACACCGGAGGACCCGCCGCCGCGCCGCGCTGGCCCTGATCGCGGGCCTGGCCCTGATCGGGGCGGCCTGCGGCGACGACGACGGCGGCAGCGGCACCGCCTCCGGCGACGGCGACGCCATGACCGTGTCGATCTCCGATCCCGCCGACGGCGCCACCGTCGGCCGGACGTTCGACGTCGCCCTCGACAGCAGCGTCCCCCTGGGCGAGCCCGAAACCGGGCGCCACCACGTCCACCTCTACTACGACGGCAACACGGCCGAGGGCGAGTACGACATCGTGTACGGCACCTCGGCCACCGTCGACGCGCTCGACCCCGGCGAGCACACGATCGAGGCCGTGATCGCCAACCCCGACCACAGCGTGACCGACGTCCGCGACGAGATCACCGTCACCGTGGGCGAGGACGAGGGCGGCGACAGCGGCACCGGCACCGACGGCAGCGACGGCACCGACTCGCCGTCAACCACGACCGACATGGGCGACGGTGGCAGCACCGGCTACGGGTACTAGAGCGTCGGCGCGCCGGCCGCCAGCCCGGGTCATCCGCTACAACCGCCCGACCCGCTGGTACCACGCCGCCATCTACCTGACCGTCACCGTGCTGCTGATCACGGGCTGGTGGCTGCGGACCGGCCACGAAGGGCGGCCCAGCCTGCTGGCCGACGTCGCGGGCGCGCCGGACACCGACATCCACCGCCGGGCGGGCTGGGTGCTGGTCGGCATCGCGACCGCCGGCGTCACGCTCGGCGCCCGGGCGGCCTGGACGTTCGTCCGCGAGACGCTGCGGGCCGACCGGGGCGACGGCCGGTGGCTCCGCCGCTGGCCGCTCGCCGTCCTGACCGGGCGGTTCGCGCCCCACAAGGGCCGCTTCGACCCCGGCCAGCGGCTGGCCAACGTCGTGTTCGTGGGCGGCCTCGGCACCGTGATCGTGAGCGGCGTGGCGCTCACCCAGGTGTCCGCCGGCCCCACCTTCGCCACGATGGTGAAGGTCCACCGCGGCGCCACCTACGTCCTCACGGCCATGGTGATCGGCCATGTCCTGGTGGCCGCCGGCGTGCTGCCCGGCTACCGGGGCGTGTGGCGGTCGATGCACCTCGGCGGCCGGGCCCGGGCCGACGTCGTCCGCCGGCTGTGGCCGGCCGACGCCCCCACCTCGGCACCCCACGAGGCAGGGGCGTCGGACCGATCGGGCGCCGGGCTCCCGGGATCGGATGGCGCGGGACTAGAAGGCGGCCCGGTGGACCTCGCGCAGCGTGAAGGCGAAGGCGATCTCGGCCAGCCCGAAGGCCAGCAGCCGGACGCCGAGGACGATGGCCAGCACGAGCACGGTCGCCGCCGGCCAGGCAAGGGCCAGCACGCCGGCCACGAGGCTGACCACGCCGCCCGCCAGGATCCACCGCCACCCCTCGGGGCGTGACGACCGGTCGAGGGCACCGGCCACGCGGGCCGCGCCGTGGATCAGCAGGTCGACGCCGGCGATGACGGCGAGCGCCCACAGCGTGATGCCCGGCCAGGCGACGGCCAGGACGCCGCCGACCACGAGGACGGCGCCGGCGAGCATGCTGAGCGGCGTCCGGTAGCGGCCCATGGCCAGCAGCTCGCCCAGGCCCTCGACGATCAGGCCGAACGCCACGAACAGCGCCAGCGCCCGCACCGCCTCGGCCAGGTCGAAGAGCAGCAGCAGCCCGACGACCGCCGACAGCACCCCGAGGGCCAGGAACAACCACCACCCCGACGTCGCCCGGGCGATCCGGGCCCGGGCGTCCGCCACCGCGAAATCGCTCATGGTCGGCTCCTTGTGCCTTTGTGACGCCACCCACAGTACGACCGCCGCCACGGTTGCGCCCGGGTGGCGCGCCGACCAGGGGCCGCCCGGGGACCGACACCTCCCGGCCCGCCGTGTGGCAGGCTGTCGGCCACCGACGCTGCACAGCGTGGTCGCCCGCGCCGGCGGGCCCGGGCGGGTGGAACGGATAGCCGAGGGCCGGAGGGCCGGCAGGAGGTCGCTCGTGGCGAGCGTCACCTTCGAGAACGTCTCGAAGCTCTTCGACGAGGTGCGGGCCGTCGACCAGCTGGACCTGGCCGTCGAGGACGGCGAGTTCATGGTGCTGCTCGGGCCGTCGGGGTGCGGCAAGACCACGGCGCTCCGCATGATCGCCGGGCTCGAGGACATCACCGAGGGTCAGCTGCGGATCGGCGACCGCGTCGTGAACGACGTCGAGCCGGCCAAGCGCGACGTGTCGATGGTGTTCCAGAGCTACGCGCTCTACCCCCACATGACGGTCCGGCGGAACATCGAATCTCCGCTCCTGGTCCGCCGCTACGCCGTCGACGGGCCCGACGCCCCGCCCCGCAAGCTCACCAGGGCCGAGCGGGCCGAGCGGGTGCTCGAAGCGGCCCGGGTGCTCGACCTCGAGCCCTACCTCGATCGGAAGCCGGCGGCGCTGTCGGGCGGCCAGCGCCAGCGGGTGGCGCTGGCCCGGGCGTTCGTGGGCCGGCCCCAGGCCTTCCTCATGGACGAGCCGCTCTCGAACCTCGACGCCAAGCTCCGGGCCCAGACCCGGCTCGAGCTGGTCGACCTCCACCGCCGGGTCGAGACGACCGTGGTCTACGTCACCCACGACCAGGTCGAGGCCATGACCATGGCCGACCGCATCGCCATCATGAACGCCGGCCGGCTCCAGCAGGTGGGCACGCCCCAGGAGGTCTACGAGGCGCCCGCCAACCGGTTCGTGGCCCAGTTCATCGGCACGCCGCCCATGAACACGCTGGACGGCGTGGTCACGACCGACGGCGGCGGCCCGGCGGTCGAGGTCGCCGACGACCGCTTCCCGGTGCCGCCCGGGCTCGCCACCCGACTGGAGGAGGGCCGGAAGGTGGTGGTCGGCGTCCGGCCCGAGCACCTGGAGGTGACCGACGACGGGCCGCTGAGCCACGAGGTGCGGGCGGTCGAGTGGCTGGGCCACGAGTGCCTCGTGTTCGGGTCGATCGCCGGCTCGCCGGTGGTCGTCCGCCAGGCCGGCCTGGCGCCCCAGCAGCCGGGCGCCACCGTGCGGCTGCGGGTCGCCCCCGACCACGTCCACCTGTTCGACCCCGACTCGGGGGACCGCATCCGGTGAGCGGCCCGGTGAGCGGCCTGGTGAGCCGGCTGCGCCGGCGGTACTCGCTCAAGGAGACCGTGCTGGCCGTGCTGTTCCTCGCGCCGTCGATCGCGGTCTTCGTCGCCTTCTTCTACCGGCCGTTCCTCAACCTGGCCTACTGGGGGACGTTCGAGGCCCGGCAGCAGGGGGCGGTGCAGGAGTCGGTCGGCCTGGCCCAGTACCGCGAGCAGCTGGCCAGCGACGACTTCCGCGAGGGCCTGTGGCACAGCGTCCAGTTCGTGCTCTACACGGTGCCGGCCGGCCTGATCCTGGGCGTTCTGCTGGCGGTTGCCGCCCACCGGCGGCTCAAGGGCATCAAGGTGTTCCAGGCCATCTTCTCGTCCACGCTGGCCAGCTCGGTCGCCGTCACCTCGGTCATCTTCTTCCTGCTGCTCAACCCCGAGGTGGGCGTGGCCCGGGTCGACTGGCTGAACGACCCCGACATGGCCATGTTCGCCGTGGCCATCCCGTCGATCTGGCAGAACCTGGGCCTGTCGTTCGTCATCGTGCTGGCCGGGCTCCAGGCCGTCCCCGACGAGGTGCTGGAGGCGGCCACGCTCGACGGCTACGGGCCCGTGCGCCGGCTGCTGCGGGTCACGCTGCCGCTCATCTCGCCGGTGCTCATGTTCCTGGTCGTCGTGCTCGTGATCTTCGGGCTCCAGGCGTTCGCCCAGATCGACATCCTCACCGAGGGCGACCCGGCCGGCGCAACCGAGACGATGGTGTTCAAGATCAACCGGCTCAACCGGCCCGACAACATCGGCATCGGCGCCGTCTACTCGGTGGGGCTGTTCGCGGTGACGCTGGTGGTCACCGCCCTGCAGTTCGTGCTGCTCGAGCGGAGGGTCCACTATGGCGACTGACGAGCTCCGTCTGCCGGGCGAGGAGGTCGTGGTCGAGCTGGGCGAGGTCGGCGCCGCGCCGGCCCCCGTCGGCCAGTCGTCGGCCCGGCGCACGGCCAGCCTGGTCGGCCAGTACGCGCTGCTGGTGGCGCTGGCCGCCATCGTCCTGCTGCCGCTCTTCTACACGCTCATCCAGGCGCTGTCGCCGCCGTTCAGCTACCTGGGCCAGGGGCAGCCGCCCCACCCGGTCGACGTGTCGTGGAAGGACCGCACGTGGTTCACCGGCGGGGCGTTCTCGGTCGTGGCCCGGACCGCACTCGTGGCGTTCGCGCTGGCGTGGGTCCAGCTCCGGGCCGGCGGGGGCACGGTCCGGCGGCCTCGGGCGCTGGCCGCGCCCCGGCGCCTGGCCGCGGTCGTGCTCGGCGTGGTGGCGGTGGCCGGGCTCACCAGCGCCCTGTTCCGGGCGCTGTTCGAGCGGTCGCCGAACACGTCGTGGTGGTGGTTCGCCGCCGTCGTCGGGGTGACTGCCACCCAGCTCGTCGGCCTGGTCGAGCGGGGCCGACGGCTGTGGGCCTCGCTGGTGCTGGCCGCGCTCACCGGCGTGGCGACCGTTGCGATCGTGACCATCACGGTGGGGGCCGAGGTCTGGACCCGGGCCTGGGACGACGGCGACCTGGGCGCGCCGCTCGTCCGCAGCCTCACCATCACCGTGCTCATCACGGTGGCGCAGGTGGTCACGTCGGTGCTGGCCGCCTACGCCTTCGCCTTCCTGCGCTTTCCGGCCAAGGGCCTGGTGTTCGCGTTCTTCATGGGGACGCTGCTGCTGCCGCTGGAGGTCACGCTGCTCGGCAACGTCCAGACCATCCGCGACCTGGGCTGGATCAACAGCAACCAGGCGCTGGTGCTGCCGTTCGCGGCCACGGCCTTCGGCACGTTCCTGATCCGCCAGGGGTTCCGGGGCCTGCCGTCGGAGATCCACGACGCCACCAAGCTCGACGGCTACGGCCACCTCGACTTCCTGTGGCGCTTCGCCGTGCCGCTGACCCGGCCGGTCATCGCCTCGTTCACGGTCATCTCGGCGATCGGGGCCTGGAACCAGTACCTGTGGCCCCAGGCGGTGATCGACGACACCGAGTTCCAGACGGCGCAGATCCGCCTGCGGAGCATCGTGGGCACCGAGATCGCCAACGCCAACGAGGGCATCGCCGCCGCCCTCATCGTGGCCGTGCCGGTGGCCATCGTGCTGGTCGCCTTCCAGCGCCAGATCATCCGGGGCCTCACCGCCGGGGCGGTGAAGGGATGAGAGCCGTCCGGCGGATGGTCGTGGAGCGGGTGGGCCGGGCGCCGGCGGCGCGGATGGCCGGCAGGCGGGCGGTCCGGCGCCGGGTCGTCCGTCGGCGGGTCGGCGCCGGGGTCCTGGCCGCGGCGGCGCTGGTGGCGTCGGCGGCGTGCAGCCGGCCGCCGACGACGGGGGCCGCCGGCAACACCGACGAGTGCCCGCTCGAGGCCCTGGACCGGGCGGACGGCCCGGTGCGGATCACGCTCTGGTACGGCGGCATCGCCGGCGCCACCGAGGAGACCATGCGGACGATGGCCGAGCGGTTCAACGCCAGCCAGGACGCCATCGAGGTCCGCGTCAGCAACCAGGGCGCCTCCTACCAGGAGGTCTACCGCAAGTATCAGAGCGCGGCGTCGTCCGACCAGGGGCAGCTCCCTGAGATCGTCTACACCGAGGACACCTACACGGCGTCGATGGTCGACAGCGGCAACGTGCTGCCCGCCCAGGTGTGCATGGAGGCCGACGGCTACGACCTCGACCAGATCGCGCCGGTGGTCCGCTCGAGCTACAGCGTCGACGGCCAGTTCGTGCCCGGCTACGCCAACGTGTCGACGCCGGTCCTCTACTACAACAAGTCGCACTGGGTGCGGGCCGGCCTCGACCCCGACCGCCCGCCCCGCACGCTCGACGAGCTCTACGAGCAGGCCCGGGCCATCCGCGACGCCGGCGTGTCCGACCAGCCGTTCGTGCTCCGCCTCAGCGCCTCGTACGTGAAGAACTGGCTCAACGCCATCGGCGTCGAGATGGTGAACGAGGGCAACGGGCGCGACGGCCAGCCGACCGAGGCCACGTTCGACACGCCCGAGGCGCGGGAGCTCATGGAGTTCCTCGACCGCATGAACCGCGAGGGCCTGCTGAACCTCTATTCGGCCACCGAGGGCGGCATCAACCACTACCTGGCGCTGGCCCAGCAGCAGTCGTCGATGCTGATCGAGACGTCGACGGCGTCGCTCACGATCGCCGCCGCGGTCGGCGGCGACATCTCGCCCGAGCTGGCCCGGCAGTCGCGGATCGACTCGTCGCAGGTCAACCTCGAGGGGATCATCCCCGGCACCGCCCCGTTCCCGGGCATCGAGGAGCCGGGCCAGGTCCTGCCCGGTGGCGGGTCGTTCTTCATCCTCAACTCGTCGAGCCCGGCCCAGCAAGCGGCGTCGTGGCGGTTCCTCCGGTTCATGCTCGAGCCGGAGAACGCCCGCGAGTGGACCACCGTGGGCGCCTACCTGCCCATCGTCCGGGACGTCGCCGAGGACCCCAGCATCGAGCGGTTCTGGCGCGACGACGTGGGCGGCATCCTGCTCCACACCGGCTTCGAGCAGCTGGCGGCCGCGCCCCCCGACCAGCCCGGCCCGCTCATCGGCCCCTACGTCGACTTCAGCGAGGAGCTGCAGCGGGCGCTGGAGGCGATCCTGCTCGACGGCGCCGACATCGAGTCGTCGCTCAGCTCGGCCGAGCACGAGGTGACCGAATCGCTGGAGCGGTACGCGGGCGGCTGAGGCCGGCGGGCGCCGGTCGCGCCGGTCTCCCGGGTGGGCCCGGTCGTCGCGGTCCCGCCGGGACTCGCCGGCTTACCGGGCGCATGCCGCCCCGGCAGCCCGGCGCCGCGTAGCCTGGCCGCGGTTATGGCCGGAGGCTCCCTGCGCGACCGCTTCTTCACGCCCCAGGTGGCCCGCGCCCTCGTGGCGCCGTCGGGCATCGTCATCGGCGTGGTCGTGGCCGTCGTGGCCGCGGTCGCCGGCCTGCCGCTGGCCCTCGCGGTCGTGCTCGGCGTGGTCGCCTGGGCCGTCCGGGTGGCGCTGGCCGTGCCCCGCCGCCGGCGGGCCGAGCGCATCGACCCGTTCACGCTCCAGGAGCCGTGGCGGCGCTTCGTGCAGGAGGCGTTGCAGGCCCGCAACCGCTTCGACGAGGTCGTGCTGCGCCTCGAGCCCGGCCCGCTGCGCGACCACCTGGCCGACATCGCCCGGCGTATGCACGCCGGCGCCGAGGAGACGTGGCGCATCGCCCAGCGGGGCCAGGCGCTCGTCCGGGCCCGCAAGGGCATCGACGTCGCGGACGTCGACCGGCGGCGCGCCCAGCTCACCATCGGCGACGCCGAGGACCCGGCGCTCGAGACGGTCGTCCGGTCGCTCGAGCAGCAGAAGGCGACCGCCGAGCGGCTCGACCGGACCATCACACGCACCCAAACCCAGCTGCGCATGCTGGACGCCCGCATGGACGAGGCCGTGGCCCGGGCGCTCGAGCTGTCCACCCGGTCGGCGGTGGCCGACTCCGCGGCCTCGGCGGGCACCCTGGGGGCCGACGTCAACGAGCTCGTGACCGAGATGGAGGCCTTGCGGCAGGCGCTGGACGAGACGCACGGCACCGCGCCGGGAGGTCTGCCCCCCGGCGCGTCCGGATGAACCGGCCGGTGCCTGGGGACCGCCGACGACAGCCCGACCCCCCGGACGACGGGCCGCCGGGCGGCCCGCGCCGGCCCGGCTGGGACGACGGCGCCCCGGACGAGGCCGGATGGGACGACGCGGCGTGGGACGACGCCGAGTGGGACGATGCCGAGTGGGACGAGCCCGCCGGCCCGGGCGCCGGCGGGTGGGACGCCCACCAGGCCGGCGGGGATCCCTGGGCGGCGGGGCGGGGCGCGGGCCGCTGGGACGAACCCGCCCCCGCCGAGCCCGCCGCGGGCGGCTGGCGGGCCGCCGAGCCCGCCGGCCCGAGCGCCAGCGCCTGGTCCGAGCCGGAGGCCGCCGCCCCCGGTGCCAGCGCCTGGTCCGAGCCGGAGCCCGCCGGCCCGGGCGCCGGCGGGTGGGACGTCCACCAGGCCGGCGGCCGGTGGGACGAGCCCGCCCCCGCCGGTTCGGCCGGCCGCGGCTGGGGCGACCCCGGGCCCGACGACCCGGCGCCGGCCGGCGGCGGCTGGGACGAGGACGACGACCTGGGCGGCGGGACCGGCGGCCGCCGGTGGCGCGGCCGCCGCATCGTCCGCCGCGGGGCCGGCGAGGAGGAGCTCCACTACGGGGCGACCAGCCGCCGCCAAGCCCGGCTGCTGGGCCTGCGGGGCACGCCCCCCGAGGGCAGCCGGTTCCCCGACGGCGGCGGACGCTTCGGCGCCGCTGCCCACGACCCGATCCTCGGCTGGTACGAGCCCGACGCCCCCACGGTCGAGCTGCCCATCGCCGAGGAGCTGCGGGCGCTGCGCCAGGCCGGCGACGTCGAGCCCCGGGCCCCGAGCGCGGCGGCGCCCGTCGACCTGGCCCCGCCTCCCGGCGCCCCGCCCGCCGCCGACCGGGAGCCGATCCCGCCCCCACGGCCGGGGGCGAGCGTGTTCGCCCCGCCGGGTGCACCGCCGGCAGCACCGTCGGCGGCGCCACCGGGGGCACCGCCGGGCGCCCCACCGGGGGCGCCGCCGGCCGCGCCCGACGCGGCGCAAGAGCCGGTCCCACCGACCGCCCCGTCCCGCCCGGCCGCGGCCGAGGCGGAGAAGCGCCCGTCGACCGGCAAGTCCTCGCTGCTGGTGGCGGCCGGCATCATGCTGTCCCGCTTCGCGGGGCTCATCCGCGAGATGCTCATCGGCCGCTACCTGGGCACCACCGCGGCCGCCGACGCCTTCAAGGCGGCGCTGCGCATCCCCAACACGCTGCAGAACCTGCTGGGCGAGGGCGTGCTGTCGGCGTCGTTCATCCCCGTCTACGTGCGCATGCGGACCGACGGCGACGAGGAGGCGGCCGGCCGGCTGGCCGGGGCCATCTGCGCCCTGCTGCTCGCCCTGTCCGGCGTGCTCACGTTCGTCGGGCTGATCTTCAGCGAGCAGGTGGCGGCCACGCTGGTCACCGGCTTCAGCAACGACGCCCGTTTCGACCTCACGGTCGACCTCGTCCGCATCATGTTCCCGGCCATGGGGCTCATGCCGCTGTCGGCCTGGTGCCTCGGCGTCCTCAACAGCCATCGCAAGTTCTTCCTCTCGTACGTGGCGCCGGTCGTGTGGAACGCGGCCCAGATCGCCACCCTCCTCGTCGTCGCGCTCATCGGCGCCAGCCGGACCGAGCTGGCCCAGGCGCTGGCCTGGGGCGTGCTGCTCGGCAGCATCGGCCAGGTGGCGGTCCAGATCCCGAGCGTGCTGCGGGTGCTGGGCGCCATCCGGCTCAGCCTCAACACGCGCCTGCCCGGCGTGCGGACCGTCCTGTCGCGGTTCGGCCCGGTCGTCATGGGCCGGGGCGTCGTGCAGATCCTCGGCTACGTCGACCTGTGGCTGGCCAGCTTCCTGGCCGTGGGCGCGGTGTCGGCGCTGACCTACGCCCAGGTCCTGTACCTGCTGCCGATCAGCGTGTTCGGCATGAGCGTGGCGGCCGCCGAGCTGCCGGACCTGTCGGAGGTGCGGGTGCACGACCCCGAGACCCGGCGGGCGTTCCGCCGGCGGCTCGAGGACGGCATGGCCCGCATCCTGTTCTACGTGGCCCCCACCACCGCCCTGTTCATCGTGGTCGGCGACCAGGTCGTGCGGGTCCTGTTCCAGCGGGGGGCCATCGGCAGCGACGACACGATCGCCATCTGGTACGTCATCGCCGCCTTCTCGCTGGGCCTCCCGGCGACCACCGCGTCCAGGCTCCTGCAGAACGCCCTGTACGCCCTGGGCGACGCCCGGACGCCGGCCCGCCTGGCCGCGGTGCGGGTCACGGTGGCGGCGCTGGTCGGCCTGGCGCTCATGTTCCCGCTCGACCGGCTGACGGTGGAGAGCGGCGCCGTCCACGGTTGGGGCGACGTCATCGCCCTCGGGCCGCTGAGCGAGGCCGCCCGGACGCAGACCGGCGGCGTCCCCCACCTGGGCATCGTCGGCCTGGCCCTCGGGGCCGCCCTGTCATCGTGGCTGGAGTACCGGCTGCTGAGCACCGCCGTCGCCTGGCGCATCGGGCGGTCGCGCCTGGGCGGGCGGTGGATCAACCCCATCTCGGCCGCCTGCATCGCCGCCGCCGTCGTGGCGTTCGGGATGGAGCTGGCCGTCGGCGACCTCTACTCGCTGATCTCGGCGCCGCTCGTGCTCGGCCCCGCCGGCGTCGCCTACCTGGCGGTGGCGTACACGCTGAGGGTGCCGGAGGCGCACGCCATGCTCGGCCGGGTCACCGCCCTGCTGCGCCGCTGACCGGGGGGACCGCCCCGTCCGCCGTCGCCAGCGCGGCGTGGACAGCGCGAGGCGTGGCGTAACCTGCTCCCATGCTGAAACTGTTCCGACGCTGGTGGGCCTACCTCACGGCGAAGCTCACGTCCTCGTTCAACGAGCGCGCCGACCCCAAGGTGCAGCTGGAACAAGCGATCGCCGAGGCGCAGGAGCAGCAGCGCCGCCTGAAGGAGCAGGCCGCCAACGTCATCGCCCACCAGAAGCAGACCGAGATCCGGTTGAACCGGACGATGGGCGAGCTCGAGAAGGTCAACGCCAACGCCCGGCAGGCCGTGCTCATGGCCGAGGAGGCCGCCAAGGCCGGCGACCAGGCCAAAGCCGCGCAGTACACGTCGAGCGCCGAGGCCTTCGCCAACCGGATGATCGCCCTCGAGCGCGAGGTCGAGGACCTCAAGGCGCTGCACCTCCAGTCGACGCAGGCCGCCAACCAGGCCAAGAGCGCCGTCCAGCAGAACGCCAACGCCCTGCAGCAGAAGCTCGCCGAGCGCCAGAAGCTCCTGTCACAGCTCGACCAGGCGAAGATGCAGGAGCAGATGAACACGGCGATGGCGTCGCTGTCCGAGGCCGTGGGCCAGGACGTGCCGACGCTCGACGAGGTGCGCGACAAGATCGAGGCCCGCTACGCCAAGGCCAAGGGCATGGCCGAGCTGACCGAGTCGTCGGTCGAGACCCGCATGCTCGAGGTCGAGCAGGCCTCGATGAACGTCGAGGCCCAGGCCCGGCTGTCGCAGATCCGGGCCCAGCTCGGCCTGGGCCCGGGCGAGGGGACGAGCGCGGACAGCGGGGCCGAGGGCGCCACCCCCGGCGACGCGCCGGGCGCCAGCTGACGCCGCGGTCGACCCCGGCGCCCGACCCGCCCGCCGGCGCCGGGGGCGACGAGGGCGGGCACACGGCCGGGGGCGGACCCGGCGAGCCGGGCGGCCGCGATCAGAGCGGACTGGACCGGGCGGGCCGTGACGTCGAGCCCGACCGCGACGCCGGGACCGGTCCCGACGAGCCGGGCGGGCACGAGGTCGGGGTCGGTCCCCACCCGCGCCCCTGGCCCGACGACCCCCGGCTCGACCCGGCGCTGCTGGCCGCCGGCGACCGCCGCAACGTCGTCGACCGCTACCGCTACTGGCGGGTCGAGGCGATCGTCGCCGACCTCGACCGGCGCCGGCACCCGTTCCACGTCGGGGTCGAGAACTGGCGCCACGACCTGAACATCGGCACGGTCGTGCGCAACGCCAACGCCTTCCTCGCCGAGGCCGTCCACATCGTCGGCCGGCGGCGGTGGAACCGGCGGGGCGCCATGGTCACCGACCGCTACCAGCACATCGAGCACCACCCGACGGTCGAGGCGCTGGCGGCCCGGGCCGAGGAGGCCGGCCTGGTCGTGGTCGGCATCGACAACCTGCCGGGCTCGGTGCCGCTCGAGTCGACCACCCTCCCCCGCCGGTGCCTGCTGCTGTTCGGCCAGGAGGGCCCCGGGCTGTCGGAGGCGGCCCGGTCCATCTGCGCCCAGGTGTGCTCGATCACCATGTTCGGCTCGACGCGATCGATCAACGCGGGCGTGGCGTCGGGCATCGCCATGCACACCTGGATCCGCCAGCACGTGCTGTCCTGACGGCCCGACCGCCGGTGGGCACGGCGGCGCTCGCCCGCGGCCACCGGCGGCTTCGGTGGCCCGGTCAGGGGCGCCCGGGCGATCCTGGTGCGGGCGGTGGGCTGCCGGATCGGCTCGGGCCCGACGACCGCCACGTCGCCGCGGGGCCGTAGGCCGTGGGGCCCGGCGAGACGACGGCGGCGGCGAGCTCGGCGACACCATCGCGGTCCCGGGCTCGAGGTGGCCGACCCACCATCCCGGCGTACCGTGCGCCTCCCAGGAGGCCGCGAGGCGCACGGCGCCCGCCGTACCGGGATCGTCCGCCGACTGCGGCGGCCCCCGGGGAGATCTGGGCGGTACCCCCGATGGCCGGCGGGCCGCCGCCGGCCGACGATCGGGGCATGACGACCAACGCCAACCTCCCGATGCACCACAGCACAGCCTGGGTGTTCCAGACCCAGGTGGCGTTCGCCGTCTCCTCCGGGTCGCTCGGCGTGGGCATCGCCTACCTGCCGGTGACCGCCTGGGAGCGGGCGTTCCTCGCGCTCGCCGCCCTGTTCACCGTCAGCTCGACGATCAGCCTGAGCAAGACCCTCCGCGACCAGCACGAGGCCCGCAACGTCGTGGCCCGGGTCGACGAGGTCAAGCTCGAGCGGCTGTTGAGCGAGCACGACCCGTTCCACGTCCCGCCGGCCCCCTCGGCCGCCTCGGCCCCGGGCCAGGGAGCGACGAGCCGGGTCAGCGCCCCGGCCTGACGCCGGGCCACCCGGGCCGGGCGGTCGGGCGGGCGGCCGCCGGGCCGGCGGGACCGGCGGCTACCGGGCCGCTGGCACCGGCCGCTCCAAGCGACGAGCCCGACAACCGGGCCCGTGGAGGCCGCCGTGAACGGGCCGGCGAGGCGGGCAGTCACCAGGAGGGCGGGGCGGGCCCGACCGGGGCGGCAGGTCCGGCGGGAACCGAGCGGCGGGGCGGGGCCGGCAGCGGCGGGCCGGCCACCGCCCCGCCGAGCACGGCCCGGCCCAGCCGCCACAGCGACCGGACCAGCAGCACGATCCCGACCACGCCGAACGGCAGCAGCAGGCCCGCCACCTGCCACGGGTCGTCGGCGAACGGCGGCGCCACGCCGCCCCGCACCTTGCTCTCGGCGCCGGTGGCCAGCACCAGCCCGCCGCCCACGGCGGCCACCGCCAGCACGAAGCCCAGCGCGCCGTCGACGGCGGCGACCGCACCGGCGAACAGCCGGACCATGGCCTTCTGGCGCACGCCGCGGCGGACGATCGCCCGGTTGGCGACGTAGGCGGCCGGCAGCAGCAAGAGCAGCACGCCGGCCAGCCCGCCGGCGTCCTTGACGTCGAGGAACGCCTGCAGGCGGTCGGCGGCCCACTTGTCGTCCTCGACGACGCCGTTGGCGTCGAGCGCCGTGTAGTAGGCGATCAGCTTGTCGCCCAGCGGCCCCAGCGTCCACAGGAACGTGAGCAGCGCGGCCACCATCACCACCAGCACCCAGGTGCGGCGCACGCCGCTCTCCGCCTTGGGCAGCGGGCGGTAGCGCCACTCGGGCTGCTGGACCGCGGCCTCGGCGGCGGCCCGGCGCTGGCGTTCCTGCCGCTCGGCCTCGCGCTCGCGGCGCTCGGCCTCGCGGGCCGCTTCCCGGGCCTCCTGGGCCAGGGCGCGGGCCCGCTCCGCGGTCATCACGGCCAGGACCGCCGCCGCCGGGGCGTGCTGGCCCTCCGCCGCCAGCTGGGCCCACCAGGCCTGGTGGCGGGCGGCCGTGCGGCGGGCGGCGGCCAGCTGGCGGCCCAGGCGGCGCTCGTGGTCGGGGTGGACGGCGCCCAGCAACAGCAGCGCCGAGGCCCGCGTCCGGTCGGCCGGCGTCGGCCAGCCGACATACGGGCTCACGGTGGCGGCCAGGCGCCCGAACGCCTCGAGGCTGGCGTGCCAGCGCTCGTCGATCCACGCCGCCCGCTCCATGCCGGGCAGCGAGCGCCACAGGCGCAGCACGTGGGCGTCCCGAATCTCGGCGAGCCGCTCGCCGCCGTCGCGGCCGTCGGCCACGGCCTGGGCGACGGCCACCAGGCCGTCCTCGGTCAGCCACACGTCGCCGACCCGGGGCTCGAGCGCCGGGTCGAGGGCCAGCAGGAGCCGGGCCAGCGCGGCCGCCGGCGGGGCGTCGCCGGGCCCCTCGGCCACGGCCCGGGCGACGAGCCGGTCGGCCTCGTGGAGGTCGCGGGCCTGGAGGAAGGACCGGAGCTCGCCGATCCACACCGGGTTCCGCCGGCGGAACAGCTGGTCGGCGGCCTCGTCCCAGTTGGTCTGGAAGGCGGCGGCCAGCGACCGTTCGTCGTGGTGCTCGGCCCCGGCGAACCAGAACGGCGGCCCAGCCGGGCCCGCCGGCCCGGGGGTGGGCGCGAACCGCGTCCGGGGCTCGACGATCGTCCGGTCGGGGTCGACGTCGGCGCCGGCCGGGACGGGGCCGCCGTTTTGGCCAGGCGGGGGTGGCGCGGCCACGCCGGCGCCCGCGCCGTCGCCGCCGTCGGCGGCGGCTCCGGCGAGGCCCGCCGCCCCGGTGGCACCCGCGAGGCCAGCCCCGGCGGCACCCGCGAGGCCCGCGGCCCCGGCCACCGCGGCGCCGGGCCGCGCCGGCAGGGCGTCGACGCCCCAACCCCGGGCCACGATCGTCGGGACGATCTCGGTCCGGTCGGCCAGCGTGGGCCCGACGGCGGTCGGCCCGGCCGGCACCGGGATCGGCTCGTCGGTCAGGGCGGTGAGCAGGTCGGCCACCTCGGGCCGGATCCTGGGGTCCTTGACCAGGGCCGAGCGCACGACCCGGTCGAGTGGATCGGGCAGGGCCGGCAGGTCGGGCTCCTCGTGGACGACCCGGTAGGCGAGGGCGTCGGGCGCCCCCGTGCCGAACGGCGGCCGCCCTGAGGCGGCGTAGGCGACGACCAGGCCCCAGGTGAACACGTCGACCTTGGGGCCGGGCCGCCCGGCCCGCACCTGCTCGGGCGCCATCCACCCGGCGGTGCCGACCATGTAGCCGGTCCTGGTGAGGGCGGGTGCCTCCCGGAGGGCGGCGATGCCGAAGTCGATGACGACCGGCGTGTCCGGCGTGAGCAGGATGTTGGCCGGCTTCAGGTCGCGGTGGACCACGCCGGCGGCGTGGATGGCCGCCAGCGCGTCGGCCAGGGCCACCGCCAGCGACACCAGCCGCTCGCCCGCCATCGGGCCCCGGGCCTCGACGGCCTCGTCGAGCGTGGGCCCGTCGACGAAGGCGGTGGCCAGCCACGGGGTGTCGGCGTCGGGGTCGGCCGCCAGCACGGGGGCGACCCGCGGGCTGCGGACCCGCTCGACGGCCTCGACCTCGCGCCGGAACCGGGCCCGGAACGTCCCGTCGTCGCTCCCCGGCTGGACGAACTTGAGCGCGGCCGGGCCCATCTCGGGGTGCTCGGCCAGGTACACGACGCCCATGCCGCCCTGCCCGAGGCGACCGAGGATCTCGAATCCGGCGATGTGTCGGGGGTCTCCGGGGCGGAGCTCGCCCACCGACTTCCAACGCGTCATCTCAGCCAACGGGGCGAGGCTACCGGCACCCCCACCCCCGGTGGCACCGGCCCCGGCGGGCCGCCATCAGGGCGGTCATCGGGGACCGTCAGGGCAGGGCCGGCTGGGCGTAGAGCCCCCGGAGCACGACGTCGACGAGCCTGGCCGGCCACCCCCCCTGCCCGGGCGGGCGGTCGGCGGTCCAGGCCCGGCCCCAGTAGGCGCCCGTGAGGATGTCGACGACCTCGTCGTCGTCGGCCCCCTCCCGCAGCTCGCCGCGGGCGATGCCGGCCCGCAGCACCTGAACGAAGGCGGCGCGGGCCGGGTGGACGACCCGCTCGCGGAACCGCTCCAGCAGCTCGGGGTGGTCGGCCTCCTCGAGCAGGACGGCGGCCACCAGGCGCACGCCGTGGCGCTCGACCCACTCGTCCTGCTGCTCGATGAGGCGTTCGAGGTCGCGGCGGGCCGAGGTGCCGTCGAGCTCGGGGAGCGGCAGCCGGAGCCGGTCGATCATGGCCGCCACGAGCTCGGCCTTGGACCGGTACCGCAGGTAGATCGTCGGCTTGGACACCCCGGCCGCGGCCGCCACCTGCTCGACGGTCATGGCCTCGTAGCCCCGGCTGGCCAGCGACCGCTCGGTGGCGTCGAGGATGGCGGCGTCGACGGCACCGTCCCGCGGGCGCCCGCGCGTCGGCCGCTCGGCGCCTGGGCGCGCGTCGGCGGCCGCAGGGGTGGCGCCCGCGGCGTCGGCGACCTGGGCGGCGTCGGCAGCGGCGTCGGACACTTACCCAATCCTTTCCTGTACGGGTGAGTAAACTAACGATGTAGCCAAGGGGGGAGCTACCCACCGGAAGGTGGCGACCGCCGGGAGGTGGCCAATGAACGAGGAGCAGGTCAGCCGGACGATCCACGAGATCGAGCAGGCGCTGAAGCGGGAAGACCCGGCGTTCGTGAGACGGCTCCACGCATTGCGGCGTGCCGAGATCGGCACGGTGGTCACGGTCGCCCTGCTGCTGGTCAGCGGCGCCGTGCTCCTGACCGTCGGCCTGGCGACGCTGTCGTGGCTCGCCTGGGGCGGCGGGTTGCTGGCGCTGCTCACGTCCGTCGTCGTCGACGAGCACCACAAGCACACGCTGCGGCGCACGCCGTAGCCCGCGGGGCGGTCGGGCGCCGCCGGGCCGCCCTGGTCGGGCGCGGGGTCGGGGCGCGCCCCGTCACCCGCCGAACAGCACGCCGGGGTTGAGCAGCCCGCCCGGGTCGAGGGCCGCCTTGATGGCCCGCATGGCGGCGACCTCCTCTGGCGAGCGGGTCAGCTCCAGGAACGGCCGCTTGGCCACGCCGACCCCGTGCTCCGACGAGATGGTGCCGCCGTGCCGGGCGGTGACCTCCAGAACCGCGGCGTCCACCGTCTCGTCCCCCGGGTCGGGGCCGACGACGTTCACGTGGAGGTTGCCATCGCCGACGTGCCCGAACAGCACGCACGTGGCGCCCGGGGCGACCGCCGCCACCCGGTCGCGGACGTCGGCCTCGAAGGCGGCCAGCCGGGCCAGCGGGACGCCGACGTCGAGCTTGTGGGGCACGCCCAGCGTGGCGATCGCCTCGGTGTGGCGCTCCCGGCCCTCCCACAGCCGGGCCCGGGTCGCCTCCTCGGTGGCCACCGCCGTCGCCCCCACCTCGGGGCAGGCCGCCACCGCCGCCGCCATCTCCTCGGCGAGGACGCCGGCCGCGGCGTCCGACCACGCGCCGGCCTCCACCACGAGCGTGACCGGCGGGCGCTCGGGCAGCGTCGGGGGCACGCCCAGCTGGCGCTCGACCAGATCGATCCCGTCGGCGAAGCAGACCTCGGCCGCCTCCAGCCCCGGCAGCCGGGCCGCTAGGCGACCGACCACCGCCACCGCCTCGGCCAGCGAGCCGACACCGAGGGCGGCCGTGATCCGCTCGACCGGTCGGGGCACGAGCGCCAGCAGGACCCGGGTGACCACGCCGAGCGTGCCCTCGCTGCCCACCAGCAGGCCGGTGAGGTCGTAGCCGGCGGCGTCCTTGGGGAGGCCGGACAGCCGCCGGATCACCGACCCGTCGGCCAGCACGGCCTCGACCCCGGCCGCCCGGGCCCGCATCGTGCCGTTCCGGACGACGTGGATGCCGCCGGCGTTGGTGGCCACCATCCCGCCCACCGTGCACGACGCCCGGGCCGCCAGGTCGATGCCGACCTCGAAGCCCGCGGCCGCCGCCGCGGCCTGGGCGGCCTCCAGCGTGACGCCGGCGCCGACCAGGAGCTGGCGGGCCGCCCGGTCCACCTCACCCACGGCCCGCAGCCGGGCGGTGGACAGGACCACCTGGTCGCCCTCGGGGCGGGGCACGCCCCCGCCGACCAGGCCGGTGTTGCCGCCCTGGGGCACGAGGGCCACGCCGGCGGCGCGGCAGGCCCGCACGACCGCCGCCACCTCGTCGGTGGAGGCCGGCCGCACGACGGCCAGCGCCCGCCCCCGCCACCGGCCGGTCCAGTCGACCTCGTGCCCGGCCCGCACGTCGGGGTCGGTCACGACGTGGTCGCGGCCGACGGCGGCGGCCAGCCGCTCCCCCAGCTCCGGGTCGAGCTCGCGACGCGTGTCCACGCCCCCATCTTTCCGTGCCGCCCCCGGACCACCCACCGACCTCGGGCGGATCGCGCCCGGCGACGGTGACCGCCCCGCCCACCCACCAGCGCCAGGGGAGCGGGCTCCGCCGTCAGGGATGGCGGGGCGAGGAGCCGCCGAGCGGGGCGTCGCCGGCCTCCTGGCCGGCGTCGATCTGCGCCTCGCTCAGGCCGCCGAACCCGACGTCCTGCCGGCACGGGCCCTCCCCGTAGTACGGCAGGCCGAGGAACAACATGACCTGGTCGAGCTCGGCCCGGTGGATGCTGCCGTGGGCCCGGGCATCGCCGAACCGGCACATCGCCCCGTTGGCGAGCCACACCCAGTAGCCGTCGCCGGTCTCGGTGGGGAGCAGCGCCACGGCGGAGGTCGGGAACGACGCCGGCGGCACGGGCTCGGTGTCGTGGTCGCTGAGGCTCCGCCACTCCCCCAGACGGACCAGGGGCTGGTTGCCGGCCGACCCGAGGCTGCGGGCCGAGCCGAAGCCGTGGACACCGCCGCCCCGGTCGAGGATCCAGTAGCCGTCGCCGTCGGGGTGGGGGGCGATGGCGGCCAGCGGGGCGTCCGGCCGCTCGGACCGCAGGTCGCCCAGGTGGCGGGCGGTCCCGAACGCCTCGACCCGCCCGGAGGCGTGGAGCAGCCAGTAGCCCCGGTGGTCGGGCGTGCCGGCCATGGCCACCACCCCCGGACCGGGGTCGCCGCCGGGATCGGCGTCGGCGGCCCCGGCGCCGGCGTTCCCGGCGCCGGCGTCCGCCGCCACCGGCGCGCCGTCGGCCCCGCCCCGGCCCGATGTCGCCGGCTCCAGCTCTTCGGCGTCGCCGAACGCCTGGACGCGCCCCCGGCTGGTCGCTACCCAGTAGCCCTCGCCCGAGTCGGTGGCGGCGATGCCCACGGCCCGCTCGCCCGGCCGCAGCGCGGCGTCGCCGATCGGCGGGGCACCGCCCGCCTCGAGCACCCGGCCGCCCGCGGTCACGGCCCACGCCCGGTCGCCGGGCGGGGCGGCGGTGGCGGCCACCACCGGGTCGCCGGCGGGCCGGTCGGCCCCCAGGTCGAGGCGGCGGGCGGACGACGCCTCGCTCCCGAACGCGAACGTGGCGCCGTCGCAGGTCACGAGCCGGTACCCGTCGCCGAGCGGCAGCATGGCCACCGGCGCCTCGGCCGGCGCCCGGATGCCCCCGGGTGGCACGCCCAGCGCGCCCGCCAGCTGGCGGGCCAGCTCGGTGCCCATGCGGCCGGCGCCGAAGTAGGTCAGGTGGAGGTCGCCGCCGGGGCGGACCTCGAGCGGCTCGCCGCGGCAGTCCGGCAACGTGTCGACCCAGGTCCCCGACGGCGACGCGAGGGCCCGGCCGGCGGTCAGCACCCCCAGCCCCAGCTCCCGGCGCACGGCCTGGTAGCTGGCCCAGATCGGGTTGTCGGCGGCGCCCTCGCCCGGGCGGCCGGGGGCCGGCTCGACCAGGTAGACCGCCGCCCCCCGGGCGGACAGGCGCCGCGTCAGCTCGGCCAGCTGCGTGCGAGCCATCTCGTCGAAAGCCGGGGAGCCCAGCTCGATCTCGTGGCCCGCCGCGTCCCGCGGGTACGGCGGCCAGTAGTTGTGGTTGGTGTAGACGGCGACGACGTCGGGGTCGAACTCGGCGACGGCGTGGGAGGCGGCGGCCATCATCGTGCCGTCGGGCGGATTGGGGTTGGACACGCCCAGGTCGTACTCCTCCCGGGCGAACAGGCCCTGACCCCACAGGGTCATGACCTCGGTCTCGATCCCGACCTGCTCGAGGGCGAAGGCGGCGCTGCTGCCCGCCTGGTCGGCGATGGAGTCGCCGAAGATCAGGACCCGGGGCGGGTCGCCCCCCTGACCACCCTCCGTGGCCGGCGCCCCGGCGGACGGCTCGGCCCGCAGGGCCCGGGGATCGCCGTCACCCTGGGGCTCCGACCGGCCGGCGTCGCCGGGCCGCACGAACGCCCACCCGACCACCGCGGCCACGGCGACCAGGGCCACGATCGCCCCACGGAGCGTGGACCAACGCGGCATGGTCTGTGCCTGTCCCCTCCTCGTCGTGGCGTGCCGGGCCCCGTCCGGCGGCCGCGGTCGTCCCGTCGGCTCGGACAGACTCTACGCTGCGTGGCCGCCGCCCGCGGGAGGTCACTCCCACTCGAGGTGGTCACCCGCCGAGGTCACTCCCACTCGAAGTGGCCGCCGGCCGACCCCGCGGGCGCCCGCTCACGAGGGCGTCCAGTCGAACGCCCGGCGGGACGGGACGGCGGCGGGATCGTCGCCGGCCTCCGGTCGAGACAGGGCGCCGCGCAGCGAGCCCCGCAGCGCGCCCCGGACCGAGCCGCCCACCGCCGAGAGGGCCCGGAACCCCAGGCCGGCGGCGCAGAGCGCGCCGACCAGCACGGCCGCCAGGGCGAGCACGGGCGCCGCCAGCAGGGCGGCCACCGCCCCCACGACCGCCTCGCGCCGCGGCCGGCCGGCCGCCAGGCGCCCGGTCAGCGCCGCCCACCACACGGCTGCACCCACCGTGTGCTGCTGGACCGCGCCGCCGTCGAACCGAACGGCGGCGGTCACCAGGCCGCCCGCCGATGCCGCCGTCGCCCGCACGCCCCCGTGCCGCCGCATGCCGTCCGGCCGTGCGCCGCCGCCCGGTCCCGCCGCAACGGCGGCCGGGCCCGTGCCGCCCCGGAAGCCGCCGCGCCGCCACCGCTCCCGCACGTGCTCGTGGAGCATGAGGGCCCGCCCGTAGCGCCCGTGGCGCGACAGGAACCACACGAGGCCGGCCACGCGGCCCCGCGGCGCCCCGAGCCGGGCGCCGGCGCCACCCAGCCAGCCCCGGCGCGGCGGGCCGGCCCCGTCGGTGCGGACGGCCGCGCCCGCGTCGGTGTCGGTTTCGGCCTGGTCGGTGAAGGGCACGGCGTGGCTCCTGTCCTTCGAAGGCGACCCCAGCTCCCTGGCCGGGGCCGCGCTCCCCAGTCGGTTGCGACGCGCAAGGTAGCGCGATCTCGACCGACCGTGGGAGGCTCGCCACAGCCTGTGCCACGACCAGCGACAACCGCCGCTATCCGTAACCGAGCGTCGACGCAGAGGCGGCTCGGGCGGGGCTCGCGCCGGGCCCGCCCCGTTCAGGGCAGGACGACCAGGTCGTCGCGGTGGACGACCTCGTGCGTGAACCCCTCGGGCAGGTCGGCGGTGTGGAGCCCCGCCACCTCGCGGAGCCCGGCGGCGTCGAGGCGGGTGAGGCCCTTGGCGAACACCTCGCCGTCGGGGTCGGCGATCTCGACGGCGTCGCCCGCCGAGAACCCGCCCTTCACCCCGGTGACGCCGGCTGGCAGCAGGGACACGCCCCGCTCGGTCAGCGCCTTGCGGGCACCCTCGTCGACGAACACGGTGCCGGACGACCCGACGGCGAACGCGATCCACAGCTTGCGGGCGGGGAGCCGGCGCCGGCGGGCGACGACGACCGTGCCGACGCCCGGCGTGCCGTTGGCCGCGTCGAGCAGCACGTCGGCCCGGCCAGCGTGGGCGATGACCGCCCGCACCCCCGACCAGGCCGCGATCTTGGCCGCCGCCAGCTTGGAGGCCATGCCGCCGCTCCCCCGGTCGGACCCCACGCCCCCGGCCAGCGCCTCGAGCGTGTGGTCGACCTCGACGATCTCCTCGATCAGCGAGGCCTGGCTGCTGAACCGCGGATCGGCGGTGAGCAGGCCCGGCTGGTCGGTGAGCAGCACGAGCAGGTCGGCGTTGACCAGGTGCGCCACCAGAGCGGCCAAGCGGTCGTTGTCGCCGAACCGGATCTCGTCGTCGGCCAGGGCGTCGTTCTCGTTGACGACCGGCACGACGCCGAGCTCGAGCAGCCGCGTCAGGGTCGAGCGGGCGTGCAGGTACTGCTGCCGGATCATGAAGTCGTGCGGCACCAGCAGCACTTGGCCGCCGGTCAGGCCGCCCTCGGCCAGCGCCGCGTCGTACACCCGCATGAGGCGGCTCTGGCCGATGGCGGACACCGCCTGGAGTGTGACGGCGTCGGGCGGGTGGGCCGGGTCCATGCCGAGGGCGGGAAGGCCAGCGGCGATGGCCCCGCTGGTCACGATCACCACCCGGTGCCCCTGCTGACGCAGGGCGGCGACCTCTCGGCAGAACTTGGCGATGTCGGAGGCGGAGATCTCGCCTGACTCGTCGGTGATCGAGGAGGAGCCGATCTTGGCGACGATGATCATGGGAGGTGGACGGATGGGGACGCGGCGGCAGGTGTGGTGGAAGCTGCGGCGGAACCAGCCCTCATAGGTCCCTCAATCCTCGCGCTCGCAGCCGCGGGAGGCCGCACGAGATCCCGCCCCCGATCCGGTCAATCGTCCTGGTAGTCGAACGTGAGCGAGCCGATGCGCACGGGGTCGCCCGGCTGGGCGCCGGCCCGGGCCAGCGCCCGGTCGATGCCCAGGCGTCGGAGCCGGCGCTGGGCCTCGGCCAGGGCGTCGGGCCGGGTGAGGTCGGACAGCGCCACGGCCCGGACGGCCTCCCGGCCCTCCACGACCCACTCGGCCCCGTCGCGGTAGACCTCGTAGCCCTCGCGCACCGGCCGGTGGACGACGAACTGGCCCCGGTCCGGCACCGCGGCCCGGGCGGCGCGCACCTCGTCGGCCAGGCGCCCGACCAGCCGATCGATGCCGTGGCCGGTCACGGCCGACACCACCAGGTCGACGGGCGCGTCGCCGGCGGCGTCCAGCGCCCGCTCGGGGCCGCCCTCGGCCAGGTCGGCCCGGCTGCCGACCACGATCCGGGGTCGGCGGGCCAGCTCCGGCCGGTAGGCCTCCAGCTCGTCGAGCAGCACGGTCAACTGCTCGGCCGGCGGGCGCTCGGCCAGCGGCGCCAAATCGAGCAGCACGCACAGCACCCGGGCCCGCTCGATGTGGCGGAGGAATCGGTGGCCCAGGCCCCGGCCCTCGCTGGCGCCCTCGATGAGACCGGGCACGTCGGCCACGACGTACTCGTCGCCGTCGCTCGTGCGCACGACGCCGAGGTGGGGCTCGAGCGTGGTGAACGGGTAGTCGGCCACCTTGGGCTTGGCGGCCGAGATGCGGCTGATCAGCGTGGACTTCCCGACGTTGGGGAACCCGACCAGCGCCACGTCGGCCAGCAGCTTGAGCTCGAGCCGCAGCCACCGGTCCTCACCCTCCTCGCCCTGCTCGGCGAAGCCGGGCGCCCGCCGGCGGTTGGACAGGAAGCGGGCGTTGCCCCGCCCGCCCCGGCCGCCCTCGGCGGCCAGGTAGCGGTCGCCGGTGGCCACCAGGTCGGCGAGGACCGTGCCGTCGCGATCGAGCACGGTCGTGCCCTCGGGCACGGGGACGATGGCGTCGGCGCCGGCAGCGCCGTGCCGGTGCTTGCCCATGCCGTGGGCGCCGTCGCCGGCCCGCCGGAACGGCTGGTCCTTGAACGCGAGCAACGAGGCGACGTTGTGGTCGGCGACCAGCCAGACGTCGCCGCCGTCGCCGCCGTCGCCACCATCCGGGCCGCCGCGCGCGACGTGCGCCTCGCGGCGGAACGACACCGCCCCGGCGCCGCCGTCGCCGGCCTTCACGTGGAGGCCGCACTCGTCGACGAACTGGGACACCGGAGGATCGGGCCCGGGGCCGGTCGGCCCCGCGGCCTAGGACCCGGCCGCGTCGGCCGGGAGGACGTCGACCAGCTTGCGGCCGCGCCGCTGGCCGAACTTCACCCGGCCGTCGGCGCGGGCGTACAGGGTGTCGTCGCTGCCGATGCCGACGTTCTCACCCGGGTGGAAGCGGGTGCCCCGCTGGCGCACGAGGATCGAGCCCGCGGTGACCAGCGTGCCATCGAAGGCCTTCACGCCGAGGCGCTTGCTGTGGGAGTCGCGCCCGTTCTTGGTGGAGCCGGCGCCCTTGGTCTTGGACATGTCGTTGCACCTAACCCTTGGAGATGCCGGTGATCTCGATCGTCGAGTAGCGCTGCCGGTGGCCCCACCGGCGCCGCTGGTTGGTCTTGGCCTTGTAGGTGAAACCCGTGACCTTGGGGCCCTTGCGCTCGCCCACGACCCGGGCCGTCACGGTGGCGCCCTGGAGGTCGCCTGGCGTGGCCAGCACGGTGTCGCCGTCGACGAGCAGCACGGGGGTCAGCTCGACCTCGTCATCGTCGCCGAGCCGCTCGACGTCGAGCGTCTGACCCTCTTCGACCCGGTACTGCTTCCCACCGGTCTTGATGACTGCGTACATGCGAACCTCGTCGGCGCTCACAGGGGACGGAACAGCCTACACGCCCCGCTCACGTCGGCAGCAACTCCTCGTCGATCGTGATGCCGCGGCCCTCGCACATCGGGCACTGCTGGGCGAACGACTCGAGCAGGCCCTCGCCGATGCGCTTGCGGGTCATCTCGCACAGGCCGAGCTCGGAGATCTCGAACACCTGGGTGCGGGTCTTGTCGCGGGCGAGCGCTTCGCGGAACACCTTGACCACCTCGTCGCGGTTGTCCTTGCGCTCCATGTCGATGAAGTCGATGACGATGATCCCACCGATGTCGCGCAGGCGGAGCTGGCGGGCGATCTCGACCGCGGCCTCGAGGTTGTTCTTGAACACGGTCTCCTCGAGGCTCGAGCGGCCCACGTTCTTGCCGGTGTTGACGTCGATAACCGTCAGGGCCTCGGTGTGCTCGATGATCAGCGAGCCGCCCGACGGCAGCCACACCTTGCGGTCGAGCGCCTTGTGGAGCTGCTCATGCACGTGGTAGCGCTCGAACAGCGGCAGCGACTCCTTCTCCGGGTCGTAGAGCTCGACCCGGTCGGCCAGCTCGGGGCTGATCGACGAGACGTAGTCGCGCACGGCCTGGAACAGGGCCGGGTCGTCGATGGCGACGTTGCGGTAGTCCTGGTTGAACTCCTCGCGGATGACCCGGACCGCCATGTCGGGCTCGCGGTAGAGGAGGGCCGGCGCCTTCGACCGCTTGGCCAGCGCGTCGATCTGCTTCCACTGCTCGGCGAGGCGCAGCACGTCGTCCTCGATCTCCTCGGACGTCACGTTCTGCGCCGCAGTCCGGACGATGATGCCGTGCTCGGCCGGCTTGACCTTGTCGAGGATCTGGCGGAGCCGCTTGCGCTCGTCGTCGGGCAGCCGCTTGGAGATGCCGTAGGTCGACGAGTTGGGGATGAGCACGACGAAGCGACCGGGCAGCGAGACCTCCTGGGTGAGGCGAGCGCCCTTGGCCCCGATCGGGTTCTTGGTGACCTGGCAGACGATCGTCTGGCCGGCCCGCAGCATGTCCTCGATGCGGGGGGTCTGGCCCCGGCGCTCGACGTCCTCGGGGTCGTAGTGGACGTCGCCCCGGTACAGCACCGCGTTCTTGGGCGTGCCGATGTCGACGAACGCCGCCTCCATGCCGGGCAGCACGTTCTGGACCCGGCCCAGGTAGATGTTCCCGTGGATCTGCGAGATGTCGTCGGAGGGCCGGGACACGTAGTGCTCGATGAGCGCTCGGCCCTCCATGACCGCGATCTGCGTGGCCTGCTCGGTCACGTGCACGCACATCGAGTAGCGGCCGACCGGCCGGCCCTTGCGCTCGCGGCCCTTGCGCTTCTCGATCGTGGCCTCGTCGAGCTCGACGCCCGACGTGAGGACGGCCTCGACCGGCCGGTTGTTCTCGGGCTTGGCGCCCTTGCCCCGGCCGCCCCGGCGGCGGCGCTTGCGGCGACCCCCGCCGCCCTCGCCGTCCTTCTTGGCGGCCTGCTTGGACTCGGCCTGGCGCAGCGCCTCGGGCGGGATGCTGTCGCCGATCTTCGGCTTGGGTCGCGGCGGCGGCACCTTGGGCACGAGGGCCCGGGCTGCGGCGGCGACCGACGGACGGCCCTCGCCGGGCGGGTCGGGCAGCTCGGGGGTGCGGTCGTCGGTGGCGCCCTCGGCCTGGCCGTCGACCTTGGCGGCCGGCTTGGCGGCGGCGTCGGACGTGGCGTCGGCGGACGCGGTGCCGGAGCCGCCACGCCGGCGCCTCCGGTTGCGGCCCGACTTGGCGCCGTCGGTGCGAGCGCCCGCCGGGTCGGGCAACTCGGGCTTGGCCGGCTTGGCGGGCCCGTCGCCGGCGGCGGACGTCTCGGCCTCCTTGGCCGCGGCCGCGGGCGCGGCCCGGCCCCCGGCCTCGGTGGCGGGGCCGGCGTCGGTCTGGGCGGCGGCGGGCTTGACGGCATCGGGCTTGGCGACCGCGGCGCCGGACCGGCCGTCGCCGGAGGCCGTGCCGCCCCCGGCGTCGGCCGTGCTGGAGGACGGAGCGTCGGCGGAGCCGGTTGTGGAGGCGGTGGCGGATGCGCCGGACGCGCCGCCGGCTGTACCGGCCGCGTCGGCCGTTGGCGAGCCGTCGCCGCCGGTCTGGTCGGCGCCGCCGTCGTACGCGGCGCGCGCCTTGTTGCGCTTGCGCCCGCCCCGGGAGCCCCGGCGCCGGCGCTTGCGGGTCGGGTCGCCCGAGCCCTGACCGGAGACCTGACCAGAACCGGCGCCCTGGCCAGAGCCCGAGTCGGAGCTCGGACCGGAGCCCTCGCCGGAGCCGGCCCCGTCGCCGTCACCGCCGGTCGGGTCGCCGACCGCGGTGGCGGGCCGGGACCCGCCCGACCGGCTCGGTCCGCCCGGCAGGGGCGGCGGGGTCGGTGCGCTCGCCGGGGCCGATGCGGGGGCCGCCGTCGGCGACGCCCCGTTGCCGGCCACCGGAGGGGTGCCCGAGTCGGCGGGGCGGGGTGCGGCCGCGGCCGTCGTGTCAGGACCGGGTCCGGGCGCCTCCGCACCGCTGGGAGCGTCTCTGTCGGACATGGGTGGTTTCCCTTCTCATGACGCACGCACCTCGGCGTGCGGAGGCGGCGTCGCTGCCGACGGGAGGGGAAGGACCTCCCGTCGGGCGCCGCCAGCCTGCGTCCACTGGTGAACTCTCAGAACCCGCACCAACGGCCACGGGGCGTCGGGCGGGCAGATCGCGGCGATGAGCTCGGCCGGGCGCAGGGCGCGCGGCTGGGTGCCGAGCTCGACCTCGATCGTGGTGCCGGGCCCGTGAGGCCCGTCGGTCGGCCCGATCACGTGGGCGGACACGACGGCAGGGCGCACGTCGTCGGTGACGGTGCGCCCCTTGCGCTCACGGGTCAGCGGCAGCTCGGTGGCGGCCAGGGCGACGTCGAGCGTCCGCTGGACGTCGGCGGGCCCCACACCTCCGATCTCGATGTGCCAGGTGCAGCTGGTCACGGTCTGCTGGAGCGACTCGGCCCCCGCGTCGAGGGGCACCACGGCCTGCACCTCGATGCCCTCGGGCAGGCCGGCGGCCAGGCGGTCGGGCACCTCGGCGAGGTCGAGGTCGCCGGCCTCCTCCGGCCGCAGGAAGACGTCGAGGTACTCGCCGAGCGACTCGTAGCCGGTCGACAGCGCCAGCCCGAAGCTCAGCTTGGGGCGCGGCGCGAACCCCTCGGTGTAGGCGATGGGGATCTGCGAGCGACGGAGGCTGCGCTCCCAGATGCGAGCGACGTCGCGGTGGCTCGTGAACCGGATCTTTCCCAGCTTCGAGTACCGGATCCGGAGGGCCTTCACGATCGAGCCCCGGCCGGGGTGCGGGGCCGCAGCTCGACCGGCACAGCGTGGCCGCTGGACAGGTCCTGGCCCGTTCCCTGGCTACCGCCCGCTGGCGGCGTCGCCGACGCCACGACGTGCTCGATGCCGTAGCCGGTGCAGGCGCCGCAGTCGTAGCAGGGCGTCCATCGGCAGTCGGGCAGCCCGACCTCGGCGAGGGCATCCTGCCAGTCCTGCCAGAGGAAATCCTTGTGGAGGCCCGCCGAGAGGTGGTCCCACGGCAGGACCTCGTCCTCGGTGCGGTGCCGGTGCACGTACCAGTCGAGGTCGAGCCCGGCGTCGGACATGGCCGTCTGCCACAGGCCCAGGTCGAGGTGCTCGCTCCACTCCTGGAACGTGCCGCCCGACCGCCACACCTGCTCGATGACCGGGCCGAGCCGGCGGTCGCCCCGCGACAGGAGGCCCTCGACCAGGCTGGCCTTGGGGTCGTGCCAGGTCAGCTGCAGGGCCTTGTCGCGGCGGGTGGCGTCGCGCAGCAGGTTGATCTTGCGGGTGAGCTCGTCGAGCGTGTTCTGGCCGAACCACTGGAACGGCGTGAACGGCTTGGGGACGAACCCACCGACCGACGCCTTGACCGACACGTTGCGCGTGTAGCGGCGTCCGATCTCGACGCAGTTGCGCGCCAGCTCGGCGATGCCCAGCGTGTCCTCGTCGGTCTCGGAGGGCAGCCCGGTCAGGAAGTACAGCTTGACGCGTCGCCAGCCCGAGCTGAAGGCGCTGGTGACGGCCTCGTACAGATCTTCCTCGCGGATGAGCTTGTTGATGATCTGGCGCATGCGCCAGGTGCCGGCCTCGGGCGCGAACGTCAGGCCCGTGCGCCGGGCCTTCTGGATCTGCGCGGCGATGCCGACGGTGAAGGCGTCGACCCGGAGGCTGGGCAGGCTGACCGAGACCTGCCCGCAGGCCGCGGGGTCGTCGACGATGTCGCGGACGACGCCCTCGATGCCCGAGAAGTCGGCGGTCGACAGGCTGGTGAGGGCGACCTCGTCGTAGCCGGTGCGCCGCAGCCCGTCGGCCACCATCGTGCGGACCTGCTCGGCCGGCCGCTCGCGGACCGGCCGGGTGATCATGCCGGCCTGGCAGAAGCGGCAGCCCCGGGTGCAGCCCCGGAACACCTCGACGTTCAGCCGGTCGTGCACGACCTCGGTGAGCGGGACCAGCTGCTGGCGCGGGTAGGGCCACGCGGCCAGGTCGGCGATCGTGCGCTTCTCGACCCGCTCGGGCACGTCGGGGAACCGGGGGCGGACCTCGCGGATGAACGGGCCGTCGTAGTCGACCTCGTACAGCGACGGGACGTACACGCCCGGGATGTGGGACAGCTCGCGCAGCACCGCCTGACGGCTGCCCTCGGTGCGGCCCGAGACCTTCCACTCGCGCAGCACCGCGGTGATCTCGGAGACGACCTCTTCGCCGTCGCCGAGCACCACGAAGTCGAGGAAGTCGGCCAGCGGCTCGGGGTTGTAGGTGCAGTGGCCGCCGGCGGCCACCAGCGGGTGCTCGGGCCGGCGGTCGGCGGCCCGGACCGGCACGCCGGCCAGGTCGACGCAGTTGAGCAGATTCGTGTAGGTCAGCTCGGCCGACAGGTTGAAGGCCAGGACGTCGAACTCACCGGCGGCCCGGTGGGTGTCGACGGAGAACAGCGGGATGCGCTCGCGGCGCATGATGGCCTCGAGGTCGGTCCACGGGCTGTAGGCCCGCTCGGCGGCGGCGTCGGGCCGCTCGTTGAGGATCTCGTAGAGGATCTGCAGGCCCTGGTTGGGCAGGCCGATCTCGTAGGTGTCGGGGTACGTCAGCAGCCACGACACGATGTGGGGACCGTGCTCGGGCCGCTGCGCGCCGAGCTCCAGCCCGATGTAGCGGGCCGGCTTCTCGACGTGAGCCAGGTGCGGCTCGAGTTGTGTCCACACGGAGGTCATCTCGTTGGACAAGGGTAGCGGTCAGCCCCCGGCCTCCCCGAACCACCCAGCGTGGCCAGCGGCTACGCGGCTGGGGCGCTGACGAACACGAGCATGTGCTCGTGGAACGCCTCCGGCACCACGTCGCGGGCCGCCGCCCGCCGGGGGTGGCGCAGCCGGTACCGGTCGAGGAAGAACTGGTCGAGCTCGACCCGCTCCTCGAGGACGAGGTCGCCGGCCAGGGGCTCGGGCGGGGGCGTGCCCAGCCACAGCAGGCTGCACGCCATGCCGACGAGGAAGTTGCACGGCTTGGCGGGCGGCCGCGCGTAGACGACGTCGATCTGCTCGACCACGGCCTCCTCGTCGGGCCCGAGCACCCGGGCCTCGTCGAGGTACCACCCGACCGGCTGGACGAGGACGGCGTGGGTGTTGAGGACGAGCAGCCGCGCCTCCCCGGGCACGGCGGCGGCGTCGTGGGCGGCGGCCACGGCGTTCCAGTCGGCGCGCTGCAGGTCGGGGTCGCGGGCGACGCCGGCCACCGCGGTGACGGACAGGCCGCACAGGGCGGCGACGGCGGCGACCGTGACCCCGCAGGGCACCCGGGCCGCGGCCAGGCCGGCCGCCACGGCCACGGCCAGCGGGACGAGCGCGACGATCAGGTAGCGGCCGAGGACGACGTCGACGCCGACGACCGCGGCGGCCAGCCCGAGCGCCACCGAGGCCAGCGCCAGGCCGGCGAGGAGGGCCGCCGCCCGGCGCTCGCCGCGGTCGCCGCGGCGCACGAGCAGCGGGACCGCCGCCGCGACCACCACGGCGGCCGCCACCCACAGCCCGCGGCTCGGGAAGCTGGGCCCGATCAGGGCGGATCGGCCGGCTTCGCCCAGGCGGGTGGGGAGGGAGACGCCGCTGATCCAGTCGTGGTTGCCCCGGCGCAAGAACTGCCGGACCGCGAACGGCGCCAGCGCGGCGAGGACCACGGCCGCGGGCCAGAACGTGGCGGCGAGCTCCCGGCCGGTCGGCCGCCACGATCCGGGCTCGGGCGCGGGGCCCGGCGACCCGAGGCCCCGCAGCCCGAGGCGCGGCGACCGGAGGCGCAGCGCGACGACGACCGCCTCGGCGGCCACGAAGAAGGCGGCGAAGTAGTGGAAGGCGACGGTGACGGCGGCAACGAGCGCCCAGACCCGCACGTCGCGGAGCTCGCCCCGGTCGAGCACCCGGGCCAGCGCCCACACCGACAGCGCCCCGAGCAGGGCGACGATGCTGTAGGGCCGGGCCTCCTGCCCGTACCAGACGAGCATGGGGTTGACCGCCACCAGGACGGCCACGGTCCGGGCCACGGCCGGGCTCAGGCCCAGCCGGCGGGCGGCGAGGAAGGCGACGGGGACGGTGGCCACGCCGGCCAGCGCCGAGAGGCCGCGAAGGGCGAGCTCGCCCTCGCCGAACGCCCGGGCCCAGAGCCAGACGATGCCGAAGTAGGTCGGCGGGATGCCGGCCTGGCCGGTCACGTACCGGTACAGGTCGCCGGGGGTGCCGAAGGCCGCCCGGGCGGTCAACCACTCGTCGTACCAGAAGCTCTGGCGGCCCAGGCCCCAGAACCGGAGGCCGGCGGCGACGGCGGTGGCGGCGACGAGCACGGCGTCGGCGGACCGGATCCGGGCCCGGCCCTTGGCGGGCCCGTCCGCTCCGGCCGTTCCCCCCACGGCCGTTCCCGCCCCGGCCCCTCCCGCCTCGTCCTCCGGCCCTGCCGCTGCTCCTCCCGCGGTCGCCTCACCTGCCGTGCCGGTCATGACCGGCCGAACATACCGGGCGGTGGCCACGCCCGGTACCGGACCCACCACGCGATCGGAGCCGTGCGCACGCGGGTCTGACGTGCGCCGGCGGTGCGGGGTCGGGAAGCCCCCGGGCCGGGCCACCGGCGAGGGCCTGCACCGCGACGCCCTCCACTTCTCTCCGCGCCGCGCCCGGCTCGTGTCCGCGTGGCTCGTCCCCAGGTCCGGGCGCTGCCCCCACGCAGCGCGCGTTGATGGCCCCGATGCGGGGGCGTACTGTGCGCCCCCTGTGGAGGCGACGGGGGCCGACACCGAGACAGCTGTCGACGCCGTTCCATCGGCCACCCCGTCATCGCCCGGCGACGAGCCGGGCCCGGGCGCGCCGGCAGAGGCGGACGGGGACGAGGCGGGGGCGAAGGCCGCGGGCGCGGGCGCGGGCCGGCACCGGGTCCACCGGCTCCGCGACCTCGGCCGACGCGGGCGCCTGTGGGCGGCGGTGTTCGCGGCCGTCCTGCTCCTGGCGCCCGCCCTGGCCTTCGCCTGGGCCGCCCCCGACTGGGCCCCCGCCAACGACCCGGCGCTGATGGCGCTGCGGGCGCTCGACGTCGGCACGTCGCACACGCCGCTCACCGGCCAGCCCTCGACATCCGCCCACTACGTGGGCGCCGACCAGCACGTCGACCACCCGGGGCCGCTGCACTTCTACCTGATGGCCGGCCCGGTCCGGCTGCTCGGCACCGCCATCGGCATGCTGGTCGTGTCGGTGGCGATCACCGGCGGGTGCGTGCTGCTGGCGGCGTGGGCCATCTTCCGCCAGCTCGGGTGCACCGCCGGCGTGCTGGCCGCCGTGATCCTGGGGGCGATCACGTTCACCACCGGGGCCGCCTCGCTGGTCAACCCCGTCAGCTCCAACATCGCCGGCTACCCGCTGCTGTGCTCGATGGTGCTGCTGTGGTGCTTGGTGTGCGGCGACGTCCGCCTGCTGCCGCTGGCCGCCGCGGTGGTGACGTTCACCGCCCAGCAGCACCTGTCCGTCCTGCCCGCCCTGGGGGCGGCCACCGTCCTCGCCCTGGCCGTCGGGGCCGTCGCGTGGGGCCGCGCCCGCTGGCATGACCGGGAGGCCCGGCGGGACCTGGGACGGTGGGTCGCCCTCGCCGCGGCCGTGGCGCTCGTGCTGTGGGCGCCGGTGCTCGTCGAGCAGTTCTCCCCCGACGGCGGCAACCTCAGCCGCATGGCCGAGTTCGCCCGGTCCAGCGACCGGCCCACGGTCGGCCTCGGCTCGGCCGTCTACCAGGTCACCAACGTCCTCGGCCTGCCGCCGCTGCTGGGCCAGACCCAGCTCCAGGGCGGCTGGCTGCTGGACCGGCCGTCGGCGCTCACCTGGGCCTCGGCCGCGGTCGTGGTGGCGCTGCTGGCCCTGCTCGGCGCCCGGTGGCGGCGGGCCGAGCCCCGCCGTCTCCTCCTGGTCGTGATGGCCGCCATCCTGGCGCTGGGGGGCCTGGTCAACGGGTCGGCGGTGCCCGAGTCGCTGGAGAAGTTCCGGCTCCCCCTCTACCACTGGGCGTGGCCGCTGACGTTGTGCGTGGTGCTGGCGCTGGGCCTGGGGCTGGCCGACGCCGCCCGGCGCCTGCCGGCGCTCGGGCCGGCACTGGCCCGGCCGGGGGTGCGCCCGGCGCTGGCCGGAGTCGCGGTTCTGGCCATCGTCGTGCCGGCGGCCGTGAACCCGTCGCTCGACCGGATCAGCAACACGATGACCGCCGCCTACTCCCCCGTGCCCCGGCCCCTGGTCGAGCGCGCCGCCGACCAGGTCATGGACCACCGCGCCGAGCTCGACGGCGAGGTCGTGGTGCTCAACCGAGGGATCGACTTCGACGGCACCGCCGAGGGGCTGGGGGTGATGCTCACCGAGCGGGGCCTCGACATCCGGTTCACCTCCCTGTTCCGCCACTACGTGAACGACGAGCGCCTGGTCGACCCCGACGCCGTCGACGCCGGGCTGATGGTCGTGGTCGACGACGGCTCGAACGCGGTGGCGCCGGTCGGCGAGCTGATCGCCGACGTCCCCGTCGTCGAGGGCTTCGACAGCGCGGCGTTCGACGCGCTCCTCCGCCAGGTCGAGGGCTCCGACCGGGTCCGGTTCGGGCCCGAGGCCGCGGGCGCCCTCCCCGACCTCCCGCCCGGCGTGGTGGCCGACATCGAAGCCGGCGTCAGCCCCGCCGAGATGGAGGAGCTGATGGTGTCCGCATCGCCGGAGGAGGTCGACGACCTCGAGATGGCGCTGCTGCTGGGGTCGCTGCGGCTGGCCCCGGCGGCCCGGCTGGTCGACACGGACGTCCTCGACTTCCTGATCGAACACCCGCTCGCCGAGCCCCGGCTCGACCGCGACCTGCTGCGCCGGGTGCGCGCCGGCCTGCCCGACGACTGGCCCGGCGGCCCGCTGCGGATGTCGGTCTACCGGCTGACGCCGGACGAGGTCGCCCGCACCGCGGCGCCGGCGGAGCTGGCCTGACCCGGTGCCCGACGCACCGCGGGGCACCGGCCAGGCGCCGACACCCCGCCGCGATCAGCCGGCGCCCGACGCACGCGGTCCGCGGTCAGGGCCGCGCCTCGGCGATCAGCCAGGGGAAGGCGGCGACGACCCGCACCTCGCCGAACGACGGGGCGAGCGCCCGACGCAGGCGGCCGGGCGTGAACGCCCGGACGTGCTCGGGGTCGTTGCCCAATCGGCGGATGTTCTTGCCCCGACCCAGGTTGCCGAGCCGGAACCACGGCTCGTAGGGGACGGACACGACGCAGCGGCCGCTCGGGGCCGTCACCCGGGCCAGCTCGGCCACCGCCGGCGCCACCGTGGGCAGGTGCTCGAGCACCTCGATGCACGTCACGAGGTCGGCGGCCCCGTCGGGGAACGGCAGCATGCCGGCGTCGCCCACCGTGACGGCGACGGCCGGCAGCCGCCCGGCCGCGGCGGCCGCCTTGTCGACGCGGTACTCGACGGCCGCCACCCGGTCGGGCTCGGCGCCGGCCAGCATCCGCTCGAGGCACAGGCCCTCACCCACGCCCACGTCGACGACGGTGCCGGTGATCGGGCCGATCACGCCCCGGAGCTTCGTCATCCACCGGTCGAGCAGGCGGGTCACGACCGGGTTGGTCGACCCGTACTTGGCTGCGTCCTGCCCGGCCGCCTCGCGGGGCACGCCGGGCGCCAGGCCGATCGGCGCCGCCACTACAGCTCCTCCTCGTCGATCACCGCGTCCAGGTTGCGGCGGCGCCGCAGGTGCACGCTCAGCTCGGCGATCAGCCCGAGCGACACCATCTGCACGGCCACCACGACCAGCAGCACGCCGGTGATCAGCGCCGGCCGGGTGCCGATGCGGTGGCCCATGATCCGCTCGACCAGCATCCAGGCCAGCAGGCCGGAGCCGGCCAGCCCCATGACCATCCCGAGCCCGCCGAACAGGTGGAACGGCCGGCCCGTGTAGGTGGTCAGGAACTTCACGGTGATGAGGTCGAGGAACCCGCGCCAGAACCGGGCTCGACCGAACTTGGACTCGCCGTGCCGCCGGCTGTGGTGTTCGACGTCGACCTCGGTCACCCGGAAGCCCCGCCACACGGCCAGCACCGGGATGTAGCGGTGGAGCTCGCCGTAGAGCTCGAGGCCCACCGCCAGCTCGCGGCGCATGGCCTTCAGCCCGCTGTTGAAGTCGCGGCCCGGCACGCCGGTGACCCGGCTCGTCACCCCGTTGTAGATCTTCGACGTCGTGCGCTTGACGAACCGGTCGTGGCGCACGGCCCGCCGGCCGGTCACCAGGTCGAACCCGTCGCCGTCGCCGGTGCCGTCGAGCTCGGCCAGGAGCCGGGGGATCTCCCGCGGGTCGTCCTGGCCGTCGGCGTCCATCAGCACGATCTTCTCGCCGCGGGCCCGGGCCAGCCCGGCGCTGAGCGCCGCCGACTTGCCGGTGTTGCGCCGCAGCCGCACGTACACGACCTCGGGCGAGCGCAGCTCGGCCATCAGCCCGGCGGTGCCGTCGGTGCTGCCGTCGTCGACCACGACGACCTCGAAGGTGAGGCCGGCGTCGGTGAGGACGCCGACCGTCTCGGGCACCAGCTCGGCCAGGTTGGCCCTCTCGTTGTAGGCCGGCAGGATCACCGACACCTCGGTTCCCATGGTGCTGACCACCTCTGTCGCCATGGTCGTCACATCCCGGCGCACCGGACGCTCGGCGTCCGGCGTGCCCGGGGCGGTCATCGCCGCGTCATCCGAAGCGGCGCATGTGGACGTTCAGAACGAGCCCGACCGCCACCCACGAGGCGATGACCGACGAGCCGCCGTAGCTCATGAACGGCAGCGGGATGCCGGTGATCGGCATGATGCCGACGGTCATGCCCACGTTCTGGAAGATCTGGAACACGAACATCGACAGCACGCCCGCGCAGATGAGCGTGCCCAGGCGGTCTCCCGCGATCTGCGCGGTGCGCCAGATGCGCAGGCACAGCACCGCGAACAGGCCCAGCAGCGTGGCCGACCCGGCGAACCCGAGCTCCTCGGCCAGCGCCGTGAAGATGAAGTCGGTGTGCTGCTCGGGCACGATGCCGAGCCGGGTCTGGGTGCCCTCGAACAGGCCCTTGCCCATCATGCCGCCGGAGCCGACGGCGATCTTCGACTGGTTGAGGTTCCACGTCTCCTCGCGGAGCGACGTGTCCTGGTCGAGGAACACGGTCAGGCGGTCGCGCTGGTAGTCCTCGAGCAGGTCGGAGTCGAGCACGCCCACCACCGCGATCAGGCCCGCGGCCGTGAGCACGATGATGTGGCGCATCTTCACGCCGCCGACCAGCAGCATCCCCATGGCGATGGCCACGAACACGAGCGTGGTGCCGAGGTCGGGCTGGGCCAGGATGAGCGCGACGGGCAGGGCGAGCACGGCCAGGCCGAGCCCGACGTAGCGGGCCGCCATCGGCACCTGGAACCGGGTGAGCAGCGACGCCAGGGCGAAGATGGTGATGACCTTGGCCAACTCGGCCGGCTGCAGCTGGAACGACCCGATCTGGAACCACGCCTGGGCGCCCCGGCGCTCGGTGCCGACCGGCGAGATCACGAGCGCCAGCAGGATCACCGCGATCACGTACGGCACCCAGGCGAAGTCGCGCAGCCGGCGGTAGTCGACGAGCGTGACCAGCACCATCGCCACGACGCCCATGCCGATGTAGAGCACCTGCCGGCTGAGGTACGTCGTGTCGTAGGCGTCGGGGTCGGTGCCCCGCGTCGACGACAGGATCATCAGCGCGCCGAGCGCCGAGATGGCGCCGGCGCACAGCACGACCAGCAGGTCGACGTGCTTCCAGGCGGCGGGCGTGCGCTTGCCGAACAGGTTGGCCTCGCGGCGCCGGGTCCGGGGCTCGGGGCTGAGCCGGAACAGCGGCCAGTACGTCCGCCGGCTCGGGTCGTAGTCGGGGGCGAAGTCGGCCATCAGTCGTAGGCCCCCGCCGTCGACAGCGGCTCGGACGGCAGGACGAGGTCGCCGCCCAGCGGGGCCTCGGGCAGCGGCCGGAACCCGGCGAGCGCGTCGAACAGCGACCGGGCCACGGGGGCCGAGGACGTGCCGCCGAAGCCGGCCTCCTCGATCACGACCGATATCTGGAAGCGCGGGTCGTCGATCGGTCCGAAGGCGCTGAACACGGCCGTGTCGGCCTTGCCGTCGACCTGGGCCGTGCCGGTCTTGCCGGCGATCGGGAACTGGTCGAGCGGGAAGCCGGCGAACGCGCCGGCGGCGGTGCCGCCCGGCCGGGGGACGCCGGCGAGGCCGTCGAGCAGGGCCTGTCGCAGCTCGCCCGGGATCTCGACCCGCCCGGCCACCTCGGGCTCGATGCTGACCACCGTCTCGCCCGTGTCGTGGTCCTGCACCCGCAGGGCGATCTGCGGAACGTACCGGGTGCCGCCGTTGGCGAACGTGGCGTAGCCGTTGGCCAGCTGCAGCGGCGTGACCAGCACGTCGCCCTGGCCGATGGCCATGTTGACGTTGTCGCCCGCCCGCCACAGCGGATCACCGCACTGGACGGCCTCGCAGTAGTCGCGCCGCCATTGGGGCGTCGGCACCCGGCCCGACGCCTCACCGGTCAGGGCGATGCCGGTCTCGGACCCGAGGCCCCACGGCGTCAGCCAGCGCTGCATCGCCTCGTCGCCGCCGAAGCGCTGGCGCTGGATCCAGAACTCGGCGCCCAGGCTGTAGAAGTAGGCGTCGGACGACACGGTGATGGCCCGGCGCAGGTCGACCGGCCCGTAAGCGTTGCCGCCGGCGTTGAACCGGGTGCACTTGAGCCCCGTACAGCCGGGGATCGTGTAGCTGCCGCCGTCGTTGTAGATGTCGTCGATGCCCCGCACGCCGGCCATGGCGCCGGCGTAGCCGGTGAACAGCTTGAACGTGGAGCCCGGGGCGTACTGGCCCTGGATGGCGATGGCGTTGAGCGGATAATGGTTCGCCGGGTCGTTGAGGTAGGCCCACTCCTGCTGGTCGATGCCGTCGACGAACTGGCGGGGGTCGTAGGTCGGGTACGAGGCCAGGGCCAGGACCTGGCCGTTGCGCGGGTCCTCGACGACGACGGCGCCGGCGTTGGGGTCGAACGGCGTGCCGTCGGAGGCCGCCCCCCGGCGGCGGGCCTCCTCCATGCCCTGGCGCAGGCGCAACTCGGCCTCGGCCTGGATGTCGATGTCGATGGACAGCACGAGGTCGTCGCCCGGCTGGGGCAGCCGTTCGTCGATCACCCGCACCGGGTTGCCCTCGGCGTCGACCTCGATCCGCCGCTCCCCAGGGGTGCCCCGCAGGTACTGCTCGTAGGTCCGCTCGACGCCGGCCTTCCCGATGTGGTCGTTGCGGGTGTAGGGCTTGGGGGCGTCGTCGCCGTGGACGGCCTGGACGTAGGTCAGCTCCTCCTCGTTGATCTGCCCCACGTAGCCGAGGATGTGGGCGGCGAGCTGGCCGTAGGGGTACTCGCGCACCGCAGTGCGCTCGGCCGTCACCGACGGGAACTCCTCGGCGTGCTCGTCGAGGTAGATCTTGAGCGACTCGGGCACGTCCTGGGCGATGGGCACCGGGGCGTACCGGCTGTAGCGCTCGTCCTGCAGGCGCTCCCGGATCTCGGTGGCCGACATGGGCCGGCCCGCCCGGGTCAGCTCGACCGCCAGCCGCTCGAGCAGCTGGCCCCGCTCGCCCCGCGACAGGTCCTCGAACTCGCTGCGGTTGATGGCGACCACGACGGCCACCCGGTTGTCGACCAGCACCGTGCCGTTGCGGTCGAGGATGCGGCCCCGAGGCGCCTCGATGTGGACCGTGCGCACCCGGTTGGCCTCGGCCTGGAGCTGGAACTCGGGCGAGCCGACGATCTGCAGGTCGTAGAGCCGGGCGAAGAGCGACGCGAACAGCGCCACGGCCACGATGCCGAGAACGGACAGGCGCAGACGGGACGGTTCGGTGCGCTTCGTCTGACTCACGGCTCCACCACCCTGCGGTCGCTGTGACCTCCTCCGACACGTCGCATGCGGCTCACCGGACGAACGCCGCCAGCCGGACGCGATCGGGCTCGCGCCGCCCGAACGCCCGCCGGAGCAGCCCGCGGACAGGGACGATAAGGGCCGCGTTCCACACCGCCACCACCAGGGCGATGCGGGGCAGCTCACCGACCGGATAGGGCATGCCGATCAGATGACCGATGCCCGTGTAGAGCGCCATCGCCGCCGCCCCGGCCGCGGCCGCCAGCGCCACCGGCCACCAGCCGCCCGACCGGCCCACCGCCGCCGCCACCAGGCCGACGGCGTAGCCGACGAGGGCGTAGGTCAGGGCCGACAGCCCGAACGGGGTGTCGAGCACCAGGTCGTAGAGGAGCCCGGCCGCGAAGCCGAACGTGGCGCCCCGGTCGGCGCCGTCGACCAGGGCGGCGGCCACGGTGACGAGCACCAGCAGATCGCCGACGGCGCCGAACGCCTCGAGGTCGGACACGATCGCCACCTGGAGGAAGAGCGCCGCCAGCAGGATGAGGGTGCTCTTGAGCAGGGTGTGGCGGCGACGTTCCGCGAGCACCATCCCCGCCCTACTCCGCCGGCTGCCAGCGCATCACGCTGACGTAGGACAGGTTCTCGATGTCGGCCAGGGGCTCGATGATCAGGTCGAGCGCCAGCCCGCCCGAGCCCTCGCGGGTCCCGGTCACCTCACCCACCGGGATGCCGGGCGGATAGGCGCTGCGGTCGACGCCGCTCGTGACCAGGCCGGTGCCCTCGGGGATCTCGACGTCGAGGTCGATGGCCGTGTCGGCCGTGAGCGGCTCGCCCCGCCCGCGGCCCCGGGCGGTGCCCAGCTCAGGCCGGTCGGCCAGCCGCACCCCGACCCGGAAGTCGGGGTCGATCAGCAGCTGGACCGTGGACCTCGAGCCCGACGCCTGGCTGATGCGGCCCACCAGGCCGGCCGCCGTGACCACCGGCATGCCGACGGCGACGCCGTCGTCGGTGCCCTTGTCGATCTCGACGGCGTGGGAGAAGTTGGACCGGGGGCCGGACACGACCCGGGCCGCCACGGTCGGCACGTCGGCCGCGTAGGGCAGGTCGAGCGCGGCGGACAGCTGGGCCAGCTGCTCCTCGGCGTCGCTGCGCCGGATCTCGCCGGCCTCGCTGTCCTCCTGGCCGGCGAGCTGCTGGCGGAGCCGCTCGTTCTCGTCGCGCAGCTCCTCGTAGTCGGTGATGCCGTGCCAGGCGTTGCGGAACGGGGCGGTGATGCCGTCGGCCGCACCCTCGACCGGGCCGACGACCGTGCTGGCGGCCTCGCGCACGTCGCGCACGACCGGCGCGTCGCGCAGGCCCACGGTGACCAGCGTCACCGAGGCCAACACGAGGACCGCCAGCCGCGTGCGGGAACGGGAGGGGCGCGGGATCGCCACGAGCCGCTCCTAGATGCCGGACGAGGAGAAGAGCACGCTCTTCAGAGCGTCGAACTCCTCCAGCGACTGGCCCGACCCGATGGCGACGGCGTGCAGGGGGTTGGGCGCGACGACGATGGGCATGCCGGTCTCGTGGTGCAGGCGCGCGTCGAGGCCGTTGAGGAGGGCACCGCCGCCGGCAAGGGTGATCCCCTTGTCCATGATGTCGGCCGCCAGCTCGGGGGGCGTCTTGTCCAGCGTCACCTTCACGGCGTCGACGATGGCCGAGATCGGCTCCTCCATCGCGGCGCGGATCTCCTCGGTGGTGGTGATGATCGTCTTGGGCAGGCCGGTCATGAGATCGCGGCCGCGGATCTCGGCGTTGACCTCCTCCACCAGCGGCCAGGCCGAACCGAGGGCGATCTTGACCTCCTCGGCCGTGCGCTCGCCGATGGCCAGCCCGTACTCCTTCTTCACGAAGTTGACGATCGCCAGGTCGAGCTCGTCGCCGGCCACGCGGACCGACTGGCTCGTCACGATGCCGCCCAGCGAGATCACCGCCACCTCGCTCGTGCCGCCGCCGATGTCGACGATCATGTTGCCGGTCGGCTCCTGCACCGGGAGCCCGGCGCCGATGGCCGCGGCCATCGGCTCCTCGATGATGTAGGCGGGCTTACGGGCGCCCGCGTACTCGGCGGCCTCCTGCACCGCCCGCTGCTCGACGCCCGTGATGCCGGACGGCACGCAGATGACCATGCGGGGCTTCGACCAGCGGCGGTTGTGCGCCTTCTGGATGAAGTACCGCAGCATCTTCTCGCAGATCTCGAAGTCGGCGATGACGCCGTCCTTCAGCGGCCGGATCGCCTCGATGCTGCTCGGCGTGCGGCCGATCATGCGCTTCGCCTCGGCCCCCACGGCCACCGGCCGGCCGTCGCGCACGTTGACCGCCACCACCGACGGCTCGTTGAGGACGATGCCCTTGCCGCGCACGTACACGACGGTGTTGGCGGTGCCGAGGTCCACCGCCATGTCTCGGCCCAAGATCGAGGAAAAGAGGTTGTCGGACATGCAGGGCCAGGCCCTCCGCCGGGTCGCGTTCGCGAGGCTCGGCGTAGGTTATCGGCCCCAGCGGCCCTGGTGGGACACCCAGAGAGCCACATGTGCGGCGGTTACGCCACGGGACCGTGCCGGGTCACGGACCTGAAACAAAGGACACGCAAACGCGCGCGAACGACCCGTCGGGCCGCCCGAGCGCGGCCGCGTTCCCCCTCAGGTCAGGTCGTCGAACTCCCCCGCCTTGACGCCCTTGACGAACGCCGCGACCTCGGCCCGTGTGAAGGCGAGGGTGCCGCCCTCGGGATCCTTGCTGTCCCGGACGCCGATGCGGCCGTCCTCCAGGAGGGCGAGCTCGACACACTCGCCGGCCCCCACGCTGAAGGACGACTTGCGCCAACGCGACGCTGCGATGGTGCGGTGGTCAGGCACGAAGGCGGTACTCCTCTGTGATGCGCTGGATGAGCTCCCGGGACTCGTCCGGCGACAAAGACGAACTTTCGGAATGTTCGAGGAGCAACCGGTGGTTGTCGACGGCGACCGGGTCTTCGATGTGCATCGCGCCGTCCCGGTGCTCCACGTAAACGGCCCCCGGGTCCGAGGGCCAGGCGAAAGTTAGCAGCCGGTACGTGCCGAACATGCAGGCCCGGATGCCGCCGTCGAGGGGCACGACGCGGATCGTGACGTTGGGCCGTTCGGCCACCTCCACCAGGTGCTCGAGCTGCCGGACCATCACGTCGGGGCCGCCCGCCGTCCGCCACAGCACCGACTCGTCGATGATCGCCGACAGCGCGGCCGGCTCGTCGTCGCGGGTGACGACCGCCTGCCGCTCCATCCGCAGCTTCACCAGCTCGTCGACCTGGCGCTCGGGCCGCGGGGTCACGTCCGCGCCGATGACCGCAGCCGCGTACTCGGGGATCTGGAGCAGCGCGGGGATCACCACGGGGTCGACGCAGCTGATCGACGCCGCCCCCTGTTCGAGCCCGATGTACTGCGCCAGCCAGTCGGGCACGACCCGTGAGTCGTAGCGTTCCCAGAAGCCCTTCTCGCGGGAGCGCTCGGCCGCCTCGCGGAACTGTGGCCGCTCGTCCTCCGGCACCCCGTACAGCGGCAGCAGCTGGTCGAGGTCGTCGAGCGTGACGTTCTGCTGGCCGTTCTCGATGTAGCTGAGGCGGGCGCCCGACCACCCGCAGGCCTTGCCCACCTCCCGCTGCGCCAGCCCCCGCTCCTCGCGCCGGCGGCGGAGCTCGAACGCCAACCAGCGGCGCCACACCGTCGGGCTCGTCGGGACCATGCGTGGTGGGTTCTACCGCGTGTTAATCGTGAGCGCCAGGGTGACGCCAAGTCTTAAGTTAAGACCGAGGTTCAGGCGGGTATGGGACCGGGACCTCGGTGCACCGGACCCTGATTGCAACCGACGCCCGGCGGGAGGGCGACATGGACACCCTTGATCGAAGACGAAGCGAACGCCTCGGGTACGCCCATCTCGGGCACGGCCACGAGCACTGCCCGGTGCACTGCCGCTTCTGCGGCCCCGACGCGGTGGCCTGGGACGTCGGCGAGATCGTCGTGGCCGTGGTGAGCCTGGCGGCGGCCGTGCTCGGCTGGCTGGTCCGCCGCCCGGCGGCCGTGCTGGCCCTGGCGCTGATCGCCGGGGCGGCGTGGCTGGTGGCGGGCCCGATCTGACACCCGATCGCCTGATCGGATCGGCGGGGAGAGGCGGGCGAGCGGCGGGGGTCGGAGGTCAGCCCCGGCGACGGGGCTGACCGACGGCCCACGTGCGGTGCGCGGCGACGCCGGCTGTCGCCCGCGGCGGCGCGATGGGCGGCGGGCTCCGCGCCGGGATTCAGCCGCCGGAACTCAGCCGCCGGGTCAACCGTGGCCCGGGAACCAGAGGGCGATCTCGCGGGCGGCCGACTCGTGGCCGTCGCTGGCGTGGACCAGGTTCTCGGTCGTGATGGTGGCGAAGTCGCCCCGGATGGTGCCCGGCTCGGCGTCCTCGACCTTGGTGGCGCCCACCAGCTTGCGGACGATGGCGTAGGTCGACTCCTCGGGCCCCTCGACGATCATGGCGAAGACCGGCGAACGGGTCAGAAACTCGACCAGCTCGCGGAAGAAGGGCTTCTCGCGGTGCTCGGCGTAGTGCTCCTCGGCCAGCTCGGTGGAGACGGTGCGCAGCTCGGCGGCGACCAGGGTGAGCCCCTTGCGCTCGAGGCGGCCGACGATCTCCCCGATCAGGCCCCGCTCGACCGCGTCGGGCTTGCACATGACGAAGGTGCGGTTCTTCACAAGCGAGCCAGGCTATCCCACCAGACCGAGCCGCCGGCAGGCCGTGCGGGCGGCCCCCACCGTGTAGAGCGACCCGGTGACCATCACGACTCCGCCCCCGATGCCGCCGTCCGGGCCGGCGTCGATCAGGGCGGCGTCCCAGGCGCGCTCGACCGCCGCCGCCACGTCGGGCTCGACGTCGACGCGGGCGCCCCGGGCGGCGGCGACCGGTGCCAGCTCGGCGGCCGGGATCCCCCGCGGCGACGGCGGCGTGCAGGCGATCACCTGGTCGCCCGGCCGGATGCCGAGGGCGTCGATCATCTCGGACGGGTCGCGGCCCTGGAGGATGCCGAGCACCCACCGCCGCGGTGCGGAGCCGACGTCGAACTCGCCGGCCAGCGTGCGGGCGGCGGCCGCCGCCCCGTCGGGGTTGTGGGCCCCGTCGAGCACGAGCAGCGGGCCCCGGTGCAGCACCTCGAACCGGCCGGGCAGCCGGAGGCCGGCGAACGCTTCGGTCACGACGTCCGGGTTGAGCGCCCGGCCGAAGAACGCCTCGACCGCCGCCACCGCGCAGGCGGCGTTGTCGACCTGGTGGGCCCCGTGCACCGGCAGCAGGACCTCCTCGATGACGCCATGGGGCGTCCGCAGGTCGACGACGTGGCCGCCGATGGCCAGCCGGTCGCTCACACAGCCGAAGTCCTCGTCGCGCACCCAGGTGCCGGCCGGGCCCTGCTCCTCGAACAGCGGCCGCAGCGCCGGGTCGGTCTCGCCCAGCACGAGGTGCGAGCCGGCCTTCACGATGCCCGCCTTCTCGCCGGCCACGTGGCGGCGCCAGTCGGCGGCCTCCTCGCGGCCGTCGACGTGGTCCTTGCCGATGTTGGTGACGACCGCCACCTGACCGTCGGCCACGTTGGTGGCATCCCAGCGGCCGAGCATCCCGACCTCGACCACGGCCACGTCCACGGCCACCGCGTTGAACCAGCTGAAGGCGGCGGCGGTCAGCAGCTCGAAGTACGAGGGCCGGACGCCCATCAGGTCCTCGAGCGACGCCAGCTCGCCGATGACCGCCCCGAACTCCTCGGGCGAGATCGGCTCGGCGTTGCGGGAGATCCGCTCGGTGATGTGCTCGAGGTGCGGGCTCGTGTAGGTCCCGACCGTCAGGTCGTGGGCGGCCAGCAGCGCGGTGATCATCCGCGCCGTCGAGCCCTTGCCGTTCGTCCCGGTGAGGTGGATGACCGGGTAGGTGCGCTGGGGGTCGTCGAGCACGTCGACGACCCGCCGCATGCGGTCGAGCGAGAGGCCCTCGGTCCGGCCGGCGACGCCGGTCAAGACCTCGAGGTTGATGTGCTCGTCGAGGTAGTGGAGCGCCTTGTCGAGATCCAAGGACTACGAGGCTACGGCGCGACGGCGCCGGAGCTACGAGGCGGCCCGGCGCGGCCGCTGCTGGCGGGGCACCTCGCTGCGGGGCACGAGCGTGGGGTTGACCTTGTCGAGCACCACGGCCCGGTCGACGACGCACTTGCCCACGTCGTTGCGGCTGGGCAGCTCGTACATGAGGTTGAGCAGCACCTCTTCGAGGATGGCCCGCAGGCCGCGGGCCCCCGTGCCCCGCAGGGTGGCCTGCTCGGCGATCGCCTCGAGCGCGTCGTCGGCGAAGTCGAGCTCGACGTCCTCGAACTCGAAGATCTTGCGGTACTGCTTGACCAGGGCGTTCTTCGGCTCGACGAGGATACGGATCAGGGCCTCCTGGTCGAGGCTCGACACCGCGCCGATGACCGGCAGGCGGCCCACGAACTCGGGGATGAGGCCGAACTTGAGCAGGTCCTCGGGCTGCACCTGCTCGAGCAGCGTGCCGAGGTCCTTGTCCTCGTAGCGCTCGACGTCGGCCGTGAACCCGACGCCGTTGCGGCCGATGCGGTTCTCGATGATCTTCTCGAGGCCGGCGAACGCCCCGCCGCAGACGAACAGGATGTTCGTCGTGTCGATCTGGATGAACTCCTGGTGGGGGCGCTTGCGTCCGCCCTGGGGCGGCACCGAGGCGGTGGTCCCCTCCAGGATCTTGAGGAGGGCCTGCTGCACGCCCTCGCCGGAGACGTCGCGGGTGATCGACGGGTTCTCGCTCTTGCGGGCGATCTTGTCGATCTCGTCGATGTAGATGATGCCGGTCTCGGCCTTCTTGACGTCGTAGTCCGCGGCCTGGATGAGCTTCAGCAGGATGTTCTCGACGTCCTCGCCCACGTAACCGGCCTCGGTCAGGGCCGTGGCGTCGGCGATGGCGAACGGGACGTTGAGCATGCGGGCCAGCGTCTGCGCCAGCAGGGTCTTGCCGCAGCCCGTGGGGCCGATGAGCAGGATGTTCGACTTGGACAGCTCGACGTCGCCCGACGGCGCGCCGCCGTACTGCACCCGCTTGTAGTGGTTGTAGACGGCGACCGACAGGATCTTCTTCGCGTGCTCCTGACCGATGATGTAGTCGTTCAGGAACTCGTAGATCTCACGGGGCTTCGGCAGCTCGTCGAAGCGGAACTCGCTCGGTTCGGCCAGCTCCTCCTCGATGATCTCGTTGCAGAGATCGATGCACTCGTCGCAGATGTAGACGCCGGGACCGGCGATCAGCTTCTTCACCTGCTTCTGTGACTTGCCGCAGAAAGAGCACTTCAGCAGCTCGCCACCATCTCCGAACTTGGCCACGGTCGGCTCCCCCGTTGCGTCCTAGCTGGCCTTGGTGATGGGACCGGACATGTCAGCTGCCTGGCGAGACGAGATGACGTCGTCGATGATGCCGTACTCTCTCGCCTCTTCGGCGCTCATCACGAAGTCGCGGTCGGTGTCGCGATGGACCTTCTCGACCGGCTGGCCCGTGTGGTGGGACAACAGCTCGTCGAGCATCTCGCGCATCCGCAGGATCTCCTTGGCGGCCAGCTCGACATCGGTGGCCTGGCCACCGGCCTGGCCCCACGGCTGGTGCAGCAGCACCCGGGCGTGCGGGAGAGCGAGGCGCTTGCCCGGCGTGCCCGCCGCCAGGAGGACGGCGGCGGCCGACGCAGCCTGACCGAAGCAGATCGTGCTCACGTCGGGCTTCACGAACTGCATCGTGTCGTAGATGGCGAACAGCGCCGTGACGTCGCCGCCCGGGCTGTTGATGTAGATGTTGATGTCCTTGTCGGGGTTGTCGGACTCGAGGTGGAGAAGCTGGGCGCAGACCAGGTTGGCGACCGCATCGTCGATCGCCGTGCCCAGGAAGATGATGTTCTCCTTGAGCAGGCGGCTGTAGAGGTCGTAGGCGCGCTCACCCCGGTTGGTCTGCTCGACGACCGTGGGGACCAGGTAGTTGCGGATCACATCCGTGTGCTGGGCGATCTGGGCCTGGGAGGCGCCGGCGGCCGGGCCCGGCTGCGGCCGCTCGGATGCGTTCAGTCGGTACCCGGAGGTGGGGTCGATCACTCGGCGTCGCTTTCCGTCTCGTCGTTCACGTCGTCGCCATCGGACACGTCCTCGGCGCTGGTGCCGGGGTCAACGGCTGTGATCTCGAGGTCGGCCCGGTCGATGGGCTGACCTTGGGGGTCGACGATCTCGACCCGCTCCAGGAGCCAGTCGAGAGCCTTCTGCTTCCGTATGTCGGAGCGTACCGCCGCGAGCTGCCCACCGCGTTCGAACTCGGCGCGGACCTTGGCGGGCTTCTCGTTCACCCGCTCGGCGACCTGGGCGATCTCGCGCTCGAGGTCCTCCTCGGTGGCGGTGATGCCCTCGGCCTCGGCGACGGCGCGCAGCGCGAGGTCGACCCGGACCGCCGTGTCGGCCGCCTCCTTCAGCTCCTCGGTGAGCTTGTCGGAGTCGGTGCCCGACATGGCGAAGTACTGCTCGGCCGTGAGGCCCTGGGCCCGCAGGCGCAGCGCGAAGTCCTGCGCCCGCTGCTGGACCTCCTGGTTGATGAGCGCCTCGGGCACGTCGTCGGTCACGAGCTTGGCCAGCGCCTCGGCGGTCTTCTGCCGGAGCTCGGCCTGGGCCCGGGCCTTGCGGACCAGCGTCGAGCGCTCGCGGATCGAGGCGCGCAGCTCCTCGATCGTGTCGAACTCGGAGTTCTCGGACGCCCACTCGTCGTCGGCCTCGGGCAGGACCCGCTCGCGCACCTGCTTGACCAGCACGCGGAACCGGAGCTGCCGCTCCTCGTCGGGGTCGGGGTGCGTGGCGTCGAACTCGAGGATGTCGCCGGCCTTGGCGCCCCGCAGCTGCTCGTCGACCTCGGGGGTGATGGAGCCGCTGCCCACCTGGTAGCTGTAGTCGTCGGCGGTGAGCCCCTCCTGCTCCTCGCCATCCAGCGTGCCGGTGATGTCGATGATCACGGCGTCGCCGTCCTGCGCCGGCCGGTCGACGTCGGCGAACGTCGCCTGGACCTCGCGCATGCGGTCGATCTGGGCCTGGATCTCGTCCTCGTCGACCTCGGGCCGCTCGATCTCGACGCGCAGGCTCGCGTAGCCGGGCACCTGCACCTCGGGCCGCACCTCGACCACCGCGTCGAACGCCACCGCCCCCTCCTCCTGCCCGGAGGTGATGTCGATCTCGGGGGCGTCGATGGCGTCGACCTCGTTCTCGTCGAGCGCCCGGGCGTAGTACTCGGGTAGGGCGTCGTGGAGGGCCTGCTCGCGCCCCACCTGGGGGCCGAGACGCCGCTCGAGCACCTTGCGCGGGGCCTTGCCGGGGCGGAACCCGGGGATGCGGACCTCGCGGGCGATCTTGCGGTAGGCGGCGTCGATGGCCTTGTCGAACTCGTCCTCGTCGACCTCGACGGAGACCTTGACCTTGTTTCCCTCGAGGGGCGCGACGGTGGTCTTCACAGAGCGGCGAGTCTAACTGCGGACCGGTGCCGGCCCGACCACGTTGCCGTCGGCGGCCCGTCAGCGGCGCCGCGCGTGGGGCCGGCGGTAGGCTGACGCGTCCGATTCGGACGGGGAGTGGCGCAGCGGCAGCGCACCTGCTTTGGGAGCAGGAGGTCGCGGGTTCAAATCCCGCCTCCCCGACAGTCGCCGGGCGGAGTACCGTCGGGCTGCTCGCGGGTGTAGCTCAATGGCAGAGCTCCAGCCTTCCAAGCTGGCTATGCGGGTTCGATTCCCGTCACCCGCTCCACGCACACTCACCTTCCTGACCACAGGCCCCGGACGCCTCCGGGGCCTCTCCGCGCTGGGCCCCTCCCCCGCCCCCCAGGCTCTCGGCCGACGATGGGGTCCGGCGGGTGGGTGGGCGGCCCCGAGGCCGGGTCGTTCGTACCCGTCGACGGGACCGAGCGCGACGGCGCGGCGTTCGCGCCGGGCCGAGCGCGCTCGGGGCACGCCGGGGGTCGGTCAGCGTTTCGGGTGGGGTTCCGTAGACTCCGGCCGCATGGCGCTCGAAGGTGAGTACGAACCGAGCTCGTGGGACTGGGTCGCCAAGCAGATCGAGGCCTACGAGTCGTCCGGAGGCACGAAGGGCACCCTGCTCAACGGCAAGCCCTGCGTGGTGCTGACCATGCGGGGCCGCAAGTCCGGCAAGATCCGCAAGGCGGCGGTCATGCGCGTCGAGCACGACGGCACCTACGCCGCCGTCGCCTCCAAGGGCGGCCACGACCACCACCCCGGCTGGTACCTCAACCTGCTCGAGAACCCGGAGGTCCGGGTGCAGGACGGGCCCAACGTCTACGAGTGCCGGGCCCGCGTCGCCGACGACGACGAGCGGGCCATCTGGTGGGAACGGGCCGTCGAGGTCTGGCCCGACTACGACGAGTACCAGAAGAACACCGAGCGGAAGATCCCGATCCTGCTGCTCGAGCCCCAGGCGAACGGCGGCTGACAGCCGGCGGCCGGTCGCCAGCCTCGACCGCCGACCGTCGACGAGCCCGACCGGCTGCGGCTGCCCGGCGGGCGGCTGCCCCGGCGGGCGCCCGCCCCCACCCACCGCGCGCCGGAATCGCCGGGCCTCGCGGCGGTGTTGCACGATGCATGGCGATGACCACCACTGCACGCGGCAGGGTCAAGGTCCAGCCGGGGAGCAAACGGATCCGCACCTATCTCGGCGGCGGTCTGGCCGCCGACACGTTCCACCCGCTCCTCGTGTGGGAGGTGCCCTACTACCCGACCTATTACTTCCCGCTGGCGGACGTCCACGCCGAGCTGCTCCCCACCGGCGAGGTCGACCACTCCCCCAGCCGGGGTGACGCCGAACGGTTCGACGTCCGGGTCGGTGACGTGACGGCGCCGGGGGCCGGCCACATCGTGGTGGCGTCGCCGATCGAGGGCCTGCGGGGGCACGTCCGCCTCGAGTGGGGTGCCATGGACAGCTGGTTCGAGGAGGACGAGGAGGTCCACGTCCACGCCCGCGACCCGTACACGCGGATCGACATCCTCGCCTCGTCGCGCCGCGTCGTCGTCCGGGTCGGCGACCTGGTGCTGGCCGACTCGACCCACGCCCACGCCCTGTTCGAGACCGGGCTGCCGACGCGCTGGTACTTGCCCAAGGTCGACGTCCGCATGGACCTGCTCGTGCCGTCGCCCACGCTCACCCAGTGCCCCTACAAGGGCCAGGCCTCGTACTACTCGCTGCGGGCCGGCGACATCGCCATCGACGACGTCGCCTGGTACTACCCGACGCCGCTCCCCGAGAGCCAGAAGATCGCGGGGATGGTGTCGTTCTTCGCCGACCGGGTCACGGTCGAGGTCGAGGGCGAGTAGCCGCCGGCCGGGCGCCGGCCAGGCCGAGCGCGGCCGCCTCGGCCGGCACCCTCGGCAGACTCAGCAGAGCCCCGCGTCCTGGCACCGCTCCCGGGCCGCCAGGTGGTCCTCGTACGACGTCGTGAACACGTGGGTGCCGTCGTTGGCCTCGGCGTCGAGCACGTAGTACAGCCAGTCGCCGTCCGCCGGGTTCAGGGCGGCCTCGAGGCTGGCCCGCCCCGGGGACGCGATCGGCGTCGGCGGCAGGCCCTGGTTGCGGCGGGTGTTGTAGGGCGACTCGCTCTCGAGGTCGGACTCCGTGAGCCGGCACGGGTCCTCGCGCAGCTCGTAGCAGCTGGTGGCGTCGATGCCGAGCGGCATGCGCTCGGCGAGCCGGTTGTAGATGACCCGGGCGACCTGGGGCCGCTCCTCGTCGACCCGCGTCTCCTTCTCGATCATCGAGGCGATGATGATGATCTCGTAGGGCGTCCGGCCCAGGGCCTGGGCCCGGGCCTCGAGGTCGAGCTCGCCCGCCACCCGGTCGAACTGCTCGACCATGCGGGTGATCAGCACCGACTCGTCCTCGCCCTCCTCGAGCCGGTAGGTCTCGGGGAACAGCGTGCCCTCCATCGACCGGGCGTCGCGGGGCAGGTACCGCGAGCGGATGTTGCCGCTGTTCACCACCTCCCGCAGCCGGTCGGCGCTGAAGCCCTCGATGCCGTCCTCGGGGTCGGTGATGCGGGCGATCATCTGCCGGATCGTCAGCCCTTCGGGGAGCGTCACGAACCGGCCGGGCGGGGCGGCCGGGCCCTCGCGCAGGACCGCGACCACGTCGGGGATCGACGAGTTCTCCCGTAGCTCGTACTGGCCGGCCTGGATCGGCCCGACGTTGCGCAGCCGGACGTACCACTCCCACACGGTGGCGTTGGGGATGATGTCGGCCGCGGCCAGCGTGTCGCCGATGTCGCCGGTGGACGAGCCCTCCTCGATCTCGACCGTCACGGTGTCGCCCGGACCGCCCGGCGGGTCGATCTGGCGCTGCAGCCACATCCAGCCGATCCCGCCCAGGGCGAGGACGAGCAGCGCCATGACCAACAGGACGACCAGCCACCGCCGGCGGCGCGGCCGGTCGTCCTCGAGGGCGTCGTCCTCGAAGAGCTCGTCGTCGTCGTACTCGTCGTCCGGAGCGTCGTCGTAGGGGTCGATGTACCTATCGTCGCCGTATCGGCCGGCGTCGGCGATTCCCGGGTGCTGGGCGGTCCCGCCGGCGTAGCCCGGGGCGGGCCCGCGCGGACCGTCGGGACCGTAGCGCCCGGTGCGCGGGTCGGCCCCCGCGCCGGGCCCACCAGGTGGGACCCGCTCGTCGCCCGGGGTGGAGGCCGGGCCGCCGCCGGGCGGAGAGGGCCGCTCGCCGGCGCCCAGAGCGGCGATGCTGCGCCGGCCGGCGGCCGCCCGGTCGCCCGGGACCGGGCCGCCGTAGTCGCCGTAGCCCCGGCCGCCGTGATCCTGTCCGCCCCGACCCGGGCTGCCGGCGGCGGGGCCGTTGCGTCCCGGCCACGCCGCGGTGGCGGGACCGGCGCCCAGGGCCGGGCCACCGCGCGGCGGGGACACCCGGTCGCCTCGACTGGCGGCACCGGGACCGAGCGCGGCGGGGCCGCCCCGCGAGGCCGGCCCCGCGCCCGGACCGGCGCCCAGAGCCGGGTCACCGCGCGGCGGCGATACGCGGTCGCCCGCCGCGGGCGCGCCGCGGCCGGACGCGGCCAGGCCGCCGAGGTCGTCGACACCGCCGGGGTGCGGACCGGGTCCCCGGACCCGGCGGGGGTCGTCTCTCCCCGCCCCGGCGGCGCCCACCGGCGTGCGGGGGTCGCCCCGCCGCCCGAGCCCGGCCGGGCCCCGGGGGTCGCCGACCCCCGCCGCCGCGGCCCCGGCCGCGCCGCCCGCCAGGCCGGCGGCGGTCGAGCGGGGGCCGGGCCGCCGGTTGCCGGCACCCGGCGGGGGCGGGCCGGTCCGGTGGGCGCGGCCCTCGCGGCCGCCGTCGCCCGGGCCGGAGGCGTCGAG
>DATCLS010000088.1:0-1788 GCA_036563805.1 Acidimicrobiales bacterium | reverse complement strand
CTCCTCCTCCTCCTCCTCGACGGGCGGCGGTGGCGCCGTCGTCTCGGGCGCCGTCGACGGCGGCGGAGCGGTCGTCGGCGGTCGCGTGGTCGTCGTCGTCGACGGTGCTGTCGTCGTGGTGGTCGTGGTCGTGGTCGTCGTCTCCCCCGGGGGGTCGTGCGGATCCCCCCACAGGGCCACCGCAGGCGAGGCCGTCCAGAGCGCCCACAGCACCGCGGCCACGACCGCCGCAGCCAGCGGGCGGCGTCGGCTGGCCGGCCACGCCGGGCCCGCCTCTGATCGTCTGCGGTCGAGCATCGAGTTCACCTGGTCGGCCCCCAGCCGCCGTCATGGTACCTACGGTGCGGACAGCGACTGTAGGGCGGCCCGCCGCCCGGCGTGAACCACCCCCGCCCGGCGCGCGCTCAGCGCTGGTGGGCGGGGCAGCTCAGCGTCGTCCGCCCGCCGACCCGGCGCCGCACGATCGCGGCGCCGTCCCGGGGGCACAGGCCGTCGCGCGCGGCCGCCTCCCGCAGGTCGCCGGTGTGGCTGCCGCCCCGGGCGCCGAGGTCGGCCAGCACCTCGCCGATGGCCGTGTGCAGGGCGTCGACCTCCGCCTCCGAGAGCCCGCCCGCCGGCCGGGCGGGGTCGAGCCCGGCCCGGTAGAGGATCTCGTCGGCCAGCAGGTTGCCGATGCCGGCCAGGCGTGACTGGTCGAGCAGGCGGGTCTTCAGCGGGGCCCGGCTGGTCCCCAGCGCGGCGGCGACGTCGTCCCGGCCGGCGGTGAGGGCGTCGGGGCCCAGGCGGTCCTCGTCGGGGTCGAGCGAGACCCCGCCGAGGCGGCGCGGGTCGCGCACCCGCAGGTCGGTGCCGTCGGCGAAGCGCAGGGCGAAGCGGTCCCAGGCCGGGTCGTCGCGGCCGCTCGAGTACTCGAGGCGATCGATGGACGCCCGACCGTCGACGATCAGCCGGCCGGTCATCCCGAAGTGCAGCCCGAGGCGGACCGCGGGTGGCTCCGCCTCCCCCGCCGACGGGTCGGCAAGGTCGAGGACGAGGAGCTTCCCGCGCCGCCGGGCGGCGGCGACGCAGCGCCCCACCACCGCGGCGACCACCTCCTCCGGCTCGGCGCCCTTGACGAACCAGGTGTCCGGCGCCTCGGCGGCGGCGATGCGGCGGCGCCCGACCACCCGCTCGGCCTGGCGGCGGTAGGACTCGACCTCCAGCAGCTCGGGCACCGGCGGCAGGCTAGGCCGCCCCACCCGGCCGCCCCACCCCGGCGGTCGCCCCGCCGCCGCGCCGAGGCGACGCGGTGCCGGCCCCGGGTCCCACCGGGTCAGGCCGGCCGGGCGGCCCCATCCGTCAGCCGGCGGCGGCCTCGGCGCGGGCCAGCGCCTGGTCCAGGTCGGCGATCAGGTCGTCGGCGTGCTCCAGCCCCACCGAGATGCGGACCAGGCCGTCGGAGATGCCCAGCTCGGCGCGCTCGGCGGGGGTCAGCTGCCGCCCGACCGTCGAGGCGGGGAGCACGACCAGCGTCTCCGGCCCGCCGAGCGACAGCGCCATGCGGGCGATCCGGGTCGACTCGCAGAACGTCGTGGCCGCCGCCAGCCCGCCGGCCAGCTCGACGGCGACGATCGTCCCGCCGGCCGCCATCTGCCGCTTGGCCAGGTCGCGCTGGGGGTGCGAGTCCAACCCCGGGTACGACACCCGGGCCACCGCCGGGTGCCGCTCCAGGTGCTCGGCGATGGCCAGCGCCGTCTCGCACTGCTGGCGCACCCGGGCCGACAGCGTGCGGATGCCGCGCAGGCCGTT
>DATCLS010000087.1:0-8626 GCA_036563805.1 Acidimicrobiales bacterium | reverse complement strand
CACCATGTGCGGTCGGTGCACGAGCGTCTGCCCCGCGCACGCGACGGGCAAGCCGCTCGACCCGCGCGAGATCGTCCTGAAGAGCGGCGAGGTCATGGCGGCTACCGGCAACCCGCCGGTGTCGCCGCCGCTTGGCACCGTGCCCGAGATCACGGTCAGCGCGAACTCGCTGTTCGAGCGGATCACGCCCGAAGAGATCTGGTCGTGCACGTCGTGCAAGGCCTGCGACGAGGTGTGCCCGGTCAACATCGAGATCCTCGACAAGATCCTCGACATGCGGCGCTACCTGTCGCTCATGGAGTCGAACTTCCCGACCGAGCTGGGCAACGCCTACCGGTCGATGGAGAACTCGGGCAACCCGTGGGGCATGTCCCAGAGCGAGCGGGCCAGCTGGGCGGCCAAGCTCGACGGCATTCCGATCGTCGAGCCCGGCGACTCGTTCGACCACGAGTACCTCTACTGGGTCGGCTGCGCCGGCAGCTTCGACGACAAGAACCAGAAGGTGTCGGTGGCCATGGCCAAGCTCATGCAGCGGGCCGGCCTCGACTTCGCCATCCTCGGCCCGTCCGAGAACTGCACCGGCGACCCCGCCCGCCGCTCAGGCAACGAGTACATCTTCCAGATGCTCGCCATGCAGAACGTCGAGACGCTCAACGGCATGGGCGTGCGGAAGATCGTCACCCAGTGCCCCCACTGCTTCAACACGCTCGGCAACGAGTACCCGCAGCTGGGCGGCAACTACGAGGTCATCCACCACAGCCAGCTGCTCGACTGGCTCATCGAGGAGGGCCGGCTCGACATGAGCGACGCCCGCCTCGAGGAGCGGGTCGTCTACCACGACTCCTGCTACCTGGGCCGCCACAACGACGTGTACCTGGCCCCCCGGCGGGTCATCGGGTCGCTCGGCGGCATCGAGGTCGTCGAGGCAAGCCGCAACGGCACGCGGGGCATGTGCTGCGGCGCCGGTGGCGCCCGCATGTGGATGGAAGAGACGATCGGCAAGAAGGTCAACGACGAGCGCAGCCAGGAGCTGATCGCCACCGGCGCCTCCCGCATCGCGACCGCCTGCCCGTTCTGCTACGTGATGATCGACGACGGCGCCAAGGCGGCCGGCAAGGACGACGACGAGGTGAAGGTCGCGGACATCTCGATGCATCTCCTCGAAGCGCTCGAGGAGCGCGACGAGCGCCGGCTCACCGCCCCCACCGGGCTGGAGTCGCTCAACGACTGAGGGCCCCGGGGACTGAGGGACCCGAGGGGGCGGCCCGAGGATCTCGTCGGGCCGCCCCCTGTGCTCCCCTGTGGCGCATGCCACGCCTGACCTGCGATTGAAGCGCGGTTCTTGCGTACCGGAAGTGCGTTTCCGCAGGTCAGACCGCCCACTGGTAACACTCGTTTCCTTCGGCCAGACTCGGGGGCCGGCCCGCTGGGGGCCACGCCTCACCGGAGCCCGTCACCCCGGAGTCCATGGTCGTCACCGAGCTCACCGACGCCGAGCTGCTCGATCGAGCACGCCAAGGCGACGAGGCGGCGTTCACCGCCCTGTACCGCCGCCACTACCCCGCCGTCCACCGGCTGGCCACGAGCTACCGGCACGGCGGCGAGGCCGACGACCTCGTCGACGCCACCTTCGCCGAGGTGGTGGCCCACCTGCGGCGGCGGTCGGGGCCGACCGAGGCGTTCCGCGCCTACCTGTTCGCCACCGTGCACGGACGGGCCGTGGCGGCGGGGTCGGAGGCCGGAGCCGGCGCCGAGGTCGGCGGCGGGCCCGGGGACGGGCACGGCTCGGCAGCTGGGGATTCTGCAACTGGTGCTTCTGCGGCTGGGGACACTGCGGCTGGGGACACTGCGGCTGAGGATTCTGCGGCTGGGGGCCCGGGCCCGGCGGCCCCGGGCGGCGCGCCGGCCCGCACGATCGCCATCGCCCCGCCTTCCGGTGCCGAGGCGGGCGAGACCCCGGTCAGGCCGGCCGCCCGCACGATCATCGACGCAGACGCCCGCCCGGCGCCGCCACCCGCGTCCGGGGGCACCGGGGCGGCGGCCGCCGGCACGACGCCGGACGCGCCGACCCGGGGCGCATCGGCCGCCCCAGCCCCGACGCCGGACGCGCCGGGCGCTGGCGCTGCGCCCGGGACGACGGGACCGGTCCCCACCTCTGACGCCGCCGCGGCGCCCGCCGCCCGCCCGGACGCGGTGATCGTGCCCGCCACGACGATCCCCGGCCCGGCCGCCGGAGGCGCGCACCGCACCGCCAGGTCGACGACGGCGCCGTCCGCGGAGCCCGAGTGGCCGGCGGTGCCGGAACCCGTGGCCGCCGTGGCCCACTACCCGGCGCTGGGCGGCGCCGACCGCGTCATGATCACCCGGGCGTTCGAGTCGCTGCCCGACCGGTGGCAGGTCCCGCTGTGGCACACGGTCGTCCTGGGCGGCGACGCCGCCGACCTGGCCCGGGCCCTGGGCGTCACCACCTCGGTGGCCGCCCCCATCGCCCGCTACGCGGCCGGCAAGCTGCGCCAGGCCTACCTCCAGGCCCACCTCGACGCCGCGCCCCGGCCGGCGTGCGAACCCCACCGGGCCCGCCTGGCCGCCCACCGCCGCGGGGCGCTGGACGCCGAGGCGGCCGACGGCGTCCGCGACCACCTGTCCCGCTGCGACTCGTGCCGCGACCTGGTCGCCGCCCTCGACACGGTCGAGGAGCTGCTGGCGCGGCTGGTCGTCCCGTACTTCCCGACCCCCGCCGGGCGGTCAGGGGTGCCCCGCCCGCTGGGCGTGAGCGGCCAGCTGGCGGTCGTCGAGGTCACCGGCGATCCGCCGGCCGCCGACCGCCGCCCCCGTCGCAGCGGCGCCTACGCCACCGGCCCGACGGTCGTCGCCCGCCCGTCCTCGAGCGGGGGCACCGGGTCCGGGGCCGGCACCGACGGCGGGGTCGGCGACGGCCATAACGACGACGAGCGCGACGGCGGCCCGTGGGGCGGCGGGCTGGCGCCCCGCCTCGGGGGCGCCGCCGCGGCCACGGTCCTGGTCGCCGCGCTGGCCGTCGTCGGCACGGCCATGACCCGCGACGACGGCGGGCCCAGCCCGCTCGACCCCGTGGGCGGGGAGCCGCTGTCCCCGGGCGGCGGGTCCGGCGTCGTCGACCGGGGTTCCGACGACCAGCGGCCGCCCGCGCCGCAGGACGAGGAGGACGCGCCCACCACGACCGTCCCGGACGACGAGCGCGCCGCGGCTGACGAGGACGAAGACGACGACGCGGACGACGCCCGCCCGGCGTCACCGGCCGCCGCCACCCGCCCCGACGGCGACCGCCCACCGCGGCCGTCGACGCCCAGCGGCGAGGCGCCGTCGCCCGGCCGGCCCACCCCCACGACCACCACGCCGACGACCGAGCCGCCGCCCGATCCGGACCCCGAGCTGGCCTCCTGGCAGGTGGGCTGGTCCGCCGGCTCGGCGACGGGGGGCACGCTCACGGCCACGGTGTCCAGCGCGTCCGGATCGGGCCCGGTCGAGACGGCCCCGGTCCAGCTGACGATCGAGCTGAGCGGCGGCGCCCACGTCGGCTCTCTCGACGCGAGCTGCCAGGCGTCCGGGCAAACCGTCACGTGCACGGTCCCGGCGCCGGCCGCCGGCGGACGCACGTCGGTCTCGATCGGCGTGACGGTGGACGGGCCGGACGAGAGCGCCATGGTGTCGGCCCACCAGGCGGGCGCGCCGCTCGGGTCCCAGCGGGTGGCGTTGGCCGTCGACGCCGTGGAGGCCGCGGAGGTCGAGGCGTGATGGCGCCGGCCGTCTCCGCTGTTCGACGCGCGGCCGTTTCACGTGCAACGCCCGGCGTCGTCCCGGACGGGACCGGCCCGGCTCGGCTGGCCTCATCGCGCCCGGCCTCGGCCGGGGTGGGCTCCGCCGGGGTGGGCGCCGGCTCGCTCGGACGGGCCTGCGGGTCAGCCGGCGCAGAAAGGGCCGCGGGGGGCGCCGCGTTGCCGGGACGCGGCACCACCCCGCTGATGCCCTCTCTGCCGTCGGTGGCTCGCCGGGGCAAGAGCGTTGGCCACCGACTCGCCCGCCGCGGGCCCGGAGCGGTGCTCGACGGGCGCGGCGCGGCAGGATCGAACGACCGTCCACCGGTCGGTCATCGGGGGAGAGACGACCGCGCCGGCGGGGACGCCCGATCCACGTCCCGAGGCGCGCCGGTCCGCCGCTCGGGCTTCTCCGGTGTCGACCTCGTTCACGCCCCATGAGACGGCGTAGGGGACCGTCCATGACGCCAGTCCGCGAAAACTTTGCCGATTTTTCGCCCGGGCCCTCGGCGGGCCCCCCGCCGACCAACGCTTACGTGACTGAAAGTAACACTGGTGTCGCTACGCCGAGTGAGCCAGACTCTCCCCCCGGGGACTACGGATCATGCCGGTGACAGCACTCTCCGACGCTGAACTACTGGAGGCGGCGCGCGACGGCGACGAAGCGGCGTTCACCGAGCTGTACGTCCGGCACCACGACGCCGCCCACCGCCTGGCCAGCACGTATCGGCGCGGCAGCGACGCTGACGACCTGGTCAACGGCGCGTTCGAGCGCGTGCTCGGGGCGCTGCGCCGGGGCGGCGGGCCGCGGGAGTCGTTCCGCGCCTATCTGTTCGTCACGCTGCGGCGGCTGGCCATGGAGGAGCGGCGCCAGGACGAGCCGCTCGACGAGGTGCCCGAGCCGGTCCTGGCCGTCGCCGGCGCCCCCGAGCTCGAGGGCGCCGAGCGGCGGATGGTCAGCGAGGCGTTCGAGTCGCTGCCCGGCCGTTGGCAGGCGGTGCTGTGGCACACCGCCGTCGAGGGGCGCCAGCCCCGCGAGATCGCCGGCGTGGTCGGCCTGTCGGCCAACGCCGCGGCCGCCCTCGCCTACCGGGCCCGGGAGCGGCTGCGCCAGGCCTACCTCCAGGCCCACCTGCAGACCCGGCCCCGGCCGCGGTGCGAGCCGCACCGGTCCCGGCTCGGTGGCTACGTGCGCCACGGGCTGAGCCGCCGCGACCACAACGCCACCGCCCAGCACCTCGAGCAGTGCGAGTCGTGCCGGTCGCTGGTGCTGGAGCTGAACGACGTCAACCGCATGCTGGTCCGGTCGGTGGCGCCGGTGTTCCTGCTCGTGGCCTCCGGGGGCGGCGTGGCCGGCGTCGTGTCGGGAGCCGGAGCTGGCGCCGGCGCGGCGGCTGGCGCCGGGGCCCTCGGGGCCGCCGGGGCGACGGGGGCGGCGGGCGTGGCCGCCACGGCCGGCGGCGCCGGCGCGACGAGCGGCGCCGCCCACCTGCTGGGCGGCGCCTGGTCGAGCGTGCGGCGGGCCGGCGCCACGATCGGCGGGGCGGCAGCCGTGGCCGCCGCCGCGGTCACGCTGGCGGTGACGACGATCCCCCACGACGGCGGGCCATCCTCCGAGCCCGACGCCTCGTGGGTGGCCGGGCCGGCGCCCGAGGGCGCCGAGGTCGACGACACCACGACCGTGAGCGAGAGCCGGGCGGCGACACCCGGGTCCCTGGCGCCGACGGTCAGCGACTCGACCGCCACGTCGACGACGACGACCCCGTCGACGGCCCCCGGGTCCACCGCCGGCGCCGAGCAGGAGCCGCTCGCCGACGTCGACGCGGACGTCGGCATCGGCCTCGGGCTCGAGGACGGCGTGCAAGTCGACGCCAACCTGGAGATCGGGCTCGACCTGGCGTGGCTGCAGCGGGTGCCCGGCACCGGGACGCTCCAGATCCTCGTCCCCAACAACGGCACCGAGCCCGCCGACGGCCTCGAGCTCGACATCGAGCTGAGCACCGACGCCCGGGCCTCCACCCTGCTGGCGGGGACGCGGTGCCAGGGCCCGTCCGGCGGGCTCATCAGCAGCGTGCTCGGGCTCGTGCGGACGCTCACCTGCGGGCTCGGGACGTTGGCTCCGGGCACCAGCGCCACCACCCGGGTCGAGGTGCAGGTCGGCGGCGCCGACCAGGTGGCCCGGGTGGCCGTGCGGCTGCACGGCCAGGTGCTGGCGCGGGAGGAGATCCCGCTACGGCAGTGATGATGGGGCCCGGGCTGGCCGGCCGGTCTGGCCGACGTTGCCGCCTCTAGCGGAAGTTCTCCCAGTAGCGGCTCGGCGTCGGCCCCCGCTGGCCCTGATACTTGGACCCGACGACAGACGACCCGTAGGGCTCGTCGGCGGGCGTCGTCATGCGCAGGAAGCTGATCTGGCCGATCTTCATCTCGGGGTAGAGCGTGATCGGCAGGTTGGCCACGTTGGACAGCTCCAGCGTGATGTGGCCGGTGAACCCGGCGTCGATGAACCCGGCGGTCGAGTGGATGAGCAGGCCGAGGCGGCCGAGCGAGCTCTTGCCCTCGATGCGGGCCACGAGGTCGTCGGGCAGGCCGACCAGCTCGAACGTCGAGCCCAGCACGAACTCGCCGGGGTGGAGGATGAAGGCGTCGTCGTCGGGGATCTCGACCAGTCGGGTCAGGTCCTCGAGGTCCTGCTTCACGTCGATGACCGGCGTCGTGTGGTTGAGGAACACGCGGAACAGGCGGTCGAGCCGCAGGTCGACGGACGACGGCTGGATCGCCTTCTCGTCGAGCGGGTCGATGACGATGCGCCCCGCGGCCAGCTCCTCGCGGATCGTGCGATCGGACAGGATCACGCTGGCCGACCCTAGAACACCGGCGCCCGGCTACCCGTACCCGGCCCGTCGTCCGCTAACCTGCGGACCGCACCTCGCGGGTGTAGTTCAATGGCAGAACGTCAGCTTCCCAAGCTGATAATGCGGGTTCGATTCCCGTCACCCGCTCTCCGTCGGCGCCTGACCAGCTCAGGCGCCGTTTCGCGTCTCGGCCCCGTCTCACGTTCCGGCCCCGGTCGGCTGTCCGAGCACCGTGTCACCCAGTGGGCCACGCACGGGCCACTGGCCGGTCATGCGGCCCGGCCGACGACGACACCGAGGGCCCCGCCGACGGCGCCGATGACGACGGACGCGACCCGGACCGGCACGACGACGCCCACGATCCCTCGTCCTGAACCCCGGCCCGGGGGAGCGGAGCCAGGCCCGCACCCAGCGCCGCTACTCTCCACCCGATGGACGCGCCTGCCGTCAACGCCGATGCCTGGCACATCCAACCGAACGGTCCCCTCGTCGGCGAGGTCCGCGTCAGCGGGTCGAAGAACGCCGTCACCAAGCACATGGTCGCCGCCATGCTCGGCACCATGCCCTCGACGATCACCAACGCGCCCGACGTGGGCGACGTCGGCATCACGGCCGACATCCTGACGTCGCTCGGCGTGGGCGTCGAGATCGAGGGCGACAAGATCACGATCGACCCCACCGACAAGCCTGGGAACAAGGTCCCGATCGAGTTCACGGGCCTGAACCGCATCCCGATCCTGCTGCTCGGGCCGATCCTCCACCGCAGCAACGAGGCGTTCGTGCCCCTGGTCGGCGGCGACCGCATCGGCCAGCGCCCGGTCGACTTCCACATCGCCGCCCTCGAGGCGATGGGCGCCGAGGTCGAGGTGACGCCCGAGGGCATCACCGCCAAGGCGAAGAAGCTGCGCGGCACCCGCATCGAGCTGCCCTACCCGAGCGTGGGCGCCACCGAGACGGTGCTGCTCTCGGCGGTGATGGCCGAGGGCCGCACCGTGCTGCGCAACGCCGCCGTCGAGCCCGAGGTCGTCGAGCTCGCCCTGTTCCTGCAGCGGATGGGCGCCCGCATCGGGTTCAAGCCCGACCGCCGCATCGTCGTCGAGGGTGTCGACCGCCTGGGCGGCGCCGAGACCCGCCTGCAGGGCGACCGGCTCGAGGCGTTCTCGTACCTGGTGGCCGGCCTGATGACGGGCGGACGGGTCCGGGTGGCCGGCTGCGCCCAGGACCGGCTGGTCACGGCGATCGACACGCTCCAGCACATGGGGGCGCGTTTCAACATCACCGACGAGTGGATCACCGCCAGCGCCGAGGACGGCCTCCGCCCGGCGGCAGTGCAGACCGACACGCACCCCGGGTTCATGACCGACTGGCAGCCGCCGCTCATCGTGCTCATGACCCAGGCCGACGGCATGTCGGTTCTGCACGAGACCGTGTACGAGGACCGGCTGGTCTACGTCGAGGCCCTCAAGAAGATGGGCTCGGAGATCGAGCTGTTCGACACCTGCCTGGGCGGGCCGGCGTGCCGGTTCCACGACACGTCCGCGCTCCACTCCGCCGTGGTGCGGGGCGTGTCGAAGCTCCAGGGCGCCGAGGTCACGATCCCCGACGTGCGGGCCGGGTTCTCGTCGGTCATCGCCGCCGCGGTCGCCGAGGGCCCCTCGCTGCTCCACGGGATCCACCACCTCGAGCGGGGGTACAACCACCCGTTCGAGACGCTGGAGTCGCTGGGCCTGAAGCTCAAGCGGGTGCCCGCCACCCCGCCGCCGGAGGACGGCCCGGGCCGAGGCGACGGGCGGCGCTGAAACCACCGGGCGGCCCGACCCGCCCGGGGCCGGGGTCCGGCTAGCCGCTCACGAGGCTGGCCAGCGCCCACAGGGCAGCGATCGCGCCGATCACGATCATCACCAGGCTGCGCCCGACCGGGGCGGTCGCCAGGTCGCCCTCGCGGGGCTGCTCGGGCGGACGGACCAGGGCCATGATGCT
>DATCLS010000018.1:0-29905 GCA_036563805.1 Acidimicrobiales bacterium | reverse complement strand
GCCGACACCCGCTCGCCCTGCCCGCCCGCCTCTGCCGCCGCAGGCCGTGCGGCCGCCGCGGCGGGCTGCGCGTCGGGCTGTGCGAGCGGCGCGGCCGCGGGCTGCCCGGGCGTGGGCTCTCCGGCCGCCGGTTGCCCGGCGGGCGGCCGGGTGGATGGCCCGGCCGCTCGCTGGGCGGCGGCGGGCGCTTCGGGTGCGGGCGGGTCGGCCGGCGACGGTGCCGCGGCCGGTCGTGCGGGCTGTCCGGGCGTCCGCTGCCCGGCTGCGGGCGGTGCCGGCTGCGTGGCGGCGGGCTGGGTCGTCGGGGCCTGGGCGGCGGCGGGCGCTTCGGGTGCGGGCGGGTCGGCCGGGCAGGGCGCCTCGACCGGCTGCGCAGTGCCAGGCGGCTCGGCCCGCGGCGGCGCGGCGGCCGGTCGTGCGGGCGCCGGCCGGCGGGGGGCCGGGGGCTGGTCCGGCGGGTGGGCCGGCGTCGGTGGGGCGGTCGGGTCCGCCGGAGGGTGGGCCGGGGTCGGCCCGGGGAGGCGGAGGGTCTCGGCGGGGGCGACGCCCTCCGCCCAGAGGGCGACCAGAGCCCGGTGGACCTGGGCCAGCGCCGAGCGCTTGGCCGTCAGCAGCGGCACGGCGGCGTGCTCCCGGTCGGCGAGCGTGTCGCCGATGAAGCCGGTCAGGCTCCCGATGCCCACCTGCACGAACACCCGGACGCCGACCTGGTCGTACAGCCGCTCGACCAGCGGCCGGAACCGCACGGGCTCGACCAGGTGGAGGAGGTGGAGGTCGACGATGGCCCCCTGCTCGCCCGGGTAGGGCCCCACGGTCGTCGCCGACCACATCGGCACCCGCCCCGGGCCGAACGGCAGGCCGCCGGCCAGGTCGCGGATCGACTCCAGCATCGGGGCGATGGCCGGCGTGTGGAACCCCGACTGGAACGGCAGCGTGTAGCCCAGCACGTTGGCCTCGCGCAGCCGGGCCAGCGCGGCGGCGATGGCGTCGGGCGGCCCGCACACGATCGACTGGCTGGGCGAGTTGTCGTGCGACAGCTCGACGCCGGCGATGTCGCCGACGATCGGCCACACGACGTCGGCCCCGGCGGCCAGGGCGGCGAAGTCGACGTCGGGCAGCTCGACGGCGTCGAGCTCGACGGTCCGGATCAGCTCGTCGGCGTGCTCGGCGGGCAGCAGGCCGGCGGCCACCGTGCCGCTCCACTCGCCGACGCTGTGCCCGGCGACCACGTCGGGCTCGACGCCCAAGCGGCGCAGCACCCGGTCGAGGAAGATCCCGAGCCGGTAGATGGCGGCGGTCTGGTGGGCGACCCCGCCGGTCCGGATCTCGGGTGCCTCCAGCCCCACCCGCCGGCCCAGCGCGGGCACATCGATGTCGCCGGCCGCGAAGGCGGGCTCGACGCCCGGGAACACGAACGCCACCTTGCCGCCCCGGGCGGCCAGGCCCGTGGGGACGAACCAGATGTCGCTCCGACCCCGCCACGGCTCGCCCTTGGCCAGCAGCCGCCGGGCGAGGCGCAGCTTGCGCTCGTCGGGCTCGACGATCGCCAGCCGGGCCGGCCCACGGGAGTCGGACCCCGCCGAGGCGGGCCGCGGGTCGGGCGGCGGCCCGCCGGGCGCCACGTTGTCGAGCTGGGCCAGCAGGTCGGCGGCGTCGGCCCCGGCCAGCCGCCAGACGACGGGGTCGTCGGCCGCGGCGTCCACGGTCGGGCTCACGGCGCGCCGTGCCCGGTCGTGTCGGAGGCGACCGGCTCGGAGGCGGACCCGTCGGACCCGTTGGTCGCCGCCACGTGGCCCCGGACGATCTCGCTGCCGGTGGCGATCATCTGCTGGACGATCCGCAGGTACTCGGTGACCACCGCCAGGTCGCCGGCCGACAGCGAGCCGGCCAGCCCGGCCCCGTTCCCGGCGGCCTCGGGTGGCCCGGCGCCGTTCCCGACCCCGGCCGGCCCGGCCTCCACGGCAGCCGGCGGCAGGTCGCCGGCCCCGTCGGCGATGCGGATCGTCGGCGCCCGGTCAGCGGGCTTCACCCCGGTAGGCAGGGGATCGCCGGTGGCGCTGCGGGCGCAGTGCCCGTTGACGATCCAGGCGGGGCGGCGGCCGGGGTCCTCCCACCGGGCGGGGTCGGAGCCCCGGCCGGCGTGGAGGGTGTCGAGGTCGACGGGCACACCGGCCACCGCCAGCTGGGCCAGCGCGTGGAGGAGCGCGGTCACCCCGTGCCGGCCGGGCCGGTCCACGGCCACCGCCAGGTGCGGGCGGTCGGCCAGCGCCTCGGCGACCAGCCCGGCGAGGGCGTCGCCGGGGCCGAGGTCGACGAACACGTCGAGGCCCTCGGCGTGCAGCGCCCGCACGTCGTCGCGGATCAGGTCGCGGTCGGCACCAGCACCGTCGGCGGCGTCGCCGCCCGCGCCCACGGTCCCGTCCCCGCCGGCCAGCTCGGCCGTCGGCCACGGCGGTGCCGCCTCTCCGCGCACGGCCGGCACCAGCGCCTCCCGCAGCGCGTCGGCGGCGCCCGGGGCGGCCAGCAGGGGCGTCCCCCAGCCGGCGACCCGGGCGGGCACGACGCCGAGCCCGACCAGCAGCCGGGCGTGGGTCAGGCTGGTCACGGCCGCCACCGGGGCGGCGACCCGGGCGAGCGCCGCCGCCTGCCGGTCGCGGTCGACGCCGAAGGCCTGCGGGGGCATCATCGCCGCCGTCCACTCGGGCGGCGCCGCCGCCACCCCGCCACGCTGGGCCGGGAAGGCGACGAGCACGTCGGCGGCCACGCCGGGCCGGACCGCGCCCTGGGCCGGCCCCGGCACCCCCGGGATCAGGAACGCCACGCCCGACGGCGTCCAGGTGGGATCGGCCCGGTAGACGCCGTCCCGCGCCCGCCCGGCCCGGGCGTCGGCCACCTTGGCGGCCAGGTCGTCGAGGTCTTGGGCCACGATGGCGAGGCGCACGGGCCCGGCCGGGGCGTCGCGGCGCGCCCCGGCGCCGTCGCCCGCGCCGGCGGGCTCGGGCTTGCCCGAGCCGCCCACCCCGCTCACCGAGGCGGCGACGTCGCGCAGTCGGATGCGGTCGGCCTGGCGGGGCTCGACCAGCTCCTCCTCCAGTCGGGCCGCCAGCGCGGCCAGCTGGGCGGCGACGGCGGCGTTGTCGGGGCCCCGGAAGGCGAACAGCTCGGACGGCCAGTGCGGGCGCCCCGACACGGCCGCGGGGTCGGACGGGCCCGCGACGACCCGGATCGGCCGGTCGTCGCCCGCGCCAGGCGAGGAACCGGCACCGCCGGAGCTCCCGGAGCCCGCCCCCCGGTGGTTCTCGAGGATGGCGTGGAAGTTCGTCCCCCCGAACCCGAACGACGAGACGGCGACGAGCCGCCGGTCGGCCAGCCACGACCGGGCCCGGTCGAGGAACACGAACGGGCTGGTCTCGGGGTCCCACACCTCGTTCGGCCGCTTGATGTGCAGCGTGGGCGGCTGGACCCCGTGGTAGGCCGCCTTGGCCGCCTTGATGAGGGCGGCGATGCCGGCCGCGCACTTGATGTGCCCGATGTTGGACTTCACGGTGCCGAGCACGACCGAGCCGGGCGGCACGCCGGCCTCGGTGAACACGGCGGTGGTGGTCTGCAGCTCGATGCGGTCGCCCACCGGCGTGCCGGTGCCGTGGGCCTCGACCATCCCGACGTCGCGGGGCGACAGCCCCGACCGGGCGTAGGCCCGCCGGACCGCCTTCTCCTGCCCCTCCTGGCGGGGGGCGGTGAGGCCGAGGTGGCGGCCGTCGGACGAGCCCGCGATGCCCTTGACCACGGCGTAGATGCGGTCGCCGTCGGCGATGGCGTCGTCGAGCCGCTTGAGCAGGATGCAGCCGGCGCCCTCGGCCAGGGTCATGCCGTCGGCGTCGGCGTCGAAGGCGAAGCACCGGCCCCGCCGCGACAGGGCGTGGGCGGCGGTGAAGCTGACGTAGTCGCCCGCCCCGTTGTGGAGGTCGACGCCGCCGACCAGCACCATGTCGCTCGACCCGGCGGCGAGGTCGTCGCAGGCGATCTCGAGCGCGGCCAGCACCGAGGCGCAGGCCGAGTCGACGGTGAGGTTCTTGCCACCCAGGTCGAGCCGGTTGGCCACCCGCCCGGAGATCAGAGACGTGAGCGCCCCGGGGAGCCCGTCCTCGGTCAGCTCGGTCAGGAAGGCGTCGAGGGCCGGGGGCAGGTCGCGCACGCCGTGGGCCCGGAGCAGCAGCCGCAGCGTGGTGCCGGCCTGGGTGTCGACCACGCCGCCGGAGCCGGTGCCGTAGATCAGCGAGGTGCGGGATCCGTCGAACGGTCGCTGGCCCCCGCCGTAGCCGGCGTCGGCGATGGCGCCCGCCGCCGCCTTGAGCGCCAGCAGCTGGGCGGGGTCGATGCTGCCCAGGCTGGTCGGGGGGATGCCCCAGGCCAGGGCGTCGAAGCCGACGTCGGGGACGAACCCACCCCACTTCGACACCGACATGGGCGGCTCGCCCGGCTTGCGCTTGGAGCCGTCGTAGTCCTGGTCGAAGAACAGTTCGGGCACCCAGCGCGACGTCGGGACCTCGGTCACCGAGTCGACGCCGTCGACGATGTTGGCCCAGAACGTCTCGAGGTCGGGAGCGCCGGGCATGACGCAGGCCATCCCGACGATGGCGATGTCGCGCGGCGCCCCCGGGCGGTCGTTGACGGTGCTCATGCGATGCGGTCCCCAAATCCGCGTGCCCTGCCCCAGCGGGCTGCCCCAGCGGGCGGGGCCAGTATTCCAGAGAGGCCGGCCGGAGTGTCAAGGTCCCGGCAAATCACTTACCTCTCAGTCAACAACAAACGCCGTCACCATCTACTTGTCAACAGAGTCGGGCGACCCACTAACGTGGCGGCCGACTGGGGCATAGCTGGGAGTGATGCCGATGAGCACGACCGGGACGACCACCGGCGCGACGCGCGACGACGCGCTGTACGAATCGGTTCGGGAGACCGTCGAGCAGGCGATCATCGACGTGGTCGGCGAGGAGTTCTACGAGGAGTGCGAGGTCGGCCTCGACTCCACCTTCGCCGAGGACATCGAGCTCGAGAGCATCGAGGTGATGGAGATCGCCGAGAAGCTCATCGACACCTACGGCGAGAAGGTCGACTTCGTCGCCTGGTTCGCCGACATGGAGCTCGAGGATCTCGTCGAGATCACCGTCGGCACCGTCGTCGACTTCATCGTCACCAGCCTGCGAGCGGCCGACGCGGAGAGCTGAGCCGGTGGCGACCGTCCACGCCAACGGCATCGAGTTCCGGGTCAACCGCTACCGCACGGGGCCGGAGGGGCCGCGGCCGGTCATCGTGTTCGTCCACGGGCTGGCCGTCGACAACTCGGGCTGGAGCTTCACGCTGGGCATGCCGCTGGCCACCAGCGCGGACGTCGTCACCTACGCGCTGCGGGGCCACGGGCGCTCGCAGCTCGTCCCGTCCGGATACCGGCTGCGCGACCACGCCGACGACCTGGTGGCGCTGCTCGACGCCCTCGACATCACCGAGCCGGTCCACGTGGTCGGCGGCAGCTATGGGGGCGCCATCGGCATCGTCGCCGCCATCGCCCACCCCGAGCGGATCGCGTCGCTGTTCCTGATCGACGCCCAGCTCCCGACGCCGGGGTGGACCGACCTGTTCCTCGGCCACCTGGAGCGGATCGCCGAGGCGCTGCGGGGCGACTACTCCCTCGACCAGGTCATGCAGCTGTTCGACCTGACGTCGCGCCGCAAGGCCCGGCTGCTGGTCGAGCGGGGCAAGCGGCTGCTGCTGGCGACGAGCCTGCTCGAGGACCTCCGCACCGAGCCGCCAGTGGACCCGGCCGACTTCGCCCTGGTCCGCTGCCCCGTGCTGGCCGTCTACGGCGAGCGGTCCGAGATCCGCAACATGGCCGACCAGCTCCCGACGCTCGTGCCCCACGCCGAAGTGGTGCTCACGCCGGGGGCCGATCACAAGGCCACGTTCCTGCAGCCGGGCGAGCTGCGCACGCTGATCCGGCGGTTCGTGGGCCTCCCCGAGGCCGACGGGGGCGGCGACGGCCGGGTGTCCCGCCCGCCGGCCGGGCCGGCGGCCGCCCCGACCGCCCACCGCGACGGCGGCGCCCCGCTGGCCGTCACCGAGAGCTGACGGGGCACGCCGTGGGCCGGTTCCTGTTCGTCGTCCCGCCGCTCACCGGCCACGTCAACCCGACCGTGCCGCTCGGGCGCGAGCTGGAGGCCCGGGGCCACGCCGTGGCCTGGACCGGGCACGCCGACGTGGTGGCGCCGCTGCTGCCGCCGGGGGTCGCGTTCCTGCCGGCCGCCGAGGCGGTGCCCGACGAGGTCAACGCGGCCGTCGAGCACCACACGAGCCGGGGGACCCGGGGGCCGGCAGGGTTCATGGCCAGCTGGCGGGAGTTCGTGCTGCCGGTCAACCGCCAGCTCGTGCCCGGCGTCCACGCCGCCGTCGACGCCTTCGGGCCCGACGTGCTGGTGGTCGACCAGCAGGCCCTGGCCGGGGCGGCCGTGGCGGAGCTGCGCGGCGTCCGCTGGGCCACGTGCGCCACCACGTCGGCCGAGCTGATCGACCCGCTGGCCGCCGCCCCCCAGATGGCCACCTGGCTGGGCGAGCGGCTGCGCGAGCTGCTGGTCGACGCCGGCCTCGACCCCCGCCGGGCGGCCACGTTCGACCCCCGGTTCTCGCCGCACCTGGTGCTGGCGCTCACCACCGCCGAGCTGGTCGGGTCGGCTCTGCGGTTCCCCGACCACTACGAGCTGGTCGGCCCGCTCATCGGCGACCGGCCCGACGACACGCCGTTCCCGTGGGACTGGCTCGACCGGGGGTCCGGGCCGGTCGTGCTGGCCTCGCTGGGCACGCTGAACTGGCGCAGCGGCGAGCGGTTCTTCGCCGCCATGGCGGAGGCGATGCAGGGCATGGCCGCCCGCGCCGTGCTGGTCGCCCCGCCCGACCTGGTGCCCGACCCGCCGGACAACGTGCTGGTCGCGCCGCGGGTGCCGCAGCTGGCGCTGCTGCCCCGCATGGCGGCGGTCGTGTGCCACGGGGGCCACAACACGGTGTGCGAGGCGCTGGCCCAGGGGCTGCCCTTGGTGGTGGCGCCGATCCGCGACGACCAGCCGATCGTCGCCGAGCAGGTGGCGGCCGCAGGGGCGGGGATCCGGGTCAAGTTCGCCCGGGTCACGGCGGCCGCGCTGGCGGCGGCCATCGGGGCCGTGCTGACCGAACCGGAGTACCGGGCGGCCGCCGAGCGGGTGCGGGCCTCGTTCGTCGCGGCCGGGGGAGCCCGGCTGGCGGCCGAGCGGCTGGAGGGGCTGCTCGAGCCCGTTACCGACGCCCGCGTCGATAGGGCGATACAGTAGATCTCGCTGGGAGGGGCCATGGACACGACCATGGGCACGGCCACGGATGCGGCCACGACGTCTGCGACGTCCGCGTCGTCCGGGGTCAGGTTCGAGTACGTCGACTCGGCGCTGGAGCACATCGCCAACGGGTCGGAGTTGCCGTTCTGGCGGCATTTCCACTGGGGCCTGTTCCCCGATCCGGAGGTCGACGACCCCAGCCCCGAGCGCTACCTGCGCGCCGCCGTGGCGATGACCGAGCACATCGTCGACGCCGCCGGCGTGCGGGCCGGCAGCCGGGTGCTCGACGTGGGCTGCGGGTTCGGCGGCACGCTCGACCTGATCCGCGAGCGTCACCCCGGGTGCCGGATGGTCGGCATCAACATCGACGTCCGCCAGCTGTTGGCGGGGCGGCGGCTGCTCGGGTTCACGGGCGACGCCGCCACCCACCCGTTCGCCTTCGTCACCGCGGACGGGTGCCGCTTGCCAGTCGCCGACGCCTCGATGGACCACGTGCTGGCCGTCGAGTGCATCTTCCACTTCCCGAGCCGGCGCGACTTCCTGATGGAGGCCGGCCGGGTGCTGAAGCCGGGCGGGACGCTGGCCCTGTCCGACTTCCTCATGGCGCCCGGGGCCCTCCACACGATCGCCGCCCGGATGGGGCAGGAGACCCTGGGCGACGGCAACTGGTACGGGCACATGGCCCGGCCGCTCACCCCGGCCGGCTACCGGCGGCTCGGGCGCCGCGCCGGCCTCGACCTCGAGATCGTCGACGACGTGAACCGGCAGACGCTCCCGACCTACCGGGCGCTGGCGTTCCTGGCCTCGGCCACCGACGAGCCCGGCGGCGTGACGACGACCGGCGGGCTCGAGGAGCTGTCCGTGTCGGGCGCCCTGCAGTACCACGTCCTGGCCTTCCGCAGGAGGGCGTGATGGCCCGCACCCACCGCACGAGCCGCGGGCGGGGTCGCCGCCTGCTCCGCCTCCTCCTGTGGGCGCTGGCCGCCGGGCAGGTGGCCGAGGCCTTGTCGCTCCGGCGCCGCCGCCGGGCGCTCGTCGCCCTGCCGGACTCCGACCCTGACGGCGTCACCGGCGCCGGCGTCACCACCGACGCCGACGCCTCGGCCGACGAGGGCGGGGCCTCCGCCCACGTGGCGGCCGGGGACGTCGACGTCGTGGCCGTCGCCGGCGCCGCGGTCGACGAGCGCACCCGGGCCGCCGTCGCCCGCGAGATGGTGGCCACCGGCGCCGAGATCGTCGACCTCGTTCCGCCCGACCTGCCGGTCGAGCGGGCCCTGTGGCTGCTGCGCCGGGTCGACCCGGCTACGTTCGGCCGGGAGACCGACCCGCCGGGCGGGACCCACGAGGCCGTGGCGCTCCACCCCGACCTGGCCGCCCGCATGGTCGCTGCGCCCGCCCCACAGGCCGGCCCCGAGGGGCTCGACCGGGGGACGCTGGTCCGCCACACCATCGACGCCCAGCGGCACGCCCCCGGGCGGTCGCTGCTGCGCCTGGCACCCCGGCTGCGCACCGCGCCCGCCGCCCCCGACGCCCGCTGGCGCGAGCTGGAGGAGCTGACGGCGTTCGCCCGGCCCTACACGTCCCTGCCGCCGGTGTTGGTGGGGGCCGAGACCACGTACTTGGCCGTGCTCACGCTCGGGCTGGCCGTGGCGCCGGTCCCGGCGCTCGCCGCGTTGGCCACCTGGTGCGCCCAGCCGGCGCTCGTGTTCGGCGGCCGGACGGCCGGCGCCCTGTCGAGGGGCGACGGCGCGGGCGGCGGGTCGAGGGGCGACGGCGCGGGCGGCGCCGGGTCGAGCGGCGCGGCGAGCGACCGACCGACCTCGCTGACCCCGCCCGACCTGGCCGCGGCGTGCGCCCTGCGCCTGCCGCGGGCCTGGGCCGACAACGTCCGAACCGCCCGGGCGGGCTACGAGGCCACGAGGGCCGAGCGGCGCCGGCGGGCGGCCGCGCCGGTCCCGGCGCCGCCGCCGACCACCGAGCTGTTCGAGCCCCGGCGCGACACCTGCCCGTGGTGCGGGTCGGGGCGCATCTCGCCCCGACTGACCGTGGGCGACCTGCTCCAGGCCAAGCCGGGCACGTTCCACCTCGACGAGTGCGCCGATTGCGGCCACGTCTTCCAGAACCCGGCGCTGACCGTCCGCGGCCTCGACTACTACTACGAGCACGCCTACGACGGCATCGGCGAGGAGCTGGCCGAGATCAGCTTCGGCGCCCTGACCCCGATCTACGAGCGCCGCCTCGACACGCTCGCCCGGTTCACCGAGCCCCGCGCCTGGCTCGACGTGGGCACCGGCCACGGCCACTTCCCGCTGGCGGCCCGCCAGCGCTGGCCCGAGGCCACGTTCGACGGCACGGACATCGCCGAGTCGGTCGAGCGGGCCCAGCGCTACGGGCGCATCGACACGGCCTATCGGGGGCTGTTCCCCGACATGGCCGACGGCCTGCCCCGCTCCTACGACGTGGTGAGCATGCACCACTACCTCGAGCACACCCGCGAGCCCCGGCGCGAGCTCGACGCGGTGGCCAAGGTGCTCGAGCCGGGCGGCCACTTCATGATCGAGATGCCCGACGCCGAGTCGCCGTGGGCCCGCCGCCTCGGCCGGTTCTGGTGGCAGTGGGCGCAGCCCCAGCACCAGCACTTCATCACCTGCCGGGAGCTGGTCTCGACGCTGGAGGAGAGCGGCTTCGAGATCCTGTGCGTGCAGCGGGGCGAGGCGACCATGGGCGGCGAGCTGTTCAACGCCGTCGCCCTCGCCATGCAGGAGGTGGCCCGCAGCCCGCACCTGCCGTGGCTGCCGCCGCCCACCACCGCCGACCGGGTCAAGCGGTGCGCGGCGTTCCTGGCGTCCCTGCCGGCGTTCGCGGTGACCAAGGTCGCCGACGAGGTGAAGGACGCCCGCCTGCGCCGGCCCGGCGCCACCACGCCCGGCAACGCCTACCGCATCGTCGCCCGCAGGAGGTGACCGTGCCCGCCATCGAGCTGCCCTACGTCGACTCCGCCATCGCCCACCTGGAGGAGGGCGGGCCGCCGGCGTTCTGGCGCCACCTCCACTGGGGGATGTTCTCCGACCCCGAGGTCGAGGACGACAGCCCCGAGCGCTACTTCCGGGCCGCCGAGGCGCTGACCGAGCACGTCCTGCGCTCGGCCCAGGTCACCGCCGGCAGCCGGATCCTCGACGTCGGCTGCGGGTTCGGCGGCACCCTCGACTACCTCGACACCCACTACCCGGGCTGCCAGCTGGTCGGGCTCAACATCGACGTCCGCCAGATCCGGTGGGCCCGCCGCCTGCTCGGGGCCCGGGCCGAGCCGGGCGCCGAGCGGCCGATCACGTTCGTGACCGCCGACGGCTGCTCGCTGCCGGTGGCCGACAACTCGCTCGACCACGTGCTGGCCATCGAGTGCCTGTTCCACTTCCCGAGCCGGCGGGCGTTCTTCCGGGAGGCGGCCCGGGTCCTCAAGCCGGGCGGGACGCTGGGCGTGTCCGACTTCCTGATGGCCCCGGGCGCGCTGCCGTCGATCGCGGCGACGATGGACAGCGCCGGCCTGAACGAGAGCAACTGGTACGGCCGGTCGGCCAAGCCGCTCACGCCGGCGGGCTACGAGAAGCTGGGCCGGGGCGCGGGCTTCGATCTGCTGGTCGACGACGACATCACCCTCCAGACGCTGCCGACCTACCCGGCCCGGCGGCGCCTGTACCGCGAGTCGGGCGCCGAGGCCGGCATCAGCACGCTGCACGGTGTGGAGGCGCTGGCCACCGCCGGCGGGTGGCAGTACCACGTGCTGGCGTTCCGCCGGCGGGAGTCCCGGGGGCCCCGGCCCCGGCGGGCCCGGTGAGCCGGTTCCTGTTCGTCGTCCCGCCGCTGGCCGGGCACGTCAACCCGACGCTGGCCGTGGGGCGCGAGCTGGCGGCCCGCGGCCACGACGTCGCCTGGGCCGGCCCCCGCGAGGTGGTGGCCGACCTCCTGCCCGCCGGCGCCCGGCTCCTGCCGGCGGGTGAGCCGCTGCCGGCCGGCGTGCTGGCCGTGACCCGGGGCGAGATCGACCACCTGCGGGGCACCGCCGCGGTCAAGCACCTGGTCGGCGAGTTCCTCGTGCCGCTGAACGAGAGCATGCTGCCCGGCGTGCGGGCGGCGGTCGACGCCTTCGCCCCCGACGCCGTCGTGGTCGACCAGCAGGCGCTGGCCGGCGTCGCGGTCGCCGAGGCCCGGGGCCTGCCGTGGGCCACGTCGGCCAGCACCTCGGCGACGCTGGACGATTCGCTGGCCGCGCTGCCTCGCCTGAAGGAGTGGGCCGACGGCCTCCAGCGCGACTTCCTGGTGGGCGCCGGCCTCGACGCCGCCGCAGTGGCCACCATGGACATCCGGTTCTCGCCACACCTCGTGCTCGTGTTCTCGACCGAGGCGTTCGTGGGGCGGTCCGGCTTCCCCGACCACTACGCCTTCGTCGGGCCCTCGATCGGCGAGCGCGGCGCCGACACGGCGTTCGACTGGGGCTGGTTGCCCGGCCCCGACGACCCCACGCCGGTCGTGCTCGTGTCGTTGGGCACGCTCAACGCCCACAACGGCGCCCCCTTCTTCCGGAAGGCGGCGGCCGCCCTGGGGGCGCTGGACGTCCGGGGCGTGATCGTGGCGCCGCCCGACCTGGTCGACGAGCCGGCGCCCAACGTGCGGGTCGTCCCCCGGGTCCCGCAGCTCGACCTCCTGGCCCACGTCGACGCCGTCGTGTGCCACGGCGGGCACAACACCGTGTGCGAGGCGCTGGCCCACGGGATCCCGCTGGTGGTGGCCCCGATCCGCGACGACCAGCCGGTGATCGCCGACCAGGTGGTGGCGGCCGGGGCCGGCATCCGGGTCAAGTTCGGGCGGGTGACGGCCGACGGGCTGCGCGAGGCCGTCGAGCGGGCGCTGCGTGACCCCGACCTGCGCCGGGGCGCGGCCCGGATGCGCGACTCGTTCGCCGCGGCCGGCGGGCCGGCGGCCGCCGCCGACCGGCTCGAGCGGCTCCCGGTGCTGGCCCACCGCTGAACCGCGGCGTGTCGCCGGCCGCTGGGGCGGGGCCGTGTCGCCGGCCGCCGAGTCGGGCCGCGTCGCCGGCCGCCGAGTCGGGGCCGTGTCGCCGGCCGGTGACCGCCGGCAAGGCCGCCGCTGAGCCGCGCCGCGTCGCCGGCCGCTGGGGCGGGGCCGTGTCGCCGGCCGGTGACCGCCGGCAAGGCCGCCGCTGAGCCGGGCCGACCCTGCCGGCCGCCGGCAGGGTCGGCGTCAGGCCGTCAGCTCGCGGAACCGGTCGCGCAGCTCGGCCAACGTAGCGTCGGGCTGGGGCACGATCGTGCCGCCCTCCCACGGGCCGTTGACGCCGTGGAGGCGGCGGACGACGTCGACGATCAGCCAGCCCACGTGGAAGGCCTGCCAGTACCGGAGCCCGTCCTCGTCCGGCGGCGCCGGCGCCGCCGCCCGGTAGGCGTCGAGGTAGGTCGCCACCAGGCTGTCGCGGGCCATCTTCAGCGCCCGGCGGTGAAGGGCGTTGTCGACGTAGATCGGCACCGACCAGAAGGCGGTCACCGTGCCGGCCACGTCGTAGGCGGCGTCGGTCAGGCGGGCGCGGGTCCAGTTGACGGCGGTGGCCGTGGCCGTGTCGGTGCCCTCCAGGTACACGTACGCCGGGCTGAGCTCGGTGTGGCAGGGGACGGGTGCCCCGCCGCCCGGCCGGTGGTCGGCCAGCCAGCCCAGCTCGCCGGCCACCTCGGCGCCGACCGCCTCCGGCCCGGTGCGGGCGACCAGCTCGTCGAGGGGGTCGTCCCAGCCGCTGGCGTCCTCGACGCCCAGGTCGCCGGCCGGCAGGGCGTGGAGGCGGCCGTGGAGCTGACCGAAAGCGGCCAGGAACTGGGGGACGGCGGTGATGTTGGCCACCATGGCGGTGGCCAGGCTGTCGCCCGGGGGCTGGCGGAAGACGAGCACGCCGGCGTCCGCCGCCTCCGGCCCGGCCACCGGTTCGGCGGCCGGGAAACCGTGGGTCCGCAGGGCGTCGAGCCAGGCCGCCTCGCGGGCCAGCACCGCGGGGTCGGACGTGCGGGCCAGCAGCGTCCCCGACCAGCGCGGGTCGGCGGTCGCCAGCCGCACCCGGTAGGCGTCGGGCCCGTAGCCGAGGACGGGCTCGGGACCGTGGTCGAGCGCTAGCCGCTCGCCCAGCGCCGCCTCGGCGGCGTCGAGCACGGCCGCGGCGACCGCGTCGAGGTCGAGGTCGGCGGCCGGGTCGAGCGACCCGGTGTCCGGGCGCCGGCCGCGCCGACGGAGTACCGCCATGTGGCAATCCCCCCCTGTTGTCACCGCCCGCCTCCCAGCGCCTGCCACCCTACCGGGCCGGCCTCCGGACGGCCCATCCGGGGCCCGCCCCGGACGCCCGGGCTGGTCCCGGTGCCGGGCTGGTCCCGGCGCCCGGGCCGGCCGGCGCGGCATGAGGCATGCTCTCGGCATGGTCGACGACGGGCCGCAGGTGCGGCTCCGGTTCCGGCCCGGGCCCGCCGCCACCCCGGCCCGGGCGCCCGAGGGCGGGCGGGACGAGCCGCTGGGGCTCGGGGACGGCGGCCGCGACGGCACGCTCTACGTGCCCGACACGGCCGGGCCGGGCGCTCCGGTGCTCGTGTTCCTGCACGGGGCCACCGGGACCGGCCGCCGGCACGTCCGGGCGGTGCTGGGGGCGGCCGACCGCTACGGCGTCGTGGTGGTGGCGCCCGACTCGCGCCATCCGGCCACCTGGGACCTCATCGCCCAGGGCGTGCTCGGGCCCGACGTGGCGTTCCTCGACCGGGTGCTCGGCAGCCTGGCCGACCGGTTCGGCGTGGACGTCGACCCGGCGCGCCTGGCCCTGGGCGGCGTGTCGGACGGCGCCTCCTACGCCCTCACCGTCGGCTTGGCCAACGGCGACCTGTTCTCGGGCGTGCTGGCGTTCTCGCCCGGGTTCCTGGCCGTGCCCGAGGTCGTCGGCCAGCCCCGGGTGTACGTGTCGCACGGCACGGCCGACGCGATCCTGCCGATCGACGCCTGCAGCCGCTCGTTCGTGCCGATGCTGCGGGACGCCGGCTACGACGTGCGCTTCGACGAGTTCGACGGCGGCCACACCGTGCCGCCGCCCGTCGCCGACGCCGGCGTCGCCTGGTGGCTGGACGGGGTGGGGGAGCGCCCGACCGCCGGCTGATGTCCAGGAAGCCCCGCTGACGCGCACGGCGAGCGGTCGCGCCCGACGGGCGGGTGAGACACGGGGCTACCGGACGAAGCGGTGGCGCATCTCGCCGATCCCGGCCACATAGCTCACCAGCTCGTCGCCGGGGGCGAGGAAGCGGGGCGGGCGCCGCAGGCTGCCGACGCCCGCCGGCGTGCCGGTGAAGATCACGTCGCCCGGCAGGAGCGGCACGACCGACGAGAGGTAGGCGACCAGCTCGGGCACGGGGAAGATCAGCTGCGACGTGCGGCTCTTCTGCACCTCCTCGTCGTTGAGGCGGCAGCCCAGCTCGAGGTCGTCGGGATCGTCGAGCTCGTCCGGCGTCACCAGCCACGGGCCCATCGGGGCGAAGCCGGGGAACGACTTGGCCAGTCCGAACTGGGGCAGGGGCCCGGCGAACTGCATCCGCCGCTCGGACACGTCCTGCCCGACCGTCAGCCCGGCCACGTGGCGCCAGGCGTCGGCCGCGGCCACGTGGCGGGCCGGGCGGCCGATGACCGCCACCAGCTCGACCTCCCAGTCGACCTTGCCGTCGGGCAGGGCGATGTCGCCGTAGGGACCGGTGATGGCGGTCGGGAACTTGGTGAACACCGACGGCTGCTCGGGGGCGTCGAGCCGGTTCTCCTCCGCATGGTCGCGGTAGTTGAGCGCCAAGGCGAACACCTGGCGGGGCCGGGGCGAGGGCGGGCCCAGGTCGGCGGGGCGGTACGGCTCGGCCTCGGCCCTGGCGGCCTCCGGGGAGGCCGCCCACTCGACCAGCTCGTCCCACCGCTCGTAGGCGGCGGCGACGTCCGCGGGGAAGGCCCCGCCGCTCGCCCGCTCGACGTCGATGACGCCGGCGTCGTCGCCGGCCGCGTCGTCGCCGCCGGCGCCACCGCCGCCGGCGCGCAGGACCAGGCGGCCCGCCAGGTTTCCCAGCTGCATCAGCCCATTAGGCGGCGCCCGCCGCCCTCATCCCTGGCCACCGCGCATCGCCTCGGCCGCCCGCTTGCCGATCTCCTCGGGCGAGACGTCCTCGACGTGGGTGGCGATGTTCCACCGGTGCCCGAACGGGTCCTCGAACTCGCCGAGCCGGTCGCCGTAGAACTGGTCCTCGACCGGGCGGGTGACGGTGGCACCGGCCTCGACCGCCCGGGCCACCACCGCGTCGACGTCCTCGACGTAGACCATGACCGAGACCGGCGTGCCGCCGACGGATCTCGGCGCCCGCGCCCCCATCTCCGGGAACTCGTCGGCCAGCATGATGACCGAGTCGCCCAAGCCGAGCTCGGCGTGGGCGACCTTGCCGTCGGGAGCGTCCATGCGCATGCGCTCCTCAGCGCCGAGCACCTGGGTGTAGAAGTCGATCGCCGCGGCGGCGCCGTCGACGACCAGGTAGGGGATGACCCGTGGGTACCCCTCGGGGATCGGCTGCACGGCCATGGAGCTGCCTCCTCGTCGAGACTCCACGGCCATTGCTACCCGTCGTGTGGGGGCCTGTCCAGCGGGTGCGCGGTGGCCGGCGCGGCGCCGTCTTCGTTCCTCTCGGGCGGGTGCCGCGCGGCGCCGGGCAACGGCTGGGCAGGGCCGGGTTCGCCAACTTGACCGGCGAGTCAATACCATCCGCGCATGGACCTCAACGGCATCTCCGCCATCGTCACGGGCGGCGCCTCCGGGCTCGGCGCCGCCACCGCACGCGTCCTGGCCGGGCGGGGCGCCCGGGTCGTCCTCGCGGACCTCGACCGGCAGAAGGACAAGGGCGAGGCCCTGGCCAAGGAGATCGACGGCATCTTCGCCCCGACCGACGTCACCGACACCGACCAGGTGATCGCCGCGGTCGAGGCGGCCAAGGAGCTCGGCCCTCTGCGGGCCCTGGTCACGGCCGCCGGCTTCGGCTGGGCCACCCGGACGATCGGCAAGGACGGGCAGTACAGCTCGGCCCACGACCTCGGCATCTTCCAGAAGGTGATCGAGGTCAACCTGGTCGGCACGTTCAACTGCATCCGCCTGGCCGCCACGGCGATGTCGCAGACCGAGCCGGTCAACGAGGACGGCGAGCGGGGCGCCATCGTCACGGTGGCGTCGGTGGCCGCCTTCGACGGCCAGATCGGCCAGGCCAGCTACTCGGCCTCGAAGGGCGGCGTGGTCGGCATGACCCTGCCCATCGCCCGCGACCTGGCCGCCGTCGGCGTCCGCCTCAACTGCATCGCCCCAGGCCTGATCGACACGCCGATCTACGGCGAGGGCGAGGCCGCCGAGGCGTTCAAGGAGAAGCTGAAGCGCGACGTGCTGTTCCCCCGGCGACTGGGCGACGCCAGCGAGTTCGCGTCGATGGCGGCCGAGCTGCTGTCGAACAGCTACATGAACGCCGAGGTCATCCGGGTCGACGGCGGCGTGCGCATGCAGCCCAAGTGATCCGTCCCCCGAGCGGGGCCTGACCCGACCGCCCGGCGGCCATCGCGCGGTCGCCGGGCGGGAATACTGGTTATGCTCGGCGCCGCGTGACTGGCATGGGGGTCACACCAGGCGCACCAGCGCAGCCGGAGGCTCCTCCGGGCCCGCCCCGCCCGCCGGGTCGGCGGCGGCTCAGCGACCCGTACCGGCCCGAGACGTCCGGGCCCGAGCCGGTCCTCCGGCGTGGGGGTGCCCGGGCGCGGCGCGCGCCTCGAGGGTCCGGCGCGCTCGGGGCGCTCGGCGCCCGATGGCGGCCGGCGGCCGGCGACCACCGCTGGGCCGCGGCCCGAGGCCGCCGGCGCGTCGGGGCCGGGGCCCTGCCCGCCACCGTCACCTACGTCGTCGTCGACGTGCTGGCCGTGTCGGTGGCGCTGGTCGTCGCCCACCTCCTGCGCTTCGGGTGGACCGCAGCCGAGCTGCCCGGGCACGGCATCCCCTACGTGGTCATCGCCCTGCTGGCGGTGCCCGTGTGGCTCGGCGTGCTGACCGTGGCCGGGGCCTACGACCGGCGGGTGCTGGGCAACGGGTCGGAGGAGTACCACCGGGTCCTGAACGGCGGCGTCCACTTCCTCGCCGTCGTGGCGATCCTCCACTTCCTGTTCCGCTTGGTGATCGCCCGCGGCTTCGTGGGCGTGCTCATCCCGGTGGCGGTGGTGCTCACGCTGCTCGCCCGCCTGCGGCTGCGGGTGTGGCTGTACGCCCGGCGGCGCGCCGGGCGCTACGTCCGCCGCACGCTGCTCGTCGGCCTGCCCTCGACCGTGGTGGACGTGGGCGAGCACCTGGTACGGACGCCGTGGTCGGGCTTCCGGCTGGTCGGCGCCTGCGTCGACGCCGACGTGGCGTCGCTGCGGATGGCGGGGGAGACCGTGCCGGTGGTGGGCTCCGTCCGCGACGTGGCGGCCGCCATCGAGGCCTGCGGCGCCGACTCGGTGGCGGTGACCAACGAGACCGCCCCCGGCGACCTGCGGATCCTGGCCGAGGCGGTCGAGCGGACCGGCGTCGACGTGCTGGTCGTCCCGGCGATCACCGACGTCGCGGGCCCGCGGACGGTGGTCCGCCCGGTGGCCGGCCTGCCGCTCCTGCACGTCAAGGAGCCGACGTTCGCCGGGCCCCAGCGCCTGGTCAAGGACGTGATGGACCGGGTGCTGGCGCTGTTGGCCGTGGTGACGCTCGCCCCGGTGTTCGCGGCGGTCGCCGTGGCCGTGAAGCTGGACAGCCCCGGCCCGGTGTTCTTCCGCCAGACCCGCATCGGGCGCGACGGCCGGCCGTTCCGGATGGTCAAGTTCCGCACGATGGTGGTGAACGCCGAGGAGCTGCTGACCGAGCTGGCCGACCGCAACGAGGCCGACGGCCTGCTGTTCAAGGTGCGCGACGACCCCCGGGTCACCCGGGTGGGGCGCACGCTACGCCGGTACTCCGTCGACGAGCTGCCCCAGCTGTTCAACGTGCTCAAGGGCGAGATGTCGTTGGTCGGGCCGCGCCCGCCGCTGCCCAACGAGGTCGACAACTACGAGGGGCACGTGAGCCGGCGGCTGCTGGTCAAGCCCGGCATCACCGGCCTGTGGCAGGTGAGCGGTCGATCCGACCTGCCGTGGGACGAGGCCGTCCGCCTCGACCTCTACTACGTCGACCACTGGTCGCCGACCATGGACGCCATGATCATCGCCAAGACCTTCTCGGCGGTCATCCGGGCGTCGGGCGCCTACTGACCGGCTACGGGCCGCGCCCGCCCGCGACCCATACTGGACGTCGACCAGGAACGGTCCACGAAGACGCGACGCGGACTCCACCGAGGACGACGAACGGGGGCGGACGGCCACGATGACGGTGAGCGGGCGATGACGGCGAGCAGGCGCGCGGCCCCGTCGGTGACGGCGGGTAAGACCAGGCCACCCGCGATTGCGTAGATTCGGTCGCCCATGTCCGTCTCGTCCGCGGTGACCGCGGTGGCCAAGACAGCGGTGGGCAACCGGCGGCCGGTCCTGGCCACGCGCCGGGCCCGCACGGTCAGCTTCGCCGTGGCCGTCGTCGCCGTCGGCCTCTTGGCCGCGGCCGTGTCGCCGGCCGAGCCGACCGAGCTCGCGTTCGCCAACGTGTTCTGGCGCGGCGCGCTGGCCGCCGTGACCGCCTACCTGGCCGGCACCGCCCGCCGCTGGACGTGGTTCGTGCCCGCCGGCGTGGCGGCGCCGATCGTCGGCAACGGGCTGGCGCTGGTTTGCGCGGCCCTCGCCATCGGCATCGGCCTGTGGTCGGTGGTCACCGACACCCGCAGCCGGGCCCGGGGGGCGCTGGTCGGCGGCCTCGGCTGCGTGGCGCTGCTGCGGGCCGACCCCATCGCCTTCCACGGTTTCACGGCCCTGCTGACCGCGGCGGCCATCGCCCCGGTCGCCATCTCCGGCTACCGCAACGCCGGGCGGCGGGCGCAGGCGCGGCTGCGCAAGATCGCCGGCATCGTCGGCGGGATCCTGGCCCTGATCATCGGTGGGGCGGTGCTCGGCCTCGTGTCGGTCAGCCGCGACCTGACCCGGGGCGCCAGCCTGATCGACGACGGCATCGTGGCGGCCCGCGACGCCGACGACGACCTGGCGGGGGAGCGGCTCCAGCAGGCGGCCCGCCATCTCACGAGCGCGGACGCGACGCTGACCAGCTGGTTCGTGACTCCGGCCCGCATCGTGCCCGTCCTCGGGCCCAACCTCGACGCCGTCGAGTCGCTGGCCCGCGAGACCGGCGACGTGGCCCAGATCTCGGCCGCCGCCGCGGACGTGGCCGACGTGGACCAGCTGCGGTTCGTGGGCGGGCGACTCGACCTCCAAGCCGTGACCGACATGATCGAGCCGCTCGAGGACACGGTCGACGCCCTCGAGGGCCTGTCGAACACGGTCGACCGGACCGACTCGCCCTGGCTGGTGGCGCCGATGGCCGACCGGATCGAGCAGGTCGAGTCGCAGCTCGACGACGCCTCGCCCGACGCCCGCCTGGCGCTCGACGCCGTGCGCCTCGCCCCGGAGCTCCTCGGCGGCTCGGGCCCCAAGCGCTACCTCGTCCTGTTCGTGACCCCCGTCGAGGCCCGGGGCCGGATCGGGTTCCCCGGCAACTACGCCGAGCTGCTGTTCGAGAACGGCCAGATGTCCATGCCCCGGTTCGGGCGCATCCTCGAGCTCGAGCAGCAGGGCGTCCCCGGCCCCCAGCGCCAGCTGAGCCAGCCGCCCGACTACGTGGCCCGCTACTCCCGCTTCGACGTGGCCGAGACGTGGCGCAACCTGACCATGGGGGCCGACTTCCCGTCGGTGGCGGTGGCCATCCGCGACCTGTACCCGCAGTCCGGCGGCCAGCCGATCGATGGCGTGATGGCCATCGACCCGGTCGGGCTGGCGGCCCTGCTGCGCTACACCGGGCCCGTCGAGGTCCCGGGTCACCCGGAGCCGCTGACCGAGGAGAACGCGGCCCGCTTCCTCGAGCTCGACCAGTACGTCGATTTCACCGACGTCAGCCAACGCATCGACGTGCTCGAGACCGTGGCCCGCACCACGTTCGACCGGCTGACGTCGGCCGATTTGCCCAGCCCCAGCGACGTCAGCGCCCACCTCGACCCGGTGGTCGACGGCGGCCACATCCAGATCGTGCCCTTCGACCCGACCGCCTACGTGATGTTCGAGGGCTACCACCTGACCGGGAGCCTGGCGGGTGGGTCGTCCGACCCGGGGGAGGAGGTCGTCGGGGTGACGACGTCCAACGCCGGCGCCAGCAAGATCGACCTGTTCCTCGAGCGCGGCCTGCGCTACGACCTGACCTGGGACCCCGACCAGGGGCAGGTCACCGGCACGATCACGGCCCTGCTCCACAACACCGCCCCGTCGTCCGGCCTGCCCAACTACGTGATCGGCAACTCGCTCGGCCTGCCGCTCGGCACCAACCGGTCGTACGTGTCGATCTACACGCGCCACGACGCGACGGCGATGCGCGTCGACGGCCAGCCGGTGCCCACCCAGTCCGAGACCGAGGCCCAGCACAACGTGTACTCGACGTTCGTGACGATCCCGCCGGGCGGCACGGTCATCGTCGAGCTCGACGTGGCCGGGACGGTGGAGGGCGACCGGCTGCAGGTCGACGTGGCCCAGCAGCCGCTGGTCTGGCCCGAGCAGGCCGAGGTCAACGTGACCGTGGCCGGGGGCGCCGACCTGGAGATCGGCGGCGAGGCCGAGGCCGAGCTGAACGACCGCACCGCCCACTGGGCCGGCCCGATGGACCGGCGCCGGACGCTCGTCGTCGAGGCCGGCTGACGCCCGCGCCCGCTGGTGGCGGGTCGGGCGGTCGGCGCGTCGCCGTCAGCGGGACCGGGACTGGGATCGGCCGCCGGCGGCCGCCGGGTCGGGGCCGGTGGCCCGGCGCGACCGGGCGCGCCGGCCGACCCAGGTGGGGTGGTCGGCCAACGCCAGCAGCTCGGCGTCGCCGGACGAGTCGCCGTAGGCCCACAGCTCGACCTCGGCGCCCGGGCCGTACCGGGCGTCGAGCCAGGCCCGCAGGCGCTCGACCTTGCCGGGGCCGCGGCAGTTGGCGCCGCCGGCCACGGCGCCGGTCAGCGTCCCGTCGGCGGCGAGCAGTTCCACGGCCAGCACCTCGTCGACCCCGAGCGCTTCGCCCAGGGGGCGGAGGTAGGCGGCGAGCGAGGCCGACACGATGACCACGGCGTGGCCCTGGTCCTGGTGCCAGCGGAGACGCTCGGCCAGCTCGGGTCGGAACAGCGCCGGCAGCGACGCGGCGTACGTGCGTCCCAGCTCGAGCAGGCGCTCCTCGGGCCAGCCGCGGAACAGGGTGGCGAGCAGGGCCAGCTTCAGCTCGTCGCGGGTGCGGCACCGGGGCGCCACCCGGGCCGTGGCCAGGGACAGCCGCCGGCGCCCGCACGCCCGGCGCAGGAACGGCACCAGCGTGTCGCGCCGGGCCAGCGTCCCGTCGAAGTCGAAGGCGGCGACGCCCGGGCGCACCGCCGCCTCGCCCTGCCGGTCGGCCTCGCCCTGCCGGTTCGCCTCGCCCCGCCGGTCGGCGGGGGCGGTACCGGTCACGCCGCCGCCTCCCCGCGGCCGAGGACAGCGGCCAGCGCCGCCTCGACGTCGGTGTGCCGGAAGGGGTAGCCGGCGGCGGTGAGCACGGCCGGCCGCACCCGCTGGCTGGTGAACACGAGCCCGTCGGCGAGCTCGCGGCCCAGCAGGAGGCGGGGCCCGAAGGCGGGGACCGGGATCACGGTGGGGCGGTTCAGCACCCGGCCCAGCGCCCGGGTCATCTCGGCGTTGGTCACCGGCTCGGGGGCGGCCAGATTGACCGGGCCGGCGACGTCGTCGCGCTCGAGCAGGAAGCGGATCGCCCCCACCTGGTCGTCGATCGAGATCCAGCTCCACCACTGGCGGCCCGAGCCCAGCCGGCCGCCGAGCCCGAGGCGGAACAGCGGCAGCATCCGGCCCAGCGCCCCGCCGGAGCCGGACAGCACCATCGCCGTGCGCAGGTAGACGGTGCGGATGCCGGCGTCAACGGCCGGGGCGGCCGCCGCCTCCCAGTCGACGGCCAGCCGGGCGAAGAAGTCGTCGCCCGGCGGGCTCTCCTCGGTCACGTCGCGGCCGCCGGTGTCGCCGTAGTAGCCCATGGCCGAGCCCGACAGCAGGACGGCGGGCGGGGGGTCGAGCGCGGCCAGCGTGCGCGCCAGCAGGTCGGTGCCCCGGATGCGGCTCTCGCGGACCTCGCGCCGGCGGGCCTCGGACCACCGCTTGGCGCCGATGTTGGCGCCGGCCAGGTGGACGGCGGCGTCGATGCCGGCCAGGCCGTCGGCGTCGATCGTGCCGGCCATCGGGTCCCACACGACGGTGCCGGGGCCCGGGCGGCGGCTCACGGCCACCACCTCGTGACCATCGGCGCGCAAGCTGTCGCCGAGCGCCGCGCCGATCAGCCCGGTCGCACCCGTGATGGCCACTCGCATGCGCAGTACCGTACGGCCTGACGCGGGCCCTCACCGAACACGTGATAGGAGCCGTCCATGCCAGGTCCGATCAAGGAGTTCAAGGAGTTCATCTCGCGAGGCAACGTGATCGACCTGGCGGTTGCGGTCGTCATCGGCGCCGCGTTCGGGGCGATCGTGAACGCCATCGTCGAGGGTCTGATCACGCCGCTCGTCGGCATGATCTTCAGCAAGGACTTCAGCGACATGACCTTCACGGTCAACGACAGCGTCTTCCGCTACGGCCTCGTCATCAACGCCGCCATCCAGTTCCTGGCGATCGCCGCCGCCGTGTTCTTCCTGATCGTGAAGCCGATCAACATTCTCAACGAGCGCCGGGCCCGCGGCATGGAGCCCGAGCCGCCGTCGCCGCCGAGCGACGAGGCGGTCCTGCTCACCGAGATCCGGGACCTGCTCCGCGCCCAGGGCGACGGCCGCCAGCGCCAGCTGTAGTCCCGCGGTGGGCGGGGACGCCCGCCCCGGAGCCCGTCCGCGCGAGCCCAGCCGGGTCCGGGGCGGACGGGCTCCGGCGCGAGCGGGCCGGACCCGGCTGGGCGCCCCGGTGTCCGCCGGATCCGACGGTCGGCGGGGCGACCGTCAGCTGTGCATCTGCTCGGCGAGGTAGAGCTGCTCGCCGAGCTGCTCGACCAGCGACAGCTGGGTCTCGAGCCAGTCGATGTGCTCTTCCTCGGACGTCAGCATCCCTTCGAGCAGCTCGCGGGTGCCGTTGTCGCCCACCGACACGGCGAGCGCGATCCCGTTGTTGAACCGCTCGACCGCCGCCTTCTCGAGGTCGAGGTCGAGGCGGAGCTGCTCGACCGGCGTCTCGCCCAGGCGGACCGGGCCGAGGCGCTGCAGGTTGGGCATGCCTTCGAGGTAGAGGATGCGCTCGATCAGCTCGTCGGCGTGGCGCATCTCGTCGATCGACTCGTCGCGGGAGTGCGAGGCCAACCGGTCGTACCCCCAGTTGGCCTGCATCTTCGCATGGCCGAAGTACTGGTTGACGGCCGTGAGCTCGGCCGTCAAGACGTCGTTGAGCAACTCGATGATCTCGGGGCGCCCTTGCATGGGGATGGTCTTCTCCGGGTCGTGACCGTGCCGGTCACCTGCCCGAGAGGTCGGGGAGCGTCAGGGGTCAGGCGGCCGGCTGTTCCTGCTCCCCGGCGGTGAGCGCGGCGAGGAGCGCACAGATCGTAGGTCGGCACGACCCACAGTGCGTGCCGGCGCCGCAGCGCTCGCCGATCTCGTCCTCGGTCGCCGCTCCCCTGGCGACCTCGGCTTTGATGGCCCGGTCGTTGACGACCTCGCAATGGCAGACGATCACGGGACGCCCTCCGACCCGGTGCCGACCCACGGGGCCGACCCCGAGGCTCGGTGCCTCGGGAGGGCCTGTTCCCGGTCGGCAACATACCTACCCATGCCTGGGTAAGCATGCCTTACAACCGGTGGGTGGTGTCAAGACCCCCGACAGGCAGCCGATCCTGGGGGAACGAGGGGCGGTGCACTACCGTCGCCAGCCATGCACGTGGTGATCGTCGGCTGCGGCCGGGTCGGGTCCGGCCTGGCCAGCATCATCGAGGGCCGCGGGCACTCCGTCGCCGTCGTGGACAAGGACCCGACGGCGTTCCGCCGGCTGGACGAGGGCTTCACCGGGCGCCGGGTCGTCGGCGTCGGCTTCGACCGCGACCGGCTGGAGGAGGCCGGCATCCGCGAGGCAGGCGCGCTGGCCGCGGTCACGAGCGGCGACAACTCCAACATCGTGACGGCCCGGGTCGCCCGCGAGACCTTCGGCCTCGAGCGGGTCGTCGCCCGCATCTACGACCCCCGGCGGGCCGTGATCTACGAGCGCCTCGGCATCCCCACCATCGCCACCGTCCAGTGGAGCATCGACCGGGTGCTGCGGCGCCTGCTGCCGGACACCGCCGAGCCCGACTGGATCGACCCCAGCGCCCGGGTCGTGCTCATCGAGCGGCCGGTGGCGCCCAACTGGGCCGGCCGGCCCCTGGCCGAGATCGAGCTGCCCGGCGTCGCCCGGTCGGTGGCGGTGGCGCGCATGGGCACGGCGCAGATCGCCACCCCCGACCTCGTGACCCAGGACGGCGACGTCGTCTACCTGGCCGTCGCCGTCGGCCACGTCGAAGACGTCGACAAGCACCTGGCCGGGTCGGCCGCCGCCCGATGAAGGTCGTCATCGCCGGGGGCGGGGCCGTCGGCACGTTCATCGCCGACGAGCTCCAGCAGGCCGGCCACACGGTCGACATCCTCGAGCAGGACGTGGCGCGGGTCGAGCGGGCCCGGGCCAACGGGGAGCCGCCCAACGTGGGCTGGCACGCCGGCGACGCCTGCGAGGTGACGAGCCTGCGCGCCATCGGGCTGGAGACCGCCGACGTCGTGGCCGCCGTCACCGGCGACGACGAGGACAACCTGGTGATCAGCCTGTTGGCCAAGCAGGAGTTCGCCGTGCCCCGCGTCGTGGCCCGGGTCAACAACCCGAAGAACGAGTGGCTGTTCAACGAGAACTGGGGCGTCGACGTCGCCGTGTCGACGCCGCACCTGCTCACCGCCCTGGTGGAGGAGGCCGTCAGCGTCGGCTCGCTGGTCCGCCTCCTGTCGTTCGAGGGCGGGCGGGCCAGCCTCATCGAGGTCACGCTGGCCACCGGCAGCCCGGCGGCCGACCGCGAGCTGGCCGAGCTCGACTTCCCCCGCGACTCGACGTGCGTGGCCGTGCTCCGCCACGACCGGGTGATCGTGCCCCGGGGCGACACGCGCCTGTTGCCGGGCGACGAGGTGCTGGTCCTGGCGACCGACGAGAGCATGGACGAGGTGCGCGAGATCCTCACCGAGCGCTCGGGGGCTGACGGCGCGGCGTCCTGACGACGGAAAAGCGCTCGGTCTCGCGCCCGCCCGTCGGTATCGTGCGCCGCCCCGAGGGGAGCGCGCACGGCCAGGGCCCACGATGGTCCGATGAGTTCGCGCGCCCCGGGCCGTCTGACTCTGCATGTCCCCGACAGAGGTATCACTGTGAACGAGATCGTCCGGGCCGAGGGCCTGGTGAAGCGCTTCGGTGACGTGGTGGCCCTCGACGGGCTCGACCTCGCCGTCCCCGAAGGGACGGTGCTCGGCCTGCTCGGGCCGAACGGCGCGGGCAAGACGACCGCGGTGTCGATCCTGACCACGCTGCTGGAGCCCGACGAGGGGACCGCGATGGTGGCCGGAGCCGACGTCCGCACCCAGCCCGGCCAGGTCCGCGAGCGCATCGGCCTGTCCGGCCAGTACGCCGCGGTCGACGAGGCCCTGACCGGCTTCGAGAACCTCGACATGATCGGCCGGCTCTACCACCTGGGCCGCACGCGGTCGCGGCGGCGCGCCACCGAGCTGCTCGAGCGGTTCTCGCTCACCGACGCCGCCAACCGGCCCGTCAAGACCTACTCCGGCGGCATGCGTCGCCGCCTCGACCTGGCCGGCGCCCTCGTGGCCGAGCCACCCGTGCTGTTCCTCGACGAGCCGACCACCGGCCTCGACCCCCGCAGCCGCCTCGACCTGTGGGCGCTGATCCGCGAGCTGGTGGCGCGGGGCACGACCCTGCTCCTCACCACCCAGTACCTGGAGGAGGCCGACCAGCTGGCCGACGACATCCTGGTCGTCGACCACGGCCGGGCCATCGCCCACGGCACGGCCGACGACCTCAAGCAGCAGGTCGGCGGCGAGCGCATCGAGGTGGTCACGTCGGCCGAGCACGTGGAGCGGGTCAGCGACGTGCTCCGGCCCTACGCCTGCGGCGACCTCCAGGTCGACCGCAACGTCGGGCGGGTCCTCGCCCCCACCCGGGGTGGGCCCAAGGCGCTGCGCGAGGTCCTGGCCGACCTCGACACGGTAGCGGTCGACGTCCGCGACGTCGGCCTCCGCCGGCCCACGCTCGACGACGTGTTCCTGACCCTGACCGGCCACAAGGCCGAGGCCAACGGCGACGGCGACGGGAGCCGCGCCGGCGAGTCCGTCGCCAACGACCCCTGCGACGACGATGCGGTCGCCGTCGCCCCGCTCACCCCGCCGACCCCCAGCGACGCCCCCGAGGAGGCGCTCTGATGAGCTCGATCGTCGCCGCCCTGTCCGACGGGGCGGTCGTCGCCAAGCGCAACGTCATCAAGATCGTCCGGGTGCCCGAGGTGCTCGTCTTCGTGCTGATGTCGCCGATCATGTTCGTGCTGCTGTTCGCGTACGTGTTCGGCGACTCGATCAGCGTGCCGGGCGGCAGCGGCTACCGCGAGTTCCTGATCGCCGGCATCTTCGCCCAGACTGTGCTGTTCGGGGCCACCTGGACCGGCGCCGGCCTGGCCGAGGACATGCAGAAGGGCATCATCAACCGGTTCAAGTCGCTGCCCATGTCGCGGTCGGCCGTGCTGGTCGGGCGGACCGGCAGCGACGTCATCTACAACGTCCTGTCGATCGCCATCATGTCGATCACCGGGCTGGTGGTGGGCTGGCGCATCCGGGGCTCGATCCTCGAGGCCATCGCCGGCTACGCCGTGCTCCTGCTGTTCGCCTATGCGGTGTCGTGGCTCATGGCCTACATCGGGCTGCTGGTGCCGAGCGTCGAGGTGATCAACCAGGCGTCGTTCATGGTGCTGTTCCCGCTGACGTTCATCGCCAACACGTTCGTGCCGTCCGACAACCTGCCCACGGCACTGCGGACGGTGGCGGAGTGGAACCCGGTGTCGTCGGTGACCCAGGCGTCCCGCGAGCTGTTCGGCAACATCCCGGAGGGGACCCCCGAGCCGAGCGCCTGGCCGCTCCAGCACGCGGCGCTGTACACGCTCATCTGGGTCGTGCTGATCATCGCCGTGTTCGCCCCGCTGGCGGTGCGCCAGTACAAGCGCACGAGCGCCCGGTGAGCGTGTACACGATCGGCACGCCGGCCCGCCGGGCGGCGGCCAGGAGCGGGCGAGCCGGTCCTTGGCCTCCCGTGCTCGACTGACCCGCTGATCCTGCTCTCCCGCGTCGGCCCCGCCGCCGCCCGGCCGATCAGGTCCAGCGGCGGTGGAGCCGGCCGTCGAGGTGGAGCGTCCGGCAGGGGTCGGTGCCGTCGCCCCGGTCGAACACGGCCAGCTCGTCCACCCCGGTGGCCGGGTCGGTCAGGGCGAAAACCCCTCGCTCGGGGTCGAGCGGCCGGAGACGCACCTCGGCGTGGCGCGACCCGAGCTTGGCCAGGACGCCCGACGGCTCGATCGTGGCGGTCAGCGTGGGCCCCTCGGGGTCGGCCGCCACGACGATCCGTTGGTGGAGGCGGGCGTAGGTCCCGGCGAACCGCTCGGCGTCCGGGAGGGGTGCCCCGGGGTCGGCGGCCGCCGCGCCGGCGGCGCCCGACGTCCCCGGGCCGGCCAGGGCGGGCGTGGCGTCGAGGTCGAGCAGGTCGGCGGCCACGCGGGGGACCAGGCCGCGGGCCAAGGTCGCGCCCAGCGGGCTGTTGGTCAGCAGCACGAGGGCGAAGCCCCGGGACGGCACCACCCGCAGGAACGCCCGCTGCCCGAACGTGTCGGCGTCTTGGCCCAGGCAGGTGGCGTCGCCCCACTGCCAGACCGTCCAGCCCAGCGCCTGCCGCTCGCCCGGGATGGGCGTGTCGAGGTGCGGCTCGGCCATCAGCTCGACCGCGGCCGGCGGCACGATCTCGGTACCGTCGACGGCCACGCCGGACTCGAGGTGCATCCGGGCGAACGTGAGCACGTCCTCGGCCGTGGCCACGATGCCGCCCATCGGCCCGTTGGCCCGGGTCAGCGTCCACCGGGGCTGGCGGGTCGGCTCCTCGCCCGGGCGCTGGACGTGGCCGACGGCCACCCGCCGCAGCAGCAGGTGCTGGGGCAGCATCAGCGTGGTCGTGCAGCCGAGCGGCCGGGTCAGGCGGCGGCGCAGCGACCGGTCGAACGTGCCGCCCGTGCACACCTCGATCATCCGGCCCAGCACGCCGAAGCCGGTGTTGCAGAAGCTGTAGCTCTCGTCGGGGGCGTGGGCCTGCCCCAGCGCGGCCAGCGTGGCCACGTAGCGCTGGAGGGCGTCGTCGTTGGCCCCCGTGTCGAGCAGGTGGTCGCCGGCGATGCCGCTCGTGTGGGTCAGCAGGTGGCGGGGGGTGATCTCGAGCGTGGCGCCGGGGTCGCCGACCGAGAACTCCTGCAGCTGGGAGCGGACCGGCTCGTCGAGGGCCAGCACGCCGGCGCTGTGGGCCTGGAGGACCAGAGTGGTCGTGTACAGCTTCGACAGCGACCCGATCTGGAACAGCGTGTCGGCGGTGACCTCGACGCCGGTGGCCACGTTGGCCAGGCCGTGGGTGGCTATGACCGTCTCGCCGTCGAGCAGGACGCCGCACACCGCCCCGGGTAGGCGGAGCGAGCCAGCCTGCTCGGCGAGGAGCGTTCCGAGGTGGGATCGGAAGGCGGCCAGGCCGGGCATGATCCAGCGAACCGTAGCGGCGGCGACGGCCCGCTGCCCGCGGTTCGGGGAAGCCGTCGTCGTTCGGGGGAGGTGGCCGCCGTCCGGGAGGGGCCCGAGGGACCCGCCGCTCGGGGGACGGCGGCGCGGGGAGAGGGCGAGCGGGGCGGCGCTAGCGGGCGACGACCAGCTGGACCGAGAAGGCGATGAGGATGGCCAGGCCGCAGGCGAGAGCCGCGACGATGAGGCGCCGGGTGCTCATAGCGGTCATCAACCTACTCGTGCGCCGCGTGCAGGCGGAACGGCCCTGCGTGCCGGACCGGTAGAGTCGGCGGGGCAACGGCCTGCTGACTCTTTGGAGGTGGTCCCGACGGCCGAGCATTTCGATGTCGTCGTCATTGGCGGCGGCCCCGGTGGTTATGCGGCGGCGCTGTATGGCGCGAGCGCCGGGTTGAACATCGCGTTGGTGGAGAAGAACAAGCTTGGGGGGACCTGCTT
>DATCLS010000081.1:0-59474 GCA_036563805.1 Acidimicrobiales bacterium | reverse complement strand
GCGCTGGGTCGGGGGTGGGGCCGGGCCCGGGGGAGGGGCTGGCCTCGCCCATGGCGGGGCCGACCGGATCCCCATCCAGGCGGTGAGGGCGGCGAGCCCGAGTACGAGTACGGAGCGGCGGCGCACGGATGTCCCCTGGAGCTGGCTGTGGCTGGACGGGCTGCAGCTGGACCCCGTCACCCACCCGCAACCTGCGCTCGGCGGCACCTTGGCCGTCCGAGGCGACCTTCGTCACCTGCCCGCACCCGCACGCACGCTTAGCTAACTTGGCTAACCTTGCGTACATGGGCGAGGCCGCGGAGCAGTTCAACATTCACGAAGCGAAGACCCAGCTCTCGCGCATCATCGACAGGGTCGAGAAGGGCGAGGAGATCGTCATCAGCCGGTCCGGCGTGCCGGTGGCCAAGGTCGTCCGCATCCCGAAGCGGGCCCACCGCCGCGGTCGGGGCTCGCTCGCCGGTCGCATCGAGTTCGCCGACGACTGGGATTCTCCCGAGGTCAACGCCGAGATTGCCGCCGAGTTCGGGATCGAGCGGTGATGGCCGGCGGCCTCCTGCTCGACACCCACGTCGTGCTCTGGTGGCTGGCTGACGATCCGACGCTCTCGGCTGACCTGAAGACGACGATCGACCAAGAGGTCGACGTCTTCGTCAGCGCCGCCACGGTATGGGAGGTCGCGATCAAGCAGAGCCTCGGCAAGCTCAAGGCCCCCGACGACCTGGCCGAGCAGATCCGCGACGGGGAGTTTCGGAACCTCCCGATCACCAGCGAGCACGTGATCGCAGCCAGTCGGTTGCCGGCGATCCACCGCGACCCGTTCGATCGGGTGTTGGTCGCCCAGGCGCAGGCGGATGGGCTCACGCTCGTGACCCGTGACCGCGTGCTTCCGCGATACGGCCTAGCGGTGCTGACGGCCTGACGGTGTGTCAGAAACTGGGGTAGCGTCGGCGGGGGCGGCGACCGTAGCGGCCGACGGGGGGGATCATGGGCTTCGAGCGGGACGAGATCGTCGAGGCGTTCGAGCGCTACCGGATGGCGGCGGCCGAGGCCGGCCGGACCGGCGACTGGCGGCCGTGGGTCGAGTGCTTCACCTCCGACGTCCATTACATCGAGCACCACTACGGCGAGCGGCACGGCCGGGAGGCGCTGCTCGAGTGGATCACCGAGACGATGTCGGCCTGGCCCATGTCCCACATGCGGGAGTTCCCGTGGGACTGGTACACGATCGACGCCGAGCAGGGCTGGATCGTCGGCCAGCTCCAGAACCGGTTCGTCGACCCCGGCGACGGGCAGGTCTACCAGGCCGCCAACTGGACCCGGCTGGTGTACGCCGGCGACGGCCTGTTCGCCTCCGAGGAGGACATCTACAACCCGGCGGAGTTCGCCCCGGTCGTCCAGGCCTGGCTGGCGGCCTGGGCCGCCCACCATCCGGATGACCGACCCGGATGAGTGACAGGGTGGGCCGGCGGGGTTGCTAACATGACCATCCCCGTCGGGCTGTGGCGCAGTTTGGTAGCGCACTTGACTGGGGGTCAAGGGGTCGCCGGTTCAAGTCCGGCCAGCCCGACCAGCGAAGTACCAGGTCAGAGCCGGTCCCTCGGGACCGGCTCTCCTGCTCCCGGGCCCCGGCGCCGACCCCACGTTCGACCGCGTCCCGTGACCCCGCCGTGCCGCACTCCAGCCGGTCGTCAGCACCCTTCGGTGATGTAGCCCTGCTGGCAGCCCCACTCGTGCTGCAGCTCGCCGCTGGTCCGTCCGTCGCCGCCGTAGGGCAGGGAGCCGTTGGCGTGGCTGCAGCCGTACGCGTCGGCCCGTGACAGGTCGGTCGCCGTCGGCGACGGCGGGGGAGGGGCGGCCGGCGCCCCCTCGGGCGGGGCCGTCGAGGTCGGCGCCGCGGCCGGGCGGCCACCCCGGGAGCCACAAGCCTCCGCCCTCGGCCAGAGCCGACTCGAACCGCTCCGACCGCATCCCCGAGATGCTGCCCGACGCGCCGGCCCCGGCCGCGGGCTGGCGGGCGCCTTGACCGGCCGATCGGCTGTCGTCCAGGCTCCGCGAATGGCTGCGAGCCCGGAGCCCGAGACCGCCGCCGACGGGGCCGTCTACGGGTTCGTCGGAACGGGGGCGATCACGGCCGCCCTCGTGGAGGGGCTGCACGCCGGCGACGGCGCCGACCCCGGCACCGACCCGCCAACGGTCTACCTGTCGCCCCGGAACCGCGGCGTGGCCCAGAGCCTCAGCCACCGGTTCCCCGACGTGCACGTGTGCGCCAGCAACCAGGACGTGCTCGACCGGGTCACGTCGGTCGTCGTGGCGGTCCGCCCGCAGGTGGCCGAGGAGGTGCTCGCCGAGCTGGCCTTCGCGCCGCGGCACGTGGCGATCAGCGTCGTGGCCGGGCTCCGGCTGGACCGGCTGCGGGCGTGGGTGGCGCCCGCCACGAGCATCGCCCGGGCCATACCGCTGCCGGCGGCGGCCCGCCGCCGCAGCCTGACCGCCCTCCACCCGGACCACCCGGCTGCCCGCGGGCTGTTCGACCGCGTGGGGGAGAGCCTGGTCACGGAAGACGAGGCCGCCTTCGAGGCCATCGCCGCCGTCACGGCCACGTTCGCCGCCCACCTCGACTACCTCGCCACCATCGCCGGCTGGCTGGCGGACCACAGCGTCGACGACCGGGCGGCGACCGCCTACCTGGCGCACGTGTTCGGCCAGCTGGGGGAGGCGCTGCCCGGGGCGCCGTCGTTCGCCGCCCTCACCGGGGAGTACATGACCCCGGGCGGGATCAACGAGCAGTTCCTCGCCGACCTGCGCGCCGCCGGCACGCCCGACGCCGTGCGTCGGGCCCTCGACCGCGTCCTGGCCCGCCTCCAGGGCTGAGCGTCGGGCCCTCGACCGCGTCCTGGTCCGCCTCCAGGGCTGAGCGCCGGACGAGCCGTGGAGGCGGACCAGGACGGCCGGCCGCCCGGCCCCAACGGCCGGACGGGTCGGAGGTCCGGCGCCTGGCTAGGCTGGGACCTGGGACATGTCCATGTAGCCGACCTCCCAGGTGTGGCCGTCGAGGTCCTGGATCGTCCGCTGGTACATGAAGCCCAGGTCCTGCGGCTCCCGGGCCTCCGTGGCGCCGTTGGCGACCGCCTTCTCGACGAGCTGGTCGACCTCCTCCCGGCTCTCGGCGGAGACGGCGATCAGCGTCTGGACCTGCGTCTTGGCGTCGACGACCGGCAGGTCGGTGAAGGTCTCGAAGTAGGGCCGGGTTAGCAGCATCACGCTGGTCTGGTCGTTGATGACCATCGCCGTGGCGTTCTCGTCGGTGAACCGGGGGTCGAACTCGAAGCCGAGCTCGGAGAAGAAGGTTTTGGAGGCCTGGAGATCGGCGACCGGCAGGTTGACGAACAGGTGGCGGGACATCGCTTGCTCCTTTGGGCGTTCGTGCGTCGGCCGTGTAGACGGACCGCGGCCGGGCGACTCATCGGTCGCCGCGCCGACGCCGTGACAACGTCCCGACCAGGCGAGATAACGACTGTTCCCTACCTGACGCTGTAAGGACTAGCTTCGGCGCCATGGCACGCCGGTTCGCTCTGGTCCTGGCTGGGGTCGTGCTCGGCGCCGGGGGGCTCGTCGCCTGCGGCGACGACGACGGCGGCGGAGACGGCACCACCAACGCCGACAACGCAGAAACGGAAGACACGGCCGACGGGGGCGGGGAGGAGGTCCCCGAGGACGTCGTCGTCCTCGACACCGACCCGTCCGCCATCACCGCGCTCGACAACACGTTCCGGCCCGAGAACGCCCAGGTCCCGGCGGGCACCGAGGTCGTGTGGACGAACCGGGGCCGCACCGAGCACAACGTGCTGTCGGTCGAGGGCGAGGACTGGGGTGTCGAGGTCGAGGACTTCCAGCCCGGCGCCAGCTACTCGCACACGTTCGAGGAGCCGGGCGTCTACCGCTATTACTGCTCGCTGCACGGGACCGAGGATGCGGGCATGATCGGGACGCTCGTCGTGACCGAGCCGGGAACGGACCCGGACGCCGACGGCGGGGCCCAGCCGGGGGCCGACCAAGGCACCGACCAGGGGGAGGGCGCAGGATGAGGACCCGACGACTCGTCGCGACGGTGGCCGCGGCGGCGCTGGCGCTGGCGGCCTGCGGGGGCGACGACGGCAGCGGAGACGGCGACGGCCAAGCTGACGGCGGCAACGACCAAGGCGCCACCCTCCGCGTCCCCGACGACCACGAGACGATCCAGGCCGCGGTCGACGCCGCCGAGCCCGGCGACCTGATCCTCATCTCGCCGGGCGTCTACGAAGAGGCGGTCACCGTCGAGACCGACGAGCTGACCATCCGGGGCCTCGACCGCAACGAGGTGATCCTCGACGGCGGGTTCGAGCGCGACAACGGCATCCGGGTGGTCGGCGCCGACGGCGTCGCCATCGAGAACATGACGGCCCGCAACTACACGACCAACGGGTTCTTCTGGACCGGCGTCGAGGGCTACCGAGGCTCGTACCTCACCGCCTACCGCAACGGCGACTACGGGATCTACGCCTTCGACTCGGTGGGTGGCCTGCTCGAGCAGTCGTACGCCTCGGGCAGCCCCGACGCCGGCTTCTACATCGGCCAGTGCTACCCGTGCGACGCCGTCATCGACGGCGTCGTCTCCGAGCACAACGGCCTCGGCTACTCGGGTACCAACTCGGGCGGCGACCTGTACATCGTCAACTCGACGTTCCGGAACAACCGGGCCGGCATCGTCCCCAACTCCGGCAGCTACGAGCTGTGCTACCCGGGCCGGGAGACGACGATCGTCGGCAACCGGGTCTACGACAACAACCAGCCCGACACCCCGGCCATCGACGTCGCCTTCGACGCCATGGGCAACGGCGTCCTGGTGGCCGGCGGGGTCGGCAACGTCATCGAGCGCAACCTGGTCTGGGACCACGACCTGACCGGCATCGGCCTCGTCCCCTTCCCCGAGAGCGACGCCACCGACGTCGTCCCGCCCGAGTCGGCGCTCGACACGCCCTGCGCCGAGGCCCGCAACCAGCCGACGGCGGACCCGGCCGACATCCCCGACACCGTCTTGTGGGAGCCCCGCCACAACCAGGTGCGCGACAACGTCGTCGAGGACTCCCGCCTGGCCGACATCGCCGTGGGCACGCTGGGCGACGCCTCGGGCCTCGGCAACTGCTTCGCCGGCAACGAGCACGCCACCAGCGCCCCGGCCGACCTCGAGTCGCTCGCCCCGTGCGGGGAGGACGGCGAGCCGGCCGAGGAGAGCGGCGACTGGACGCGGGGCGCGCTCGACTTCGGGCCGTTCCTGGCCGAGAAGCCGCCGTCGACGGACTACCGGCGCAGCCCGGTGCCCGACGACCAGGAGAACATGCCCGACGCCGCCGAGGCCCCGCCCCGGCCGGCCACCGCCCGGCCGGAGTTCCCGGACCTCGACGCCATCGAGGTGCCCGAGCCGGAGTGAGCCGGCGGCGGACGGTCGGACGGGGCGCGACGGCGGCCGCGGCCGCCGTCGCGCTGCTGCTCGGCGCCTGCGGCGGGTCCGGGTCGTCCGGGCCCGCCGGCGGAACGGACGACGGTGGCTCCGGAGCGGCCGTCGCCGACCCCCGCACCGCCGCCACCGACCTCGGACCGCAGGGCCGCGTGCCCCAGTTCGTGGTCGAATGCGGCTTCAGCCACGCCGCGCCCGACGACCCGATCGTCCACCCGGACCATCCCGGCCGCGCCCACCTCCACACGTTCTTCGGGAACACGGTCGTCGACGCCTCGACCACCGCCGCCGACCTGGCGTCGGGCACCACCACCTGCGACCAGCCGCTCGACCGGGCGTCCTACTGGGCCCCGGCGCTGCTGGACCGGGGCCGGCCGGTCGAGCCGACCCGGGCCGTCGCCTACTACCGGCCCGGCGTGGGCGTCGACCCCACCACCGTCGAGCCCTACCCCTTCGGCCTGGCCATGCTGGGCGGCGACCAGACGGCCGACGAGCCCCAGCCGCTCGACGTCGTGGCCTGGACGTGTGGGACGAGCCCGGCCCGGGAGGCCGTCCCGCCCGACTGCCCCGACGGCCGCCCGCTCCGCTTGCTGGTCAGCTTCCCGGACTGCTGGGACGGAGAGCACCTCGACAGCGGCGACCACACCAGCCACGTGGCCCGCAGCGCGGGCGGCGTGTGCCCCGCGTCCCATCCCGTGCCGGTGCCCCAGCTGCTGCTCGCCATCGAGTACCCGCCGGTCGGCCCGGCCCGGGGCCTGTCGCTGGCGTCGGGCTCGCTCCTCACCGGCCACGCCGACTTCCTCAACGGCTGGGACGAGGACAAGTTGGCCACCGAGGTGGCGTCCTGCCTGCACCGCCGGGTCACGTGCGGGGTGGTCGGGAACGGCGACCGGCGGGCCTGAGGGAGCGGGCGACGACACGGGCCGGCGTCGGCGGCCGCACCAGCCGGGCCCGGGGCGGTGGCGGGTACGGCGACGCCGGGCCTGAGGCGGTGGCGGGTACGACGGCCGCCGGGCCTGAGGCCCGGCGGCCACCCGTCCCCACACCCCGACCTCAGGCCGGGAGGTTCTCCGTCGGTACGAACGGCCGGCAGGCCTGACCCCGCAGCCCGGGGCAGGGGACCGGCTCGACCGCCGGCACGTCCACCCCGTCGAGCACGCCGAGGACCAGGCCCGAGGGCCGCGCCCGGGTGCGGGCCACGGCGTGGGTGGGCAGCTCGCCGCCGTAGTCGGGGTTGTCGAACTCCCAGGTGGCGTGGTTGCGCCCGGGCGTGCCCACGGTGAGCCGCAGCCGCGACCCGGCCCGGAACACATGCCCGACCGACGGGATCTCGACCTGCACCTCGGTCCACCGGCCGGGCCGCACCGGGCGGTAGGCGTCCTCGGTGAAGTGGTGGGTGATCTCCAGCTCGTCTGAGCGCTCCTCGTCGACCGCCCGGTGACCGAGCCGCAGCCAGCCGTTCTGCACCAGGTACTCGATGCCGTCGGGGCGCACCTCCGACACCGCCACCTGCACGGTCACGTCCTCGACCTCGCTGCGGACCCACAGGTGGGCGTAGCCGGGACCGGCGACGACCAGGTCCTCCGCCAGCGGCTCGGTCAGGTAGGACAGCTCCTCGCCGGGGTCGGGCCGGGTCCACTCGGCCGTGTCCCACACCCGGGCCAGCAGCGGGTACTCCCCGGTGCCGCCGAACAGGGTCATGTCCCCGGCCTCGGCGTCGTACCGGAAGGCGTCGGCGCCCCCGTCGGAGCCCCCGCCACCGTGGCCGCCGCCCGGGCCGCCCGGGCCGCCCGGGCTGCCCCGGCCACCGCGGTCGGCGCCCCCGCCGGACCGCCGGCCGGGCCGGCCCCCGGGCGGCTCGTCGGTCAGCGTCTCGTCCGGCCCCAGGTACCAGCGCCGGGCCTCGACGTCGGGCGCGGGCCAGCTGGGCAGCGCCAGCTCGAACGTGCCGCCGGGCTCGCCCACCTCGTCGGCGCCCGCCCCGCTCTCGAACACGACCCGGACGGGCTGCTCGCCCTCGTAGGCCGCCCGGGCGGCCGCGAAGTCGTCGCCGAACCGCTCGTAGAGGCGGTCGCCCTCCAGCTCGACGTCCTCGACGTCGAACTGGTCGGCCAGGACGGCCGGCGCGGCGGCCCGCACGAGCGGGTGCATGCGGGGCACCCGTCCGGCCACGTACAGCTCGAGGAACTCGAACCAGCGGACGACGTTGACCGGCCCGTAGCCGTCGGGGTGCCGGCCGTTCCACAGGTTCACCCGCAGCACCGGGGCGTCGTCGAACTGGTCGACCATGGTCGTGAACTGGGCGCCGGTCTGCTCGTCCTGGAACGCCCCGGACAGGAACACCGGGTCGTCGATGTCCCGCACCAGCTCCCGCAGGTCGCGGGACCGGGTCATCGGGTGGTAGTAGGTCAGGGCGCGGCCGAAGTCCCGGAAGTCCGGGTTCTGGTTGCGCAGCGCCTGGTGGGCGGCGCAGGTCTCGTCCCCGGCCTCGATCCGGTCGCGCACCCAGCTCGTGCCGCCCGGCGCCGACTGCCGCTCCCGCTCGGCCAGCCACTGCTCGGTGAAGCCGCTGTTGTAGATGCCGCCCGGCCACTGTTGGAGCCACGGATCCGCGATCACCGACTGGGGCGTCACCGCGGCCAGGTGCGGCGGGCGGGTGGCCGCCACGTACAGCTGGGAGATGCCGGAGTACGAAAGGCCGACCATGCCGACCCGGCCGTCCTTCACCCACGGCTGGCGGCCGACGATCTCGACGATGTCGTACCCGTCGGCGGCCTGGGCGGGGTTGAAGACGTCGAACACGCCGCCCGAGCAGCCGGTGCCGCGCATGTTGACCGACACGGTGGCGTAGCCCAGCGTGCGGGCGAGGCGAGCGCCGGGCTCCTCGGACCCGGGGTTCGACGGCCCGTAGCCCGAGTACTCGATGACGGTGGGGTAGGGGCCCGGCCCGTACAGCGCCGAGTCGGGGAAGCGGACCATGGCGCTGAGCCGCACGCCGTCGCGCATCTCCAGGTACTGGAAGCCGTCCTCGTAGGACGTTCCCGGCTTCAGCCCGCCGAGCACGTCGAGCTCGACGCCGGTCAGCTCCTGTCGCTCGTAGAGCTCGGGGTCGGGGACGTCGTCGCGGCCCAGCACCCGGATCCGCTCCGTGGCCAGCCGGGGCGCGGCCGAGTCGTCGCGCACGATGTACGTGCCGGCGGCGACCACCCCGCCCTCCTGGACGTCACCCAGGTCGGACAGGTCGAGCTCGGGGCCCGACTGCAGCGTCCGGTGCTCGCCGGGGACGTAGGCGAAGTGGGCCTGGCCGTGCTCGTCGGCCAGCAGGGTGAGCAGTCGGCGGGGGCGGCGGCCCGGCGGGTCGCCCGGGCCCCGGCCGTAGAGCGTGAGCGGCTGGCCCGGCTCGGCCCCGGTGACGGTCAGCTGCTCGACGCCGGCCCGGACGTCCCAGGGGGCCGGCTCGGTGCCCCGCAGCAGGCGGTCGAAGCCATCGGGCCGGCCGCCGCCGTCCGGGCGGCCAGCCCCCGGCCCGCCCGGCCCGGGGACGCACGCTGTCGCCGCCCCGAAGGCGAACAGGACCGCCAGCATCGCCGCGATCGTCCGACTCCGAACCCCCATGGACGTTCCCCTCCCACGCCGTCGTGGCCGCTATGTGTACTCCGTTCGGCGGCGTTTGTCGTCCAACGCCGAGTTCGGAGGGGCGGGGGCGGAGTCGAGCGGATTCGAGGCGCCCGGCGAGGAGGGGTACGGTGCGGGTTGGATTATTGATCCACGATGGCGGCGCCGGATCGCGCCACGGATCGGTTCGAGGATCGGCCCGACACGGAGGACGGACGGAAATGGCCGACACGGCCCACACGAAGGTGACGGTCCTGGCCCCCCGGGCCGTGCTCGACGTCGACACGGGGGAGCTGCTGGAGGGCGCCCGCGTCCGCGTCGAGGGCAACCGCATCGCCTCCGTCGACAGCGACCGCCGCGCCGCCACCGACGCCGACGAGGTGGTCGAGCTACCCGAGCTGACGCTCATCCCCGGGCTCATGGACATGGAGGTCGACCTCGTGCTGGGCGGCCCGGGCGCCGGCCTCACCGATCCGGTCGTGACCGACCCCGTGAAGATGACGCTGCGGGCCACGGCCAACGCCCGGCGGACCCTGCGGGCCGGCTTCACGACCGTCCGCAACCTGGGCCTGTTCGTGAAGACCGGCGGCTACCTGTTGGACGTGGCCCTGAGCCAGGCGGTGGACGCCGGGTGGATCGACGGGCCACGCATCGTCCCGGCCGGCCACGCCATCTGCCCCACCGGCGGCCACCTCGACCCGAGCGCCCAGAGCGCGCTGGCGCCCCACCTCATGCCGCTGTCGGTCGAGGAGGGCATCGCCGACGGCGTCGACCAGGTCCGCCGCGCCGTCCGTTACCAGATCAAGCACGGGGCCAAGCTCATCAAGTGCTGCGCGTCGGGTGGCGTGGTCGCCTCGCTCGGCCCGCCCGGCGCCCAGCAGTACTCGACCGAGGAGCTGGCGGCCATCGCTGATGAGGCGCACCGCCGGGGCTTGAAGGTGGCGGCCCACTGCCACGGCGACACCGCGGTGAACGCCGCGCTCGACGCCGGCATCGACTGCATCGAGCACGGGTTCATGATCACCGAGGACACGGTCCGGCGAATGGTCGACGCCGGCACGTTCCTGGTGTCGACCAACGCGCTGACCGAGAACTGGGACGTGTCCGGCCACTCGAAGGCGATGCAGTCCAAGGCGGCCGAGACCTTCCCCAAGGCCAAGGCGTCGCTGTCGCTGGCCATCGAGGCCGGGGTGAAGATCGCCTCGGGCAGCGACGCGCCGGCCATCTGGCACGGTCGCAACGCCGAGGAGCTGGTCGTGCTCGTCAAGCGGGGGATGACCCCGCTGCAGGCCATCCGGGCCGCCACGGTCATGGGGGCGGAGCTGATCGAGGCGCCCGACCTGGGCCGGATCGCCCCCGGCATGCTGGCCGACATCGTCGGCGTGCCCGGCGACCCGCTCACCGACATCACGGTCACCCAGAGCGTGGCGTTCGTGATGAAGGACGGGAAGGTTCACAAGCGGCCGGCGGGCTGAGCGGCTGACCGGCGGGCGCCGGCCGGTGTTCGCCGTCGGCGTCGGTCGCCGGTGTCGGCGGCCGGCGGGGAGCGCGGCGCCCGGGCCGGGGGCGCCGGGGTGGGGGACCGGCGGGGAGCGCGGCGCCCGGGCCGGGGGCGCCGGGGTGGGGGACCGGTGCCTACGATGCGGCGATGGACCTGGTCGGCGAGCTGGCGCGGGCCGGGGTCGGGCGCGGCGACCTGGTGGCCCTGGCGGTCGGCCCGGAGGGCGGGCTCGGCCTGGCTGCGGCCCCGGGCGGGCGCGGGACCGGCGGGGCCGGGACCGCGGGCTCCCGGGCCGGCTCCGCGGTCGGGTCGGCCGTCGGGCCGGACGCCGACGCGGCGGCCGCCGCGCCCGTCGAGCTGGGCCTCGACGCCGGCGACCGGGCCGCGGCGATCGCCGGCCTGGCCGCCGTCGAGCGGGAGCTGCGGCCGCGCTGGGTGTGGTGGTCCAACGAGACGGCCCGGGCGCTGGTCGACGGCGGGCTGCGAGTGGCGGCCTGCTGGGACCTCGCCGCCGTCCACCGGCTGCTGGCCGGCGGCCTGCGGGCCGACCCCGGCCGGGTGTGGGCGCTGGTCCACGGCCTGCCGCCCGACTCCGTGCCCGCGGACGGACCGCTCGACCTGTTCAGCCAGGCCGACGACGGCGGGGACCCCGAGGAGCCGGTCCGGGCCGACGGCCACCTCCGGCCCGACTGGGTCGCCGGCGGCTGGGCGGCCACCCCGGCGCGCCGGGCCCGGTGGGCGGCCCTGGCCCTCGGCGTCGCCGCCGCCCAGCGCGCCCGCCTGGCGGACCTGCAGCGCCGGGGCGAGGTGCCGGCGGCCCGGGCGCTGGCCACCGTGCGGGCGGAGTCGGCCGCCGAACTGCTGTGTGCCGAGCTGTCGGCGGACGGCCTCCCCGTCGACCGGGCGGCGGCCGAAAGCCTGCTGGCCGAGCTGATCGGGCCCCGGCCCCGGTCCGAGGCCGAAGCGGCCCGCCACCGGGCCCGCCGCGACGCCGAGGTCCTGGCCCACGTGCCCGACGCCGGGCACGTCGACCTGCGCAGCCCCGTCCAGGTGCGGGCGCTGCTGCGTCGGGTCGGCCTCGACCTACCCGACACCCGGGCGTGGCGGCTGGAGGCGGCCCGCGACGCCCACCCGGTCGTGGGCGCACTGCTGGCCTGGCGCAAAGCGGAGCGGGTGGCCACCACCTACGGGTACGGCTGGCTCGACGCCCACGTCGGCGCCGACGGCCGGCTGCGGGGCGCCTGGACCGGGGCGGACGGGGCCGCCGGCCGGATGACCGCCTCGGGCGGCCTCCACAACCTGCCGGCCGACCTCCGGGTGGTGGTGGTGGCCGAGCCGGGGCACGTGTTCGTGCGGGCCGACCTGGGCCAGATCGAGCCCCGGGTCCTGGCCGCGGTGGCGGGCGACCGGGCGCTGGCCGCCGCCACCGCCGCCGACGACCTGTACGCCCCGGTGGCGGCCCAGCTGGGCGTCGACCGCGACACCGCCAAGGTGGCCGTCCTCGGCGCCCTGTACGGCCAGACGTCGGGCGGCGGGGCGGCGATGCAGCGGCGTCTGGCGGCGGCCTATCCGGTGGCCATGCGTTTCCTGGAGGACGCCGACCGGGCGGGCCGGGCCGGGCGGGCCCTGCGGACCTACGGCGGCCGCCTCGTCCGGTTCAGCTCGCCGGTGCCGGGCGAGCCGTCGGGGGCGGCCGCGGCCCGGGGCCGCTACGCCCGCAACGCCATGGTCCAGGGGGCGGCGGCCGAGCTGTTCAAGACCTGGGCGGCGACCGTGCGGGCCCGGGCGGCGCCGCTGGCGGCGCGGATCGTGCTGTGCCTCCACGACGAGCTGCTCGTCCACGTGCCGGAGGAGCGGGGCGAGGAGGCGGCCGGGCTGGTGGCCGACTGCCTACAGGAGGCGGCGCACCGGTGGGCGCCGGACGGCGCGGTCCGGTTCGTCGCCGACATCGCGGTGATCCGCCGGTGGTCGGACGCCAAGCCGCCAGCGTCGACCTCGGCCGGCGCCGGCTGACGGGCGGGCGCCGGCGCCCGGCGTGCGGACCTCTGACCCGCGGGCGGGGCCGGTGGCTGGTAAGGATTGGGCATGGGGGTCGAGACCGGACGCCACACGGCCGACATCGACGGCGACTTCGTCGTCTTCCTGATCGGCATGCGGTTCAACAAGCCCTGGAAGGTCCGCACGTGGTGGCCGGTGGCGACCGCCATGCCCCGCATGCTGCGGGTGCTGGACCAGCGGCCCGAGCTCGGCTGCCTCGGTCACCACATCTGGTTCGGGCGCACGATCATCGTGGTGCAGTACTGGCGCAGCTTCGAGGACCTCGACCGCTTCGCCCGCGACAGGGACCTGCCGCACCTCGAGCCGTGGCGCCAGTTCAACCGGGCGATCCGCGACTCGGGCGACGTCGGCATCTGGCACGAGACCTACAAGGTGCGGGCCGGGGAGTACGAGGCCATCTACGGCAACATGCCGGTGTTCGGACTGGCCAAGGCCGGCCGGCACGTCCCGGCCTCCCGCAAGGCCCACACGGCCGCCGCCCGCATCGGCGCCACCCAGAGGGACGACCCCGCCGTCGCCCCCTACTGACCCGCCCGCCGACTCAGGCTGGCGCGGGCGCGTGGGCGGCGGCGATCTCCCGGAACGCCGCCACCCAGGGGGCGAGGTAGTCCTCGGCGGCGGCCACCTCCTCGGGCACCGGGAGCTGGAGGCGGACGTCGGTGACCCCGGCCTCCAGCAGGGCCGGCAGACCCTCCATCGTGGCCCGCAGGTCGGGCCGGCCGTCCGCGCCCGGGACGGTGAACAGCTTGCCGGCCACGCCCAGCTCGTGCGGGTCGCGTCCGAGGGCGGCCACCGCCTCCCGCATGCGGGGGATCTCGGCGATCAGGGCGGCGGCCTCGTCCGACGCCGTGCCCCACGGGATCCAGCCGGCGCCGAACCGGGCGAGGCGGCGCATGGCCCCGGGGTTGATCGTGCCGCTGACCCAGATCGGGACCCCGCCCGGCTGTACCGGCTTGGGGTTGAGGTGGATGTTCTCGAACGCCAGGCCGTCGGCGGCGTAGCTGGCCCGGGGCGACCGCCACAGCAGCTGGCACACCTCCAGCGTCTGGTCGAGCAGCCGGCCGCGCCGGGCGAAGTCGAGCCCGGCCGCTTCGTACTCCTCCCGCTGCCAGCCGATGCCCACGCCCAGGTCCAGCCGGCCCCCGGAGAGCACGTCGAGCGTGGCCGCGGCCTTGGCCAGCACGACCGGGCGCCGCAGGGCGGCGAGCAGGATGCTGTTGGTGAACCGGATCCGGCTGGTCATCCCGGCTAGGAACGCCATCGTGGTCAGGGGCTCGAGGAAGTGGCCGTCTGGGCCCGTGGGCTGCCGGCCGCCCGCACGGCCGCCCAGCTCGGGCCGGGCGTAGTTCTCCAGGTGCTCGCCGAACACGACGTGCTCACCCGAGAGCACGACCCGGTCGACGCCGGCCCGGTCGGCGGCCACCACCCGGTCGAGCAGCGGCCGCCACGACCCCGGGTCCTCGGGCGCCATGGCCGGGTAGCGGATCGACAGCGTGGCCGGCATCGCCGATGCCGTCACGGCGCCAGCGCCGGCGGCACCCCGATGCTGCGGGGCTCGAGGAAGGAGGCCAGGCCCTCGGGCCCGAGCTCGCGGCCCAGTCCCGACTGCTTGAACCCGCCGAAGGGGACCAGGGGGAACGGCGGGTAGTCGGCGTTGACGTTGACCGCCCCGGTGCGGAGCCGGCGCGCCACCGCCAGAGCCCGGGCCGGGTCTGCGCTCCAGACGCCGCCGGCCAGCCCGTAGGGCGAGTCGTTGGCGATCCGCACGGCCTCGTCCTCGTCGTCGAACGGTAGGACGCACAGCACGGGCCCGAAGATCTCCTCGCGGGCCACTGGCATGGTGTTGTCGACGTCGCCCAGGATCGTCGGCTCGACGTACCAGCCTCGGGGCAGGTGGGCCGGGCGGCCGCCGCCGGTGACCACCCGGGCCCCGCCGGCCGCGGCGCCGTCGATGTAGCCCTGGACCCGGTCGCGCTGGCGCTCGGCCACGAGCGGCCCGATGACCGTGGCCGGGTCGTGGGGGTCGCCGACCGGGATGGCCGCGGCGGTGGCCCCCGCCGCCTCCAGGGCCTCGGCGTAGCGGGAGCGGTGCACGAGGATGCGGGTCTGGGCCGCGCACACCTGGCCGGACCGGTTCATGCCGATGCCGACCACGGTCGGGACCACGGCGGCGACGTCGGCGTCCTCGAGCAGGAGGCAGGCCGACTTGCCGCCCAGCTCGAGCGAGACCCGCTTCACCTGCTCGCCGCACAGGCTCATGATCCGCTTGCCGGCCGCGGTCGAGCCAGTGAACGCCACCTTGTCGGTGCCGGGGTGGGTGACCAGGTGCTCGCCGACCTCCCGCCCGCCGGGCACCACGTTGACCACGCCGGGCGGCACGCCGGCCTCGGCCAGCGCCTCGGCCAGGACGAACGTGCTGACCGGCGCCTCGGGCGGCGGCTTGAGCACGACCGTGCACCCGGCAGCCAGGGCGGGGGCGGTCTTCCAGGCGGCCAGCGTGACCGGCGAGTTCCAGGGGACGATGGCGGCCACGACCCCGACCGGCTCCTGGGTGACGAGGCCGGCCCGGCCGTCGTCCGTCACCACGGCCCGCTCGAACGGGAACGTCCGGGCCAGCGCGGCGTAGTAGCCGAACACCGGCGCCACCAGCCCGGTCTGCGACGCCGGGTTGCCGACCGGCGAGCCGATCTCCTCCACGGTCACGGCGGCGATGTCGCCGGCCCGCTCGGCCAGCAGGGCGGCGGCCCGGGCCAGCACGTCGGCCCGCTCGCCCGGTGCCATCCGGGGCCACGGCCCCGCGTCGAAGGCGGCGCGGGCGGCGGCGACGGCCCGGTCCATGTCGGCCGGAGTGGCGGCCGGGACGGAGCCGACCACCTCCTCGGTGGACGGCGAGACCACCGGCAGGGCCCCGTCGCCGGCGGGCGCCACCCAGCCGCCGTCGACGAAGAACCCGTCGCGGGTCAGCAGCGCCCCGACGTCGCCGGTCGCATCCACGGTCGAGTCCATCGTGCCCACCTCAGCCCAGCATCGTGATGCCGCCGTCGACCACGATCGTCTGGCCGGTGATGTAGCCGCCGCCCTCCGAGCACAGGAAGGCGACGACCGGCGCCAGGTCGGTGGCGTGGCCGACGCGGCCGAGCGACGTGGCGCCGACGCCCTTGGCCAGGACGTCTTCGGGCACGACCGCGAGCGTGGCCGGCGTGTCGATCACGCCGGGGGCGATGGCGTTGACCCGGATCCCGAACGGGCCCAGCTCGCGGGCGAGCGTCTTGGTCATCGTGATGACCGCCGCCTTGGTCATCGAGTAGTGCAGCGAGCCGGGGACGGTGGCGTACGCCGAGGCCGAGCTCTGGTTGACGATGCGGCCTGAGCCCTGGCGCTTCATGTGGGGGATGGCGGCCCGGCACATGAAGAACGTGCCGGAGATGTTGATGTCGATCATCCGCTGCCACATGTCGAGTCCGATCTCCTCGGCGATGGCGAAGTCGCGGTCGCGGTAGAGCGCGGCGTTGTTGATCAGCACGTCGAGCGAGCCGTGCTCGGCGACGACCCTGTCGAGGGCGGCCACGCAGGCCTCGGCGTCGGCGATGTCGACCACCAGCGGCGCCGCCTGCCCGCCGGCCGCGGTGATCTCCTTGGCTACGGCTTCGGCCGCCTCCCCGTCGATGTCGGCCACGATCACCCGGGCGCCCCGCCCGGCGAAGTGGCGGGCGTACTCGGCGCCGATGCCGTTGCCGGCGCCGGTCACGACCGCGACGGCTCCCTCGAAGTCGGACATGGTCCCCCTCCTGCGCTCGATGGGCGGCGGTGCGGGCGGGCGAGAACGGCCGGCGGCCGACCCCCCGTCGTCGTTGACTCACCCGTCCGTTCGCTGTATGCAAGGATACACTTGCATTCGGACGACGGCGCAACCACCGGCCGGGGTGCACGCGCCGAGGGGGAGAGGCACGGCCGCGATGGACAGAGAGCGACAGCTCGACGCGATGCGCCGCATGCTGCGCATTCGCCGGTTCGAGGAAGCGGCGATGGACATCGTGCGCAAGGGTCAGGGGATCGCCGGCTCCGTGCACCTCTGCATCGGGCAGGAGGCGGCGATCGTCGGTTCGTGCCTGGCGCTGCGGGCGGACGACTTCACGGTCGGCTACCACCGCTCGCACGGGCACCCGATCGCCAAGGGCGCGGCGCTCGGCCCGCTCATGGCCGAGCTGATGGGCCGCCGGACCGGCGTGTGCCGGGGCAAGGGCGGGTCCATGCACCTGGCCGACTTCGCAGTCGGGAGCCTGGGGGAGACGGCGATCGTGGGGGCGGGCATCCCTCAGGCGGCCGGCGCCGCCTACGGCGCCCGCATCCGGGGCTCCGACCAGGTGGCACTCGCCTTCTTCGGCGACGGCGCCGCCAACATCGGGTCGTTCCACGAGGGCCTGAACCTGGCGGCGGCCTGGCGGCTCGGGGCCGTGTTCGTGTGCGAGAACAACCTGTACGCCATGTCGACGGCCCTGGCCGACACGATGGCGGGGGAATCGATCGCGGCCCGGGCCGCCGCCTACGCCATGCCCGGCGTCGCCGTCGACGGGCAGGACGTCGTGGCCGTCTACGAGGCGGTGCGGGCGGCGGTCGACCGGGCGCGGGGCGGGGGCGGCCCGACGCTCGTGGAGGCCCGCACCTACCGCTACCGCGACCACGCCGAGTACGGCGGCCTCGACCTGGGCCACCGGCCCGCCGAGGAGCTGGAGGCGTGGCGGGCCCGCGACCCGCTCGACCTGCACCGGGCCCGGCTGCTGGCCGACGGCGTGAGCGAGCGGGAGCTGGACGAGCTGGCCGAGGCGGCGGCCGAAGAGGTCCGGGCCGCGGTGCAGTTCGCCAAGACCAGCCCAGCGCCGGAGCCGGAGGAGCTGCTGGAGGACCTGTGGGCCACGCCGGTCGGCGCACCCGGGCACGGACCCGGGCCCGGTCCCGAGCCTGCATCGACGCCGGAGGTGGTGGGGTGAGCGGCAGGAGCGGCGTTCGGACGCTGAGCTACCGGGACGCGATCCGCGAAGCGATGCTCGAGGAGATGCGGCGCGACCCGCGCGTGGTCGTGTTCTGCGAGGACGCCCGGTTCTGGACGATGCCAACCAACGGCTTCGTCGACGAGTTCGGCCCCGACCGGGTGCCGATCATGCCGATCTCCGAGGAGGGGTTCACCGGCGCCGCCATCGGGGCGGCCATGACCGGCGTCCGCCCGATCGTCGACTACACGATCGCCAACCTCATGTACGTGGCGTGGGACCAGATCGTGAACCACGCTGCCAAGAACCGCTACCTGTTCGGCGGCCAGGCCAGCGTGCCGATCGTGTTCCGGGCCGCCATGAAGTACGCCAACGCCACGGCGGCCCAGCACTCCGACCGGCCGTACCCCCAGCTGATGAACGTGCCGGGGCTGAAGATCGTCGTGCCGTCCAACCCGGCCGACGCCCTGGGCCTGCTCAAGTCGGCCATCCGCGACGACGACCCCGTCGTGTACTTCGAGCCGCTGCGCCTGTGGGGCGCCAAGGGCGAGGTGCCCGTGGGCGACCACCTGGTGCCGCTGGGCCGGGCGGCGGTGGCCCGGGAGGGCCGCGACGCCACGGTCGTGGCCATCGGGGACGCCGTGCCCGCCGCCCTCAAGGCGGCCGAGGGCCTCGCCTCCGACGGCGTCGAGGTCGAGGTCGTCGACCCCCGCACGCTGGTGCCACTGGACACGGCCACGATCCTGGCTTCGGTGGCGAAGACCGGCCGCCTGATCATCGCCGATCCGGCCCACAAGACGTGCGGGGCGGCCGCCGAGATCGCCGCGGTGGTGGCCGAGGAGGGCTTCGCCAGCCTCCGGGGCCCGATCGCCCGCGTGGTGGCGCCGGACGTCCACCCACCGTTCAGCCCGGCGCTCGAGCGCCTCATGTACCCGACCCCCGCCCGCATCGCGGCGGCCGTCGAGGCGGCCGTGGCCGACTCCCACCCGAAGGAGCTCACCGCCCAGTGACCACCGAGGTGAACCTGCCGCAGTTCGGCATGGGGATGACCGAGGGCACGGTCGTCCAGTGGCTCAAGCGCGAGGGCGACCCGGTCGTCGAGGACGAGGAGATCGCCGAGGTCGAGGCCGAGAAGGTCAACGTCATGGTCGTGGCCCCCGCCTCCGGCGTGCTCAGCAAGATCCTCGTCCAGCCCGACGAGACGGTGCCGGTGTTCACGACCCTCGCCCTGATCACGGAAGCGTAAGGAGACCCCCAGTGACGGTGATGGAGGAGACGCCGGGAGCGTCCGAGCGGCCCCGGGTGGCCGGCAAGGTGGCGATCGTGACCGGCGCCGGCCAGGTCGACGGGCCCGGCATCGGCACCGGGAAGGCGACCGCCCTCCTGCTCGCCCGGCACGGCGCCGAGGTCGTGCTCGTCGACCGCGAGCCCGACCGGGCCGAGGAGACCCGGGCCGAGATCGAGCGCGCCGGCGGCCGGGCGGTGGCGGTCGAGGCCGACGTGACCCGGGCGGCCGACGGCGAGCGCATGGTCCGGGCCGCGCTCGACAGCTTCGGCCGCCTCGACGTGCTGGTGAACAACGTCGGCGTCTCCCAGCCCGGCAACGTCGTCGACACCCCCGAGGACGCCTGGGACCAAATGCTCGAGGTCAACCTCAAGTCGGTCTACCTGGTGTCGCGGGCGGCGGTCCCGGCCATGGCCGCCACCGGCGGGGGGTCGATCGTCAACATCTCGTCGATCGGGGCGCTGCGGGCGATCGGCTTCGCCGCCTACTCGGCGGCCAAGGGCGGGATGATCTCGCTGAGCCAGGAGATGGCGGCCGCCCACGGGCCCCAGGGCATCCGCGTCAACGTGGTGGTGCCCGGGTCGGTACAGACGCCCCGCACCAAGGGGGCGTCGGAGAAGCTGGGCCAGGACCTCGAGCAGATCCGGCGCACGGCGGCCGCCGTCCTGCCGCTGGGCGGCACGACGCGGGGCACCGGGTGGGACGTCGGCTACGCCGCCCTGTTCTTCGCCAGCGACGAGTCGAGCTGGATCACCGGCCAGGTGCTGGCCGCCGACGGCGGGGCCAGCGTCACCCTGCCCGCCGTCGCCCTGGCCGGCCTGGGGCTGGGCAAGGAGGGGGCGGCGGCGTGACGCCCGAGGACCTGTTCGCCGCGTGGGGCGCAGCCTGGCTCACCCGCGACCCGGCCGAGCGCCGGGCCCGGTTCCGGGCCTGCTGCACCCCCGACGTCGAGTTCGTCCCGCCCGACGACCGCCCGGTCGTGCGCGGCTGCGAGGCCCTGGCCGACCACGTCGGCGCGTACACGGCCGGCTGGCCCGAAGGCGTGACGGTCGACCTCGCCGGCCCGCCCGACACCCACCACGGCTGGAGCCGGGCGTACGTGCGCTGGACGTTCCCGACGGCCACCGCCGTCGGCTGCGACGTCGCCCGGATCGAGGGCGGGAGGATCGCCACCATGGTCGTGTTCGCCGACCGGCCCCTGGACGCGGGCCAAGCGGAGGCGGAAGCCGGGGAGGCGACGCGATGACCGGCAGCAACGGCCACCGCGACGCCCGCGCCGTGCGCGAGCAGCTCGGCCACCCCGTGGTCGACGCCGACGCCCACCACGTCGAGATCAGCGTGGCGTTCGCCGACTTCGTGCGCGACCGCGGCGAGGGCCACCTGCTCGAGATCCCGGCCGTGCGGGCCGCGGGACTGGCCGACGGGGCGGGGGAGCGGGTGCCGCCGCTCGCCGAGCGCCGCCGCCTCCACCTGTCGGCCCGGCCGGTGTGGTGGACCCCGAGCGACACCTGGGACTATGCCACCGTCGCCATGCCCGCGCTCTACCACGAGCGCCTGCCCGAGGCCGGGATCGATTTCGCGGTCGTCTACCCGTCCCGGGGCCTGACGCTGCTGGGCATGGAGGACGAGGACGCCCGGGTCGGTCTCAGCCGGCTCTACAACGAGTTCGTCGCCGAGGCCTACCGGCCCTACCGCGACCGCCTGTCGCCGGTCGCCCTCGTGCCCGCCCACACGCCGGCCGAGGGCGTAGCCGCCCTCGAGCACGCGGTCGGCCTCGGCCTGCGGGCCGCGCTCATGCCATCGTTCGTGTGGCGGCCGATCCCGGCGTTCGCCGACGCCCCGCCCGAGTACCGGGGCCGTCTCCAGCGCGTCGACAACTTCGGCCTCGACAGCGAGCACGACTACGACCCGCTGTGGGCCAAGGCCGTCGAGCTCGACGTGGCCCTGGCCACCCACACGTCGGGCTTCAAGCTGGCCGGCCACTTCACGCCGTCCAACTACTCCTACGCCGCCGGCCACTTCGCGGCGGTGGGGGAGGCGACCGCCAAGTCGCTGTTCCTGGGCGGCGTCACGACCCGGTTCCCCGACCTGCGCATCGCCCTGCTGGAGGGTGGCGTGGCGGTCGGCGTGCGGGTGTTCGGCGACCTCGTGGCTCGGTTCGAGAAGCGGGGCCGCGCCGGCCTCGACGCCCTCGACCCGTCCCGCCTGGACGCCGCCGAGCTCCACCGGCTGGCCGCCCGCTACGCGCCCGGGCTCACCCGCTACCGACCCGACCAGCTCGTGCCCGGGGTGTCGGCGGCCGACGGGCAGGTCGACGACTTCGCCGCCGCCGGCGTGCGCTCGGTCGAGGACATCCGCGACGCGTTCTGCCGCAACTTCTACTGGGGCTGCGAGGGCGACGACCCGCTCGTCGGCCTGGCCTACGACGAGCGCGTCCTCCCGCTCGGCGCCCCGCTCCGGCCGATGATGGGCTCGGACCTCGGCCACTGGGACGTCCCTAGCTTCACCCTCCCCCTGGTCGAGGCGTTCGAGCTGGTGGAGGACGGGATCCTCACGCCCGAGCAGTTCGAGGAGTTCGTCTGCACCAACGCGGTGCGGTTCTACGGCGGCCGCAGCCCCGCGTTCTTCGCGGGGACGGCGGTGGAGGCCGACGCCGAGCGGATCCAGGGAAGGGAGCGAACGGCATGAACCTCGAGATGCAGCGGGACCTGGCCCGGCGCACGCTGGCCTACCTCGACGCCAAGTCGACGGCGATGGCGCCGCACACGATGGAGGAGCCGCTGGAGGGCTACACGTCGCCCGAGCAGTTCGAGCGGGAGCGCCGGGAGGTCTTCAATCGGCTTCCGATGTTCGTCGGCCTCACCTGTGACCTGCCCGAGCCCGGCTCCTGGACGACGTTCGACGCCACCGGCACGCCCATGCTGCTCACCCGCGGGGCCGACGGCCGGGTGCGGGCGTTCCTCAACATGTGCCAGCACCGGGGGGTGCGCGTCGTCGAGCCCGGGTCGGGGCGGGGCGCCCGCCGGTTCACCTGCCCGTTCCACGCCTGGGCCTACGACATCGACGGGACGCTGGTCGGCATCCCCGGGGCCGAGGGCTTCTCCGACATGGACCGCGCCACCCGCGGGCTGATCGAGCTGCCGGCCGAGGAGCGCTACGGGCTGATCTTCGTCGCCGCCCACCCCGACGCCGCCTTCTCGCTGGAGGAGTGGCTGTGCGGCCTGGGCGACCAGTTCGCCGAGTTCGGCTTCGAGTCCTGGCACCCGATCGCCGCCGTCCACCCCCACCGGGTCGCCACCAACTGGAAGGTGGTGTGGGGCACCCACTGCGAGACCTACCACTTCGCGCACCTGCACCGCGAGACCGCCGGCCCGCTGGCCTACGGCAACACGTCGATCGCCGACTTCTACGGCGACCACGCGCTCATGACCTCGACCATGCGGACGATCGACCAGCTCCGAGGCCGACCCGAGGAGGAGTGGCGGCCGGTCGACGACGGGCATATCAACCTCAACTACCGGCTGTTCCCCAACCTCAGCCTGTCGGTGGTGTTCGGCAACCAGCTGGAGATCTTCACCGTCTACCCGGGCGACGGCGTGCACGAGACCGTGGCGCTCCACTACGCCTACCGGAAGGAGCCGCCGGCGCCCGACGAGGTGGCGGAGCTGGAGGAGAAGGTCCGCTGGACCTGCCAGACCGTGGTCGACGGCGAGGACTACGCCATGGCCGAGCGGGCTGGCCTCGGCCTGCGCTCGCCGTTCCGGCCCGACACGCTCGTGTTCGGGCGAAACGAACCGGTGATGCAGCACATGGCCCTCGCCCTCCGGCGCACGCTCGGGCTCCAGTCGGCATGACGGGCCCGACCGGGCCGCACGCCCCGACCGGCGCAACCGGCCTGACCGGCTCGGCCGGCGGCGCCCTGGCCGGGCGGGTGGCGATCGTGACCGGCGGCGGCCAGGCGGCCGGGCGGGGCTACGTCCGGGGCCTGGCCGCGGCCGGGGCACGCGTGGTCGTGGCCGACGCCTTCGAGGACGCCGGCCGCGAGACCGTGGCCCTGGTCGAGAAGGACGGCGGCGCCGCCCGCTTCGTCCGCCACGACGTGACCGACCCGGCCAGCGCCCGGGCCACCGTGGCCGCCGCGCTCGACGCCTACGGGCGCCTCGACGTGGTGGTGAACAACCCGAACCGCTACCGCGACACCACCTACACGGCGCTCGCCGACATGACCGTCGAGCACTGGGACCGGACGATGGCGGTGATGGTTCGGGGCGTGTTGCTCATGTGTCAGGCGGCGGTGCCGGCGCTGGCCGACGCGCCCCACCCGGCCATCGTCAACCACGTCTCGTCGGCCGCCTACGGTGTCCGCCAGTGGCTCGACTACGGCACGGCCCGGGGGGCGGTGATCGCCATGACCAAGTCGCTGGCCAAGGAGCTGGCGCCCCAGGGCATCCGGGTCAACGCCCTGTGCGTGGGCAGCATGGCCAGCGAGGCCATCGCCCTCGGCGTGCTCGAGCGCGAGGAGCAGATGACGTCCACGCCCGAGTTCGCCCGGCAGCTCATCCCCCGGGTCGCCACCGAGGACGACGTGGCCGGGCCCGTCGTGTTCCTGGCCAGCGAGGCGTCGGCCTACATGACCGGCCAGACGATCGCCTGCGACGGCGGCAAGTTCTTCCTGGGCTGATCGGTACCGGCCGGGCCGCGCTCGGGCGGGCCGTGCCCAGCCGTCACGCCGGCGCCTCGGGCGGGGGCGAGCCCGGCCGGGTCATTCCCGGAGCCGGGCCAGGTAGGCGTCCCGGCCGTCCCGGTCGATCAGCTCGAGGCGGAGGCCGTCGTCCCGGATCAGGTAGGCGAACCGCGCCGGCCGCCCGTCGGTGTCGGGTTCGGTCATCTCCAGGTGCCAGCCCTCGCCGGTGAGCCGCGCGACGTCGCCGGCCACGTCGTCGGTCCAGTAGGCGAGGTGATGGAGGCGGGGGCCGCCGGTCACGTGCCAGAGGGTGCCCGGCTCGCCTTGCATCAGGTCGACGTGCAGCGGGCCCTCCCGCGACACGCACGACGTCGGCCGGGGCTGGGGCGTGCCGTCGACGGTGCGGAGGACGCCGGGCCCGGCGGTCGGGGTCGTCCAGGTCACGCCGAAGGCGGCGGACAGGTCCCGCATCGAGGCGGCCAGGTCGTCGGTGGCGATGCCGATGTGGAAGGGCACGGCGTCCACGTCACGCTTCCCCGCGCTCCGACGGCTCGAGCGTGGCGAGCAGCGCCTGGGTGTCGTGCACGAACGCCTCGACCTCGACCACCCGGCCGTCCCGGAACCGGAGCAGGTCGATCATGGGCAGCACGACCGAGCGGCCCGTGGACCGGGCCGTCCAGTGGATGACGATCCGCAGGGTCACCCGGTCCTCGCCGCACGGCCAGTAGTCGGCCGCCTCGATGCGCTGGTCCCACAGCTCCCGCATGGTGGCCTGGAGCGAGCGGAAGGCGTCGAGGCCCTCGTGGCGGCCGCCGTGGGGGAGCGAGGCCGGCTCGATCACCACCACGTCGTCGGCGAACACGTCGATCCAGCGCTCGGCCGTGGCCGGGTCGGTCATGGCGTCCGGAAACCAGGTGGCAGCCAGGCGCTCCATGGCCTCGAGCGGCGTCACCCGGCCGCCACCCCCACCCGGCGGAAGTCCAGGCGGCCGAGGTCGTGGAGGTTCTCGCAGCCGACGACCTCCGGCCGGCAGAGGTTGACCGTCGAGAACTGCACGATCGGCACGTGGATCGGGTTCTCGACCAGGTAGCGGGAGATCTCCTGGTAGGCCCGCTCACGCTCCGGGCTGCCGAGGAGGTGGGTCCGCGCCTCGCCGGCCAAGGTCACCAGCTCCTCGGGCGGCGTGCCCGGGTTGTCGACGCCGAAGTAGGCGAGCTCGAGCGTGAGGCCGGGCTCGGCCTGGGCCAGGTTGTTCGACACGGCGCCGTGGTAGCGGCCCTCCCGGAACGCCGGCCGGGCCTCGGTGGCGCCCAGCGGCACCAGCTCGACGTCGAGGCCGATGTCGCCGAGCTGCTGCTGGATGACCTCGGCGATCGAGTCGCCCGGCGGCGTGAGGTTCTGGACGATCTGCACGTCGGCGCCCTCGGCCCCGGCGTCGGCGATCAGGTCGCGGGCGGCGTCCGGATCGTACGGGTCCTCGTCCAGCCCGGGGTCATGGCCGAGGTAGCCCTCGGGGAACGGCTGGTAGGAGGGCGGGTTGGCGCCCTCGAGCAGCTCCTCGGAGATGGCGGTCCGGTCGATGGCCATCGACACCGCCCGCCGGACCCGGACGTCGTCGAACGGCTCCAGGTCGGTGTTGAGCAGCAGCGCCCACGACACGGGTGACAGGACCTGCTCCCAGTGGTAGTCCTCCGCCGTGAGCGACCGCGACCGCATCTCGTGGGGCGCGGCCATGTAGGCGGCATCGAACTCGCCGGAGCGCACGCCGTTGAACCGGGCGTTGGCGTCGGGCGTGGTCGACAGCGTCAGCCGCCGGACCAGGGCGGCGTCGGGGTCCCAGTGGTCCTCGAACCGCTCGTAGACGGCGTCGGCGTCCTTGGTGGCCTCGACGATCCGGTATGGCCCGGTGCCGACCGGGTGGGCCGCCAGGTCGCGGTCGAAGGCGGCCGGGCTGGCCATCATCCCGGTGGAGCCCTGGGCCAGCGCCCAGGGGACCGACGGGTCCGGCGTGTTCAGGTGGAGCACGACGTGGGCGGGGTCGACCACTTCGACCCGCTCCACGCTGTCCAGCTCGCTGCTCACGGTCGACTCCCGCCCCTTGGCCCGCTCGATGTTGGCCCGCACGGCCTCGGCGTCGAACGCGGTGCCGTCGTGGAACGTAACGCCCTCGCGCAGCTCGAACGTGATGCTCCGGCCGTCGTCGGCTACCTCGTAGGACGTCGCCAGCTGGGGCGCCAGCTCCATGCCGTCGTCGCCCTCGACGATGGTGAGCAGCCGGTCGTAGACCGGCCGCATCCACAGCGCGTCGCCGCTGCCCAGCGCCCGGTGCGGGTCGAGCGAGTTGAACGAGAAGCTGATGGCGTAGCGCAGCTCGCCGTCGCGGTCGGCCGCCGCCACCGGGTCGCGGTCCTCGGACCCCGACGCTCCGGGCCTGTCGCTGCCGCCGCCGCACGCCGCGGCCGCCACGAGCGCGGCGGCCAGCGCCCGAGACCAGACCTTCCTCGCGATCGGCATCGCGTTCCCCCTCGCTGTCCCCCCGACAACGAAAGCAAGGTTATCCTTGCTTTCTGTGTAGTCGCAAGGGTTCACTTGCATCGGGGGGATGCCGACATGCGACCGACGCCGACCTCGACGTTCGACCACACCGCGCCGGAGGTGGTCGGGCCGCGCTACTGGGACGCGGTGCGCGAGCTCCAGAGCCTCGGGCCGCTGACCTGGGTGGAGAGCGCCGGCGGCTACTGGGCGGCGACCGGCTACGACACCGTGCTGCGCATCGCCCAGGACTGGGAGACGTTCACCTCGACCCAGGGCGTGTCGATCACCCGGCCGAGCTTCGACGCCATGCCCCAGCTCGTGCCGATCGAGCTCGACCCGCCCCGCCAGCGGGCCTACCGCAAGCAGGCCAACCCGCACCTGACGATCCGGGCGCTGGCCGACCTGGAGGGCCCCATCCGGGCCATCGCCGACGAGCTGATCGACACGTTCGTCGACCGAGGCTCCTGCGACGTCGCCGCCGACTTCGCCCGCAAGCTGCCCGGCACCGTGCTGTTCCGGCTGCTGTTCCACGCCCGCGACGAGGACTTCGCCATGGCCGAGCCGGCGGCCCGGGCCATCAGCTTCGAGTCAGACCCCGACAAGACGGCGGCCGGGGCGGCCACGCTACGGGGATGGGCGGCCGGCGTCCTGGCCGAGCGGGCGCAGCGGCCCCCGCGCCGCGACATCGTCGACGCCGTCATGCGCCTCAACGACACCGGCGAGACGTTCGTCGACCACGAGCTGCTGTCCGGCCTCCAGCTGCTCATCCAGGGCGGCATCGGCACCTCGGCCAGCGCCATCGGGGCCACCATGCGGATCCTGGCCGAAGACCCCGGGCTCCAGGCCCGGGTCCGGGCCGACCTGGGGCTGGTGCCGGCGCTGGTGGAGGAGTGCCTGCGGCTCGAGACGCCGCTGCCCCTCATGTTCCGGACCGCGACGCGCGACGTCACGATCGCCGGCCGGCGGGTCCGGGCGGGGGACAAGGTCGGGCTGTTCTTCGGGGCGGCCAACCGCGACCCGGCCGTGTTCGAGCGGCCCGACGAGGTGGTGCTCGACCGACCCCACAACCGCCACCTCACGTTCGGGGCCGGGCCCCACCGCTGCATCGGCTCCAACCTGGCGCGGCTGCAGATCCGCGTCGCCGTCCGGCGGCTGCTGGAGCGGCTCGGGCCGTTCCGCCTGCCCGCTGGCGCCGAGGTGACGTACTTCAGCCTCCAGGCCCGGGGGCCGGCGTCGGTGCCGCTGGAGTTCGCGCCCGCCTAGCTGGAGTGCGTGCCGGCGCCCGCGTCGCCTTCGGCCCGGGTCGTCAGCTCGGCCAGCGTGCGCAGGAACTGCTGCTCGGCCACGCCGTTGTAGGGCCGGCCCTGCATGAGCGAGAACAGGTGGTAGCCGCCGAGGGCAGCCATGGCGATGGCGTAGACGACGTCCTCCTCCTCAGGGTCGTCCTTGACCGGCCGCTCCACCGCCGCCCAGATCGCCTCCCGCAGCTCGGGCACCCGGTCGCCCTCGTTGAGCATGAGCCGGAACAGCCGGCCGAACCTGCGGAAGTCGTGGAGCCGCTGCTCGTAGAGCCGCATGCGCCGCTCGGTCGGGTCGTCCGACGGCGGCAGCGCCGCCTGGGCCGCCGCCATCTCGGCCCGCAGGCGGGTGACCTCGCGGTCGACGGCCGCCTTCAGCAGGGCCTCCTTGGACGGGAAGTGCCGGTAGAGGCTGCCGGTGCCGACGGCCAGCCCGACACGCCGCTCGACCTCGCTGATGGTGGCGCCGCCGAACCCGTCCTCCGCGAACACATCCATCGCCGCGTCGAGGATCCGGTCGCGCGTCTCTCGCCGCGGCGGCCGCTGCCTGGTCGTCACGGGCCCCAGCCTAGGCAGGGGCACCCGCCCGGCCCGGGATGGCCCGGACGGCTCGGACCGCGTGAAGAGCCGGGCCGGGGGCGCGAGGGTGGGGCCATGTGCGAGGACCACGGCCACGTCCACGTTCCGCCCGTGGAGGCGATCCCGGCGGACGCCGAGTGGCGCGGCGAGGTCCTGCCGCTGGAGCCGGTCGACGAGGTGGCCGTGCTGACCGTGTGCGACAACACGGTCGACATGCTGCTGCTGGACGAGGGGCCGGTCCGGCGGGCGGGGCTCGCCCGCTGGCTGCAGGGCGGCGGGCCGGCGGCGGGCCTCGCCGCCCCGACCCTGGCGTCGGGCAAGGCCATCGACCCGCCGCAGGCCGAGCACGGCTTCTCGGTCCTCGTCGAGGTGCGCACGGGCGACCGGGTGCACCGCCTGCTGTTCGACACCGGCATCACGCCCGACGGCTGCGTGGAGAACCTCCGCCGGCTCGACCGCGACCCCGGCGACATCGAGGTCATCGTGTGCAGCCACGGCCACTTCGACCACACCACCGGGCTGTCCGGGCTGGCCGAGCGCCTGGGGCGGACCAACCTGCCGGTCGTCATCCACCCCGAGTTCTGGAGCCGGCGGCGGATCGCCGTGCCCGGCGCCGAGCCGTTCGAGCTGCCCACCACCAGCCGCCGGGGGCTCGAGGACGCCGGGTTCGAGATCGTCGAGGACCGGCGGCCGTCGTTCCTGTTCGACCGGTCGGTGCTGATCACCGGCGAGGTCGACCGCACGACCCCGTTCGAGACCGGCTTCCCCGTCCACCAGGCCCTGCGGGACGGGGAGTGGGAGGCCGATCCGCTCATCCTCGACGACCAGGCCCTGGTCGTGAACGTCGCCGGCCGCGGCCTGGTGGTGATCACCGGCTGCGGCCACGCCGGGATCGTCAACACCTGCCACTACGCCCGGCGGCTCACCGGCGTCGACCGGATCCACGCGGTCATGGGCGGCTTCCACCTGTCGGGGCCGCTGTTCGAGCCGATCATCGGCGACACGATCGCCGCTCTCGGCCGCCTGGCGCCCGACGTGGTGGTGCCCGCCCACTGCACGGGCTGGAAGGCGACCCACGCCCTCGCCGCCCAGCTGCCCGACGCCTTCGTGCAGTCGAGCGTGGGTACGAGTCTCCTGCTCACCGCTGAGGCGTAGCGCGCCGGCCACGCCGCCGCCTCACGGCCGGCCCCGGGCGGGCCAGGGCCCGGCGCTCACGGTTCGCGGCGCCCGTCGTCGTCGCTGGCTGCGGCCCAGGGGGCGAGGCGGGTGAGCCGGTCCTGCACGCTCGGCCGGCGCCCCGCGGTGTCGCCGGCGCCCCCGGCGTCCCCGGTGCCCGTCCCGGGCTCGGCGCCCGCCTCCGCCGCCGGGCCCGTGCCCGGGGCCGGCTCCGGCGGGGGCGGCGACCCGGCCGGCGCCTGCGGCCCGGGGCCCGCCTCCCGCCGCGCGGCCACCTCCTCCCACCGGCGGACCAGGCGCTCGCGGGTGGGCGAGTCGCCCAGCAGCTCGATGCCGAGGCCGAGCTCGGGGTCGGGATCGGCCCACGGCTCACGGGCCAGGCGGTCGAGCTCCACCTGGATGCGCCGGACGAGGTCCTCGTCGCGGCCGGCGGCGCCGTCGATCGCCGCCCACAGCTCGCTCCACGCCGCGGTCGCCCCCGGCTCGCTGACCAGCAGGCGGGCCAGCTGGTCGACGGCCTGGCCGATGCCGGCCACCTCGTCGACGTGGGCGACCGCCGGGACGTGGGCCAGCACCGGCACGCCCAGGCGGCGCCCGAGGTCGTGGAGCGACGCGGCGATGAGGCTGTCGGTCACGCCGTTCACCACGAGCCCCAGCACCGCCCCCGGCGGGACCCGGGCCAGCAGGCGGGCCGTGCCCGGCACCTCGGGGCCCGAGGGCGTCATGACCGCCAGCACGCCGCCGCCGGAGGTGGCCAGCGGCGCGATGGCGGCCAGGGCGACGGCCGTGAACGGGCCGACCCGACCCACCGGGCCGCCCGGGCAGTCGACGACGACCGTGGCCCCCTCGCCCAGCAGGCTGACGACCAGGCTGCGCAGCCGGGTCTCGGCGCCGGCCGCCAGCACTGCGGCCACGTCGCCCAGGCCCACGGCAGGGATCACGGCTGGCCCCGAGGCGCTCGGCCGGACCAGGTCGGCCGCCCGGCCCCGCCATTGACCGGTCAGCGCCGTGGCCAGGCTGGGGCCCTCGCCCGGCAGCGGGGCGAGCGCCGCCGTCCCCGGCCCGGTGGGGTCGAGGTCGACCAGCACGGTCCGTTCGCCCAGGCTCTCCAGCGCCCGAGCGAGCTGAACCGCCACCGTCGTCTTGCCCACCCCGCCCCGGGCGCTGCAGACCACTATGGCTCGCATGTCGTGCTCGTGTGCCGGCCGGAGGGCGCCTCGGCCCCGTCCGCGCCACCGGCCGGGCCACCTCCCCAGGCCCGTTGTCTGTCCCCGATGCGGGGAGCCTAGATCGGGCGGACGGGCGGGTGGGAGTGCGCCCCGACGGGCGGACGGGTGATCGCGGTCGCTATGGTGCCGGGCCGGCTGAAACGATACGGTTTCGTTTCATCGCGGTGACGAAGGAGGGGCCCCGGGCATGCGGTTGGACCTGAGCGACGACCAGGAGCTGTTCCGCGAGACCACGGAGCGGTACCTGCGCGAGCACGTGCCGGCCGGCGAGCTGCGGCGCCGGCGCGACGATCCGGCCGGCTTCGACGCCGACTACTGGCGCCGCGGCGCGGAGCTGGGTTGGACGTCGCTGCTGGTCGACGAGGCCCGGGGCGGCGGCAGCATCAGCGGCGACGGGCTGGTCGACCTGACGCTGGCGGCCCACGAGTTCGGCCGCCACGCCGCGCCCGGGCCGCTGCTGCCGGTCAACGTCGTGGCCGCGGCGCTGAACGCCGCCCTGGCCGCCGGGCCGACCGACGCGGCCGGTCCGGTCCGTCCGACCGGCTCGGCCGGCGACGGCGCCGACACCCTCGCCGCCGTCCTGGCCGAGCTCGTGGCCGGCACCCGGATCGCCAGCTGGTGCCTGTCCGGCCCCCGGCCCCACGACCGGCTGGGCGCGACCGCGCTCACGGCGCGGGTCGACGGCGGCGAGGTCGTGGTGGACGGCGTGGCCCGCCCGGTCGAGGCCGGCGCCCAGGCCGACCACTTCCTGGTCACGGCACGAACAGGCGGCGGCCCAACCAGGGGCGGTCCGGCGGGGGAGGGCCTGACCCAGGTGCTGGTCCCGGCCGACGCCCCCGGCGTCTCGGTCGCCCCCATGCACACGGTCGACCTGACCCGGCGCTTCGCCGTGGTGACGTTCGCCGGCGTGCGGGTCCCAGTCGACCGAGTCGTGGGCGCGGTCGGCGGGGCGGCCGCGGCGGTCGAGCGCCAGCTGCGGCTGGCCGCGGTCATCAGCTGCGCCGAGGCGGTCGGGGCCATGCAGGCGGCGTTCGACATGACCGTGGCCTGGGCGTTCGACCGCTACTCGTTCGGTCGGCCCCTCGCCTCGTACCAAGCGCTCAAGCACCGGTTCGCCGACATGAAGTCGTGGCTGGAGGCCAGCCACGCCGTGACCGACGCGGCGGCCGCCGCCGTGTCCGCCGACCGGCCCGACGCCGCCGAGCTGGCCAGCGCGGCCAAGGCGTTCGTGGGCGACTACGGCAGCGAGCTGCTGCAGGACTGCGTGCAGCTGCACGGCGGCATCGGCGTCACCTTCGAGCACGACCTGCACCTGTTCCTGCGGCGCCACACCGTGGCGCGGGCGCTGCACGGCACGCCGTCCGAGCACCGCCAGCGCCTGGCCGACATCACCGACACCGCCGACCACCGGGAGGACGCGGCGTGACCGACACGAGGGACACGACGACCGACACCGCCGACGCCGGCACCGGCGGCACACCGGCCAGCCCGGCCGCCAACGACAACGACAACGGCCACGGCGCCACCGTCCCGCCCGCTCCGGCCGCCCCGGAGGACCTCGACGCCTTCCGGGCCCACGCCCGCGCGTTCGCCCGTGACAACCTCCGCCGTATCGGCCCGGTGGCGCTCACGCTGCGCGGCGACGAGAGCGACGAGGAGGAGCGGGCGGCGGTCGCCCGGGAGCGCGAGGTCCAGCGCCTGCTCTACGAGCACGGGCTCGCCGGCGTGTGCGTGCCCCGCGAGTACGGCGGCCAGGGCCTCACCCCCGAGCACCAGCGGGTGCTCAACGAGGAGCTGGCGGGCTACGAGTTCCCGGTCCGGCTCCAGATCCCGACGTTCGCGCCGTGCCTGCCCGTCCTGCTCGAGTTCGGCACCGAGGAGCAGAAGCGGCGCCACGTCCCGGCCATCCTCCGGGGCGACGAGGTGTGGGTCCAGTTCCTGTCCGAGCCGAGCGGCGGCTCCGACATGGCCGGAGCGCTCACCACCGCCACCCGCGACGGCGACGAGTGGGTCCTCAACGGCTCCAAGGTGTGGACGACGTACGCGGCGTGGTCGGACTGGGCGCTGTGCCTGGCCCGCACGAACTGGGACGTCCCCAAGCACCGGGGGCTGACCGTGTTCATGCTCCCGATCCGCCAGCCGGGCATCGAGGTGCGCCGCATCGAGATGCTGAGCGGCAACAAGGAGTTCTGCGAGGAGTTCATCAGCGACGTCCGGGTGCCCGACCGCGACCGAATCGGCGAGGTCGACCAGGGGTGGACCGTGTGCATCCGGTGGATGTTCCACGAGCGGATGCTCTACAACTCGCCGTTCGTCACGATGCCGGCCGGGTCCATCCGCGGCAGCTCGGGGGCGGCGACGCTGCGGGACCTGGCCCGGGACGCCGGCCGGCTGGACGACCCGACGGCCCGTGAGCTGGTGGGCGAGGCCGCCATGCTCGAGCGGGTGAAGGACGAGCTGGAGCGGCGGCTGGCCGACGGCATCGCCGCCGGCGCCATCGACGCCCAGGCCGCCGCCGTCGGCCGCCTGTTCAGCGGCGTGGCCGGCGCCCGCCTGACCACCCTGGCCTTCGAGATGGCCGGCGCCGCCGGGGCGGCCTGGACCGACGACGACGGCGCCCTCGCCGGCGTCGGCACCGACTTCCTGATGCGCCAGTCGGGCTGCATCGGCGGCGGCACCCTCGAGATGGCCCGCAACGTGATCAGCGAGCGGGTCCTCGGCATGCCCAGGGAGCCCTCCCGCGACCGGGACGTGCCCTTCCGCGACGTCCCCCGAGGACGACCGGACGGCCCGTGATGTCGCCCCGGGCCCGTCGGTCGGAGGACCCGATCCTCGCGACCACCGTCGAGCTGATCGCCACCCACGGCGTGTCCGGCGTCGCCGTCGACACGGTGGCGGCCCGGGCCGGCGTCAGCAAGGCGACGATCTACCGGCACTGGGGGTCGCGGGCCCGGCTCATCCACGCCGCCATCTCGTCGCTCCAGCAGCCGTTCGTCGAGCCCGACACGGGGTCGCTGCGCGAGGACCTGACCGTGCTGCTGCGCCAGCTCGTCGGTTACCTCCAGCGGCCGGACACGGGCCGGATCCTGCCGTCGTTCATGGAGGCGGCGGCCCGCGACCCCGAGCTGGCCGAGCTGCGCCAGGAGACGATCCGCGAGGCGCACGCCGTGTACGCCCGTGTCATCGGGCGCGGCGTGGACCGGGGCGAGCTGCCGGCGGGCGTCGATGTCCGGCTGGTCACCGACCTGGCCATGGCGCCCTTCATCTACCGGCGCTTCGTCGACCAGCCGCTCGACGTGGCCGACATCGACCCGCTGGTCGATGCGGTGCTGGCCGCGTTCGGCCGCGTCCCGACCTGATCACGGTGCAAGTGGCGAGCCGACCACCCGACCGATCCGATCCGACCCGATCCGACCACGCCGAGGAGGTGGCGAGGTGGCGTTGACGGACAGCCGCGAGCTGCAGGACGACCTCGGGGGCGGCCGCTGATGGCCGTCGGGACGGCCTGGGTGACCGGGGGGTCGAGCGGGATCGGACGGGCCGTGGTCGACGGCCTGGTGGCGGGCGGCGCCACCGTCGCCGTGCTCGACGTGGCCGACCCGGGCCGGACCGACGTCGCCTACCAGCGCTGCGACCTCGCCGACGCCGCCAGCGTGGCGGCGGCCCTCGACGCCCTGGAGACCACGGTCGGCCCGCCGGACGGGCTGGTGCTGTGCGCCGGCGTCATGTCGAGCCAGCCGGTCGACGGCCACGACGAGGAGACCTGGCGGCGGGTGCTGGAGGTCAACCTGACCTCGGCCCTGCTCGTCCTGCGCCGGGTGCTCGGCCCGATGCGGGCGCGCGGCTCCGGCCGTATCGTGACGCTGGCCTCCGGCACCGCCGTGCGGGTGGGCCGGGGGACGGCGGCCTACGCCGCCTCCAAGGCCGGGCTCATCGCGCTGACCAAGACCGTGGCGCTCGAGGCTGCGGCCGACGGCGTGACCGCCAACGTGGTGGCGCCGGGGGTGACCGACACGCCCATGACCCGGGCAGCGTTCGGCAGCGCCGAGGCGGTGGCCCGGGCCGCCGTCGAGGGGCCGCTGGCCAACCCCCAGGGGGCGCCGCTCCGGCCCGAGGAGGTGGTCGCCGCCGTGCTGTTCCTGCTGGGGGACGGGGCGGCGCGGATCACCGGCCAGGTGCTCCACGTCAACGGCGGGTCGCTCATGCTTTGACCGCCATGCTTTGACCGCCGCCGCCGGGCACCGGTCAGCGGGCCCGACGGCCGGCGCCGTCCCACCGCGCCGTCAGCAGCCCCACAGGGCGATGGCCACGATGGCCGCGGTGGGCACGACGGCCATCGTGGCCGAGCGCAGGGCGGCGAGAAGCCGGTCGACGACGCGCTCCTGCCGGGCGGCGGTGAGGGCGTCGAGCGTGCCGAACACCCCGTATACGACGACCACGGCCAGCGTGACGTGGACGAGCAGCGCCAGGGCCACCCCGGCGATCACGCCGGCCCGCCAGCGCGCCCCCCACAGCAGCGACAGCACGGCCGGGACGACGACCGCCCCGAGGGCGCCGGCGAGCAGCTCGACCGCCACCGGTCGGTCGGCCATCCAGGGGAGAGGCGCGCGGCAGTCGATCACGTCGAGCGTGGCCAGCGTCCCGCCGACGAGCACCGCCAGGACGGTGGCCGCGACGGCCAGGATCGACCGCCACGCCTGGCGGACCGGCCCGGTCACCATCGTGGCGATCGTGACCCCGGTCCAGACGAGCCAGCGCAGCGCCCACGACGTGCCGAGGTCGCGCAGGGCGCTCCGGAAGATCCGGTCGGCGGCGGGGCGGTCGATGGGGTGGTTGGCGACGTACGTCGCCGGGTTCTCGGCGTCCGGGGTCAGCCCGTCGTGGAGGAGCGCGGCGGGCAGGTGCGTGCCGGTCGTGGTGACCAGCCAGCCGAAGTAGCGGGGGACCGACGTGAGGTCCGTGCGGAACACGGCCTTGTTGCCCGGCACGAGGACGGCGCCGACCTCCACGTCCCAATAGCCGATCGGCTCGTCGAGGCGGAAGGTCTCGTGGCCGCCTTCGACCAGGCGGCACATGCGGATGCTCTGGGTTCCGTCGGCCGACGTCGGGTCGTCGGGGTCGAAGAAGCCGCTGGCGCCGCGCACACCCGGGGGCTTGAGGATGGGGTCGGGGAGGAGGATCGGGCCGCGCTCGCTGTCCGGGTCGTCGAGGACCCGCTCGGCGGCCTCGGTCACGGTCAGTCCCACGGCCGGGCCGGTGGGCTGGAGCTGCTGGCTCATGGCGCCGCCTCCCGCTCCCCGCCGCCGCGGGCCCGATCGTCCCCCGGTCCGGCGCCCGGGTCAAGCGCCGGACCAAGGGGTCCCCGGCCGACCTGCAGCCGCCGGTGGCCGGCCGTCGGGCGGCCGGCCACCGGCGCCCGGCCGCCCGTCAGCCGGCCGGCGGCTCGGCGCCCTCGTCCCCGGAGGCGGCGCCGGCCGGGGCGGCGAGGCTCCCGTTGGCATGGCCGGTGAAGCGCTGGACGAGCGTGGCCAGGTCGACGCCGAACAGCGACTTGGCCAGCTCCTGGCCCTGGGCGACCGTGGACGCCACGTTGCGGACCGTCTGGCTGGCGCCGTCGGTGGAGATCACGGTCATGGCGTCGATCTGGTTCATGGGCCGGGCGGCCTCGGCGACGACCTGGGGCAGCGTGCCGGCGATGATGTCGACCACCGCCGCCTCGCCGTACTGGGCGTAGGCCTCGGCCTTGCGCCGCATGGACTCGGCCTCCGCTTGGCCCTTCGCCAGCGTGGCGGCGGCCTCGGCCTCGCCCTCGACCCGCAGGGCCTCGGCCAGGGCGGTTCGCCGCTCGCGCTCGGCCTGGCCGACCAGCCGCATCTGCTCGGCCTGGGCCTCGGCGCCGGCGATCTCCTGCGCCTTGTGGGCCGCGGCTTCCTGCTCGATGGCGTAGCGGCGAGCGTCGGCCGGCTTGCGGACCTCGGTGTCGAGCTCGCGCTCCTTCAGCTCGGCGCGGCGGGCCGCCACCAGCTCCTGGGCCGAGAGGACCTCCTGGTCCTTGGCCGCCTGGGCCAGCGGGCCGGCGGCGGCGGCCCGGGCGGCGGCCGCGTCGGTCTCGGCCTTGATCTCGGCCTGCTTGAGGGCGAGCTCCCGGTTGGCGACCGCGATCTCCTCCTCGGCCCGGATGCGGGCCTGCTCGGCCTCGCGCCGAGCGTTGGCTTCGGCGATGGCGGCCTCCTTCTCGGCCCGGGCGGCCTCGGGGCGCCCGAGGTCGGCCAGGTAGTCGCCCTCGGTCTGGATGTCCTGGAGCTGGAACGTGTCGAGCACCAGGCCCTGGCCGGTGAGGCTGTTCTCGGCCTCCTCGGCGACGGCGGCGGCGAACGCGGCCCGGTCGCGGATGATCTCCTCGACAGTGAGCCGGCCGACGATGGCGCGCAGCGAGCCGGCCAGCACCTCACGGGTGAACACGTCGACCTCGTGCTGCTGGCCGAGGAAGCGCTGGGCCGCAGCCCGGATGAGCTCCTCGGTGCCGCCCACCTTCACGACGGCCACGCCCTCGAGCGAGCAGCGGATGCCGTTGGCCGACACGGCGGCCGGGACGCTCACGCCGATCTGGCGGCTGGTGAGGTCCATCACGCCGAGCTTCTGGACGAACGGCACGACGAAGACGGAGGCGCCCATCACGACCTTCTGGCCGGAGGTGTCGCTGCCCCCGGCCTTGCCTTTGCGGCCGGTGATGATGAAGGCCTGGTTGGGTCCCGCCACCCGGATGCGGGAGATGACGAAGACGATCAACACGGCGACGAGGACGGCAAGGCCGACCCCGCCGATGACCACTGGGCTCATGGTTCGGTGTGCTCCTGAGTTCCGGGGTCGAGCGGCGCGAACGGCTCGACCGTGACGAGGGTGGACGAGGTCACGTCGACGACGACGACCTCGGTGCCGAGGGGGAGGGGTTGGGCGGCGACGCACGCGACCTTCACCGGGCCGGACGGGCGGGTGAGGAGGACCTCGCCGTAGCGGCCCGCGGACGGCGGCGTGACGATCCGGCCCAGCGAGCCGAGCAGGTCGGCCTCGCGATCCGTCTTGTCGGTGGGCATGGCGGCGGCGGCCCGGCTCAGGCGGTGCGCCAGCCAGCCGAACCCGACGCCCGCTCCGGCGCCGGCGGCCACCGCCAGCGGGCCGATCGCGTCGATCAGCGCACCGGCGGTCAGGCCGAAGGCGGCCAGGACGGCGGCGACAACGGGCAGCGACAGCCACCCGGGCCCCAGGTCGAGCGCGTCGAAGGACTCATCAAGCCCGTCGAAGACGACGGCGGCGAGCAGAACGCCCACGCACGCCACACCCAACCACAAAAACCCGTTCACGGCGCCCGGACCCTACCCCGGCCGTCGAACCCCGAAGGGTCGGGCGAAACGGGGCGGTGGGCGATGAGCGGAACGGAACGATGGGGCACGGGAAACCTCGGCGCTGATCGGCGACTGCCGACCAGACTTCCCGGCTCACCGCGGCCCACCCTAGTGCGGCCCCGGGTCGCGTGGGGGTCGCGCGCCGGGGTGGGAAGGTGCTCCGGGCGACCCGGGCGGGCGGTAGTACAGGCCGCCCGGAGCAACCAACACACTACAACAAGTGGTCAAGCGCCCGGTTACGTGGTAGGCGCCCGCGCCGGCCCGAGCACGCTGCCTGGGGCTTTCGGTCGGCCGGCGCCGGTGCGCTAGACCGAGGGCCGGCGGCAACCACTGGCGGCAACCACTGGGGAGGTTGTGAAGTGACCGGACCGCGCACTCGGCCCGGGCGCGGCGCAGGCGACCGCGCCGGCGACGGCGCGCTCCCGACCGGCGTCCCGACGGCGCCGGCGGCCACCGGCCCCCGGCGCCCGCTCCTGATCGGTGCGTAGGCGTGTTAGGACGGAGCGTCATGAACGCCACCGCGTCCCGGCCGGCCCCCGCCCTCGCCGGCTCCGACGAGCGCGACGACGGCGACGGCGGCGACCCGGGCCAGGTCCACTCCGGCGACACCGTCAGGGGCGATCCGGATGTCGGGGACGTCGCCGACGTCGTCGACACCGACCGGTATCCGATCTTCGACCCCGACAGCCCGGCGTGGCGGGCGGTGGTCGAGCGGGCCCGGCGCGACCTCGACCGCGCCGGCTGCAGCGTGCTGGCCGGCTTCGTCCGGTCGAACCGGGTCGAGCTGCTGCGGCGCCAGGGGGCGGCGGTCGCGCCCCGGGCCCACGCCGAGGTGGCGGTCGTCAACGTCTACAACGTGGCGGCCGACGCCGACCTGCCCGCCGCCCACCCCGGCCGCATCGCCCTGGAGCGCGGCAACGCCTTCGTGCCCCGCGACCGCATCCCGGCCGACCACGCCATCCACCGGCTGTACGCGAGCCCGCAGGTCCAGGCGCTGGTGGCGGCGTGCTTCGGCCTGCCCGCGGTCCACCCGCTGTCCGACCCGCTGTCCGGCCTGTGCCTCAACGTCATCGCGCCCGGCCGGTCGCACCCCTGGCACTTCGACACGAACGAGCAGGCGGTCAGCCTGCTCACCCAGGCGCCCGAGGGCGGCGGCGTGTTCGAGTACTGCCCCCGCATCCGCCGGCCCGGCGACGAGAACCTCGACGCCGTGCGGGGCGTGCTGACCGGGCGCCGGCCCGACCTGATCCGCCGGCTGGTGCTGCGGCCCGGCGACCTCCAGCTGTTCGCCGGCCGGTTCTCGCTGCACCGGGTCACGACCGTGGCGGGCCACACCGCCCGGCACTCGGCCATCTTCGCCTACAGCGAGAACCCGGGCGTCGTCGGCAGCCCCGAGCGGGCCCGGCAGCTGTTCGGCCGCGTCCTGCCCGTCCACCGGGCGGCCCGCAGCGGGCGGCGCGACGGGCTGCTCGACTAGGAAGAGCCCACGAGAGAGAGTGCGATGACCCTCGACACCCCCCAGCTGTCCACCAAGACGTTCGGCAACGAGGCGCGCCTGCCCCGGGCGCCGCTGCCGACCCTGGAGGCGAGCTGCCGCCGCTTCCTCGAGTGGTGCGCGCCCCTGCTGACCGCCGACGAGCGGGCCGCCACCGAGGAAGCGGTCGCCGCCTTCCTCCGGCCCGACAGCCCGGCCCACACCCTTCAGGCCGCCCTCGAGCGCTACGACGCCACCCCGGGCGTCGCCAGCTGGCTCGACCGGTTCTGGGAGACCCGCTACCTGGGGCGGCGCGACCGCATCGCCCTCAACGCCAACTTCTTCTTCCTGTTCCAGCCGCCCGCCCGGCCCGCGGGACAGCTGGAGCGGGCCGCCGGCCTGGTGGCCGCGGCGGTCGCCTACAAGCAGCTGATCGACCGCGAGGAGGTGCCGCCGGTCGTCGTCCGCGGCCAGCCGACGACGATGACCCAGCACCGCTTCCTGTTCGCCACGACCCGGATCCCGGGCGACGTCCAGGACACGGCCCGCACCCCCTACAGCGACGAGGCGCCCGGGCCGTCCCCGGCCCGCCACATCGTCGTGTTCGTCCGCGGCCACGCCTTCCGCATGGACGTGATCGGCCCCGACGGCCGGCCCCACTCCCGGGCCGACCTGGAGGCCGGCCTGGCGGCGGCGGTCGCGGCGGGGGCCGAGCGGGCGCCGGCCGACAGTTCGGTGGGTCGGCTCACGACCATGGCCCGGGCCGAGTGGGCGGCCACCCGGCGCCGGTTGCTGGCCCTCGACCCGGCCAACCGCGCCGCGCTCGACACGATCGAGACCGCCCTGTTCTGCGTGTGCCTCGAGGACCTGGCGCCCGCCGGCGACCAGGAGGCATGCGACCAGCTGCTCCACGGCGACAGCGGCAACCGGTGGTTCGACAAGGCGCTGTCGTTCATCGTGTTCGCCGACGGCACCGCCGGGATCAACGTCGAGCACTGCGCGCTCGACGGCACGACGATCCTCCAGCTGGTCGACGCCATGCTCGGCGCCCCGCCCGAGGAGCACGAGGCCCGGTCGGGGGCGGCCACCCAGGGCACACCGGCGCTGGAGCTGATCGCCTTCGTGCTCGACGACGAGCTGCGGGCCGCCGTGCGGCAGGCGGGCGACGACTTCGCCACCTACGCCGCCGCCACCGCCACCCGCTGCGTCTCGTTCCCCGACTTCGGCAGCGACCGGGCCAAGGCCCTGGGCGTGTCGCCCGACGCCTTCGTGCAGATGGCGTACCAGCTGGCCCACCGCCGGGCCAGGGGGCTGACCGGCGCCACCTACGAGTCGATCGCCACCCGCCAGTGGCAGAACGGGCGGACCGAGGCGATGCGGGTGGTCACGCCCGAGGTCCTCCGGTTCGTCGCCGCCTTGGACGACCCCGGCGCCGGGCCCGCCGAGCGGGCCGCAGCGCTGCGGGCGGCCATCGACGCCCACGTGGCCCGGACCCGCGACTGCCAGCGGGGCGACGCCCCCGAGCAGCACCTGTGGGAGCTGCAGATGATCCAGCAGCGGGAGGGGGAGGAGCTGGGGGCGACCGAGCCGCTCGCCCTCTACGACTCCCCGGGCTGGCGCATCATGCGCAACGACTACCTGAGCACCAGCTCGGCGCCGTCGGTCAACATCCGCTACTTCGGCTTCGGCGCCACCAGCGACACCTGCATCGGCATCGCCTACGTGCTGCTGCCCGACCGGCTCAACCTCTACCTGAGCACGCCCAGGGCGGTGGCCGCCGGGCTCGGGGCGTTCGCCGCCGAGCTGCCCCGGGCCATCGACGAGCTCCAGGACCTTCTGGCCGCCTCCTAGCGGCGTCCCGGCAGTGTCCTAGCGGCCCGGGCGCCCGCCGGCGCCGTCGGCGGCGGCGCTGGCGACGCCAGCCCGCGCCGCCAGGCCGGCCAGGATGGCGTCGAGGCCGAAGCGGAAGCTGTCGCGCCCCACGCCAGTGCCGGGCGCGCCCCGCAGCCGGCGCTGGACCGGGACGGCGTCGGCCGGCTGGGCGTCGAGGGCCGCCTGGAACGCCTGCTGAGCCTCCTCGGGGGCCCGGGCCAGCGCGGCCTGGCCGAGCACGAACCCGTTGACGTAGTCGACGATCAGATCCGCGGCCAGCACCACCTCGTCGGCCGGCAGCCCGGCGGCCTCGAGCGCGGCGTACAGGCCCTCGTTGGCCAGCACGGCGGCGGTGGCCACGGCCGCCGGCTCGGACACGATGCGCAGGACGAGGTTGGGGTGCGCCTCGGCCACGGACCGGTAGGTCTCGGCCCAGGCCCGCACCCGCTCGGACCACGGGCCCTCGGGCGGGGGCGGGGGCATCTCGCTGAAGACCCGCTGAACCACCGCCTGGAGCAGCGCGTCCTTGTTCGGCACGTGGTGGTACACGGCCATGGGATCGACGCCGAGCTCGGCGCCGAGCCGGCGCATGGACAGCTGGTCGAGGCCGACGTCGTCGATCAGGCGGAGGGCGACCTCGACGATGCGGTCCCGCGTCAGCGGCTCGCGTCCGGCGCGTCGGGGCATCGGATCACCTCCTCCTCGATCGGTGTGGTCGTCCGGTCCGGGTCTCGGGCGCCCCGAGAGGCGCCCGGTAGCCGTATCGCCTCTACACTGTAGAGTGTACAGCTCTACAGTGTAGACTTGGGCTATCGGGAGGTCGCCTTGGTCGGAACACACGCGGCGGGCGCCCGCACGGCCGCGCCGGGCCTGGCGCTGGCCACGCTGTGCGTCGCCCAGTTCCTGCTCATCGTCGACGTCGTCGTGCTGAACGTGACGCTGCCGTCGATCAAGCGGGAGCTCGCCATCGCCGACGCCCAGCTGCCGCTGGCCGGGGTCGCCTACACGCTCACGTTCGGCAGCCTGCTGATCGTCGCCGGCCGGGCCGGCGACCTGTTCGGGCGGCGGCGCATCTTCCTCGCCGGCATCGCCCTGTTCACGGCCGCGTCGGTCGCGACCGGCCTGGCGCAGGGCAGCTGGCAGCTGTTCGCCAGCCGGGCCGCCCAGGGGTGCGGGGCGGCGCTGGTGTCGCCCACGGCCCTCGCCCTGCTCATGGCCACGTTCCCCGAAGGGGCGCCGCGCAACCGGGCCCTGGGCCTGTGGGCGGCGGTCGGCTCGGGCGGGGCCATCGCCGGCCAGCTGCTCGGCGGCGTCGTCACCGACGCCTTCGGCTGGCGGTGGGTGTTCCTGCTCAACGCGCCGGTCGGGCTGGCGGCGCTGGCGCTGGTCCGCCGGATCGTCCCCGAGAGCCACGCCGAGGAGGCGCCGCGGCTCGACGTGGCGGGCGCCGCCGCCCTCGCCGGGACCGTGGCCGCCCTCAGCCTGGGGCTGGCCCGGGTCAGCGAGCACGGGTTCGACGCCGGGTCCGCCCTGGCCGTCGCCGGCGCCGGGGCGCTGCTCGCCCTGTTCGTGACCGTCGAACGCCGGCAGGCGGCGCCGCTGGTCCGCTTCGGGCTGCTGCGGCAGCCGGGCGTGCGGACCGGCAATGGCGTGCTCGCCCTGCTCGCCGGGGCCACGGGCGGGGCGCTGTACTTCGCCACGCTCTACCTGCAGCTGGTCCTCGGGTACTCGGCCCTGGCGGTCGGCCTCGCCTTCGCCCCGGTGACGGGGGTGGTGCTGGCGGTGTCGCCCCTGGCCGGCCGCGGGGCGAGCTGGTGGGGCACGCGCCGGCTGCTGGTCGCCGGCTCCGCGGTGACGGCCCTCGGGCTGCTGGCCCTCACCCGGGTCGACGTGGGCGGCAGCTACGCCGCCTCCGTGCTGCCCGGGCTCGTGCTGGTGGCGCTGGGCAACGGCCTGGCGTTCGCCCCGACCATGATCACCGCCACGAGCGACGTGCCCGAGGCGGACCAGGGCCTGGCGTCGGGCGTGCTGAGCACGGCGCAGGAGCTGGGCACCGCGCTCGGCCTGGCGCTGCTGGCCTCGATCGCCACCGCCGTCGCCCGCACCCACGACCACCTCGGCGCCGACCGGGCGGCGACCAGCGGCTACCGCGCCGGCTTCCTGGCCGCCACCGCGCTGGTCGCCGTCGCCGCGCTCGTCGCCTGGCGCGGCCCCGGCGGCGTCGGCGTGGACCGGTGAGCCGGCCGCCCGATCGCTGCTTCCTTCCCCCCGGCGCATGGCAACGAGGTCCGTCACCGGCGACGGAACCCATAGTCATGGCATTATTATCAGCCCGGGTCAGCATCGGGCTGTGGGGAGCCCAGGGGCGGGCGGTAGCTGGGAGAGGGGGAATCGTGTCCCATCGCTCGCGATCTCTACGCCACGTCGGCCTGGTCCTGGCCGTGGCGGCGCTGGCGGCATCGCTGCTGGCGGGTGTCGTCCACCGCGCGGCCGGGCCAGCGGCCGCCAGCCCGGCCACGATGGCCCGGGCCCGCGCCGCGGCCGTCGCCGCCCAGGCGCCGTCGCCCACGCCGGGCTGCGTCCAGGCCACGAACCTGGCCCACGTCCTGGCCAACCGCGCCACGCAGTGGCTGGTCTTCGTGTGGGCCAAGGGCAGCAACGCCTACCTGGGCCTGATGTTCGACACGACGGCGCTGCGCGAGGGCCCGCCCGGCACCTGGACCAAGATCGAGAGCTGCGGGAGCCAGCCGCCGCCGCAGTCCGGCTGGCCGACCGTCGGCTACGACCTGGCCAGCACCCGGGCGCCGCTGAACGAGAACGCCATCACCCGCGACAACGTCGACGAGCTCGGCCGGGCCTGGGAGCTGACCGGCGTCGAGGGCGTGTCGGGCACGCCCATCGTGACCGACGGCAAGGTCTACGTCGGCGACTGGGCCAACAACGTCCACGCGCTCGACGCCGCCACCGGCGCCCGCCTCTGGTCCCACGGCGTGGGCGACGAGGTGCCCGGGGCCGTGGCCGTCGACGACGAGCGGGTCTACGCCGGCACGTGGGACGGCCGGGTCGTGGCGCTGAACCGCGACACCGGCGCCGAGGTCTGGGAGGTCGAGGCCGACGCCCACGAGGTGGCCGTGATCTACGGCTCGCCGGTCGTCGTCGACGACCTGGTGATCGTGCCGGTCTCCAGCGACGAGTGGTGGGACGGCGGCGAGCTCACGTTCCGGGGCAGCGTCGTCGCCCTCGACGCCGCCACCGGCGAGGAGCGCTGGCGGTACTGGACGTCCTGCGGTCCCGAGAACGCCAGTCGGGACAACTGCCCGGCCGACGGCCCCGACGAGGGCCCGGGCGTCGGCGTGTGGGCGTACCCGGTCGTCGACACCGAGCGGAACCTCGTCTACATCGGCACCGGCAACCAGTACTCCCGCCCCACCACCGGCCGGAGCGATGCGCTCATCGCCCTCGACCTCGAGACGGGCGAGCAGCGTTGGGTCCACCAGTTCACCGAGGGCGACTGGTGGAACATCCCCGGCAACTCCGACCCCGACGTCGGGCCCGACGCCGACGCGATGGTGCCGAGCCTGCTCGAGGTCAACGGCGTCGACGCCATCGGCGTCGGCGACAAGGCCGGCGACTACCACGTGCTCAACCGGCAGACCGGCGAGCTGATCTGGACCAGAGACCTGACGTCCGGCTCGATCCAGGGCGGGGTCATGGCCTCGGCCGCGGTGGTCGACGGCGCCCGGGTCGGCCGACAGGCGGACGTCATCTACCTGACGTCCAACCGGGGCGGCGTGGCGGCCGACCTGATCGCCCTCGACTCCGCCACCGGCCAGGAGCTGGCCCGGGTCGACGTGGGCGCCGGCGTCGTCAGCCAGATCGCCTGGGCCAACGGCCTGGTGTACGTCACCGACAACAGCGGCCGGGTGGCGGCCTACGACGCGGCCGACGGCCTCCGCCGGGTGTGGGACTGGCGCACGCCGGCCCCGGCCGCCGGCGGCGTCGCCATCGCCAACGGCCTGGTCTACGCCGGCTGGGGCTGGTCGCTGAACGGCGAGTCGCCCAGCGGCGGCCTGCTGGCCTTCCGCATCGGTGGCGAGCCCGAGCCCGAGGAGCCGGGGGAGGAGGCCGACGGCGAGGCCCTGTTCGCCCATAACTGCGCCGCCTGCCACGGCGCCGACGGCTCGGGCGGCAACGGCCCCTCGTTGCGGGGCATCGGCCAGGAGCACTCGGTCGAGGAGATCGCCGAGGTCATCACGAACGGTCGGGGCGGCATGCCGGCGTGGCGCGACCAGCTGACGGCCGATGAGATCGCGGCGGTGGCGGCGTACGTGGCGTCGCTGCCCGGCGACCACGACCACGACCACGGCGGCCACGACCACGGGGGCGGCGGCTCGACCACCACCCAGGGGCCGACCACGTCGACGACCCAGGGGTCGACGACCACCACGACCCGGGGCGCAACGACGACGACGCATGGCGACCACGAGCACTAGCGGTCCGAGCGCGCCCCGACCCGGCGCCCCGACCGGGCCCCATGCGGTAGCCCGAGAGCCGGTCGCGGGGGAGGGAACGGTTCCCTCCCCCCTCCGGCTAGACAGGCGTCGTGGACGACCAGTACCTGTGGCTCGAGGACATCGAGGGCGAGCGGGCCCTGGCCTGGGTGCGCGAGCGCAACGACGAGGCGTTCGCGGAGCTGGCCGGCAGCGAGCGCTTCCGGCGGCTCAAGGCCGAGATCCTCGAGGCGCTCGACGCCGACGACCGCATCCCCTACGTCCGGCGCCGGGGCGAGTACCTGTACAACTTCTGGCGCGACGCCGACCACCCCCGGGGGCTGTGGCGGCGCACGACGCTCGAGTCCTACCGCTCGGCCGACACCGAGTGGCAGGTGCTGCTCGACGTGGACGCGCTGGCCGAGCGCGAGGGCGAGAGCTGGGTGTGGCAGGGGGCGGCGGTGCTGCGCCCCGGCTTCGGGCGGGCGCTCATCCAGCTGTCGCGGGGCGGCGCGGACGCCACGGTCGTCCGCGAGCTGGACGTCGACGCCGGCGAGCTGGTCGAGGGCGGCTTCGAGCTGCCCGAGGCCAAGACCGACGTCGGCTGGATCGACCTCGACCACATCTACGTCGGCACCGACTTCGGCCCCGGCTCGCTCACCACCTCGGGCTACCCCCGGATCGTCAAGCGCTGGACGCGGGGCACGCCGCTGGACGAGGCCGAGATGGTCTACGAGGGCAAGCCTGACGACGTCGCCGTCTTCGCCCACCACGACCCGACGCCCGGCTTCGAGCGCGACTTCGTGGGCCGACTGCCCGACTTCTTCACCGATGAGACCTTCGTGCTGCGCCCCGACGGCAGCCGGGTCAAGATCGACGTGCCCGACGACGCCGGGACCGCCATCCAGCGGGAGTGGCTGCTGATCCGGCCCCGCACCCCGTGGACGGTGGGCGGCGTCGAGCACCCGGCCGGGTCGCTGCTGGCCGCCCGACTCGACGACTGGCTGGCCGGCGACCGCTCGCTGACCGTGCTGTTCCGGCCGGACGAGCACACCTCGCTCAACGGCTTCGCCTGGACCCGCCACCACCTGATCGTCAGCACGCTGTCCGACGTGAAGACCCGCCTCCACGTCCTGACCCCGCCCGGCGGCGACGCCGGCGCCGGGGTCGGCGCCGGCGAGGAAGCCGGCGGGGCGGGGGAGTGGGCCTCCCGCCCGCTGCCCGGCGGCCCCGACCTGGGCGTCGCCGACATCGTCGACACCGACCCCGACGACAGCGACGAGTACTTCCTCGACACCCAGTCGTTCACCGAGCCGCCGACGCTGCGCCGGGGCGTGGTGGGCGGCGAGGTCGAGGTCCTCCGCCACGCCCCCCACCGGTTCGACGCCACCGGCATCACGACCCGCCAGCACTTCGCCATCTCCGACGACGGCACCCGGGTGCCCTACTTCGTGGCGGGCCCGGAGGGCGCCGGCCCCGACGCGCCGACGCTGCTGACCGGTTACGGCGGCTTCGAGGTGTCGGAGACGCCGCACTACAGCGCCACCATCGGCCGGGGCTGGCTGGCGCGGGGCGGCACGTACGTGGTGGCGAACATCCGGGGCGGGGGCGAGTACGGGCCCCGCTGGCACCGGGCCGCGGTCCGCGAGAACCGGGCCCGGGCCTACGAGGATTTCGCGGCCGTGGCCCGCGACCTGGTCGACCGGGGCCTGACGGTCCCAGCCCGCCTCGGCATCCAGGGCGGCAGCAACGGCGGCCTGCTGACCGGGGTCATGCTCACGACCCGACCCGAGCTGTTCGGGGCCGTGGTGTGCCAGGTCCCGCTGCTCGACATGCGGCGCTACCACCTGCTGCTGGCCGGGGCGTCGTGGATGGCTGAGTACGGCGACCCCGACGACCCGGCGGACTGGGCCTACATGCGCCACTGGTCGCCCTACCACCTGCTGGAGCCGGGCCGGACCTACCCGCCGACGCTGTTCGTCACCTCGACCCGGGACGACCGCGTCCACCCCGGCCACGCCCGGAAGATGACGGCCGCCATGCTCGAGCTCGGCCAGGACGTGCGCTACTACGAGAACGTCGAGGGCGGCCACGGGGCGGCCGCCGACAACGAGCAGACCGCCACCATGTGGGCCCTGGTCCTCGAGTTCCTGTGGCAGCGGCTCGGCCCCGAGCACAACCCCGACGCCGGCTGACGACCGGGCTGACCCGAATCTGACAGAGGATCGCTCCGGATGCGCGGTTTGGGGTCGCGCGCCCCTTACACTATGAGCGGTGGCTGTCCCTCAGGGTCGATGGCCACTGTTGCCGGTGCCGTTGGCCTGGCGAGCGGATTGCGAGGGCAACCGCAGGCGCCGGCACCGAAGTGGATCTGGAGAGAGAACTGGACGAGATCAACTTCGACGCGCTCGTCGCGTCCGAGGCAGCGGGGACGATCGCACCGGACGAACTGGCGGTGTTGGAGGCCGACCGGGAGCGGTGGGCCAAGGTGCTCCGTGCCCTGCTCGAGGAGACCGAAGAGGCGATCGAGGTCGTCGCCCGCTCCGACCGTGAGGAGCGCGAGCAGGCGCTGCTCGACCTGTGCGACGAACGGGAGCGGCTGGCCGACAGCCTGTTCGATCTGACCGGCGAGGATGTCGGCCCGCTGCCGCAGGAGGCGGCGGCCGAGATCGAGGTCCTCGAGCCCGAGGAGCCCCGGGAGCCGGTTCTCCAGGCGACCTGGGAGTCGGGCAACGTCGTCCTGTGGGGCGGCAACCGGGGCGCCGCCCCCGTGAGCCGCGACGACCTGGCCGCGCTGATCGACAAGGCGGGAGCGTCGGCCATCGACTGGGCCGAGCACGGCGACGTGCCGCTCCCGACCGGCGAGCGGGCCCCGGCCGTGGCCGCCCCGGTGAGCGCCGCGCTCGGCTGGCTGGTCGGCGTGGGGGCGGGGCAGCTGGCCACCGAGGCCGGCCCCGGCGTGCGGTGGCTGGGCGAGATCGCCGCCTGGGGCACCGAGCTCGTGGCCCAGGGCCGTATGGTGCCGACGCTGGCCCGGCCCAGCCGGGCCGCCCGCCAGGCCGGCAAGGGCCGCCAGCAGCAGACCGGCTCGTACTCGGTGCAGTGGGTGCCGGCGGTCGTCGACGCCCGCCGGGTCCGCAAGCTGTCGGCCCGCATGCCCGGCTCGGTCAACGCCCTCGACGCCTCGGTCCGGCCCGAGAAGACGTGCCGCACCGTGCTGGCCGCCGTGGTCGACGCCGTGTGCCGGGCCGGCGCCGCCCGCCTGGTCACCGCAGCCACGCCGCCGGTGGCGCGGTCGCGGCGCGACGTGTCCGAGGCCGTGCTCGCCGGTCTGGCCGGCACGCCGTTCACCGCCGCCCACCGGGCCGCCGGCGAGGTGGCCGACGGCCTGCGGCGCTGGGCGTCGCCGGTGCTGGGCGACGGCGACGTGTCGCTGATCGTGCGGCTCGACGCCCCCGAGCAGGACGGCGGCTGGCTCCTGTCGGTGGAGGCCACGGGCGTCGAACGGCAGCCGGTCCCGATCGAGCGGGCGCTCAAGGCCGCCTCGCAGACCAAGGCCCAGCGGGCCGAAGCCCAGCTCCGCCGCCTGGAGCGGCTCGTCCCCGCGCTCGAGCGCACCGGGCGCCGTGGCCACGTCGTCCTCGGCATCGAGGAGGCGTGGGAGATGATGACGCGGACCGGTCGGATCCTGGCCGCCGCCGGCTTCGACGTCCGGGTGCCGGCCGCCTCGCTGCGGGGCCGCCCCCAGCCCCGCCTCCGCCTGGAGGCCGAGGCCCGGGGCCCGTCGATGGTCGGCCCCAACCAGCTGTCCAAGGTGCGCTGGTCGGTCATGTTCGAGGACGTCGAGCTCGACGCCCAGGCCATCGCCCGGCTCAGCGCCCAGGCCCGGCCGCTGGTCCAGGCCAAGGGCCGGTGGGTCGAGCTCGACCGGGCCGACCTCGACGCCGCGGCCAAGGCCCTGGCCGAGCGGGCGAACCAGACCGAGCTCTCCGGGGCCGCCATCCTCCGCCATGCGGTCGGCCTCGAGGAGGGCACGCTGGCCGGCCCGGCCGTGGTCGGCGGCAGCGGCTGGGCGGTCGACCTCGTGCGCGGCGCCTCCGAGGAGCCGCCGGCCCCGCTCGGCGCCCCCGAGGGCTTCGAGGGCGAGCTGCGCTCGTACCAGGCCGACGCCCGGGGCTGGCTGGCGTTCCTCGACCGGGTCGGGCTGGGCGGCATCCTGGCCATGGACATGGGCCTGGGCAAGACGCCCACCGTGCTCGCCCACCTGGTCGACACGAAGGCCGACGATCCCGACGGCGGGCCCGTGCTGGTGGTGGCGCCGCCGGCCGTGCTCGGCAACTGGGCGGCCGAGGCCCAGAAGTTCACGCCCAGCCTCCGGGTCCACGTCCACCACGGCCCCGACCGGGCCGGCGCCGACGAGCTACCCGAGGTCGTGGCCGACGCCGACCTGGTCCTCACCACCTACGCCACCGCCGTGCGCGACGTCGAGGCCCTGGCCCGGATCGAGTGGCGGCGGGTCGTCGTCGACGAGGCCCAGGCCATCAAGAACCCGGCGAGCGAGGCGGCGCGCCAGCTGCGCGAGATCCCGGCCCGGTCGCGGCTCGCCCTGACCGGCACGCCGGTCGAGAACGGGCTCGGCGACCTGTGGTCGATCCTCGACTTCACCAACCCCGGCCTGGTCGGCGGGCGGCAGGCGTTCGTGTCGCAGCTGTCCCGCAGCTCCGGCAACGGGGCGTCGTCGCCGGGCGAGGCGGCGCTGCGGGCGCTCAACGGCCTGCTCGTGTTCCGGCGGACCAAGGCCGAGCCCGAGATCGCCGCCGAGCTGCCGGACAAGATCGACGAGCTCGACCACTGCGGCATGACGCAGGAGCAGATCGGCCTGTACCAGGCCGTGCTCGACGACCTGCTGGGTGTCAACCTCGAGGCCGCCGGCGACGACACCAGCACCCGCACCGCCCACGTGCTGGCCGCCATCACGGCGCTGAAGCAGATCTGCGACCACCCGGCCGCCTACCTCGAGGACGACACCGGCCCGCTCGAGGGCCGGTCGGGCAAGCTGGCCCGGCTCGAGGAGCTGATCGAGACCGTGTTCGCGGCCGGCGAGCGGATGCTGATCTTCACCCACTTCGCCCGGTGGGGCGAGAAGCTCGCCGACTACCTCACCGAGAAGACCGGCAAGCCCATCCGCTGCTACCACGGCGGCCTGTCCCGGGGCGTCCGCGACCGCATGATCAAGGAGTTCCAGGAGGGGACCGGCCCCGGCGCCCTCGTCTTGTCGATCAAGGCCGGCGGCTCGGGCCTCAACCTGACGGCCGCCAACCACGTCGTGCTCTACGACCGGTGGTGGAACCCGGCCGTCGAGGACCAGGCGCGCGACCGGGCCTGGCGCATCGGCCAGCACAACACGGTCATCTCCCACCGGCTGGTGTGCCCGGGCACGGTCGACGAGCAGGTCGAAGAGGTCGTGGCCGGCAAGCGCCGCATCGCCAACATGGTGCTGCCCCAGAGCAGCTCGGTCGGCGACCTCACCCCCGAGCAGCTCCGCTCGGCGCTCGGCCTGCGGCCCGAGGCGCTGATCGACGACGGCCCGTCGGTCGGGCCCCGCAACGGCCACGACGAGGAGACAGCGGCATGAGCAGGCGACGGCGTCGCAAGAACAAGTCCAGCGAGAGCCAACAGAGCCCGCAGAGCCAGCAGCAGGCCAAGTCCAAGGCCGCGGCCGCCGCCGACGCCTTCTGGGGCGACGTCGACGGCGAGGCCGAGTCCGACGGCATCCCGGCCGTCGAGCGCATCCGGCCCACGCCCGATCCGGGCGCCCTGCCACGGTCGCTGGGCGACCCGCCGCTGACCCCCGACACGGCCGCCGCCCACCACGTGGCGGTCGTCTACGAGGAGGCCGTCCGGGCCGCCACGGCCCTGGCCGCGGCGAACGGCCTGCTCGACCTCGACGACGAGCCCTGAACCGGGCCCCGCCCGGCCCGCGGGCACGAGCGACCCGCCCCGCACGCGCGAGCCGCGCCCGCCCGGTCAGACCCCGAGCGTGCCCGGGGCGGGGGCGTCCGGATCGACCGGCTCGATCAGCTCGGGCCCCTTGTTGCTGACCCGGTTCACGTCGGTGGACACCGGGTGGGTGACGATGATCTCGGGCGGCGCCGGGACCAGCAGCTTGCCCAGCGTCTCGAGGTCGTCGTTGGTGGGGTCGAGCCACTCCTCCCACGCCGAGGCGGGCAGGAGCACCGGCATCCGGTCGTGCAGAGGCCGCATCGTCTCGTTGGCCGACGTGGTCACGATCGTGCACGAGCGCAGCGGCTCGCCCTGCCGGTCGGGGCCCCGCCACACCTCCCACAGGCCGGCGAACGCCAGCGGCTCGCCGTCGGGCCGCCGGATGTAGTGGGGCTGCTTGGTCTTCTGGCCCGGCACCTTCTTCCACTCGTAGAACCCGTCGGCCGGGATGATGCAGCGCCGCTTCTTGAACGCCGGCTTGTAGGCGTTCTTGGTGGCCAGCGTCTCGGCCCGGGCGTTGATCATCTTCGAGCCGACCTTGGGGTCCTTGGCCCAGATGGGCACGAGGCCCCAGTGGAAGGCGTCCATGCGGCGCACGCCGCCGTCGCTCAGCACGGCGTACACGTCGTTGGTGGGCGCCACGTTGTAGCTCGGCTCCAGCAGCGCCTCGGGGGCCTCGGCGTCGAAGTACTGGGCGATCTCGTCCGGCGAGGACGCGGCGACGAAGCGGCCACACATGGCTCTGCACCCTAACCGTCTCGATCGCCGCCGAGAGGGGTACGCCTGTTCCATGGATGCAACGATCTTGCTGACCGCCGACCACGACCGCGTCCGCGGCCTGTTCGCCAAGTTCCAGGCCGCCCACGAGTCCGACGACGTGCAGACGATGCAGCAGGTGGTCGGCAAGATCACCACGGAGCTGAAGGTCCACACGACGATCGAGGAAGAGATCTTCTACCCCGAGGTCCGCCGGGGCGGCGACGAGATCGAGGAGCTCGTGGCCGAGGGGGCCGAGGAGCACCATGTCGTCGACGTCCTCATGGACGAGCTCCCCGGCCTCGAGCCCGGCGGCGAGGAGTGGACCGCCAAGGTCCAGGTCATGATCGAGAACGTCGAGCACCACGCCGAGGAGGAGGAGAAGGAGATGTTCCCGCTCGTCCGGCAGGCGTTCGACACCGAGGCCCGGTCGCAGCTGGCCGAGCGGCTCGAGGCCCGCAAGGCCGAGCTCGGCGCCCCGACGGTCGCCGACAAGGAGGACCTGACCGTGGAGCAGCTCCGCGAGCTGGCCCGCGAGCAGGAGATCCCCGGCCGGTCGGACATGGACCGCGAGCGGCTCCTGGCCACCGTCGACCCGGCCTGACGGGGCCGCGCCCGACGGGGCGGCCGCCCCGGGCGTGACGGTGACCGCTCCCGCGCGTCGCGTGCCGGATCGGTCACGTGTCGGCTCGCCGAGCAGTGGGGCAGGGGTAGGCTGGGGGGTCCACCGAGTCGCCGCCGGGCCGGGGGACGCCGTGTCGGACAGCCTGAGGTTGCAGCTGACCGCCCTGGGACTGATCGTGGCCACGCTGGTGCTGGCCGCCCTCGACCTCCAGTGCTCCTCGCCGGCGGGTGAGGAGACGGTCGAGCTCGGCGACGAGGTGCCCGACTACACGTCGCTCATCACCGCGCCCGGCGAGGTCGAGGTGCTGACCGAGGCCAGCGACCCGGCCGGCCTGCGGGCCGTGTTCGACGACGTGCGGTCGAAGCGCACCGAGGGCCACACCTGGTCGGTCACGATCCTGTGCGCCCTCGACCGCGGGGCCGAGACGGCCGAGGGCGGCTCGGTGCTGGCCACGGGCCGGTTCGCCAACACCCAGCACGGCCTGGCCCTGACCGGGCTGGCCGACACCGACGACGTCGAGTTCTCGACGACCGGCCGGGCGTGCGCCCCGTCCGACGCCGCCGCCGTCCCGGGTGCGGTGACGCCCGAGCAGGTCATCGCCACCGTCGAGGCGGCCGGCTTGGCCGCCCCCAACCCGCGCGACGCGAGCAACTTCTGCGCCGAGATCGGCTGCGTCGAGCGCACCACCACCGACGCCTTCACGGTGGCCGTGTGGCCCGACCGCGCGGCCGCCGCCCGGTGGGCCGACGCCTTCCCGCTCGAGGTCGTGCGGGTCGGCCCGGTGACCACCGTCGAGTTCACCGAGGGCGCCCGCACGTTCCCGTTCCGCGACGACGCCACCACCGACGCCTACATCGCCGCGCTCGAGCCGCTCCGCTGACCGCCGGGGTCGCCTGACCGCCGGCGTCACCAGGCCCGCCGGGCGCCGGGCGGCTACGCGCTGGGGACCTTGTCGCCGTGGCCCAGGTCGCGCAGGGCGGCGCGCAGCCGCTCGGCCGCGTCGTCGAGGGCCGCAGGGTCGGGGGAGTGGTCGGCCCGGGCGAACGACAGGTCGCTCTCGCTCTGGATCGGGACCACGTGCAGGTGGCAGTGCGGCACCTCGAGGCCGGCGATGAGCATGCCGATCCGGGCCGGCTTGAAGGCGGCCTGCTGGGCCCGGCCCACCTCGCGGGCGACGGTCATGACGTGGGCGGCGAGGTCCGGCTCGAGGTCGATCCAGTGGTCGACCTCCTCGATCGGGACGACCAGCGCGTGCCCCGGGTTCATCGGCGCGATGGTCAGGAACACGACCGCCCGGTCGTCGCGCCACACGAAGCGGCCGGGGAGCTCGCCGTTGATGATCTTCGTGAACAGCGTCGCCATAAGGCCGCAACACTAGAGTGCCCGCCGATGGACGAGCCCGACCGGCCCGCAACCGATCGGGTGCCGACGCCCGACCGGCCCCGAACCGATCGGGTGGTGACGCTGCCGAACGTCATCACCGTCGCCCGGCTGTGCTGCCTGCCGGTGTTCCTGTGGCTGCTGTTCGGCCGCGACAACCGGGCGGCCGCCGCCTGGCTGCTGGCCGCCCTGGGCGTCACCGACTTCGTCGACGGCTACCTGGCGCGCCACCTGCACCAGGAGTCCACGCTCGGCAAGATCCTCGACCCGGTGGCCGACCGCCTTCTGTTCTTCGTCGGCGGGGGCGGGATCCTGATCGACGGCTCGGTGCCGGTGTGGTTCGCCACCGTGGTGCTGGCGCGCGAGTCGCTGGTGGGGGGTGCCACCGTGGGGCTGGCGGCCCTGGGTGCCAAACGCATCGACGTGACCTGGTTCGGCAAGGCCGGCACGTTCTGCCTTATGATCTCGTTCCCGCTGTTCCTGGCGTCGCACTCGACGCTGGGCTGGCACGAGGGCGCGCGCCAGGCGGCGTGGATCGCCGGCATCCCCGGCCTGGCGCTCAGCCTGTACGCGGCCGTGCTGTACGCGCCCATGGCCGCCCGGGCGCTGGCCGAGGGCCGCGCCGCCCGGGCCCAGGCCGCCGCCGGTTAGCGGCGACCCCGCTGCGGGCCCTCAGCCCGGCCCGACGCCGGGTGGCGGCGCCCCGCCGTTGGGTAGCGGGCGGGGCGGTCCCGGGCTGGGGGGTTCGGACCCCCGGACGGTACCGTCAAGGCCCATGAAGGCGGTGATCATGGCTGGAGGGGAAGGGACCCGTTTGCGGCCCCTGACCTCGAACATCCCGAAGCCGATGCTCCCCATCGCCAACCGGCCGATGATGGAGCACATCGTCCGCCTGCTGAAACAGCACGGCTTCGACGAGATCGTCGTCACCGTCGCCTTCCTCGCCAACCACATCCGCAACTACTTCGGCGACGGGTCCGAGTTCGGCGTGCGGATGGTGTACGCCACAGAGGAGACCCCGCTCGGCACCGCCGGGTCGGTCCGCAACGCCCGGGACGAGCTGACCGAGCGGTTCCTGGTCATCTCGGGCGACGTCCTCACCGACATCGACCTGCGGGCCATCGTCGACTTCCACGAGCAGCGGGGCGCCCTGGCCACGATCGGCCTCACCCCGGTCGAGGACCCGCTGGAGTTCGGCATCGTCATCACCCGCGACGACGGCACCATCGAGCGGTTCCTCGAGAAGCCGACGTGGGGCCAGGTGTTCTCCGACACCATCAACACCGGCATCTTCGTCCTGGAGCCCGAGATCTTCGACTACATCGACGAGGGGCGACCGGTCGACTTCTCCTCCGAGGTGTTCCCCCGGCTGCTGGAGGAGCGCAAGCCCCTCTACGGCGCCGTGCTCGACGGCTACTGGGAGGACGTGGGCACGCTCGACGCCTACATCCGGGCCCACAAGGACGTGCTCGACGGCCGGGTGGCGATCGACATCCCCGGCTTCGAGATCAGCGACGGGGTGTTCGTCGGCGAGGGGGCCGAGATCCACCCCGACGCCCGCATCGACGGGCCGGCCATCGTCGGCGAGTACTCGCGCATCGAGGGCAACGCCCGGCTGGCCGAGTACTCGGTGCTGGGCGTCAACGTGCGGGTCCGGGCCGGGGCCGACCTCCAGCGCACGGTCATCCACGACAACACCTACATCGGCGAGGGCGTCCGCCTGCGGGGCACGACGGTCGGCCGGGCCTGCGACCTCCGCACCGGCGTGCGGGCCGAGGAGGGCGTCGTGCTGGGCGACGAGTGCTTCGTCGGTGAGCAGGCCGTCCTGGGCGCAGGCGTCAAGGTCTACCCGTTCAAGACCGTCGAGACCGGCGCCATCATCAACTCGTCGATCGTGTGGGAGTCGCGGGGCTCCCGCAGCCTGTTCGGCCGGCTCGGGGTGGCGGGCCTGGCCAACGTCGACGTGACCCCCGAGCTGGCCACCCGGGTGGCCATGGCGTTCGCCACCTCGCTCAAGAAGGACGCCACGGTCGTCACCTCCCGCGACTCCAGCCGCTCGTCCCGCATGCTCAAGCGGGCGATGATGGCCGGCCTGAACGCGGCCGGTGTCAACGTGCGCGACCTGGAGGTGGCCTCGGTGCCGGTCACCCGGTTCGCGGTGGCCCGGCCCGACGCCGACGCCGGCATCACGATCCGGCTGCTGGAGGACGACCCCCAGTCGGTCGTGATCCGCTTCTTCGACACCCACGGCGCCGACATCACCGAGGACGCCCAGCGCAAGATCGAGCGGCTGTTCGTCCGCGAGGACTTCCGGCGGGTGTTCCCGGGCGAGATCGGGGACATCGAGTTCCCGCCCCGCCACCTCGAGCAGTACAGCTCGGCGATCGAGGCCTCGGTCGACATCGACCGCATCAACGCCCAGGGCTTCAAGGTCGTCGTCGACTACTCGTACGGCGCCGCCTCGTTCGTCATGCCCAACGTCCTCTCCAAGCTCGGGGCCGAGGTGCTGGCGGTGAACCCGTTCGCCTCGACCAGCGGCGTCATGTCGTGGGACCGCGAGGAGCACGCCGCCAACGTCGCCCGGCTGGTGCGGGCGTCGGGGGCGACGCTGGGCGCCGTCATCCACCCCGACGGCGAACACCTCACGCTGGTCGACGACTCCGGCCACGTGCTCAGCGACGACGAGGCGCTGCTGGCGTTCGTCTACCTGGTGACCGGCCAGCTCGACGACGGGGCGGTGGCGCTCCCGCTGTCGGTCACCGGCCACGCCGACGCGCTGGCCGCCGCCCACGGCATCGAGGTGCGCCGCACCAAGCTGTCCAACGCCGCCCTGATGCAGGCGGCCACGGCCCGCGACGTCCACTTCGCCGCCGCCCCCGACGGCGGCTTCATCGTCGCCGACTTCCTGCCGGCGTTCGACGCCGCCGCGGCCATGGTCAAGATGCTGGAGCTGCTGGCCCTCGAGGACACGACGCTGTCGAAGGTGGTCGGCTCGCTGCCGGCCGTCTACATCGAGCGGGAGACGGTCGTGACCCCGTGGGAGCAGAAGGGCGCGGTCATGCGGACGCTGCTCGAGCTGTCGAAGGACCGCGAGGTCGACCTGATCGACGGGGTCAAGGTCCACCACGACAACGGCTGGGCGCTGGCCCTGCCCGACCCCGAGGAGCCGGTCACTCACCTGTGGGCCGAGGCCGAGTCGTCGGCCGCGGCGCGGCGGCTGGCGCAGGAGTACGCTCGCCGCATCCGCCAGTTGCTGCGCTGAGCGCTGGTGGCCCAGACCCGGGTCTCAACCTCTAGTCGAGGTTGAGACGCGCCGCCGAAAACCCCGCCGTTGGGGGACTTTCGCGCCTGTCACCCTCAACCCGACATCGAGGGTCGGCAGGTTCGCTAGCCTGCCCGGTCATGGACATCCCGGAGGACCTCCGTTACTCGGCGGATCACGAGTGGGCCCGGGTCGAGGGGGGCGACGTACGGGTCGGGATCACCGATTACGCCCAAGACGCCCTCGGCGACGTCGTGTTCGTGGACCTGCCGGAGGTGGGAACGGCCGTCAAGCGGGGCGAGAGCTTCAGCGAGGTCGAGTCGACCAAGTCGGTGTCCGAGATCTACGCGCCGGTGGCCGGCACGATCAGCCAGGTCAACACCGAGCTGAACGAGAACCCGGCCCGCCTCAACGAGGACCCCTACGGCGACGGGTGGATCTGCGTGATCACGCTCGACGACCCCGCCCAGCTCGACGAGCTGCTCGACGCGGAGGCATACCGGGCTCTGATCGAAGGGTGAGGCCGTTGGCCGAGGACGTCTTCTGCAATCGGTGCGGCCACCGCAACCAGGCCGGCTCCAACTTCTGCTCGTCCTGCGGCGCCCCGCTCACCGCCGGGTCCGTGCGGGAGGACCGGACGACCATCGTGTTCGTCCCGGAGGGTCTCGACGCCGACGAGGACCTGCCGGTCGAGGTCGACGAGGTCCCGGCCGGCGTCGGCTTCCTGGTGGTCAAGCGGGGCCCCAACGTCGGGTCGCGGTTCGCGCTCGACGCCGATGTCGTGCGGGCCGGCCGCCACCCCGACAGCGACATCTTCCTCGACGACATCACGGTGTCCCGCCGCCACGCGGAGATCGTGCGCGAGCCCGACGGCGGCTACACCGTGCGCGACGCCGGCTCGCTGAACGGCACCTACCTCAACCGTCAGCGGGTCGAGACGGCGCGGCTCAACGACGGCGACGAGCTCCAGATCGGGACGTTCAAGCTGGTGTTCCTCACCGGCAGGGGAGACGGCACATGACGAGAGCGCCCGCTGACCGCTCCCACCTGTCGATCGGCGAGGTCCTGTCACTGCTCCAGGACGAGTTCCCGGACGTGACGATCTCCAAGATCAGGTTCCTCGAGAGTCAAGGGCTGCTCGATCCCGAGCGCACACCGTCCGGCTACCGCAAGTTCTACGAGACCGACATCGAGCGGCTGCGGTGGATCCTCCGCCAGCAGAAGGAGCACTACCTGCCGCTCAAGGTGATCAAGGACCGGCTCGACGGCGCCGGTCCCCGCCAGGTCCCCGGGTCCGACGACCGCGACGACCGGCCCGGGCCGCCCGGCCGCGACTACGACGACCGGGCGGGCGCCGAGGCCCGCGCCGACCGCTACGGGCGCGCCGACCGGTACGGCCGCGACCGCTACGGGCGCGAGGAGCGGTACGAGCGCGACGACCGTGACGACCGGCCCGGTCGCGGCGAGCGCCGGTCCCGGTCCGGCGGTCCGGCGGTGAAGTCCCCGCCGCCGCTGCCGCTCGACGGGCGAGCGAGCGCGGACGGCGAGCCGTGGCCCGGCGCCGGCCCCGCGCCCCGGTCCGGCCCCGAGGGCGGCGCCGACGGCTTGGCGTACTCTTCCGACCCGGCGTCCCGCTCGCCGACGGCGGCCCCGGCGCCCGCCGCGCCGCGGGCGCCGACCAACGGCACCCCCGCCGGGGCGGGCCGCCCGCAGCCGGCCGCCCCCACGGCCCCGGGAGATCCCGCCGCCCCGCACGCCCCCCTGACC
>DATCLS010000026.1:0-64904 GCA_036563805.1 Acidimicrobiales bacterium | reverse complement strand
CCTCCCGGGGGTCGACCACCTCGTGGGCGCCCATGGCCCGGGCCAGCTGGCGGCGGGTCGGCGAGAAGTCGGCGGCGATGATCGGCTCGACGCCGCGCACCCGCAGAGCGGCGACGACCGCCAGCCCGATCGGCCCGGCCCCGAGCACGAGCGCGGCCTCGGAGCCCGCCGCGATCCGCGACGTGTTCACCGCGTGCAGGCCGACCGCCATCGGCTCGGTCAGCGCCGCGTACCGGGGGTCGAGCCCGTTGGGGATCTCGAGCAGCAGGGCGGCGGTCAGCAGCATCCGCTCGGCGTACCCGCCCAGCACGTCGTTGCTGTACACGATCGGCCGGATGGCGGCGGGCGACACCAGCACCGGGATCGACGTCACCGGCGTGCCGGGCGCGAAGGTCTCGGTGTCGGGCCCCGCCTCGAGCACCTCGGCGGCCAGCTCGTGGCCCATGAACACGTCGCGGTCGAGGTCGACCTCGGGAGTACCCATGTCGGGCAGACCCTCGACGCGGCGGCCGAGCTCGAGCGCCTTGTCGGCGTGGCGGGCGAAGTGGAGGTCGGACCCGCAGATGCCGCACGCCCGCACCTGCACCAGCACTTGGCCGGGCCCGGGCACGGGCTCGGCGACCCCGTCGCGGACGACCATCTCGCCCCCGCTGAGCACGGCTGCACGCATGACTCCCCCCTCGTCCCCCGACGCTGGAACCGGCGTTGGACCTCGGCGCGCCGACACTGGAAACGCCTGTTGCCAGAGTAGCCGACCGCGGGTAAATTTGGAAACGATTGTTACCAGTGCCCGGGGGATGGGCCTGAGGGGGGATATCAGTGGCACACGAGTTCCTGTCCGAGGAGTGGTTCGCGGCCGTCGAGGCGCTCGGCGACCCGCCGGCGGCTGCCGGGCCCGATCCGGGGCCGATCAACGTCGTGGTGACGCGGCCCGACGGCGACGACATCGAGATCCACTTCGCCAACGGCGCCATGGGCCGCGGGCTGCACGAGGGCGCGCCGACGACGCTCACCACGCCCTACGACGTGGCCAAGGCGCTGTTCGTCAAACGCGACCAGCAGGCGGCCATGCAGGCCTTCATGTCCGGCCAGATCCGGGTGCAGGGCGACATGACCAAGCTCATGGCCATGGGCCAGGCGACGCCCACGCCCGAGCAGGAGGCCTACTCCCAGAAGATCCTCGACCTGACGGAGACCTGATCGGGACCTGAGGGAAGCCCCACCGGACGAGACCGGACGTCCACCGTGACGCACCACGTCGCCGTCGTCGGGGGCGGCGTCGGCGGGCTCGCCACCGCCTTGGCGCTGGCCCGCGCCGGCCACCGGGTGACCGTGCTCGAGCGCGACCCGCTGCCGGTGCCCACCACCGCCGACGACGCCTTCGCCACCGAACGCCGGGGCGCCCCGCAATCCCACCAGACGCACGGGTTCCTGGCCCGGCTGCAGGTGGAGCTGCGCGAGCGCTTCCCCGACATCTGGCGCGACCTGCTGGCCGCCGGCTGCACCACCATGGCGCCGGCCGCCCACCTGCAGGCCGAGCCCGGCGACGAGCAGCTCACCGTGCTCATCGCCCGACGGACCACCCTCGACTGGGTGCTCCGCCGGGCCGTGTTCGCCCAGTCGGGCGCCGAGGTGCGGACGGGCGTGACCGTGACCGGGCTCGTGGCCCAGCCCAGCGGGGCGGGGGGCCATGCCGCCGGGCCGCCGACCGTCACCGGCGTGCGGGTGGCCGACGGCGGCGTGGTCGAGGCCGACCTCGTGGTCGTGGCCGGGGGCCGGCGCTCGCAGCTGCCCGGCTGGCTGGCCGAGATCGGGGCGCCGGTGCGGGAGGAGGTCGTCGAGAGCGGCCTCATGTACCTGTCCCGCTGGTACCGGTTCCCGGAGGGTCCGCAGTCGCTCACCGACCCCAAGCTCGGCGGCGACCTCGGCTTCGTGAAGTACCTGGGCGTGCCCGGCGACGGCGACACGCTCTCGGTCACGCTCGCCGTCCCCACCCGCGACCGCGAGCTGCGGACGGCGCTGGCCGACGAGGGCCGCTTCGACCTGGCCTGCCGGCTGCTGCCCGGCCCCGACGGGTTCTTCGCCGACGGTCCCCGGGAGGCGCTGTCCGGCGTCATGCCGATGGGCGGGCTCATCAACCGGATCCGCCGGTTCGTCGACGACGACGGCCGCCCGGCGGTGCTCGGCCTCCACGCCGTCGGCGACGCCCACACGTGCACCAACCCGCTGTACGGGCGGGGCTGCACGCTCGCCGTGGTCCAGGCCGGTCTGCTGGCGGACGCCCTGGCCGAGCACCCCGGCTCGGACGCCGGGGCCGCGACGGCGCGGGCCACGGCCTATGAGGCGGCGTGCGCCCGCGAGGTCGAGCCCTGGTACCACTCGGCGCTGGAGCTCGACCGGTCCGGCGCCGACCCGGCGTCCGGCTCGCCCGACTCGGCCCAGGGCAAGGCCATGGCCGCCGTGTTCGCGGCCGCGGCCACCGACCCCGTGATCGGCCGGGCCTTGGCCCGACTCTGGAACCTGCTGATCACCCCGGCCGAGATGGCGGCCGACGCCGAGGCCATGGCCCGGATGGCCGAGGTCATGGCCCACCCCGACGACTACCCACCGCCGCCCCGTGGGGGGCCCACCCGCGAGGCGCTGCTCGAGGCCCTCGCCCACCCGGAGGAGGCGCACCATGCCTGACGACCAGGTCCGGAGCGACGAGGTCCGGAGCCGCACCGTGGCGGCCGGCGACGTCGAGCTGCACGTGCTCGAGGCGGGGACCGAGGGCCCGGTCGTGCTGCTGGCCCACGGGTTCCCCGAGCTGGCCTGGTCGTGGCGGCACCAGCTCCCGGCCCTGGCCCGGGCCGGGTACCGGGCGGTGGCGCCCGACCAGCGGGGCTACGGCCGGTCGAGCCGGCCCGCCGAGCTCGAGGCCTACGACATCCACCACCTGACCGGCGATTTGCTCGCCGTGCTCGACGCCGTCGGCGCCGACCGGGCGGTGGTCGTCGGCCACGATTGGGGTTCGATGGTGGCCAGCCACCTGGCGCTGCTGCACCCCGACCGGGTCCGGGCGCTGGTCAACATGAGCGTGCCCCACCTGCCCCGGGGCGAGGTGGCGCCGACCGAGGCGCTGCGGGCCGTCGCCGGCGACAGCTTCGTCTACATCCTCTACTTCCAGGAGCCGGGCGTCGCCGACGCCGAGCTGGGCGCGGATCCGGCGCGGACCATGCGGCGCCTTCTGGCCGGCCTCGCCGTCCGGCCCGAGCAGCCGCTCGACCCCGCCCTGCTGGCCGCCGACGGGCGGGGCTTCGTCGAACGCATGCCCGAGCCCGAGGGCCTGCCCTCGTGGCTCACCCAGGCCGAGCTCGACCACTACGTCGAGGAGTTCCGCCGCACCGGCTTCACCGGCGGCCTCAACTGGTACCGGAACCTCGACCGCAACTGGGCGACCACCCCCGAGCTGGCCGGCGCCACGGTCACGGTGCCGTCGCTGTTCGTGGGCGGGGCCCTCGACCCGGTGGTGATGATGACCCCGCCGGCGGTGGCCCATGGGGCGCTGACCGACCACCGGGGCGACGTCCTGGTGCCCGGCGCCGGGCACTGGGTCCAGCAGGAGTCGGCCGACGAGGTCAACGCCGCGCTCGTCGGCTTCCTCGACGAGGTCTGCGGCGGCGGGAGCTGACCATGCCGGCACCCTGGCCGCTCCGCTTCGGCGTGTTCTTCGCGCCGTTCCATCCCGTCGGGCAGAACCCGACGCTGGCCCTCGAGTACGACCTCGAGCGGACGGTGGCGCTCGACGCCCTCGGCTTCGACGAGGTCTGGTTCGGCGAGCACCACTCGGGCGGCTACGAGATCATCTCGTCGCCCGAGATCTTCATCGCCGCGGCCGCCGAGCGCACCAAGCACGTCAAGCTCGGCACGGGCGTCACGTCGCTCCCCTACCATCACCCCTGGCTGGTGGCCGACCGCTGGGTGCTGCTCGACCACCTGACCCGGGGCCGGGCCATCTTCGGCGCCGGGCCCGGCGCCCTGCCCACCGACGCCTACGTCATGGGCATCGACCCGGTCGAGCAGCGGCGGATGATGGAGGAGGCGCTCGACGCCATCCTCGCCCTGTTCCGCAGCGACGAGCCGGTCGACCGCCAGACCGACTGGTTCACGATGCGTGAGGCCCGGCTACAGGTCCGGCCGTACACCGCGCCCCACCCCGAAGTGGCGGTGGCCGCCATGGTCACGCCGTCCGGCCCCCGGCTGGCCGGCAAGCAGGGCGTGTCGCTGCTGTCCCTGTCGATGTCGGTGGCCGAGGGCTTCGCCGCCATCGGCCAGGCGTGGGGCGTCGTCGAGGAGCAGGCCGAGGTGGCGGGGCGGCCGGCCCCCGACCGGCGGACCTGGCGGGTGCTGGGCGCCATGCACCTGGCTCCCACGCGCGAGCAGGCCATCGAGGACTGCACCTACGGGCTGGCCGACTTCGCCAACTACTTCGGGGGCGGAGCCGGGTTCGTGCCGCTGGCCGCCAACGTCGGCGGCGCCTCCAGCCCCCGCTCGCTCGCCGAGGCCTACGCGGACTCGGGTCAGGCGGTCATCGGCACACCCGACGACGCCATCGCCTACATCGAGCGGCTGCTTGACCAGTCGGGCGGGTTCGGGACGTTCCTGCTGCTCGGCCACGACTGGGCGCCACCCGACGCCACGCTGGCCAGCTACCGCCTGTTCGCCCGCGAGGTCATGCCCCACTTCCAGGGCCGGCTCGCCGCGCCCCGCACCTCGCACGAATGGGCCACCGGCAAGCGCAACGAGATCTTCGGGCGGGCCGGCCAGGCCATGCTCAACGCCATCACCGCCCACGTCGACGAGAAGAAGGCGCGGTCGTCGTCTTCGTCCTCGTCCTCGTAGGGCCGGGCCTGGTCGCCGCGCTGCTTGCGGTCGCCCTGATGCTGGGGCCGGCGACCCGGCCGGGGCCGAGACGCTGGTGAGCGGCTGGGTGGTGGAGAACACCGCCCCCCGGCGCGGCCGGTCAGAGCTCGGCGACGACGACGTCGAGCTGGGTGCCGCGGCGGGTGGGGGCGGCGGACTCGATGGTCCAGCCGAGGTCGCGCAGCGCGTCGGCCAGCTGGGCCGGCGTGCGGGGCTCGGCGCCCGCCTCGAGCAGGGCCCGGACCAGCCGGCCCTTGGTCGCCTTGTTGAAGTGGCTCACGACCTGGCGGCGGCCGCCAACCTCGTGGAGGACCCGCACGGTGGCCACCCGGTCGGCCAGCCCGGCCGGCGGCCGCCAGAAGGCGGCGTACGTGCTGGACCGCAGGTCGACGAGGAGGCCGTCGAGCGCCGCATCGACCGCCGGCCCCAGGTGCTCGCGCCACAGGCCGGCGATGCGGCCCACCCCGGGCAGCACGGCGTCTCCGGACAGGCGGTAGGCGGGGATGCGGTCGGCCGGCCCCACCAGCCCGAACAGGCTGGACGTCACGGCCAGCCGGCGGTTGGCCCGCCGCTTGGCGCCGGGCGACAGCGTGGCCACATCGAAGGCCTCGTAGAGCACGCCGGCGTAGACCCGGTCGGCGCGGGCGGTCGGCGCCGTGCGCAGCCCGGCGTTGTGGTCCACGAGGTCGAGCTGCGACGACGGCACGCCGAGCGTGGCCGCCGCCTTGTCGGGGTCGTCCCGGCACAGCGCCACCAGGGCGTCGAGCACCTGCTCGCGGGCGGCGGTCAGGCTCGGGAAGCCGAGCGTCGCCAGGTCGAGCGGCGCCCCCCGCCGCGGCGCGCGCTTGCCCTCGCTGGGCGGCAGCAGGATGAGCATCGCCCCAGGCTACGAACCCCGAGCTCGCCGCCCGGGCACCGCCCGCCCGTCCGTGGTCCCGTGTCGGGGCCGGCCCGGCGGGTAGCTCGCGGGCAATCCCCCAGAGAGGAGCGCGGCCAATGATGGACACGGAGTCCGGTCAGGTCACGGGCACCAAGGACAGGAGCTACAACATCCTCTGGTTCACGGAGGCCTGCCTGAGCAACGCCCTGCGGCTGGAGACCTACATCCAGGACGCCGAGCGCGACGGCGACGCCGAGCTGGCGGAGTTCTTCCGCAAGGCGCAGGCCGAGAGCCGCAAGGGCGGCGAACAGGGCAAGGCGATGCTCGCCGCCCGGCTCGCGCGGTAGCCGGTCGATCGGCACCGCCGGTCGCCGATGCGGGTCCGCCCGCCGGCGGCCGGCGGTGGCGCGCCGGGGTGCGTCCGGGGCGGGCGGCGCCCGGCCGCTACGCGCGGGGGCCGGCGGTCTCGACCCGGTCGGTGGGCTCGTCGGTCCCGGCGGCGGTGCGGGCGCACTGGGCGCAACAGAAGAAGCGCCCGTCGACCTCGATGCCGTGGCCGATCACCTTGCAGCCGCAGTGCTCGCAGATCGGCGCCATGCGGTGCACCGCGCACTCGAAGCTGTCGAACACGTGGCGCTCGCCGGCGGCGATCACCTCGAACGCCTTGTCGTAGTCGTTTCCGCACACCTCGCAGACGGCCATGGCCGCCCGCTACCCACCCACCGCTTCCCCACACGGGTTCCTCCGGCGGCGCCGTCCACCTCCGGTCAGGAGGCGAGCCGCTCCGGCGGCTCGGCGTCGACGGGGTCGGGGCCGGCGTCGGAGGCGAGGTCGACCCGGACGATGGCGCTGTCGGGCCAGAGGGTGCGGGCCCGGGCGCGGCGGAGCTTCTCGCGCCACGTGCACCTGCGGCATCCACCCCGGGCCCTACGCCGGCGCCAAGACCTCCCCCGGCGGGCCCGACCGCTCGCGAGCCGCCACCGAGCGGCCGGCGCCCGTCCGTCAGTCGCCCAGCGCCGCCGGGAGCTGATCCCGGCTCGTCACCCCGAGCTTGCGGAACACGGCGGCCAGGTGGCTCTCGACGGTGGCCCGGGTCACGAAAAGCGCCTGGGCCACCTCGGGGTTGGACCGGCCCTCCGCCACCAGCCGCGCCACCCGCAGCTCGCTGGGCGTCAGCGACTCGACGCCGGTGAGCACGAGCCGGCGGGGGCGGGCGCCGGTGGCCCGCAGCTCCTGCATGGCCTGGTCGGTCAGGGCCTCGGACCCGCAGCGCTGCGCCAGGTCGAGGCCCCGGCGCAGCGGCTCGCGGGCCGCGGCCCGGGCGTTGGCCCGCCGCAGGGCGGCGCCGAGCTCGACGAGCGCTTGGGCCAAATCGAGGCGGAGTGGGCTGCGCTCGAGCGGCCCGATGGCGGCGCGCAGGTGTTCGATCCCGTCGGCGCCCCCGATCGCCTGACCGACCAGCCGCCGGGCGACGCCGAGCGCGCCCGGCGCCCCGAAGCGCTCGGCGGCGGCGAGCATCGCCGCGGCCCGGGCCCGGGCCGTGTCCCGGTCGCCCGTGGCGAGGGCCACGGCCACCTCGGCCGGGGCCATCAGCAGCGGCAGGTCCGCCGCCTCGGGCGGCGCGGCCGCCACCTGGTCCCGGGCCCGCCCCAGGTCGCCCTGGGCGAGGGCGAGGCGCACCCGGGCCGGGATCAGCGTGAACCACGACCAGGTCGTCCCCTCGGCGAGGCCGTGCTCGGCCAGCGCGGCTTCGGCCTCGTCGAGCCGCCCGAGCTCGACCAGGGCGGCGACGAGCGGCGCCACCGCGTTGGGGATGAAGAAGCGGAACCCGGACACGTCGCGCCCGGCCAGCGCGAAGCGGGCCTCCTCGGCGGCCGCCGCAGCTCGCCCCGGAGCGCGGCGACGTGGGCCCGGTGCATGGCCAGCACGTGCCACTCCAGGCGGGCGCCCGCCGCCGTCGCCAGGTCCCAGCGCCGGGCGATCCACCGGTCGCACTCGTCCAGGTGCTCGCCGAGGCGGAGCGCCTGGAGCGCCCAGTAGAACCCCGGCGTGGGCGACTCCTTGGCCGGGTCCGCGAGCAGCCGCCCGTTGCCGAGGGCGGCCCGGGCGAGGTCCGTCGCCTCCGCCGCCGACAGGGCGCCCCGGACCGCCCCCAGGCACGCCGCCACGGCCCGCAGCGTCTGGGCCGGCAGGGACTCCGGGTCCATCTCCGCCGCCAGCGCCAGGGCCTGGTCCCGGGTCCCGCGTGGCACGTGGGTCAGCATCAGCGAGTGGGAGAGCCGTTCGGCGTCCAGGCGCGCGGCGTGCCGGGGCGCCCGTTCGCGGAGCGCGTCCGCGGTGGTGCGGAGGACGTCGAGCGCCTCCTCCGAGCGCTCCCCGTAGGTCAGCGCCTGGGCGAGGGCGAGCGCCGCCGCCTCGCGCTCGTCGGGCTTTTCGGCGACGGCGAGCGCCTGGCGGGCGGTGGCGATCGTGGCCTCGTGGCCGACGAGCACCATGGCCTGCGTGAGCCGCACCAGGAGCGCATGCCGCGCCGCGGGCGGCGGCGGCTCGTCGAGGGCCCGGCGGAGCAGCACGACCGCCTCCTCGACCGCGCCCCGGGCGCGGGCCCGGTCGGCTGCCGCCGCCAGCCGCTCGACCACGCCAGGGTCGCCGGCCCGCTCGGCCGCCAGCAGGTGGACGGCGGCCCGGTCGGCCGCCCCCTCGCCGTCGAGGACGTCGGCGGCGACCCGGTGGGCGGCGGCCCGCCGGGCCGGGCTGATCCCGTCGTAGATGGCGGCCCGGACGAGGGGGTGGACGAACTCCAGGGTCCCCCGGTCGGCGGGGACGTGGGCCGCCACCAGCCGGTCGCAGGCGTCCCGGACGTCGTCCAGCGGCAGGCCCGCCACCCGGGCGAGGTGGCGTGGCGCGATCCCCGCCTCCAACACCGCGGCGGCGCGGGCCACCTCGCCGGCCGGCGCCGGCAGGCGGGCCAGGCGGGCCCGGACGTGGCGACCGACCGTGCGGGCGCCCAGGCCGGCCACCCGCGCCGCGTCGAGTGGCAGGTCGACGCCCTCGTCGAGGGCGTGCGCCACCTCGGTGAGCAGGAACGGGTTGCCGCTCGTCCCGCGGTGGCACGCCCGGGCGGTGTCCGGGTCGCAGGCGCGGCCCAGCCGGCGGGTGATCAGCTCCCCGGTGGCGGCCAGGCTCAGCGGACCGGGCAGGAGCCGCTCGCCGGGCAGCTCGGCCAGCAGCTCCTCCGGGGTGTCGGGCTCGCCGGTGCGCCAGGCGGCGAGGACCAGCAGCGGCACGTCCTCGATCCGGCGGGCCAGGTAGACGAGCCAGCGCAGCGAGGCCAGGTCGCTCCACTGCAGGTCGTCCACGACCAGCGCGACCGGGCCGTCGGCGGCGATGTTCACGGCCAGCCAGTGCAGGCCGTGCTGGGCGGCGAAGGCCGGGTCGTCGATGGCGCCGCCGGCGGGGTCACGGCCGACGCCGCCGGCTCCGCTCATGCCGGTGCCGCCGGTCCCGCTGTCGCCCCCAGCCTGCTCGGCCCCCTGGCCCGCCTCGTCCGGGGCCAGGCCGAGGACGGGCGCCGCCAGCCGGGCCGCCCCGGCCAGCCAGCGCCGGCGCTCGTCCGGTCCGGCCCGGCGCACCGGCACCTCGAACAGCTGGCGCGCCACCCCGTGGCCGAAGTCCCGCTCCAGCACGCCGCCGCGGGCGGTGAACACCCGCGCCCCGGCGTCGCGGGCGAGACCGGCACCGGCCTCCAGGAGCGCGCTCTTGCCGATGCCCGGCTCGCCCTCGACCACCACGACACCGGACGAGCCGGCGATCGCCGTCGCGATCCGCTCCAGCTCGGCCTCGCGCTCCAGCAGCTCCACCGGCACTCCCGGCGGGGAGTTTAGGGGCGCACCCCGCCCCGGTCGGTGGCGGGCGACCCACCGGCCGGAAGCGAGCGCGCTCCACGGGGTCGCGGACCCGCCCCGTGCCCGACCGCACCACCCGCCTCACGGTACGGGCCCGGGGCGGGTCCGCCCCGGCCCGGCCGTCCGACGGGTCGGTGGGCCGGAGCGAAATCTCCCGGAGCCTCCCGGATGCGGCGGGCGGCGGCGCCGGCTCACGATCCGGCCGACGACCCGCCGGACGAGGAGGACCTCCCATGTACCTGACGCAGGGCCTGCACCGCGCCGTGCGCGAGGCGCCGGACCGGCCGGCGACGATCTTCGGCGACCGCATCCGCACGGTCGCCGAGCACGCCGACCGGATCGCCCGCCTGGCCGGCGGCCTCCGCTCCCTCGGCATCGCCGATGGGGAGCGCGTCGCCGTCCTGTCGCTGAACTCCGACCGCTACGCCGAGCTCCTCCTGGCGGTTCCCTGGGCGAACGGCGTGCTCAACCCCGTGAACACCCGCTGGAGCCCGCAGGAGATCATCTACTCGCTGACCGACTGCGACACGTCGATGCTGGTGGTCGACGACACGTTCGCCCCGCTCGTCCCGGGGCTCGTGGACGGCCACCCCGGCCTGAAGACCGTGGTGTACGCCGGCGACGGCCCGCCGCCCGACGGCACCCCCGACGGGGTCGTGGACTACGAGGAGCTGCTGGCCGGGTCGGCGCCGATCCCCGACGCCCGGCGCGGCGGCGACGCCATCGCCGGAGTGTTCTACACGGGCGGCACGACGGGGTTCCCGAAGGGCGTGATGCTCACCCACGCCAGCATCCTCACCTCGACCCTCGGCGCCCAGGCCACGCACCCCTGGTGCATCCCGGGCGGACGGGTGCTGCACGCCGCCCCCATGTTCCACCTCGCCGACCTGGCGGCGTGGGCGACCCAGACCCTGGTCGGAGGCACCCACGTGATCGTGCCGGCGTTCGACCCGGTCGGGGTCATGGCCGCCATCGCGCGCCACCGGGTCACGACCGCCGCGCTGGTGCCGACGAAGATCCAGATGCTGGTCGACCACCCCGACCGGTCCCGCTACGACCTGTCCAGCGTGCGGGCCATCCTCTATGGCGCGTCCCCGATCAGCGGGGCGCTGCTCGAGCGGGCCGTGGAGGCGTTCCCCGAGGCCGCCCTCACCCAGGCCTACGGGATGACGGAGCTGTCGCCGATCACGACCCTGCTCACCCCCGACGACCACCGGCGGGACGACCGGCTGGGCGCCGCCGGCCGAGCGGCGGTCCACGCCGAGGTCCGCATCGTCGACGAGGCCGGCGAGGAGGTGCCCCGGGGCACGGTCGGCGAGATCGTGGCCCGGGGCGGCCACGTCATGGCCGGCTACTGGGGCAAGCCCGACGAGACGGCCACAGCCCTGCGGGACGGGTGGATGCACACCGGCGACGGCGGCTACATGGACGACGACGGCTACGTGCACGTCGTCGACCGGCTGAAGGACATGATCGTCACCGGTGGCGAGAACGTGTACTCGGTCGAGGTCGAGAACGCCCTGGCCCGGCACCCGGCCGTGGCCGCCTGCGCGGTGATCGGCGTGCCGGACGCCACCCTCGGCGAGCGGGTCCACGCCGTCGTCGTGCTCCAGCCCGGCGCCCGGGTCACGCTCGACGAGCTGCGCGAGCACACCAAGGCGCTCGTCGCCGGCTACAAGGCGCCCCGCTCCGTCGAGTTCGTGGACACGCTGCCCCTGTCCGGGGCCGGGAAGGTGCTCAAGCGCGAGCTGCGGGCTCCGCACTGGGAGGGCGCCGAGCGGCAGGTGAGCTGAGCGGGGCGGAAGCCTTCCTCCGGGGGAGGGCCCCTGGCGGGGCCGGAGCCTGTCTGGAGGGCCGGCTCCGCCTGACGGGGCCGGGGCCCTCCCCCGGGCGGGCCGGTTCCCCTGGCGGGCCGGCGCGGCCCCGGCCGTCCGGGCACCGCGCCGGCCCGCCGCCGGCCCCTCGACCCGGGTCCTCAGGCGGCGGGAACCGCACACGGCGGGCGGGGCGAGGCAGAGTGGGGTCGTGTGGCGATCGTTCGACGTCCGGGCCGTCCTGAAGGCGCTGGCCGGCGCAGAGGCCGAGGTCGTCGCCGGGCAGGATGGGCTGGATCGTCCGGTCGCCCGGTCCCGGATCGCCGCCTCCCCCGCCCACCTGCGCCGCATCGACGCCGGCGATCTCGTGGTCACCACCAACTCGGCCCTGGGCGAGGCGGGCGAGCCGTGGGAGCAGCTCGTCGCCCGGCTGGACGCCGCCCGCGTCGCCGCGGTGGCGCTGTCGCGCGACGACGGCGAGGCGTTGCCGACCGGGTTCTTGGCCCCCGCCGATCGGCTCGGGCTGCCGATCATCACGTTCCCAGCCGGGATCGCGCTGGCGGACGTGACCGCCAGCGTCCACGACGCCCTGCTCGATGCCCAGCGCCAGCGGATCGAGCGGATGCTCGACGTCCACCACCGCTTCACCCGCATCGTGGTCGCCGGGGGTGGCACCGTCGAGGTGGCGGCCGCCGTGCACGACCTGTTGGGCTGCACCGTGGCCGTCGTCGACCTCGACGGCGACCCCCTCGTCGTGGTGCCGGAGAACGCCCCCGACGCCGACCGCGTGCGGGCCGGGCCCGGGCCCGGGCGGGTGAGCCATCCCATCCGGGCCGGCGACCACGCCTACGGCGCCATCGTGGCTCTCTGCGCCGGCGAGGACCTGGGCGAGGACGCCGCCATGGCTCTGGAGCGGGCGGCCATGGCCGTCGCCATGCGCCAGGCGCAGGCGGCGGCGGTGGCCGAGGCCGAGGAGCGGTTCGCGGCGATCAGCCTCGAGGAGCTGATCTCCGGGCACGCGCTCGGCGCCGTCGAGGTGGCCGAGCGGGCGGCGAGCTTCGGTTGGGACCTGCAGCGGCCCCGCGCCGTGCTGCTGGCCTCGATCGATCCCCCGACCGAGCCCGACGTGGCGGCGCGGGCCCTGGGCACGATCGCGGCCGCCGCCCGGGCCACGCTGGGCCGGGACGCCATCGTGTGGCGGCGCTCGGCCACGATCGCCGCCCTGGTGGCGCCCGAGACCGACGCGGCCGACGAGCGGCGCCGCCTGGCCGAGAGCCTGCGCCGGGAGCTCGACCAACGCCTCCGCACGGTGACCGTCAGCATCGGGGTCGGGCGCCGGGTCGACGAGCCCACCGACCTGGCGTCGAGCTTCGTCGAGGCGAGCCGCGCCGTCGCCGTCGGCCGCTGGGCCAAGGGCCGCCACGTCACCGAGGTGTTCGACGACCTCGGCCTCGAGCGCCTGCTCGCCACCGTTCCCCAGGACGAGCTCGCCGACTTCGTCCGCCGCGCCATCGGCCCCCTCCACCGTCACGACCGCGCCCACGGCGGCGAGCTCGTCGCCACGCTCGCCGTGTGGCTGGAGACCCGGAACATGGCGGAGGCCGCCCGGCGCATCCACGTCCACTACAACACGCTCAAGAACCGCCTCGAACGCATCGAGGCCATCCTCGGCCCCATCGTCGACGACCCCGCCCGGGCGCTCGAGTGCGAGGTCGCCATCCACGTCGCCCGGCACTACGACGTGCCGTGGAGCGACGAGCCGGCCCCGCTGGCGGCGCCGAAGCGGCCGTGACCGTCGCCGGCGGCGTGGCCGGCTGATCGCCGGAGCCGGGCGCGGCGGGGGTGACGCCCCGCCGGCCGCGTCGCCGCGGGCGGCGCATGCCCATCGCGCCCGCGCCGCCGGGTTGTGAGGACCCCACAGCCGCGGCGACGAATCACGTCCACTCTGACCAGGGGCGATGCGGGGGCAGGCCCGGACACTGTCAGCGAACGCCCACACGAGAGGAGGACGATGACAACCACGATGAGGACCGTGCCCGTCGCCGACAGGTTGAGCGCGGCCTCCGCGCTGCAGGCCCTGCTCCCCGAGCTGGTGGCGCTGTCCCTCCAGGCCAAGCAGGCGCACTGGAACGTGACAGGGCCGGGCTTCCTGCCCATCCACGAGCTCACGGACCGCATCGCCGCCGACGCCCGCGCCTGGGCGGACCGGGTGGCGGAGCGGGCCGTCGCCGTCGGGTTCAGCGTCGACGGCCGCCCGGGGACCGTCTCCACCGCCACCGGCCCCTTCCCGGCCGGGTGGGTCCGCGACCATGAGGTCGTCAGCGAGCTGTCCAAGCTCATCGAGGGCGTCGCCATGCGGGCCCGCAGCTCGCTCGCCGAGCTCGACCGGGCCGACCCCGTGGCCGCGTCCCTCGTCCTCGAGGTCCTCGAGGGGCTCGAGAAGCACCACTGGATGCTGGAGGCGCAGACGCTGTGACCGCCGCCACCATCCCCCGCACGCGGCCCCGCCCGGTCGACCGCGATCGCCTCGTCGACCAGGCGGGTGCCGACTCGTTCCCCGCCAGCGATCCCCCCGGATGGTGGGCCGGCGCCGAGCCGACCACCGTTCCGCACGACGTGGTCTCGAGCGACGTCGTTCCGCACGACGTCGTCGGACCCGACGCGCTCCCCCACGACAAGGAGGACGACACTCCATGGCCGTGACGTCGATCGAGGCCCGCTGCCGCCACTGCGGGCGGGACGTCCATCTCTCCGAGGTCCGCGACCTGCGCACCGGGCAGTGCCCCCGCTGCGGGCGCCTGCTCGCGCCGGACTGGACCGACAAGCTGCTCCACGACGCGACCCGGGCCGACGCCGCTCTGCAGCACCTCGTCGCCGCTCTCCGGGCCCTGCGCCGCACCCCCGGCCACCTCTCGCTACGGCCCCACAGCGTGCTGCGCAACCTCGTGGAGGAGGTCGGATGGGACGACGACCTGGCCGCAGAGCCCGAGCTGCTCGCCGACGAGCTGCCCGAGCTGCGCCGGCTCCACGCCCGGTGGGAGGGGCTGGCCCGAACGGACCGCGGCGCGCCGGCCCCGGCCGGCGCTGGCCCCGGGCCGGCGCCCCGCCAGGGCCGGTTCCGGCGTCTGGTCGCTACCCTTTTCCCTGGGCATCGGGAGGCCGGGTTCCCGCGTGCCAGCTCGCCGTCGGCGCCGCCGACCGGTGCCGCCGTGGGCCCGCGACCGCAGGGCCCGGGCGACCGGGACAGGCAGCTGGAGGCGGCCTAGGCCCGCCCGGGGCACACGCCGATCGGCGGCGCGGGGCCTGCCCCGACGGCCCGCCGACGTGGCCGCGCGCCCGTGACCGGTAGGTACGCGCCGTGACGGCGCTCGGAGAAAGGAGGAAGGATCATGACCGCGCCCCTGTCGGCGCCGCGACCCGACACCAGCGAGCTGCCCGCCGACATCCTCGATGAGTTCCGCAAGACGCTCGAGGAGGAGCTGGCCGACCAGCAGCGGCAGATCGCCGAGCTGCAAGCGACCGCGGACCAGCTCATGGGCGAGACCGACAACGACAGCCTGCTCCAGCGCGAGCTGGCCGAGCGGGGCATCGCCCAGGCGCGCGAGGTCATCGCCGACATCGAGCAGTCGCTGGCGCGGATCGACGCCGGCACGTACGGCATCTGCGAGGGGTGCGGCGGGCGGATCCCCGTCGAGCGCCTCGAGGTGATCCCCCACACCCGGCACTGCGTGAGCTGCCCTCCGCCGGCGCGGTGAGCCAGCGCAGCTGAGCTCGCAGCTCGGGCCGCCGGTGCCGCCGGGCCCAAGTGTCTTTCGGGCCCCGGCCGGCACCTCAGGTGCCGAACGGGGCGCGATGCGGCATTGTCGGGGAATGAGCGGTCCGGTGACCTCACGAGCCGCCGAGCCGGTGGCGGCCGACGACCACCCGACCGGCGCCGAGCTGGAGATCAGCGAGAGCCGGACGGCCCAGGTCGGGGCCCTGCCGGTCCGCCGGGCTCTCCCCCGGCGCGGCCGCCGGACGGTCGGCGCCTGGTGCTTCCTCGACCACATGGGCCCGGCGGACCTGGCGCCGGGCGGGCTCGACATCGCGCCCCACCCCCACATCGGCCTGCAGACGGTCACGTGGCTGGTGTCCGGGGCGGTGCTGCACCGCGACAGCCTGGGGACCGAGCAGGTGATCCGGCCGGGCCAGCTCAACTTGATGACCGCCGGGCACGGGGTCGCCCACTCCGAGGAGGACCCCGGCGGGGCGACCGGCCCGCTCCACGGGGTCCAGCTGTGGGTGGCCCAGCCGGCGGCCACGCGCAACGGCGCCCCGGCGTTCGAGCACCACCCCGAGCTGCCGCAGGCCGAGCTGGGCCAGGGCACGGCCACGGTGCTGGTCGGGCGGCTCGCCGACGGCGGGGCGGGCGCGGCGGCGTCGCCGGCCCGGCGCGACACCGACCACCTGGGCGTCGAGCTCGACCTCCGGGGGCCGAGCACCCTGCCGCTCGAGCCGGGCCACGAGCACACCCTTGTGCCGCTGTCCGGGGCGGTCGCCGTCGAGGGCCGGGTCGTCGAGCCCGGCCACCTCGTTTACCTGGGCACGGGCCGGGACGAGCTGGGGCTGGCGCCGGCGGGTTCGGGCTCGGGCGGTGCGGCCCGGGCGATCCTCGTCGGCGGGGCCCCGTTCCCCGAGCCGGTGCTCATGTGGTGGAACTACGTGGCCCGCACCCGCGACGAGATCACCGCCGCCCACCAGGAGTGGACCGGGCGGACGGACCGTTTCGGGACGGTCCGCTCGCCGCTCCCGCCGATCGACGTCGGCCTGCCGCCCTGGGCATCGGGGTGACCGTCGCGCCGCCGCGCGGCGACACAGTTCGCGGACGAGCTGGCGACGGTGGAGCGGCCGCTCGGCACCGCCGGCCCCGACCCGCCCGCCGGCGCGAGGTGAGGCGTCGGGGCTGGCGGCGGCTCGGAGGCGCGGATGGGCTGCGGACCTACGAGTCGGCGAGCCGGGGCGGGAAGCCGCCCGTGGCGATCGGCCCCCATCGCTCGATGGCGACGCGGATCAGCGACTTGTTCTGCCGGGCCATCGCCTCGCGGTACTCGTCCCAGTCCGGGTGCTCGCCGGAGATGCACCGGTAGTACTCGACGAGGCCGTCCAGGGCGTCGGGCATGTCCACCACCTCGGCCCGGCCGTCGACCTGCACGTACGGCCCGTTCCAGTCGTCCGACAGGACGCAGACCGACACGGCGGGATCGCGCCGGGCGTTGCGCACCTTGGCCCGGTCCGGATACGTCGACACCACGATCCGGCCCGCGGGGTCGACGCCGCAGGTCACGGGCGACAGCTGCGGGCGGCCGTCGGACCGCTGGGTGACGAGCAGGCCGCGGTGGCGCGGCCGCAGGAACTCGAGCAGCGCGGAACGATCGACGCGCTCGGCGGAGGCGATGCGGGGCATGGCGCAAGCTTGCCCGACCCGCCGCCGCAGCCACCGTCGGGGCGGCTCAGGCCAGCGGGCGCCGCATGAGCCAGTCGGAGGCCGCCCGGATGAACCGGCGGACGGTCTCGCGCTCGCCAGCGAGCCGGTCGACCGGGACGGTCACGTGGTCGAGCACCATCCCCACCGGCAGGTCGCCCTGCCCGGCGGCGCGGGCCCGCTCCAGCGCCGCCTCGGTCACGACCCCGACGGGACGCCCGGCCCGGAACACCACCGCCGCCGGCTCGCCGCGGTCGCGCAGGTGCGCCCAGGCGACGTGGACGGGCGTGCTCGCCGTCAGGCGGAATCCGCGGCCACCGGCCGGCCGCCCGCGGGCTGGGCCGCCGGTGTCGGCCGGGGTGTCGATCGGGGTCGGGGCCAAGGTCGCGCCTCCTCGCTCGACCCCAGTATCGCTGCCGATCGGAATCCCCCACCTGTAGGAAGCCGACATCCGACCCCGCGCCGACATGGCGATTTGGGCCAGTGGATCGGGGGAGTTGGGGCTCGAAGCTCGATGACAGGAAGCAGCTGCCGCCGACGCCCCCGCCGGAGGTTTTGACGATGAACGACCACGACGTCACCCGCGAATTCGAGGAGATCGAGCGGGCCGCGCGGCGCACCGATCCGGCCTTCGTGCGCCGCCTCGAGCGGCAGGTGCGCCGGAACGACCAGCTCGCCCTGGCGGTGTTCGCCCTGCTCGCCGTCGGGGCCGTGCTGCTGACCGTCGGCTTGGCGACGACGTCGTTGGCCGTCTGGCTCGGCGGCTTCGCCGCGCTCGGCGCCAGCGTGGTGGCCGATCGCCTGCGCCTCCACCTGCTCCATCGCCCGCCGGAACCTGCGGCGGGCGACGCGCCGCCACGGCCCGACCCAACCATCGAATACCGGCGCCACCGGGCCCGCTCAGATAAGTAATCTATCTATCTTCATTTTGCGGCCTCGCCGGGCCGACATGCCGCTAGTTTCCGGCCCGTGCCGGGGAGCAGACGATCACGCGAGGGGGTCGACACGCGGGTGGCCGGGCACGCCCGGCTCGTCCGACACGCCCCGCCCGTCGGCTCAGGGAACGCCCGGCTCGCCGGGTGTGTCGGGCTCGTCCGGCTCGGTGAACCGCTCGACGATGGCCTCGACGGCGCAGGCCAGCAGCGACCAGTCCGCCCCGACCCCCGCGGGGACGTCGGAGCGCTCGACGTGCGGGTGCGGCATCCCGGTCATGGCCTGGAGGGCGAAGCCCTCCGAGAGCGCGGCCAGCGCGAGCGCCACCTGCGTCATCGTGTACGGCGGGCGCACCCGGCGCCCGTACAGCTTGGCGAGCGCCTCGTACAGCTCGGTGTAGCTGGCGATCGCCTCCTCGAACCGGCGGCGCCCGGCGTCGGCCAGCGCCTCGTCGGTCGGGCCGCACGCCCGAAGGCCGATGGTGGTCAGGAACGCCAGGTTGTCCGGGTAGGAGAACAGGTTGGGCTCGGCCGCCGCCCGCAGCACCTCGGGCAGCGGCGCCCGCCCGTCGACCAGCTCGGCGATGTGGCCGGCCGTGATGCCGCTGGGCGGGCCGTCCCGCCACAGGACGGCGGCGACCGCCAGGTCCTGGTGGAACGCCTCCTGGTTGTCCCAGCAGCGGTAGGCGGCGCCGGTCGTGAGGCCGGCCTCGGCCACGACGTCCGCCAGCTTGACGTGGGTCACGCCGATGTCGACGCCGCGCTCGTAGAGCATGCGCACGCCGACGTCGAGCAGGAGCTGCTTCGTCTCCTCGAGCGTCCGCCGGGCCATCCCGTCTCCTCCGCCGCAGTTCGCGGCCTCGTCGCCTGTGTCGATGCCGCCTGCCTCGGTGCCGCCCGGGAGGAGCCGGATCCTACTTCGAGGGTGTTCCGGTGGAGCGGGCCGCCGGTCGGCACCCCCATCGCACCTACGAGGTTCGGAGCATGACATCAGCCAGGGAGCAACCGGTCGGCGGGCCGTGGGACGTGCCGGCGGGCCCGGCGCCGCAGGCGCCGCCTCGAGCCCACTCGTCCGCCGGCACGGGCCGGCGGCCCGGACCACCCGCGCCGCAACCGCCGCCCGACCGGGCGGGTTCGCAGGCGGGTTGGGCACCCGCGCCGCAGGCCGAGCCGCAACCGCATCCCGGCCACGGGGGCCCAGCGTCGGGCTGGGCGCCGCCGGCGTGGCCCCGCCCGGCGCCGGGGACCCAGCCGGGGCCGGGGACCCAGCCGCCGCCGGGGACCCAGCCGGGGCCGTGGACGCCGCCACCCCAGACGCGACCGCCCACCGAACCTGTCTCGTGGCCGCCGGGACCCCGACCCCACCCGGCCGGAGTCGCTCCCCCACCCCCGACCTGGCCGGCGCACCAGCGCCCGCCGTCGCCGCCCTGGCCTGACCCCACCGCCGACGACCGCCGCCCCTCGGTCGCTACCGTCCTGGCCGTCACCGTGTGGCGCGTCGGCGTCGGTGCGCTCGCGCTCTACTACGCGCAGACCGGCAAGGAGGAGACGATGTCCTCCGAGTCGCTCAGCTACCTGTCCAACGTGGCGACCGGCATCGGCTTCCTCGCCCTCGCCGCCTACCCCCTGCTCGTCGGTGGCCGCCGCCACGAGCCCCGGTCGGCCTGGCTGCGGGGTGCGCTCACGATCCTGATGCTGCTCGTGGGCCTCGTGTTCACGATCGGCATGGGCGGCGAGCTCGACGGCCCGCACGCCGTGATCCCGGCGCTCGTGACCGTCGACTGGCTGTTCGTCGGGCGCAACCAGTTCCGCACCCGGGCGTGGGAGCCCCTGACGTGGATCGCCTTCCCGCTCCTCTACCTGGCCTACCACCGGGCCAACGACCTCGGGCTGTACGAGGACATCCTCGGCGAGGAGGCCATCGGCACCGCGGTGCCGGCGCTCCTCGTCGCCACCATCGCCCTCGGCTACGTCCTCTGGGGCGCCGCCCTCCTCCGCCGGGCGCTGACCCGCGCGGCGTCCTCGCCTTGACCGCCGATCGGCGTCGTCCACCCGGGCGGCCGTAGCGTGGTGGCATGCCGGACCACGGTCGCGAGCTGCGCTTCGGTTACTTCCTCGTGCCCAACGCCGACGACCCGCTCGTCGCCACCGCCCGGCGGGTCGAGCAGGCGGGCCTCGACTGCATCGGCGTGCAGGACCACCCCTACCAGCGCCGGTACGTCGACACGTGGGCGCTGCTGGCCACGCTGGCCGCCAGCACCGAGCGGGTCACCGTGTTCCCCGACGTGGCCAACCTCCCGCTCCGGCCGCCGGCGATCATCGCCAAGACGGCGGCCACCATCGACCGGCTGAGCGGCGGGCGGTTCGAGCTCGGGCTGGGCGCGGGCGCCTTCTGGGACGCCATCGAGGCGATGGGTGGCCCCCGCCGCACGGCGGGCGAGTCCCTCGACGCGCTGGCCGAGGCGGTCGAGGTGATCCGCCGGGTCTGGAGCGGCGAGCGGGGCCTGCGGTTCGACGGTCGGTACTACCGGCTGCGGGGCGCGCACGGCGGTCCTGAGCCGGCCCACCCCATCGGCATCTGGTTCGGCGCCTACGGTCCCCGGGCGCTGCGGCTGACCGCCCGGATCGCGGACGGGTGGGTCCCATCGTTCCGGGGCGAGCGCCAGCCCATCGTGGACATGACCGCCCGCCTCGACTCCGCTGCGGCCGACGCCGGCCGGGACCCGGGCGAGATCCGCCGGATCCTCAACGTGGCCGGGACGATCACGGACGGGGCCACCACGGGCGGGGCCACGCCGGGCGCGACGGGCGGGGCCGGCGACGGCCCGTTCCGGGGTCCGCCCGAGCGGTGGGTCGAGCTGCTGACCACGTTCGCGGTCGAGGACGGCTTCGACACGTTCGTCCTGTGGGCCGAGGGCGACGGCCAGCTGGAGCGCTTCGCCGAAGAGGTCGTGCCCGCCACCCGGGCCGAGGTGGCGCGGGCCCGCCGGTCCGCCTGACAGACGATCCGGCTGGGCGCGAACCGGCTGAGCGCGACCGCGCTCGACCCGACGCTCGTCAGTTCCGCCCCAGGCCCTCGCTCGCCTTGCGGGCAGCGATGAGCACCGGGTCCCACACCGGCGAGAATGGTGGCGCGTAAGCGAGGTCGAGCCCCGTCATCTCCTCGACGGTCATCTCGTTCCACACGGCGATGGCGAGGGCGTCGATGCGCTTGCCGGCGTTCTCCCGCCCGACGATCTGGGCGCCGAGCAGCCGACCCGAGCGCCGCTCGGCGATGACCTTGACCTTGATCGGCGCCGCGCCGGGGAAGTAGTCGGCCCGGGTCGTGGAGTCCACGATCACGGCCTCGTGCTCGAACCCGGCCTCGGCGGCCTCGGCCTCGCCCAGGCCCGTGCGGGCGACCTCGACGCCGCACAGCTTGGTCACGGCCGTCCCCACGACCCCGGGGAACGTGGCGTAGCCGCCGCCGATGTTGATCCCGGCCACCCGCCCCTGCTTGTTGGCGTGGGTGCCGAGCGCGATGGCCACCGGCCGGCGCGAGACCCGGTGGAACGTCTCGACGCAGTCGCCCGCCGCCCACACGCCGTCGACCTCGGTGCGCATGCGCCGGTCGGTGACGATGCCGCCGGTCGACCCCACCGGGATGCCCGCCGCGCGGGCCAGATCGCTGTTGGGCCGCGTGCCGAGCCCGAGGACGACGAGGTCGGCGGGGAGCGTCCGCTCGCCCGTGACCACCGCCCGCACCGCGCCGTCGGCGGTCTCGAAGCCGGTGACGGACTCGCCCAGGTACAGGTCGATGCCCTCGTCCCGCATGGCGTCGGCGACCAGCGAGCCCATGTCCCCGTCGAGCGCCGGCATGGGCTGCGGGCCCCGCTCGACCAGGGCCACGTCGACACCCCGCATGACCAGGGCCTCGGCCATCTCGAGGCCGATGTAGCCGCCGCCCACGACGACTGCCCGGGTGGGGCGGGCCGTCGTCGCCGGCCGGGCGGGCGGGGCCGGCCGGGCCGGCCCGCCGTCGTCGAGCAGCCGGCGGAGGGCCACGCCGTCGTCGAGCACCTGGACGCCGTGGATGCCCCGCGCCTCCGCCCCGGGCAGGTCGGGCCGGACGGGCACCGCCCCGGTCGCCACCACGAGCTGATCGAAGCCCTCGTCCCGCTCGGCGCCGGCCTCCAGGTCGCGCACCCGGACCACCCGGCGGTCGAGGTCGATCCCGGTCACCTCGTGGCGCACGAGGGCGTCGATGGCGAACTGGGAGCGGAACGCTTCGGGCGTGCGGACGATCAGGCTCTCGGCGTCCGCGACCACGTCCCCGACCAGGTAGGGGATGCCGCAGGCGGCGTAGGACGTGTACCGGCCGCGCTCGAACGCCGTGATCGCCAGGTCGTCCGGACCCCGGCGCCGCCGGGCCTGCGAGGCGGCGCTCATCCCGGCCGCGTCGCCGCCGATCACCACGAGGCGCTCTCTGCCCATCCTCCCCATCCTCCCCGTCGGCCCCTCCTGTGACTGCCGGTCACCGGCTTACCCGCGGGCGGGGCCCGAACCGGTGGACCGTGGGGGCGGGCGGGTCAGGATCCTTGCGGCCGGCCTGTGGCGGTCCCTGCCCCGGTCCCCGCGAATTGATCCAGTCCGGCTTAGAATAATTCCTTCCGTGGTCCCTCCAGACGGGAGCGAGGACCGACCGATGGCACGAACAGGCGACGCCGGCGACCGCACGCTCCTCACCCAGAGCCGGGCGCTCGGCGACCCGACCCGCCACGCCATCTTCGCCTACGTGCGCGACGCGCCCCGGCCGGTCGGCGTGGCCGAGCTGACCGAGCACTTCGGGCTCAACCACAACGCCATCCGCCAACACCTGGCCAAGCTCCGCGACGCGGCGCTGGTGAGCGAGGAGCGGGAGCACCCGTCGGGCCCGGGCCGCCCGCGGCTGCGCTACCGGCCGACGCCGGGGGCGATCGAGCGCTGGGGCGGGAGCGGGGCCTACGAGGCGCTGGCGATGATGCTGCTCGACCTGGTCCGGGGCGGCGGGTCCCCCGAGGAGGTCGGGCGCCGGGCCGGCTACCGGCTGGCGGTCGAGTACGGCACCGAGTCCGACGCCCTGGAGATCCTCGACGCCGTCGCCCGCCGCCTCGGGTTCGAGCCCCGGATCGAGGACGCCGGCGCCGGCGCCGACGTCGTGCTCGAGCGGTGCCCGTTCCTCGGGCCGGCGGGGGTCGCCCCCGACATCGTCTGCCACCTGCACCTGGGCATCGCCCAGGGGATCGCCGAGGCGGCGGCCGACGACGCGTCGGTCACCGATCTGGTCGTCCGACCCCCGGCCCGCGCCGGCTGCCGGATCAAGGTCGTGCCGGGCTGACCGGCCCGGTCGCCGCGCCGGTCGGGGCGCTCAGCGGCGGGCGGGGGCGGGGCGGACGGCCGTGCGGGTGGCCGGGTCGTAGACGACCGGGTCGCCGACGATCGCCTTGGAGTGCACCATGCCCACCTTCCGGGCGAAGGCCTTGGCCTGCTCCGCCTTCGGGCCCGCCCACCCGAGGTCGACGGTCTCGTGGAACAGGTCGAGCCACCGCTCGAAGTGGGCCCGGGTGAAGGCGCGGCGGGCGTGGACCAGCTGGTAGGCCCGGAACGGATTGCCCCGGTAGCCGGGCATCGACAGCAGCGCCCGGCACCAGAACGCCGTCAGCTTGGGCAGGTGCTCCGACCAGTCGACCTGTGCCACGTCGTTGAACATCGGCCCCAGCAGGTCGTCCTGGGCGACGTCGGCGTAGAAGCGGCGGACCATCTCGGCGATCTCGTCCGGGTCGTCGAGGTCCCGTCCCCGGTGCCCCGCTTCACCCTCGGGCACGCCCCACTGCTTCACAGCCGCTCCTCGCCATCGGACACCATCGGATGTTTTTCTACTGTTTACTAGAAGAACACGCTACCGTCGGACCCGGAGCCAACCGTGAGCGAATCGAGGTCGCGATGGATGCACCCGTGATTTCGGACGAAGCCCCCTCGGCTTCCCCCGAGGTCCGTCACCGCTCGGCCGGCGACCGGCCCGACGCACCGGCCGGCGCCCGCCGCCCCGACGGTGCCGAGCGCGCCACCACCGCCCCCACCCAGGCCGCTCCCCCGTCGACGAGCGAGCGGCACATCGGCGTCGCCGGCGTCAAGGGCGCCATCGCCGGCTTCCTCGTGCTGGTCCCCATCGCCGGCGGGATCAGCCTGCTGGCCGGCTTCGACCCGCTCGGCGCCCTGGGCATCGGCGCCTTCGCCGGCATCTGGGGCGGCCCGGGGTTCGGCGGCATGCTCGGGGCCACCCTGGCCTACACCCGCACCGAGCGCCGCCGGCACACCGGCGCCCAGGTGTAGGGCGCGGCCTGCACGGAACCCCCACCGGCACGGAACCCCGGCCCGCACGGATGAGGCCAGGGGGTTCGACGCGCGTCCGGTCCCCGGCTGGTCGGGCGCCGGCCCGATGCCCGGCCGGCGAAACCAGGGCGCCGACCCGGGACCTGGCCGCTATGGTCCGATGGGACATGGTCGTCACCCGGCTTCGACTCGTCCTCATCGCGGTTGCGATCGGCGCGCTGCTCGCGCTCGGCGCGGCGAGCGTCGCCGTCGGCCCGACGGGCGGCGCCCCGGCGACGCCGGGTGACGAGGACGTCGTCGCCGTCTCGACCACTGCGGTGCGGTCGAGCGTGGCCGAGCACATCACCCGCGTGGCCGAGCACGTCACCCGCGTGGCCGAGCGGATGGCCGAGCACATGGCACGGGCGGTGTCCGTGCCGGCCTCGCCCGTCGGGCTCGGCCTCGCCTGTCTCGCCGCCCTGTGGTCGGCGGCCAGCGGGCTGGTCGGCCGACGGCGGCGACGGATCGGCGACGTCGGTGACGACTGGAGGTCCCTCCTCGTCGGTGCGCCTCCGGCCCGGGCCTGACCCGGCCGAACCGCACCTGTCCGCCGCGCCGGCCGCCGGCCGCGCGCGCCACCGAGGAGGAGATCGATGGCATCCCGTACCGATTCGTCGCGCCCCGCCGCGCCCCACCTGGACGCCGAGACCCTCGCGTCCCTGCGCACGTCGCTGCTCGCCGAGCGGGACGAGCAGCGGCGCCTGGTCGCCGAGCACGAGGCCGCCGTCGCCGAGCTGACCGGCCAACCCGACATGGACAGCGTCCGGGAGCGGGCGCTGGCGGAGGAGCGGCGCGTCCGGGCCGCCAAGGCCCTCGCCGACGTCGAGCACGCGCTCCAGCGGATGGACGCCGGCGACTACGGCACCTGCGAGCGATGCCGGGGACCGATCGCCGTCGAGCGGCTCGTCGCCATCCCCCACGCCCGACGCTGCGTCGGCTGCCCCGCCCCCAGCCGGGGGTTCTGACCATGGGGACGCAGTCGGCCGTCGATGGAGGCTTCCCGTGCCGGGTGGCCGCATGCCGGGTGAGGGACGGATGACGCCCTTCGCGGCCCGCTGCCGCCGGTGTCGGGGCGAGCTCGCGCTGGTCGAGCTGGCCGGCGCGCGGGACGGGCGCTGCCCGCGCTGCGGCCGGCGTCTGACCGAGGGCTGGGCGGGGCTGCTCCGCACGGAGGCGGTCCGGGCGGACATCGCCCGGCGCCAGCTCGTCCGGTCGCTCCGGCGGCTGGCCGGCATCCCCGGCCACCTCGAGATCCGGCCGCACCCGCTGGCGGCCGAGGTCGTGGCCGCCGCCGGTGGGGACCGGCAGCAGGGCGATGCCGGCGGCTCGGCCGGCGGCACCGGGGCATGGGGCGGCCGGCGCACGCTCCGGGAGATGCTCCGGTTCTCCACGCGCCGGGCGCTGGCGTCGCGCACGACCGCCGCGCTGGCGCCCTACGAGGCGGCGGCCAGCGCCACCGCCCTCCGGGCCGGCCGCCGTCGCCGGCGCCGCCGCCCCTGACCGCTACGACGCAGCTCCGAGGCGGCGGGCCCGCCATCGCACGCCGGGCCCGCCAGGGTGTGGGCGGGCCGGCCGCCGTGGTCGGCGCGGTCAGCGGTCGGGAGACCGAACGTGCCCGGCCGGACGACCGGTGGCGGCCACGGCGGGGGATCAGCACGTCCGGTCGGGCTCAGCCGGCGACGAACCTGTCGAGCTCGGCGTCGACACCGTGCGCATGCGGGAGGTGAAGGACCTGATGGACGAGCGCCTCGCCGCAGGCCACGGCGACCAGGGCTTCGGCAGCCTGATCGAGCTGCTCGACGCCCGTTGACGGCCGCCCGCCACGGGTCGCGCGAATTCCGCGGGCTTGAGATGTTTAGTGGACACCTAAGTCAGCGAGTGCTGTACAGTCGCCTGGCGTGGCCAACACGGGAGACGCCCAGGCAGCCGGCCAGGCCGCCACCGCGAGCGAGGACGAGGTCGATCGCATCATCGCCCAGTGGCGCAACGAGCGGCCCGACCTCGACCCGTCGCCGATGGGGGTGTTCGGCCGGCTGGCCCGCATCTCGATCGCCCGCCAGAGCCTGCTGACCAAGTTCATGGCGCAGTACGACCTGTCCCCGGCGGGGTTCGACGTGCTCGCCAACCTGCGGCGCTCCGGCCCACCGCACCGCAAGACGCCGAGCGAGCTGGCCACGTCGTCGCTCCTCAGCTCGGGTGGGGTCACGTTCCGTCTCGACCGCCTCGAGGCCGCTGGTCTCATCCGCCGCGTGCCGTCGCCGACCGATCGCCGGGTGATGTACGCCGAGCTCACGCCGGAGGGCCTGGCGCTCATCGACGACGTCATGAAGATCCACCTCGAGCACGAGCACGAGCTGCTGGTCGACTTCTCGCAGGAGGAGCGGGACACGCTCGCCCGCCTGCTGTCCAAGCTCGAGGCGTCGCTGCGGTCGAGCGCGACGACGGACGCCGCCGGGGACGGCCGGCGTCGCTGACCACCGCGCCCCCGGATCGCACGCCGCCGCCCGGGCCGCGCCGACCCGCCCGCCGGCACGCCCGAAAGCCGAACGTTCGCGTCCGCGACCGCGCCGCCGATTTACCTTGACACTGAGATACCCAGATCTGCAATGATGAAGTTCGTGCGACCTCTCGCCCTGCGCCGCATCGGACTCCGCGTGGAGGATTTCGACGCGGCCCGCCGCTTCTACGCCGGTCCGTGGGGGCTCGAGGAGCTGGCCGAGACGGCGGAGCGCACGGACGTGGCGGCGCTGCGCGCCACCGGCCCCGAGCACCACGTGCTGCAGCTGCGTCGGGCGGCCCCCGGGGCCGGCAACGGCATCGACCACATCGCCTTCGCCGTGGCCACGCCGGCCGACGTCGACCGCTGGGCCGAGCGGCTCGCGGCCCACGGCGTCCCCCTGGTCGCCGACCCCGGCCCGCTCCCCGGGCCGGGCGGCGGCTACGGCCTGCGGCTCCGCGACCCCGAGCGCCGGGTGGTCGAGCTGTCGGCCGAGGTCGAGGCCGTGCCGCCCCGCCCGGCCGAGCCGTCGCGGCCCCACAAGCTCGCCCACGTCGTGCTCAACACCACCGAGATCGACGCCGCCTGCGCCTGGTGGTGCGACGTGCTGGGGCTGCGGGTGTCCGACTGGTCGGAGCACCAGATGGTGTTTCTGCGCACCAACGCCGACCACCACGTGATCGCGTTCAACCAGGGCGAGTGGGCGTCGCTCAACCACGTCGCCTACGAGGTCGGGTCGCTCGACGGGTTCATGCGGGCCCAGGGCCGCCTCCGCCACCACGGCACGACGCCGGCGTGGGGGCCGGGGCGCCACGGGCCGGGGAACAACACGTTCGCCTACTTCGTCGACCCGGCCGGGCTGGTGTGCGAGTACACGGCCGAGGTCGCCCAGGTCGACGAGGCCACGTGGCAGCCCCGGGTGTGGCGCCGGGTGCCCGAGCTGTCCGACCTCTGGGGCACCGCCGGCCCGCCCTCGCCGGACGTCCGCCGCCACATGGCCGGCCGGCCCGACCCCGGGCCCGATCCCGACCCGGCGTCCGATCCCGACCCGGCGCCCGCCGGGTCGGCGACCCGACCCGACCCGGCGGCCGATCCCGGCCCGACGGCCGGGCTGGCGGCCGACCTCCGTCCCGGCCCCGGCACCGCCCCGTGACCGCCATCACGCTCATCGGCCGGGGCGCCATCGGCGGCGCCGTCGCCGCCGCCCTCGCCGCGGGCGCCGTCCCGGGCGCCCGGCACGTCGCGACCATCCTCCGGGACGGGGCCTGCACCCCCGACGGCCGGCCGCTGGCGCCGGACGCGGCGGTGGCGGCCGCCGACCTCGTCGTCGAGGCGGCCGGGCCCGAGGCCGTGGACCGCTGGGGCCCGGCGGTGGTGGCCGCCGGCAAGGACCTGCTCGTCGTGTCCGTCGGGGCGCTGGTCGCCGACGGGCTGGTCGAGCGCCTGCGGGCCGGGCCCGGACGAATCCTGGTCTCGAGCGGCGCCATCGGCGGGCTCGACCTCATCCGGGCCGCCGCCCGCGCCGGTGCGATCCGCTCGGTCCGCCTCACGACCGTGAAGCCGGCGGCCGCCCTCGGCGTGGCGCCGGCCGACCCGCCCGCCGGGCCGACCGCCGACCCTTCGACCGCCGGCTCGCCCGCCGGCGGCACCCCCGGTGCCGGCACACCCGCCGGTCCGCCCGGCCCCGTCGAGGTCTTCGCCGGCACCGCCCGCGACGCGGTCGTCGCCCACCCCCGCAGCCTCAACGTGGCCGCCACGCTGGCGTTGGCCTGCGGCTCGTGGGACGCCGTCGAGGTCCGGCTGCTCGCCGACCCGGCCGCCACCGCCAACACGCACACGGTGGAGGTCGACGGCGAGGCCGGCACCTACCGCCTCGAGGCGCGCAACCGGCCGTCGCCCACGACGCCGACGACCAGCGGGGTCACCGCGGCCGCCGTCCTGCGGGCCATCGCCGACCGCACGGCCCCCGCCGACCAGTGGAGCTTCGCATGAGCGCCGGCCGCCCGCGCCCGACCCGGGTGGTGCCCACGCCGGCCGGCGACGTGGCCGTGGACGTGAGCGGCGACCGGGGTCCGGTGCTCCTCGCCCTCCACGGGATCGGCTCGGCGGCCGGCTCGTTCGCCCACCTGCTCGACCATCCCCCGGCCGGCTGGCGGGTCGTCGCCTGGGACGCGCCCGGCTACGGGCGCTCGGCCGACCCGCCCGCGGCGCCGGGGATGGACGGCTACGCCGACGCCGCCGCCGCCGTCCTCCGGGCCTGCGCTGCCGGGGGCCCCGCCGGGCCCGACGCGCCCGACGCCCCCGTCGCCGACGGGAACGCCACGTCGAGCGCCGCCGCCAACGGCGGCGGACACGACGCCCCGCCCCCCGCCGCCGTCCTCGGCGTCTCCTGGGGCGGCGTGATCGCCACCCGCCTCGCCCTCCGCCACCCGGCGCTGGTCGGCGCGCTCGTGCTGGTGGCCAGCTCGGTCGGGTCCGGGGTCGACCCCGCCCGGGCCGCGGCCATGCGCCGGCGGGCGGACGACCTGGCGCGGCTCGGTCCCGCCGCCTTCGCCGCCCAGCGCGGCCCCCGCCTGGTGTCGCCGGCCGCCCCGGCCGCCCTGCGGGACGCCGTCGTCGGCACGATGGCCGCCGCCGTCCGCCTGCCCGGCTACCGGTGGGCGGCCGAGGCGATGGCGGCCACCGACCACACGGCCGAGCTCGCCGAGGTCACGGTGCCGGCCCTGGTCGTCGCCGGCACCGCCGACACCGTGACCGGTCCGCCCGACGCCGAGCGCTTGCGCGCCGGGCTGCCCGCCGCCCGGCTCCACCTGATCGAGGGCGCCGGCCATCTGGTCAACCAGGAGCGCCCGGAGGCGCTCGACGCCGTGCTCCACCCGTTCCTCTCGCTCCCCGACATCCCCCATCCGCCCACCCACGCCGGAGGTTCACGATGACCGAGACCTCGTCCGAGACGACAGAAGCGACCCCCACCGACGCCCGCTCCCGCGAGCTGGCGGAGCTGCTCGACTCCCGCATCGCCTCCCGCGAGACCCGCAAGGAGGACTGGGAGACGCTCAAGTTCCAGACCAAGGCGGGCCCCGAGTTCGCCCGTGCGCAGATCCGCTACATCGGCTCCGGCGCCACCGGCGACCACGAGGACGACGCCAACATCATCCCGAGCATGAACTTCACGCTGTCGAACATGCTCCTGCCCCCCGGCGGCGTGGGCCCCGAGCACGTCCACGACGACGCCGAGGAGGTGTTCTTCGTCCTCGAGGGGCAGATCGAGGTCACGCTGCTCGACGGCGAGGCCCGGGCCACCCGCACGCTGGGCTACCGCGACGCCGTCTCCATCCCGCCGGGCGTGGCCCGGGCCCTGCGCAACCCCGGGCCGGGCCACGCGCTGTTCTGCGTGATGATCGGCGCCAAGAAGCCGCAGCTGCCCTGGTACCCCGAGACGTCCCCGGTGGCGGGCATCACCCGCGACTGATGCCGGGCGGCCTCGACGGACGGCTGGTCTGCGTCACCGGCGCGGGCCGCGGGCTCGGGCTGGCGGTCGCCCGCGCCCTGGCGGACGACGGCGCCCACGTCGTCGTCGCCGAGCTCGACCCCGACCGGGCCGCGGCCGCCGCGGCGGCGATCGTCGACGGCGGCGGCCGGGCGACGGCCGTGCCCACCGACGTGGGCGACGAGGCGTCGGTCGCCGGCCTGGCCGAGCGCCTCGGCGAGCTGGGTCCACTGTGGGGCCTGGTCAACAACGCCGGCCTGGCCGACGCCGTGGGCGGCAAGCGGTTCGAGGAGCTGACCGTCGAGGAGTGGGACCGGCTGATGGCCGTGAACGCCCGGGGGCCGTGGCTGGTGTCCAAGCACCTGCTGCCGGCCCTGCGGGCCAACGGCGCCGGGCGGATCCTCCACGTGGCCTCGGACGCTGCCTTCTACGGCTCGCCGCGCCTCGCCCACTACATCGCGTCCAAGGGGGCGGTGCTGGCGCTCACCCGGGCCATGGCCCGCGAGCTGGGCGACGAGGGCATCACGGTCAACGCCGTCGCCCCCGGCCTGACAGAGGGGCCCTCGTCCGAGCGGATCCCGGCCGAGCGCCACGAGCTGTACGCCCGCAACCGGGCCATCTCCCGGCCCCAGCGCCCGGACGACCTGGTCGGGGCCGTGCGCTTCCTGCTGTCGGACGACGCCGCCTACGTCACCGGGCAGTGCCTGGTGGTCGACGGCGGCTTCGTGATGCCCTGATGGATCTCGGGCTGCAGGGCCGCACGGTGCTGGTCACCGGGGGATCGTCAGGCGTCGGCCTGGCCACCGTCGAGCTGCTGCTGGACGAGGGGGCCAACGTGGTCACCTGCGCCCGCGACGGCGCCCGGCTGGCGGCGGCGACCGCGCCGCTGGCCGAGCGCCACCCCGGGCGGCTGCTGGCCCGGGTGGCGGACGTGACCGACCGGGCCGCGGTCGACGCCCTGGTGACGGCCGGCGCCGAGCGGTTCGGCGGGCTCGACGGCCTCGTGTGCAACGCCGGCCGGAGCCGCGTCGGGACCGTGGCGACGCTGACCGACGACGACTGGCGCGACGAGATGGACCTCAAGCTGTTCTCGGTCCTCCACCCCGTGCGGGCGGCGGCCGACCTGCTGGCCGCATCCGGGCAGGGCGCGGTCGTGGTCGTCGGCGCGGTCCTGGCCCGCCAGCCCGAGCCCCACCTGGTCGCCACCGGGACGGCCCGGGCGGCGCAGCTCCACCTCACCCGGGCGCTGGCCCGTGAGCTGGCCCCGGTCCGGGTCGCGGGCGTCCTGCTCGGGCTCATCGACTCGGGCCAGTGGCGGCGCCGGTGGGAGGAGCTCGACGACGGCTCGACGTTCGAGGAGTACGCGGCCCGCATCGCCGCGGACCGGGGCGTCGGGCTGGGGCGCCTGGGTCGGGCCGACGAGGTCGCCCCGACCATCGCCCTGCTGCTCTCGCCCCGCTCGGGCTACACGACAGGAACGTCCGTCGAGATCGACGGCGGAGTCGGGCGGTACGTGTGATGGGGCTGGCCACACCGAACGGGGGCGACGCCCTGGTGGCGGCCATGCGCCGGGCGGGGACCGACGTTGCGTTCGGCGTCGTGTCGGTGCACAACCTGCCGCTGGTCGACGCCATCGCCCGCCACCTGCGCTGGGTGCCCACCCGCACCGAGGCGGCCGCGGTCAACGCCGCCGACGGCTGGGCCCGGTCGACCGGGCGGGTCGGCGTGGCCGTCACCAGCACGGGGACCGGCGCCGGCAACGCCTGCGGCGCCCTCATCGAGGCCCTGTCGGCCGGGTCGTCGGTCCTCCACGTGACCGGCCAGGTCCCGACCGACGAGCTGGGCCGGGGCCGCGGCCACATCCACGACTTCCCCGGCCAGATCGACCTGCTCGCCGCCGTGTCCCGCCACGCCGCCACCGTCGGCCGGGGCTGGGCCGGCGACGGGACGCCCGGCGGCGCGCCCGCCGGCGGCCGGACGCCCCCCAAGGACGAGACGCCGGTCGCCGAGCTGCTCGACGAGGCGTTCCGCCGGGCGGCCACCGCCCCCCGGGGCCCGGTGAGCGTCGAGTGGCCGGTCGACCTGCAGTACGCCCGCACCGACCCCGGCCCGACCGACCCCGGCCTCACGGACCCCGGCGTCGGCGCCGACGCCGGCCCGGTCGACCCCGACCGGGTGGGCTGGTTCCCGGGCCTCGCGGCGCCGGCCGGCCCCGGGCCCGACCCCGCCGCCGTGGCCGCCGCCGCCCGCCTGTTGGCGTCGGCCCGGCGGCCGCTGATCTGGGCCGGCGGCGGCGCCCGCCGCGCCGGCGCCGCCCTCGCCGACCTGCTCGCCGTGCTGCCGGCCGGGGTGCTGACCTCGGTGTCGGGCCGAGGCACGCTGCCCGAGGACGACCCCCGGGTGGTCGGCGCCTTCGCCGCCACCCCCGCCTGTGAGCCCCTGCTCGACCGGGCCGACCTGCTGTTGGCCGTCGGCACCCACTTCCGGTCCAACGAGACCCGCGACCTGACCCTCCCCCTGCCCGCCCGCCAGATCCAGGTCGACGTCGACCCGGCCGCCCTGGGCCGGGCCTACCCGTGCGCGGTCGGCATCGTCGGCGAGGCCGGGGCCACGCTCCGGGCGCTGGCCACCGCCCTGGCCGAGACCCCCCACGCCGTCGAGCCCGGCTGGGCCGACGAGGTCGCCCGCGCCCGCGCCGCCGTCCGCCGGGCGGTGGCCGAGGCGGCCGGGCCCCAGGCCGCGCTGTGCGCGTCGCTGGCCGACCTGCTGCCGCGAGACGCCGTCATCTGCCGCGACGTCACGATCCCGACCAGCACCTGGGGCAACCGGCTGCTCCCGGTGCACGACTGGCGGTCGAACCTCCACGCCGCCGGCGGCGGGATCGGCCAGGGCCTGGCCACCGGCCTGGGCGCCGCCGTGGCCCGCCCCGAGGTGCCGACGGTCGTCCTGGCCGGCGACGGCGGCCTGGCCGTCGATCTCGGCGAGCTGGCCACGCTCGCCCAGGAGCGCCCCCGCCTCGTGCTGGTCGTGTTCGACGACGGGGGCTACGGCGTGCTCCGCAACACCCAGGACGCGTTCGTCGGCCGCCGGGCCGGCGTCGACCTGGCCACCCCCGACCTGGTGGCGGTCGCGCGGGCCTGCGGCCTGCGGGCCGAGCGGGTCGGCACGGCGGCCGACTTCCGCCGTGTCGTCGCCGCCGCCCTGGCCGAGCGGGCCCCGGCGGTCGTCGTCGTCGACGTCGAGGCGCTGGGGCCGATGCCCCAGCCGTTCACACCCCCGGTGAAGGTGGGCTGACATGGCCGAGATCACCCCCACACGCGACGGCCGCGCCGAGCTCGTCTCCCGCTTCCCCCACGACGGCTCGGAGGTCGGGCGCGTGCCCGTCGCCACGCCGGCCGACGTCGACCGGGCCGCCGAGCGCGCCGCGGCGGCCATGGACGAGCCCGGCTGGCGCGACCTCCTGCCCCACGAGCGGGCCCGCATCCTGCGGGCGATCGGCGACGCCATCGAGGCCGACGCGGCGCGCCTGGCCGACCTGCAGACGCTCGACTGCGGCAAGCCGATCACCGAGGCCCGGGCCCTGGTGGCCTCGGCGGCCGGGACGTTCCGCTTCTTCGCCGCCGTCTGCGAGACCCAGGCGGGCGCGCTGCCGCCGGCCCGGGGCCCCTACCTGGCGCTGACCCACCACGTCCCCGTCGGGGTCGTGGCCGCCATCACGCCCTGGAACAGCCCGATCGCCAGCGAGGCCCAGAAGATCGCCCCGGCCCTGGCCGCCGGGTGCGCGGTGCTGCTGAAGCCGTCGGAGGAGACGCCCCTGGTGGCCCGGGAGGTGGCCCGGCTGGCGGCGGAGGCCGGCCTGCCCGACGGGCTGCTGACCGTGCTGCCCGGCGACGGCACCGTGGGCGAGGCGGTCGTCGACCACCCGGCCGTGCGCCGGGTGTCGTTCACCGGCGGCACGGCCACCGGCCGGCGGATCGCCGAGCGGTGCGCGCCCCGGTTCGTCGGCGTCTCGCTCGAGTTGGGCGGCAAGGGGCCGGCGATCGTGTTCCCCGACGCCCGCCGCACCCAGGCGGTGGCCGGCGCCGTGTACGGCGCGTTCGGCGGCGCCGGGCAGGCGTGCGTGGCGTCGTCGCGGCTGCTCGTCCACCGGTCGATCGTCGACGAGTTCACGGAGCAAGTCGTCGACGCCGCCCGCCGCCTCCCGGTCGGCGACCCCCGCCGCCCCGAGACCCGGGTGGGGCCGCTGATCAGCGACGCCCATCGGGCCAAGGTCCTGGCTTACGTCGAGCGGGCGGTGGCCGACGGCGCCGTCGTCCACTGCGGGGGCGGCCCGCCCGCCGACCCGGACCTGGCGGCCGGCCCCTACGTCGCCCCCACCGTGCTCAGCGGGCTGCCGCCCGACCACCCGGCGTGCACCGAGGAGATCTTCGGCCCGGTCGTGACCGTCCTGCCCTTCGAGGACGAGGACGACGCCGTCCGCCTGGCCAACGCCACCGCCTACGGGCTGTCGGCCACGGTGTGGACCGGCGACACGCCGCTGGCCCTGCGCTTGTCCCGGCGCATCCGGGCCGGTACCACCTGGGTGAACACGACCAAGCAGCTGTCGGTCGCCAGCCCCTTCGGGGGCGAGGGCGACTCCGGGATCGGCCGGGAGAAGGGCCTGGCCGGTGTCCGCCAGTACCAGTCCGAACGGAGCCTCTATCTCGGGCTCGACGACGCCCCGCTGCCCTTCGCGGGATTGGAGGTGAGCTGATGCCCCGTCCCCTCCCCGACCCGTACCTGGAACCCCACCAGACCCGGTCCGCCCCGCCCACCGAGTGGGAGGACCAGCTGGCCGACGCCATCGAGGCCGGCTTCGCCGCCGGCCACTGGGAGCTCGACGCGCTCGTCGCCTTCGTGCGCGAGCACGGCGTGCGCGACCCCCGGGGGGCGGAGTGGACCGTGGAGTCGTTCCAGGCCGAGCTCGCCCGGCTCGGCGCCTGACCCGTCCGGCCGGGCCGCCGGGCCCGCCCCCCCGAAACCGGATGCCTGAACCCCGGATCGCTCGACACGTGGAGGCCGCGATGACCGTGACCGACCCTGCCGCTACCGCAACCGCCACGACGACACCCGCGGCGCCCGCCGACCCCGCGGCGCCCGCCGAGATCACCGACGCCGACGTGGACGCGCTCATCGCCCGCGGCATCCGCGACCGCTGGTACCCGGTGTGCCCGTCCTCGTGGGTGGGCCGCGAGCCGATCGGCCTGCGCCGGGCGGGCGAGGAGCTGGTCCTGTGGCGCACCGAGGACGGGACCATCCAGGTGCTCGAGGACCGCTGCCCGCACCGTGGCGCCCCGCTGTCGCTCGGCGTGCCCTGTGGGCCCGACGCCGTGGCCTGCCGCTACCACGGCGTCGTCGTCGCCGGCGACGGGCTCGTCGTCTCGGTCCCCGGGCAGCCCGGCTGTGCGCTGGAGGGCCGGCGCGCCGGCCGCCCGTTCCCCGCGGTCGAGCACGCCGGGGCGGTGTTCGTGTGGTTCGGCAACCTGCCCGACACGCCACCGACGCCGTTCTCGACCCCCGAGGAGCTCCGCGACCCGGCGTGGAGCCACATGCTCTGCTACGCCGAGTGGCGCACCCCGGCCCGGTTCGCCCTGGAGAACGTGCTCGACCCCATGCACGGCGCCTTCCTGCACCGCGACTCGCACTCGATGTCGCAGGGCTCGCAGACCGCCGACTTCCGGGCGCTCGAGACCCCGCACGGGTTCCGGGTCGAGAAGACCGACCAGCAGGGCGTGAACTTCGACTGGGCCGAGCTGGTCGACGACTCGGCCCTGTACGTGCGGCTGGCCATCCCCTATCCGCCCTCGGCCGGCCCGGGAGGCCCGTTCACGATCATCGGTGCGGTCGTGCCGATCGCGGAAGACCGCTGCGCCTTGTTCTTCTGGCGGTGCCGCCGGGTGTCGGGCTGGCAGCGCTCGGTGTGGCGGTTCCTGTACCGCAACCGCCTCGAGGGGCGGCACTGGGCGGTGCTCGAGCAGGACCGCGAGATGCTCGAGGCCATGGCGCTCGACGCCGACCGCAAGGAGATGCTGTACAAGCACGACCTGGGGGTCATCCGGGTCCGCAAGCACCTGCGGCGGGCGGCCCGGGAGCAGCTGGCGGCCCGGGCGGCGCAGGCGTGAGCGCCCGCTGACCGGAGCGGACCCGCTGACCGGGGCGGACCCGCCCACCCCCGGTCGGCGGGTCTGGCCGGACTGCGGACCTGCTCCTGCGGGCTCAGCCCGCCGGGCGGGTGCTGGCGCGGCCGGCGAGGACCGCGGTGAGCGCGGCGGCCGTCGTGAGGCGGGCGTACTTCTGGAACATGTCGAACAGCCCGATGGCGTGCGACGCTTGGCCCCGGTCGACGGTGGCGTCGGCGACGAGCACCACGTCGTAGCCGTGGGAGAACGCGTCGACGACGGTCGCCCGGACGCAGCCGCTGGTGGTGGCGCCGCAGCACACGACCGTGTCCGTGCCCCACATCGTGAGGTACTGGCGCAACGGCGTGTCGAAGAAGGCGCTCGGCTTGGTCTTCAGCACGACCACGTCGCCGGGCTCGGGGGCGATCGGCGGGGCGATGTCCGACAGCGCCGAGCCATGCTCGGCCCACCGGTCGCCGACCCGGGCATTCCTGCGGGCCCAGCTGGCCGCCTCGAGGCTCCGCGCCGCCGGCGACGGGTCGTTGGCCGTGTACACGATCGGCACGCCGGCCCGCCGGGCGGCGGCCAGGAGCGGGGCGAGCCGGTCCATGGCCTCCCAGGCCTCCGCCCCGCAGCTGTTGGGGTACCGGCGGATCGACTCCAGCACCGGCTCGGGGCGGTCGCCCACGAAGTCCCGGGTCATGTCGACGACCACCAGGGCCGGCCGGTCGCCGACCTCCGCCGGCGCCGCGTCCACGCCGTAGCCGGCGGCCGGGAACACGGCCCGGTCGCGCTCGGTGAGCAGGGGCTCCCAGGGGGCGTCCACTAGGCCCCAGGCCGGCCCGCCGCCCGGCCGTCGCCCGTCACAGCTCGGCCTCCTTCTCCCAGAAGGCGAGGACACGAGTGGCGGCCACGAGCAGCCGGTCGAGGACGAAGCCGAAGACCCCGAGCAGCAGCACGATGGCCAGCGCGCCCTCGGGCTGGAACCGGGTGCCCGCCTGGCGGATCAGGAACCCGAGCCCCAGGCTCTCGCCCATCAGCTCGGTGACGACCATGACCACCATGGCGATGGGCAGGGCGATGCGGATGCCGGTGAGGATCGACGGCAGCGAGGACTTCAAGACGACCGACCAGATGATCCGCAGGCGCGAGGCCCCGGCGTTCAGGGCCGCCCACATCTGCGCCCGGCTGACCGCCTTGGCGCCGGAGTAGGTGTTGTAGGCGATCGGGTACAGGCACTCGAGCGTCACCAAAGCGATCTTCGATTGGGCGCCGAGGCCCAGCCACAGCAGGAAGATCGGGTACAGGGCCAGCTTGGGCACCGGGTAGGTGCTGGCCAGCAGCGGCTCGATGGCCGACTCGACCAGGCGGCTCCGGGCCATGAGCACGCCGAGGCCGACGCCTATGACGATGGCGAGGGCGAGGCCGATGCCGCCGCGCAGCAGCGTGACCTGGGCATGGCGCCAGACCAGGCCGGAGCCGATGTCGTCGGCCAGGCGCTCGACGGTGGTGTCGACGCCGGGCAGCAGCGGCGACGTGCTCCGCACGGCCAAGCCCTGCCAGATGGCGAACGCGCCCGCCACGGCCAGGATCCGGCGCAGCCGGCGGCTGCCGGCCAGGCGCCGCAGCGCGGAGGCCCGGTCGCCGCCAGCGGCGAGCTCGGCCGGAGCCGGCGCCGTCACCGGCACCGACGCCGCCTCCGGCGCGACCTCGGACACCACCTCGGGCACCGCCTCAGGCACGGCCGACCGCCTCGATCGTGTGCCCGCGGGTCAAGCGGTCGCCGATGGCGACCACGATCCGGTCGGACACGAAGCCGAGCAGGGCCAGGAGCACGATCGACGCGTACATGAGCTCGTAGTTCACGTTGAGGTAGCTGTCGTCGATGAGGTGGCCCAGGCCCTCGCGGGAGGCGATCGCCTCGGTGGAGAAGAGCAGCACGTAGGCGAGCGCCAGGCTGACCCGGACGCCGACGAGGATGCGGGGCAAGGCGGCGGGCAGCACGACCTGGAAGAACGCCCGCACGCGTCCGGCGCCGGCGTTGGCCGCAACCCACAGCAGTTGGCGGTCGACGGTCCGGGTGCCGCTCAGCGCGTTGACGAACGCCGGGTAGAAGCAGCCGAGGGCGATGACGAGGATCCGGGCCTGGTCGGTGTAGCCGAGCCACACGGCGATGGCCGGGAACAGGGCGATCTTCGGCAGCGGGTAGGTCAGCGAGACGACCGGGTCGGCGACGTCCTCGGCCACCCGGTTCACGCCCGCCAGCAGCCCGAGGAGCACGCCGGCCGCCGTGCCGAGGGCGAAGCCGACGCCGAGCCGCTGGAGGCTGGACAGCGTGGGGTCACCCAGCGTCCCGTCGGCCAGGTGCTCGACCAGCGCGGCGCCGATGGCGTGGGGGGCCAGCACGTAGCGGGGCAGCCGCCCCAGCGCGCCCCACAGCTCCCAGGCCCCGACGACGAGGGCGACGAACGCCAGGGTCACCGGCCACCGCCGCTCGAGCATGACCGCGCCGAGCGTCCGCAGGCCGCCGGCGGTCCGCACCCCGCCGGCCTCCGGATGGTCCCTGCCGAGCAGGTCCCCGTCGGTGGGGGCGGCCACCGCCATCAGGCGAAGGACCCCGGGTCCGCCGGGGCCGAGCCCAGGCCCTCGTGGCGCAGGGCGTCCCAGAACCGGTTGTGGTACTCCTGCACCGCCGCCGACTTCTTGACCTCGCCGGAGCGGGGGCGCTCGAGCTCGATCGGCACGCACTCGGCGATCCGCCCGGGGCGGGCGCTCATGACGGCCACCCGGTCGCCCAGGAAGATGGCCTCGTAGATGTCGTGGGTGATGAACACGACGGTGATGCCGGAGGCTTGCCAGATGCGGTTGAGCTCCTCCTGCATGACCTCGCGGGTCTGGGCGTCGAGGGCCCCGAACGGCTCGTCCATGAGCAGCACCTCGGGCTCGAGCGCCAGCGTGCGGGCCAGCGCGGCCCGTTGCCGCATACCACCGGACAGCTCGCCCGGGTAGGCGTCGGCGAACTCCTCGAGGCCGACGAGCGCCACCAGCGCCCGCGCCCGCTCGCGGGCCTCGCGCTTGCCGATTTTGTCGACCCGGTACGACCAGGCGACGTTGTCGAGCACGGACTTCCAGGGGAACAGCGTGGCCTGCTGGAACACCATCCCCCGGTCGCGCCCGGGCTTGGTGACCGGCCGGCCGTGCACGAGCACCTCGCCCGTGGTCGCCGACTCGAACCCGCCGACGATGTGGAGCAGCGTGCTCTTCCCGCAACCGCTGGGCCCGAGGATGGTCAGGAACTCGCCGTCCTGCACGGTGAGGTCGACGTCGGCCAGGGCCTGCACCACCTGGGCGCCGCGGCGGAACTGCTTGGTGAGGCCGCGGATCTCCAGCGCCGGGCAGGCGCCCGTCCGGCCCGTCCGGCCCGGGCCGCCGGCGGGCCGGCCGTCGGGCGTCGCGGCTGGCACCGGCGCCCCCTCGGTGTCGATGGCCGACCTCACGCCGTCGGGGCGGTGTCGCCGGCCACGAGCTGCTCGGCAGGCACCCGCTGGTCCTCCTGCAGCACGCCGTACTCGATCATCGAGTCGATCAGCTCGTCGAGCCGGTCGACGTCGATGGTGGCGTCGGGGTCGCGGAGCCAGTCGCCCGCGGCCTGGTACACCTCGATCGGGGTGGACACGTAGCCTTCGTCGACGAGGATCTGCTTGGCCTCGTCCTCGTTCTCCAGGTACCACTCGGTGGCGGCCTGGAGGTCAGCGAGGTAGGCGCAGACCACGCCGGGGTTCTCCTCGCGGAACGTGTTATCGAAGGCCAGGGAGATCAGCTCCTGGTCGAAGCCGGGGCCGGTGAGCGAGTCGAACACCTCGACCAGCCCGCCCTGCTCCATGGCCATCGTGTAGAACGGCTCGACCATCACGGCCACGTCGATCGAGCCGTTGCGCAGCGCCTCCTCCTGGGCGGGGAAGGGCAGCACCACGTACTCGGCGTCGCTCTCGAAGTCGAGCCCGGCCGAGGCCACTGCGGTCTTGGCCCAGTAGTCGGTGGCCGAGCCGATGTCGACGATGCCGATCGTCTTGCCCTCGAGGTCCTCCGGCGACTCGATGCCGCTGCCCTCGAGCGCCACGTAGGTCGTGCGGAACTCGCCGTCGGCCGCTTCCTGGCTGATGCTCGCCACGGCGCTCACGTCGACGCCGGACGACACCGCCGAGACCAGCGTCGGCGCCGATGAGGTCACGGCGTCGAGCTCGCCCGCCTGGTAGGCGACGAACCGCTCCTCGTTGCCGCGGAACTGGCGCATCTCGAGCTCGTACCAGACCCCGTCGTACTCACCGATATCGGGGTTGGCGGCCATGAGCCACACCTGCTCCTCGGCGGCGGCGCCGTGGCCGAGGCGGATGGTGACCGGCTCATCGGGCGCGTCGGCCAGATCGATCGACTCGCACTGGTTCTCGTCGTTGGCGGACACCCCCGTGTCCGCGCCGGCCCGGGTGTTGTTGTCGTCGGAGCACCCGGCTGCCGCGACCACGCAGCCGGCGGCGAGCAGCGGGGCGAGCAGGCGTCGCGATCTCGTGTGCATGACTCCCTCGGAGGCCGATGGTGCCGCGCACCATACCTTAGGACTGAGATTCATGTCCACAAGATTCTTTGTTGTGTGTATATGTACGTCAGCCGATCGCCGCGCACCACCCTCACAGCGCCATCGGGTCGACCAGGACCTCGGGGGCGAACAGCTCCTCGACCGCCACCTTCCGGGGCGTGAGGCCCTGCTCGTGGGCGTAGCCGACCGCCGCCTCCAGCACATGGCGGTTGGCCGGCACGCCGTAGGGGAAGGCGTCGCCGCCGAACAGCTCGTCGACCTCGGCCAGCGCGTGGTTGAGCCACGGGAGCCCCACCGCCAGGCCGGTGATGGCGCGGAGCCGGGCGTTGCCCACGGCCTTGGCCTCGGTGAACGCCTGGAGCAGCACCATCGGCAGCCAGCGGTTCCGCTCGTAGACGTCGGACCGCAACACGACCAGGTGCATGATCGGGAACAGGCGGGTCCGCTTCCAGTAGTCGATCTCGACGGCCCGGTGGTCGGGGAACAGCCGGCGGATCGGCGAGCCGGGGCGGCCGAACGTCTGCGGGGGCTGGACCGTGGCCAGCGCGGCCAGCTCGCCGGCCTCGAGCATCCCCTCGAGCGTGCGGTCGGCCGGGATCCGCCCGACCTGGATGTGGGGCGGCAGCTCGAGCGGCATGCGCTCCTCGTAGTGGGGCTCGACGAGCCCGCCCTCCCACCACCGCACGTCCCCGGGCCCGACGCCGTAGTCGTGCTGGAGGAAGGCCCGGATCCACAGGCCGGCGGTCATCTGGTACTCGAAGATGCCCACGTCGCGGCCCGCCAGGTCGGACGGTGACGTGATGCCGGCCCCCTCGTGCACGTAGACCTGGCTGTGCCGGAAGTTGCGGGACACGAAGATCGGCAGGCCGACGAAGCGGTCGTCACCCCGGGCGGTCAGGGCGATGAACGTCGCCAGCGACATCTCCGACGCCTCGAACTCGGCGTGCTGCGCCTGGCGGCGGAACAGGTCGCCGGGCGAGCGGAACGTCACGACGTTGAGGTCGACCCCCGGGACCCGGACCGCGCCGGTCTCCAGCGGGATCGTCCGGTCCAGGTAGGACAGGCCGCCGTAGGTCAGGCGAAGGGGCGCCATCGCCTAGCGGCCCGCGCCCGCCGGGCGGGCGGACGGACGGTTTCGCAACCTCACCAACAAACTCCTTCGGTCCAAGAAACTTATCCCGAAGGTTTTGGCACCGGCCGGGGCCGACGCAAGCGGGGGCGCGGTCCTGACCGGGGCTCGACCCGGCCGGGCTCGGCTTCGACCGGCTAGCGACGCCGAGCGGTGGGAACGATCCGAGCGGCCCGACCTCGAGCTGAGCGACGAGCTGGCCGCACTGCTCGACGGGGTGTTCGTCGCCACGGCCCCGTGCGCCCGGCGGCTGCTGCGCCTGCCCGAGGAGCGGGGCGGGGGGGAGGGTGGACCCGGGTTCCTGAGGCGTCCCGTCTCCCAGGCTCCTTGCGCTCGAGCGAGCCTTCGAGCGGCGACGGGCCCGCCGGCGGACCCGGCCGGCGGGCCTGCGGTTCTCAGCCCGGCGTAGCCTGCGCTCGATGCGGCTCGGGCTGCGGGCGCGGTTGTCGTTGATCGTGGCGGTCGGGGCCACGGTGGTCTCGACGATGGCGGCGCTCGGCCTGTACTGGGACACGAGCGACGAGGTGAGCGACGCCATCACGGCCGAGCTGCGGGTGCGGATGGCCGACCTGCCGGCCGAGATCGACGACCCGGCGGCGGGCTCCGCGACACGGCGCCACCTCGTGGCCGACCAGGTGATCGACGCCACGGGCACCGTGGTCAGCCCCCGCGGCGAGACGGCGATCCTGACGCCCCGCGAGCTGGCGGCCGCCCTCGACCACGAGTTGATCGTCGAGCGGCCCGTGCCCGGCGTCGGCCACGACGTGCGGATCCTGGCCGAGCGGCTGGGCAGCGAGCGGGGCGTGCCGCTGGTCGGCGTGACCGCCACGTCGACCCGCCCGCTCGTCCACGTGCGGGACCGACTCCTGCTCGTGCTGCTCGTCGCCACCCCGCTCCTCACCGCGGCCGTGACGCTCACGGCGTGGGGTCTGGCGGGCGCCGCGCTCCGCCCGGTCAGCCGCATGGCCCGTCGGGCCGAGACGATCTCGATGGCCGCCGCCGGCGAGCGCCTTCCCCAGCCGGCAGGACGCGACGAGATCGCCGACCTCGGCCGCCGCCTGAACGCGATGCTGGCCCGGATCGAGACGACGGTCGCCCACGAGCGGGCGTTCGTCGACGACGCGAGCCACGAGCTGCGCACGCCGCTCACCGTCCTGCGGGGCGAGCTCGAGCTGGCCCGCGAGGACGACGAGCCGGCCGCCCTGCGCCGCAGCGTGGCCAGCGCGCTCGAGGAGACCGACCGCCTCATCGGCCTGACCGAGAGCCTGCTCACCCTCGCCCGCACCGACGCCGGCCAGGTCCCGACCACGACGGCCCCCTGCGACCTCGCCGCCGCTGCCGGGCGGGCTCTCGATCGCCTGCCCGTCCCCGCCCCCATCGCCGCCTCCGTCCACGGGGAGGCGGCTTCCGTGGACGCACCGCCCGAGTGGATCGACCAGGTCGTCACCAACCTCCTCGTCAACGCGCTCGACCACGCGGCGGGCGCCGTCCGGGTCGACGTCACGGCCGACGACGGGCGCGTGCGCCTCCGGGTGGCCGACGACGGCCCCGGCTTCCCCGCTGAGCTCCTGCCCCGCGTGTTCGACCGCTTCACCCGGGGCGACCAGAGCCGGGGCCGGGGCGGCACCGGGCTCGGGTTGGCGATCGTCGCCGGCATCGTGCGTGCCCTCGGCGGTGAGGTCGAGGCCGGCAACGGACCGCCCCTCGGCGGCGCCCGCGTCGAGGTCACGCTGCCCCGACGCCCGGGGGCGACCGGATCTCCGGCGGCCGGGGCGCCAGACTCGGAGCCGTGACCCCCGAGCCGCCCACCGCCGACCGCCCCCGGGACGTCCTGGTCGTCGAGGACGACACGAAGCTGGCCGCCGTCATCGTCCGCGCCTGCGAGCGCGCCGGCTTCACGTGCCGCACGGCGACCTCGGGCGACCAGGCGCTGTGGGCGATCAACGACGGACGACCCGACGCCCTGGTCCTCGACATCATGATCCCGCACCCCAGCGGCATCGAGGTCTGCCGGCACCTCCGGAACATCGGCTACGACGGCCCCATCGTCGCCATCAGCGCCCGTAGCGGCCCCGACGACCAGGCCGCGGCGCAGCGGGCGGGCGCCGACCGCTTCCTGGCCAAGCCGTTCGCCCTCGCCGACCTCGTGGGCCGGCTCGACGAGCTGCTCCTGGGGCACCCGTGACGGGGGCGCGCCGCCGGCCCCCGCCGGCCGGGGTCAGGGGTCGGGGCGACGGGCGAGACGCTCGAGAAAGGCGATGATCGCCGGGGCGCCGGCGTCTCTCGAGATGCGGGGAACCGACGGCTCGTCGCCGGGCGCGGCGAGGGCGGCGCCCGAGGTGACGGGTGCGGCGGGGTGTGGCGTCTCGACGCAGACCGGGACGCCGGGGTGGACGCGCCGGTGGGCGTCGAGCAGCGCGCCCCAGCGCTCGTCCTCCGCGTCGTGGGCGACGACGATGGCGTCGGCTCCGGCGGCGAGGGGGCAGCGCTCGCCGGCCAGGGCCGGGCAGCGCGTGCGGGTGCCGAGCGGGCCGGGGCAGACGAGCACGTCCAGGCCGGCCTCCTCGGCCGCCTCCCCGGCGTGCCAGCGGGCGCCCGGCGCCTCGACCAGGATGCGGCGTCGCTCGTGGGGGCCGGGCCACGTGGGCACCCGGCCGGCGGTGGGGATGACGGCCCGCACGGTGACCCAGTCGTCGGTCGGCATCGTGGCGTAGCCGCGGGACCGCACGAGCGCGCCCATGGCGGCGTTGGTCACGAGCACGTCGGCCTCCAGATTGGGCACGCCACGCGCCGCCGCGGCCTCGATCAGGGCGTCGAGCAGGTAGGGGCCGAGCCACCCCCGCCAGCCGGCGGCGACGGTGATGGCCAGCTCGCCGTCGCAGTTGTCCAGCGGCTCGTAGTCGGCCTCGGCGACGATGCGGCCGCCCGCGTCGCCCGCCACGACCGGGCCGGTGCCGGTGCCGGCGATCACGGCCACCAGCCCGTAACCGCCCCGGTCGGCGACGGCGGCGACCCGCTCGAGGAACGGGCGGTCGGGGCGGTAGACGGAGAAGAACCGGGTGTAGAGGTCGTCGACGCTCAGCCCCGCGTAGAGCGCGGCCAGCCCGTCGACGTCGTCGGGCGTCACCGGCCGCACGACGAGCAGGCCGCCGCCCGGCAGCCGGGCCCGGCGCCGCCCGGGCTCCGGGCGCTCGGGGCGCTCGACGCGTCCGACGTGCTCCGGGCGCTCGACGCCGCTCGTCTCCACGCCCGCAGTGTCGCCCCCACCCCGCCGGGCGCCCAGGGCCGTCCGTCACGGGGGCCCGGGACCGCCGTCACCGGCGAGAGCCACCCCGCACCGGGCGACGTGACACATGGCCATTCGGTTGAGCCCCTAGTCAGGCTCTTGGAGACCCGCCACACCCGCCCGCGAGGACATCTCACTTGGCGTCCGACATGCTCGCCCGGCAGTACGGCCGCAGGCACGACGTCGGGGCCCTGGCCCGGCGACCGGCGGAGGGCGCAGGTCCGGACCATCCGCGCCCCGGGCGACGCCGACCGGAGAGGGACGTTCGCCTCTGCCGGCCGCCCGCCGACAGGGGCGAAGCTCGTCCCATGCCGTCGACGTCACCCACCGCGCCGCCCCACCCGGCCGGCCTGACGTCGGCGGAGGCGGCGGCTCGTCGGACGCGGGACGGGCCGAACCGCCTGCCTCCCCCGCCCCGCCCGTCGCCCGCGCGGCGCCTGGCCGACCAGCTCGTGCACTTCTTCGCGCTCATGCTGTGGGTGGCCAGCGGCCTGGCCCTTGTCGCCGGCCTCCCGGAGCTGACCGTGGCGATCGTGGTGGTCATCGTCGTCAACGCGCTGTTCGCCTTCGTGCAGGAGAGCCGCGCCGACCGGGCCGCCGAGCGGCTCCGGGCCCTCCTTCCCCTGCGGGTGACCGTGCGCCGCGACGGCCGCCGGGTCCTCGTCGAGGCGGATGACGTCGTCGTCGACGACGTCCTCGTGCTCGGGCCCGGCGACCGGGTCCCGGCCGACGCCCGCGTCGCCGAGGCCCACGGCCTGCTGGTCGACACGTCCCTGCTGACCGGCGAGAGCGAGCCGGCCGGCGTGGGCCGGGGCGAGGCGGTGTACGCGGGGACGTTCGTGGTCGAGGGCGAGGCCGAGGCCACCGTCACCGCCACCGGGGCGTCCACGCGGCTGGCCGAGATCGCCCGGCTCACCACCCATTCCCCGCCGCCGCTCAGCCCGCTGACGCGGGAGCTGCACCGCCTGGTCCGCACCGTGGCCGCCGTCGCCGTCGGGGTCGGCGGCGCCTTCTTCGCCCTCGCCCTAGGGCTGGGCAACTCGGCGGCGGACGGCTTCGTGTTCGCCATCGGGGTCACCGTGGCCCTGGTCCCCGAGGCGCTGCTCCCCACCGTCACGCTGTCGCTGGCCTGGGGCGCCGAGCAGATGGCCAAGCGCCAGGTGCTGGTCCGCAAACTCGAGGCGGTCGAGACCCTGGGGTCGACGACGTTCGTGTGCACCGACAAGACCGGCACGCTCACCCGCAATCAGATGACCGTCGTCGAGGCCTGGACCCCGGCCGGCACCGCCCGGGTGGACACCCCCGGCTACGACCCGGCGGCGCCGGTGGCGCTCTCGGCCCGGGCCCAGGCCCAAGCCCGGGCCTGGGCCGCGGCCGACGCCCGGTCGGCGGTCGAGCGCCTGGCCCGGGCGGCCGTCCGGTGCTCGAACGGCTACGTCCACCGGGTGGACGGCGCCTGGCGGCCGCACGGCGACCCGATGGAGGCCGCCATCGACGCCTTCGCCCGCCGCCTGGGCCTCGACACCGACGCCGACCGGGCCGGGCACCGGCCGGTCGCCCGGTTCCCGTTCGACCCCCACCGCCGGCGCATGTCGGTCGTGGTCGACAGCGAGGTGCTGGTCAAGGGTGCGCCCGACGCCGTCCTCCCCCTCTGCCGGGACGCCGGCCCCTACGGCCCCGCCGCCCGCGTCCTCGACGACCTGACGGCCCGGGGCCTGCGCACCCTCGCCGTCGCCGGCCGCCCCGCCGGCGAGCGAGCGGCCGCCGGCCGCCCCACCGACCACCCGACCCCCGCCACCGGCCACCCCGCCTCGGCCACCGAGGCCGAGTCCGACCTGACGCTCTACGGCCTGCTGGCCCTCGAGGACCCGCCCCGCCCCGACGTCCGGCCCGCCCTCGACGCCTGCCGCCGGGCCGGCATCCGGGTGGCGATGATCACCGGCGACCACCCGGCCACCGCCGCCGCCATCGCCGGCGAGGTCGGCCTCCGCCGCCCCGACGACCCGGTCGTCACCGGGCACGACCTGCCCGCCGACGACGCCGCCCTCGGCGCGCTGCTCGACCGCGACGGGCTGGTCGTCGCCCGCGTCTCTCCCGAGGACAAGCTGCGCATCGCCCGCACGCTGCGGGCCCGCGGCCACGTCGTGGCCATGACCGGCGACGGCGTGAACGACGGCCCCGCCCTCCACGAAGCCGACATCGGGATCGCCATGGGCGCGTCCGGCACCGACGTCGCCCGGGAGGCCGCCGACCTCGTCCTGCTCGACGACCACTTCGCCAGCATCGTCGCTGGCATCGAGCAGGGCCGCGCCACGTTCGCGAACATCCGGCGCTTCCTCACCTACCACCTCACCGACAACGTCGCCGAGCTCACCCCGTTCGTGGTGTGGGCGCTGTCGGGCGGACGGTTCCCCCTGGCCCTCGGCGTCCTCCAGATCCTGGCGCTCGACATCGGCACCGACACGCTCTCGGCCGTGGCCCTCGGCGCCGAGCCCCCGGCCCGCCACCTGCTCGACCAGCCGCCGGTGTCGGGGCGCCTGCTCGACCGCACGGTCGTCCGCCGCGCCTTCGGCCGCCTGGGACCCACCGAGGCGGCCAGCTCGCTGGTCGCCTTCGTCGTGTCGTTCCTCGCCCTGGGCTGGCGGCCCGGCGAGAGCTTCCCCGGCGGGGCGACCGCGGCCGCGGCGTCGGGGGCGGCGTTCATGACCGTCGTGCTCGCCCAGTCGGCCAACGCCTTCGCCTGCCGCAGCGCCAGCCGCTGGCCCGGCGCCCTCGGCTGGACCACCAACCCCCTCCTGCCCTCGGCCGTCGCCGCCGGGCTGGCCGTCTCGCTCGTCATGCTCCTCGTCGGGCCGATCGCCGACGAGCTCGGCCAGGCCAACCCGCCCGCAGCCGGGTGGGCCGTCGTCCTCCTGGCCCCCGCCCTGCTCCTCGTCGTCGACGCCCTCGACAAGCGGCACCGCCGCCCCGCCACGCGGCAGGCCCGACGGAGGGCCGGACCGCCGGCCGAGCAGCCGGTCGACCGGCCGGCCGGGCGGACGCCTTCCCGCGGGCCGACGTCCCGGGCGCCCGAGGACCTTCGCCCCTGACGGCCGGCCGGCCCCGGTCGCCACGCTGGGGTCGTCAGCAGGAGGAACGGATCGATGGGTGCGCTGACCGCGTTCCACCCCAGCATCACCGGGGGCCGGAGGTGAGCACCCGAGCAGCCGGACAGGGACGGGGCGCCGGACGGTCCCGGCCCGCCGCCGGGCCCGCGCCCCCCGCTCGGCCGCGGGGCGTGGGGCTCCGTGGTGGCGTTCGCCGTGGCGTCCATCGCCCTCCTGGTCGCCGTCGCCCTGATGCCGCGGCCGCTGACGTGCTCGCCCGCCACCGGAGCGGGACCGAGGCCCCGGCGCCGGAGGCCCCGGTGTCCGCGCGCCCGACGTCCGCCGCGCCGGCCGTGACCACCACCTGACAACCGAGCCCCGAAGGAGGCGCCCCATGCGAGCGATCAGCACGATCCGCAAGCCGCTGATCACGATCGACTGCGACCGCACCGTCACCGAGGCCGCCCGGCTCATGGACGAGCACGCGGTCGGCGCCCTGATCGTGACCGACGACAACGACCGGCTCGCCGGCATCGTCACCGACCGGGACATCGTCGTGCGGGGCGTCGCCCGCCGCATCGCCCCCGACGCCCGGATCGACAGCGTCATGACCACCCAGCCCGTCACCATCCCGGCCGACGCCGACGTGCGCGACGCCCTGCCCCTGTTCCGCACCCACGCCGTGCGGCGGGCCGTCATCGTCGACGGCGACCGGCCCCTCGGGCTCGTCAGCGTCGACGACCTGCTGATCGACCTGGTCTCCGACCTCAGCGACCTCGTGCGGCCCGTGACCGGACAGGTGCTGTTCGGCCACCCCGAGCCGTCGGTGCCGGCGACGGCCTGACCGCCGCCCGCGGGCCGGGGTGCCGGCCGAGCGCCCGCCGGCCGGCCGCCGCTTGGGCGGCCCTCAGGCGTCCGGGTGGCGGGCGTCGAGCGCCTCGGCGCCCGCCTCGATCACCGCCTCGGGGGTCAGCCGCTCGACCTTCGAGCGCTCGATGAGCGCCAGCTCGACCGGGACGAGCGCCTCCCGCTGGATCGCCGCCAGCTCCTCGGGCGTCCGGGCCTGGGCCAGCAGCGCACCGGCCACGAACCGCTCCGTCACCCGCCACTGGGCGGCCCGAATCGAGGGGTGGAGGTACGGGGGCACGCGCTCGCCCTCGACCACGTGCAGCAGCTCGTCGCGGCCGGCGTGCGCCAGCCGGTTGATGGCGACCCATGGGGGCGGGGGCCGCCCCGCCGCGGCGTACAGGTCGGCCAGCCGGCCGGCGAGGAACGCCTCGACCTCGTCCGCCAGCCCCGACTCCCGCCAGGCGCAGGGCTCGGCCCGCCCGGTGCCCGCCTCGTGGCCCGACCGGCCGGGCGCCCGCCGTCCCGGGCGGCCGCCCGACCCGGCGCCGCGTCGGAAGAACCGGAACCTCATGCGCCCAGGATCGACCGCCGACCCCGCCCGCCGGCAGGGTCGTTCGTCCCTTCCCTCGGGGGCCGTCGCCCCTGCCCCCGGGCCCGGGCCGGGGCGGACGATGACGATGATGACGACGACAACGAGGACAACGAAGTCGACGAGGACGAGGCCTCCGACTGCGACGACGGCGCCCCCACCGGCGGCGACGACCGCGCCCGCCCCTACGCCGACCCCCACGCCCGCCGCCACGTTCGTCGACCCCGCCACGATCGAGTCCCTGCCCTGGCAGCCGCTCGAGGGCTTCGACGGCGTGACCTACAAGCTCTTGTGGCGGTCGGGAAAGTCGGTGGCCGGCATCATGCACGTCCCGCCCGGCTCGGCGGTGAGCCCCCACCGGCACACCTGGTCGCACCACCACGTGTGGGTCCTGGCCGGCGAGGGCGAGATGGCCGGCCGGCCCGTCGTCGCCGGCACCTACGTGCACGTCGGCGCCGGCGTCGACCACGACATCACGCCCCGGGGACCCGACGGGGTCACCGTCTTCTACCTGTACCTGCGCGAGGGGCCCGCCTGACGGCCAGCGCGATGGCACCGCCCCGGCGACCGACGCCCCCGCCCGGCCGGTCCCCCACCATCGAGGTCCGGGTGTACCGCCAAGGACAGCTCGGCGAGCGGGAGCTGATCGAACGGGAGCGGTTCGACTCGGCGGTCGAGGCGGCCCTGGCCGTCACCGCCTGGACGGCGATCGCCGGCGTCGAGTGCGAGGTCGACGGCCTGCCGGCGGGCCGCCGGCCCCGGGACCGGGACCGCAACCTGGACGAGCCTCAGCGCCGGGCGTAGGCCTGCTCGATCAGGTCGTGGAACCGGGCGGCGACGACGTCCCGGCGCACCTTCAGCGTCGGGGTCAGCTCGCCGCCGGCGACGGTCAGCTCCCGGGGCAGCACCCGCCAGGCCTTGATCTGCTCGATCGGCGCCCGGCCGACGTTGAGCCGGGCGACCGCCTCCCGGAGCTCCCGCTCGACGGCGGGGTGGGCGGCGAGGTCCTCGAGGTCGGGGTGGCCGCCCCGGCTGCCGGTGCGGGCCATGGCCGCCTCCACGTCGAGCGCCAGCAGGGCGACGAGGTAGGGGCGGCCGTCGCCCACCACGATCGCCTGGGAGATCAGCGGCTCGGATCGCAGCCGGGTCTCCATGTCCTGCGGGGCGATGTTCTTGCCGCTGGACGTGACGATGAGGTCCTTCGTGCGGCCCGTGATGCGGAGGTAGCCGTCGGCGTCCAGCGTGCCGAGGTCGCCAGAGTGGAGCCAGCCGCCGGTGAGCAGGGCCTCGGTGGCCGCCGGGTCGTCGTGGTAGCCGCGGCACACGTTGGGACCCCGCACCAGGACCTCGCCGTCCTCGGCGATGCGGACCTCGACGCCGGGGAGGGCTTGGCCGACCGTCCCCAGCCGGATGCGTCCGGGCCGGTTCATCGTCGTCGGACCGCACACCTCGGTCTGGCCGTAGACCTCGGCGACGGGCAGGCCGATGCCGTGGAACCACCGCACCAGCTCGGGGTCGATGGGCGCCGCCGCCGACACGAGCAGGCGGGCCCGGTCGAGCCCGAGGCCGGCCCGGAGGCGGGCGCCGACGGTGCGGTCGAGCGCCAGGTAGGCGAGGAGGTCGCGGAGCCGGAGCGGGGGCGCGCCGAGCGTCCGGCCGGCCCAGCGGTGGCCGAGGTCGAGGTAGCGCCCGGCCAGCGCCCGGACCGGCCGGGGCGCCCGGTCCAGCTCGTCCTCCACCGCCGCCTGGAACTTCTCCCACACCCGGGGCACGCCGAAGAAGATCGTCGGCCGGCAGGCCCGCAGGTCCTCGGCCAGCGTGGCCAGCCCGCGGGCGAACCAGGTCTCGCCGCCCGACACGATCTGCCCGAGATGGCTCACGACCCGCTCGGCGATGTGCGACAGCGGCAGGAACGACAGGAACCGGTCGTCGGGCCCGACGGCCACCGCCCGTACGAGGCTGTCGATCGTGGCTGTCACGTTGGCGTGGGTGATCAGCACCCCCTTCGGAGGGCCGGTCGTGCCGCTCGTGTAGACGATGGTGGCCAGCGACGCCGGCTCGATGGCCGCCGATCGGGCGGCGACGGCGTCCGGGTCCCGGGCGAGGCGGTCCCGGCCCAGGGCGCACAGGTCGTCGAACGTCAGCAGCAGCTCGTCGTCCAGCCCGTCCGGTGCCGGGCCCAGTAGGACGAGCCGTTCGAGCGCCGGCAGCCGTCGGTGGACCAGCAGGAGCTTGGCCAGCTGGTCGCGGTCGCCGACGAAGCAGGCCCGGCAGCCGGCGTGGTCCAGCACGTACGCGACCTGGCTCGAAGCGCCGGTCGGGTAGGCCGGCACCGACACCGCCCCGGCGCTCAGGACGGCCAGGTCGGCCATGTGCCATCGGGGCTGGTTGCCGGCCAGGATCCCTACCCGCTCGCCGGGCCCGACGCCGAGCTCGACCAGCCCGGCGGCGGCCTCCGCGACCGTCCGGCCGTACTCGGCCCAGGTGATGGCGCGCCACCGGCCGTCGACGTGCTCACGGAGGGCGGGCCGCCCGGCCCAGCCGGCCACCCGGTCGCTGAACAGGTCGACCACCGTGGCGCCGGCGGGCCCGGTGGCCCCGACCCCGGCCTCGCCGGCCTCGGGGCGGGGCCTCACCTCGGGGCGGCGCCTCGCCGCCTCGACGTCCTGTCTCGTCGGCCCGGGCCGTGTCCGTGCCCGCATGGCAGGCTCCTTCCGGCGCTGTCCGCGTGGCCCGACCGTACGCCGGGCCGGGTCCCTACCGGTAGGGCCGTCCGTCACACCTCTCCGGGGTGGCCGGCACGGGCCGGCCGGCCAGGGCCAGGGCCAGGGCCAGGGCCAGGGCCAGGGTAGCCGGCGACCGGCGCCGGCGTACCCCGGCGGCCGCCGCCTACCGGGTCATGACCACCTTGAGGGCGTCGGTCTCGGCCGCCCGGGCGAACGTGTCGTAGGCGTCCATGGCGTCCGCCAGCGCGAACCGGTGGCTGGTGAACGCCACCGGGTCGATGCGCCCGGCGGCGATCAGGTCCAGCAGCGTCGGCACGCTGAACGTGTCGACCAGCCCGGTGGTGATCGTGACGCCCTTGATCCACAGCTCCTCGAGGTGGAGCGTGACCGGCTGGCCGTGGACGCCGACGTTGGCCAGCCGGCCGCCGGGCCGGACCAGCTCGCAGCACTGCTGGAACGTCTCGGGGATGCCGACCGCCTCGATGACGACGTCCGCGCCCCGCCCGTCGGTCAGCTGGTCCACGGCCTGCTTGGCCTCGTCGGGGTGGGCGACCGAGTCGGCCCCGAACCGCGCCGCGGCGGCGCGGCGGGCCTCGGCCGGGTCGATCACCAGCACGTGGCGCGGCGTGTACAGACGGCTGCCGATCAGGGCCGCCAGGCCGATCGGCCCGGCGCCCACGATGGCCACCACGTCGGCCGGCTGGACGTCGCCGTTGAGCACGCCGACCTCGTAGCCCGTGGGGAGGATGTCGGCCAGGTAGAGCACCTGCTCGTCGGACAGCCCCTCGGGCACGACGTAGGTCGACGTGTCGGCGAACGGCACGCGGGCCAGCTCGGCCTGCACGCCGTCGATGAGGTGGCCGAACAGCCAACCGCCCCCGCCCGTGCACAGGCCGTACCGGCCGTGCTTGCACGACGGGCAGCGCCCGCAGGACGTGATGCACGAGAGCAGCACCCGGTCACCGACGCGCCGGTTGCGCACGCCGACGCCTGTCTCGACGATCGTCCCCACCGCCTCGTGGCCCAGCACCCGGCCGGGCTCCACCTCGGGGACGTCGCCCTTGAGGATGTGGAGGTCCGTGCCGCAGATGGTCGCGGCGTCGATCTGGACGATCACGTCCTCGTCGTCCTCGATCTTGGGGTCCGGGACCTCCTCCCAGGCTTTGGCGCCGGGACCGTGGAACACCACCGCTCGCATGCGTCGCTCCTCTCTCCGGTCGGACGAGAGCCACCGTGCGCCCCGGGCGGCGGCGCCGGATAGGGCCGGACGCCCGACGCGCCGCGGGACCTTGGTCCCGGCCCGCCGGGTGGGCGGGCCGGCATCCCGCCGGGTGGGCGGCGCGGCAGGCTTCGTGCCGCCGGTCTGCCGAGGTCAGCCCATGACCAGGACCAGGTCGACCAGGCGCTGGGCGTAGCCCCACTCGTTGTCGTACCAGCCGAACACCTTGACCAGGTTCCCGATGGCCTGGGTCAGGCCGGCGTCGAAGGTGCAGCTCGCCGGCGAGCCCACGATGTCGCTCGACACCAGCGGCTCCTCGGAGTAGTCGAGCACGCGGGACAGCCGCCCCTCGGCGGCCGACGCCCGAAACGCCTCGTTGACCTCGTCCGGTGTGACCTCCCGAGTGAGGACGGCGGTGAAGTCGGTGAGCGAGCCGTCCACCACCGGCACCCGCAGCGCCTGGCCGTCGAGCCGGCCCTGCGTCGCCGCTAGGACCAGCCCGGTGGCCCGCGCCGCGCCCGTCGAGGTGGGCACGATGTTGATGGCCGCCGACCGGGCCCGGCGCAGGTCCTTGTGGGAACCGTCGACCAGCATCTGGTCGCCGGTGTAGGCGTGCACGGTCGTCATCAGGCCCCGCTCGACGCCGAAGGCGTCGTCGAGCACCTTGACCATCGGCACGAAGCAGTTGGTGGTGCACGAGGCGTTGGACACCACCTGGTGGGCCTCGGGGTCGAACGTGTCGTCGTTGACGCCCACCACGAACGTGGCGTCCGCCCCCTTGCACGGCGCCGACACCACGACGAACGAGGCGCCGGCATCGATGTGGGCGGCGGCCGCCGCGCGGTCGCGGAAGCGGCCGGTCGACTCGATGACGACCTCGACGCCGAGGTCGCCCCAGGGCAGGCTCTTGGGCTCCCGCTCGGTCAGGTACCGGATCACGTGGTCGCCGACGGCGATCCCGCCGTCCTCCACCCGGACATCGCCCGGGAACCGCCCGTACACCGAGTCGAAACGCAGCAGGTGCGCCATCTGCTCGACCGGGGCGATGTCGTTCGCCGCCACCACCTCGATGTCGTCGTTCCGCTCGTGGACGGCCCGCACGACGGCGCGGCCGATCCGCCCGAGCCCGTTGATCCCGATGCGCAGCGTCATCCGGTCTCTCCCTTCGTCGGCCCTCCCCCTGTCCCCCCATGGTCGGCGCCGGACCGGCGCCGGGAGCAGGGCCGAACGACCCTTCTTGCCGGCGCCGGGACCTTCGCCACTTCCGCCGGCCGGACGCCGGCCCGCATGCTCGGACCGTGCGACGCACCACCGAGGGCGGCGGTCGGCGAGCGGATGGGCCCGGGGGCCCGCAAGGCTCCCGCCCGCCGTCGGGCGGGCCGACCATCCGCAAGTCCGGCCCCTGGCCCAGCGGGGTGGTGCCCAACCTCGTTGTGCCCACCGTCGGCGACTACGAGGCGGCCCGGGCCGCGTTCTCGTGGGCCGACGCCCGCGCCGGGCTCGACGGGCTGCCCGGCGGCCGGGGCCTGAACATCGCCCACGAGGCCGTCGACCGTCACACCGCCGGCCCGGGGCGCGACCGGGTGGCCCTGCGGTGGCTGCGCCGCGACGGGTCGGTCACCGCCGCCACCTACGGCGACCTGGCCAGGGCCACCAACCGGTTCGCCAACGCCCTGCGCGACCTCGCCGTGGGCCGGGGCGACCGGGTGGTCACGCTGCTCGGGCGGGTGCCCGAGCTGTACGTGACCGTGCTGGGCGTGCTGAAGAACCGGGGCGTCGCCTGTCCCCTGTTCGCCGCCTACGGGCCCGAGCCGGTCCGCCGGCGCCTCGCCCTGAGCGGCGGGCGGGTGCTGGTCACCACGCCGGCGCTCTACCGGCGCACGGTCGCCCCCGTCCGGCACGAGCTGCCGGACCTCGAGCACGTGGTGCTGGTGGGCGGGGACGGCGGGCCCGGGTCCGGCGGGCGCGAAGCCGGCGCCGGCGGGTCCGGGACGGGCGAACCCGACCCCGGCAGGGGTGGCCCCGTCCTCGCCTTCGACCGCCTGCTGGCGGCGGCGTCGGACCGGTTCACCATCCCGCCGACCGACCCCGAGGACCGAGCCCTGCTCCACTTCACCAGCGGGACGACCGGCGCCCCCAAGGGCGCCCTGCACGTCCACGAGGCGGTGGTGGCCCACCACGCCACCGGGGCGGTGGCGCTCGACCTGCACCCCGACGACGTGTTCTGGTGCACGGCCGACCCGGGCTGGGTGACCGGTGTGTCGTACGGGCTCGTGGCCCCGCTCGCCCACGGCGTCACCACGATCGTCGACGAGGGCGACCTCGACGCCGCGCGCTGGTACCGCATCCTCGAGGAGCAACGGGTCACGGTCTGGTACACGGCGCCCACCGCCCTGCGGATGCTCATGCGGGCCGGAGCCGACCTCGCCCGGGCCCACGACCTGAGCCGCCTGCGGTTCGTGGCCAGCGTCGGCGAGCCGCTCGGCCCCGAGGTCGTGGTCTGGGGGCGGGAGGCGCTGGGCGTGCCGGTCCACGACACCTGGTGGCAGACCGAGACCGGCGGGATCATGGTCGCCAACCTGGCCGGGGCCGAGGTCCGCCCGGGGTCGATGGGCCGCCCGCTGCCCGGGGTCGAGGCCGCCGTCCTCGCCCGGGGGCCCGACGGGCGGGCCGCCGTCGCCCCCGACGGCGCGGTCGAGCCGGTCGACGCCCCCGGCGTGGCGGGCGAGCTGGCGCTCCGCCCGGGCTGGCCGTCGATGTTCCGGGGCTACCTGCACGATGAGGCGCGTTACCGGGCCTGCTTCGCCGGCGGCTGGTACCTGACCGGCGACGTCGTCCGGCGGGACGCGGACGGCTGGCTGTGGTTCGTCGGCCGGGCCGACGACGTCATCACCACGGCCGGCCACCTCGTCGGCCCGTCCGAGGTCGAGAGCGCGCTGCTGGCCCACCCCGCCGTGGCCGAGGCGGGCGCCATCGGCGTGCCCGACCCGGTGGTCGGCGAGGTCGTGACGGCGTTCGTGACCCTCGGGCCCGGCCACGCGCCGAGCGAGGAGCTCCGGCGCCACCTGCTCGGGTTCGCCCGGCGGCGGCTCGGACCGGCCGTGGCGCCCCGGGCCATCGCCTTCGACCAAGACCTCCCCCACACGACCAGCGGGAAGATCGTGCGCCGGCTGCTGAGGGCCCGCGCGCGGGCGGCCGACCCGCACGGGTCCCGGGAGGGGCCCGGGCCGTGACGCCCGCCGCCGCCCACGCGCTGCTGGCCCGCCTCCTGGCCGGCGTCGCCCCCGAGGTCGACCTCGACGCCGTCGACCCGACCGCCTCGTTCACCGAGGAGGCCCGCCTCGACTCGCTGGACTTCCTCAACCTGATGAACGCCCTGCGCGACGAGGCCGGCATCGATGTGCCCGAGCGCGACTACCCCCTCCTCCAGACCGTCGAGGGGTTCGTGGACTACGTGGCCAGCCACGGGGTGGGCGGCGCCTGAGGCCGGCGGGGCGGGTGGCGGGTCGCCGGTCCCGCCCGGTTGGGACGTTCGCCCCTGGGGCCGGCCCCGGGGCGCGCGGACGATGACGGTGACATCCCAGCGCCCGAGCGCCCGGCCGAGGAGGCAGGACATGCGCGAGCACGCGGCCGTGACGGAACCGCCCGGGACGGGGCCCGCCCCGGGGGACGTCGTCTGGTTCGAGGAGGTCGGCCGGGACGACGTCGGGCTGGTCGGCGGCAAGGGCGCCAACCTGGGCGAGCTGACCCGGGCCGGGTTCCCGGTCCCGCCCGGGTTCGTGGTCACCGCAGACGCCTACCTGCGGGCCATGGACGAGGGCGAGGTGCGGGCGGCCCTGCTGGCGCGCGCCGCCGCCGTCGACGCCGACGACCCGGAGGCGCTCGGCGCCGCCACCCGCGACCTGCAGGAGGCGGTCCGGCGGGCGGGCATGCCCGACGACCTGCGCCAGCGGGTGGTCGAGGCCTACCGCCGGCTCGGCCCGGACGGCGACGAGCCCGTGGCGGTGCGGTCGTCGGCCACGGCCGAGGACACGGCGTCGACGTCGTTCGCCGGCATGAACGAGACGTTCACCAACGTCCGGGGCGAGGACGCGCTCGTCGGACGGATCGTCGACTGCTGGGCGTCCCTGTGGGGGCAGCGGGTCGTGGCCTACCGGGCCACCCGGGGCATCGCCGACGAGCCCGCCATCGCCGTGGTCGTGCAGCGCATGGTCCCCGCCGACCGCTCCGGCGTGCTGTTCACGGCCGACCCGGCCACGGGCGCCCGCGACCGGCTGGTGGTCGAGGCCGCGTTCGGGCTCGGGGAGGTCGTCGTCGGCGGCCAGGTCGAGCCCGACACGTACGTGGTCGCCAAGGACGGCCTGCGGGTGATCGAGACCCACGTCGGCGTGCAGAGCCACAAGGTGGTCCCCGGGCCCGACGGCGACCAGCGCGTGGCGCTCGCCGACGAGGAGGCCCGCGCCCGGGTGCTCGACGACGACGTGCTCGCGGCGCTGGCCCACTTCGGCATCGAGGTCGAGCGGCACTACGGCGTGCCCCAGGACATCGAGTTCGCCATCGACGAGCACCACATCTGGCTGGTCCAGTCGCGGCCGATCACCACGCTCGCCCCGGGGGCGGACGGCGACCGTGGCACCGGCGGCGCCGCCCAGCCGGCGCAGCCCGGGCGGGTCCTGGTCACCGGGCTGGCGGCGGCGCCAGGGGTGGCGGCCGGGCGCGTCCGCATCCTGCGATCACCGGACCAGGGCCGGGAGCTGGCGGCCGGCGAGGTGCTGGTCGCCCCCATGACCAACCCCGACTGGGTCCCGACGATGCGGCGGGCGGCCGCCCTGGTCACCGACGGCGGCGGGGTGACCTGCCACGCCGCCATCGTGGGGCGGGAGCTGCACCTCCCGACCGTCGTCGCCACGCGGACCGCCACGACCGCACTGCGCGACGGCGACGTCGTCACGGTCGACGGTACGCGGGGCCAGGTGCTCGAGGGCCGGGTCGAGGGGGCGCTGCCGCAGGTCGGGACACCGGCGGCCCCGGCGCCCGCGGCCGTCGCCGCGGCCCCACCCGCCCCGGAGACCACCAGCACCCTCCTCTACGTCAACCTGGCCATCGCCGACGACGCCGAGGAGATCGCCGCCCTGCCCGTGGACGGGGTCGGGCTGCTGCGGGCCGAGTTCATGATCACCGACGCCCTGCGCGGCGAGCACCCGAAGCACCTGCTCGCCACCGGCCGCCGGGCCGAGTTCGTCGACCGCATGGCGGCGTCGGTGCTGCGCATCACCCGGGCGTTCGCCCCGCGGCCGGTGATCTACCGGGCCGTCGACTTCCGGACCAACGAGTTCCGGGGCCTGGCCGGCGGCGAGGACCACGAGCCGGTCGAGGCCAACCCGATGATCGGCTACCGGGGCTGCTACCGCTACGTGCGCGACCCCGAGCTGTTCGCCCTCGACCTCGACGTGCTGGCCCGGGTGCGGGAGGAGACGCCGAACCTGCACCTCATGATCCCGTTCGTCCGGACCCGCTGGGAGCTCGAGGCCTGCCTCGAGGCCGTCGACCGCCACCCGCTCGGCCGGCACCGGGGGATGCACCGGTGGGTCATGGCCGAGGTGCCGTCGGTCGTGTACCGGATCCCCGAGTACGCGGCCATGGGCATCGACGGCGTGTCCATCGGCTCCAACGACCTCACCCAGCTCGTGCTGGGCGTCGACCGCGACTCCGAGACGTGCGCCGAGCTGTTCGACGAGGCCGACGAGGCGGTCGTCGACGCCATCCGGCGCATCATCGAGGCCGCGCACCGGGCCGGCATCACGTCGTCGCTGTGCGGTCAGGCGCCGTCCAACCGGCCCGAGTTCGCCGAGCTGCTGGTCGACGCCGGCATCACGTCGATCTCGGTCAACCCCGACGCCGTCGACCGCGCCCGCCGGGCGATCGCCCGGGCCGAGCGCCGGCTCCTCCTCGACCACGCCCGCCGCACCGCCGCCCGCCGCACCGCCGCCCGCTGACCGCCCGCCGGTCCCGCCGGAGCCGGGGCCGGCGAGCCGTCCCGGGTGGGGCTGGATAGCGTGCCTCGCCGATGCGGCTCGGACTCTTCGGGATCAACATGTACGTGGGCGCCACCGACCCGTCGGCGGCGGTGCGGGTGGCGGTAGCAGCCGAGGCCGCTGGCTGGGAGAGCGTGTGGACCGGAGAGCACTACGTCCTGCCCAACCCCCGGGTCCCCCAGTCGCTGGCCCCGCCCGACACGCCGATGCTCGACCCCTTCGTGTCGTTGGCGCTGATCGCCGGGCGGACGACCACGCTGCGGCTCGGGACCGGCGTGACCGTCGTACCCGTCCACCAGCCGCTGATCCTGGCCAAGCACGTGGCGTCGCTGGACCGGGCGAGCGGGGGCCGGTTCCTGTTCGGCATCGGGGTCGGCTACCTCGAGCCCGAGCTCCGGGCGCTCGGCGCCACGCTGGCCGACCGGGGCGCCCGCACCACCGACGCCGTCGCCGCCATGCGGGCGCTGTGGTCCGGGGCGACGGCGTACGAGGGTCCGCACGTGTCGTTCTCGGCCGTGCGGGCCGAGCCCCGGCCTCGCGATCCCCTCGGGCCGCCCATCCACGTGGGCGGCCACGCCCCGCAGTCGTTCCGGCGGGCGGTGGCGATCGGCCACGGCTGGTACGGCTTCGGCCTCGGGCTGGAGGCCACGGAGAAGGCCATCGCCGGCCTGCGCCGGGCGGCCGGCGAGCAGGAGCGCCCGCCCGAGCTCGGCGAGCTGGAGATCTCGGTCACGCCCGACCCCCGCCTGCCGCTCGACGCCGCCACGATCGCTGCGTTCGCCGACCTCGGCGTCACCCGCCTGATCGTCAACGCGCCCCGCGAGGCCCAGCGCGACGCCGACGCCCTCGTCCGCTTCGTCGAGGACCACGCCCCGGCCTGACCCATCCTCCCCGGCGCGACCCGGCCCCGGTCGGCCGCCCGCTGGCGTTCGGTTCGGCCACCGGCCGCCGGCCCCGGTCGGCCGGTCATGGAGACCGGCTGCCCCACCGCGGCAGCGGCGCCCCAGCGCAGGGCCCCGGGCACACCCCCGATCCGCCGGGCCGTCCCCGCCCGGCGACGGCCGGGCGCAGGCGCATCCCGCCCCGCCGCCCGGTCGGCGGTCGATCGATCGGCGCCGGCCGGTCGGCGGTCAGCGGGTCAGGACGCGCCGGCCGCGGCGGCGCGTCCCCGGCGTCGCCGCCACGTCGAGGCCCGGCGGCAGCCGGGCGCACCCCGATCGGCCCGGGCGCCCGGGTCACCGGCGTCGCTGCGAAGGTCGCCGTCCCAGCCGATGGCGGCCAGCGCCTCCGTCACCAGGCGCAGCGCCTCGGCGGCGTCGAAGTCGTCGGACCGCCGGGCGATCCGGTCCACCAGCGCCTCGTAGGCGGCGGACACCGGTTCCCGCCGGCCGCCGGCGTGGGCGACCAGCTCGGCGACGGCGGCGCGGCGGCGCTGCTGCATCCGCTCCCAACTTTGGTCGGAGGGCGACAACGCGTAGGCGCCCGCGGCCTCACGGCACGCGGGCGCCAGCGCCACGGCTCGGTCGGCGACGCTGAGGTGGGTGTCCATCCTCGTCGTCACCTCCCATGGTTCTCGTTGCGAGAGCCGTCAGCCCCTCACTGGATGGGGATGCGACGGCGCCGGTCGTGCTCCGGCTTCGGCAGCCGCACGCTCAGCACGCCGTCGTCCAGACGGGCCTCGACGCCGTCGGCGTCGACGTCGCCGGGCAGGGTCACCTCGTAGGCGAAGCGGCCCACGGTGCGCTCCCGGCGCCGCAGGATGCCGGCCCGCTCCCTCTCCTTGCGCTCACCGCGCACGGACAGACGGCGGCCGTCGACCTCGACGTCGACGTCGCCCCGCTTCACGCCGGGCAGGTCGAGCTCGACGACGTAGGCGTCATCGGTCTCCTCGACGTCGGCGAGCGGCGTCAGGGCGCCGTCGAAGCCGTCGAACAGGTGCGACAGCAGCGAGCCGCCGAAGAAGCTCGGACGGTTCCACCACGACCCGAGGAACTCGTCCATCTGTCGATCCAGGCGCTCGAGCTCAGCGAAGGGGCTCCAGCGCTCGACGGTGTGCTCGTTGGTTCGTGCGATGGGCAGTGCCACGGACTGTCACCTCCTCCCCAGGCAACCTTCAGTCTCCGCCCTAGTTGACAACCCTGGACTCAACTTTATTCCAACCACTCGACACATGGCGGCTCCGGGCGCGGCACCGACGCCGGACCGTGGACGATGCGTGGCTGCCGGCAACACGCCGTCACACCCCCGTCTACCAGGTAAAACGTTCGCGAGGCGGCCCCACGACCCCCGCATCGAGGACTAGCGTCACGCCGCCATGAGGACAATCACAAGGGCGGGCATCCTCATGGCCGCCATCACAACAGCACTGCTCATCGGCGTCGCCCCGGCGGGGGCGCAGGACCTGGACTGTGGGGATCCGGGCACGTCGCCGAACATGAGCGTCGAGCCCGGCGACCCCCATGGCTTGGACCGCGACGGCGACGGGATCGGCTGCGAGGAGGAGGGCGGCGGGTCGCCGTCGCCGGCCCCCGCGACCGAGCCGGCCCCGGCGGGCGGCGGTGGCGACGGTGGTGACGGCGCCCCGGTCGCCGAGGGCCCGGACGCGTCCGACGGCTCGACCCTGCCCCGGACGGGGTCCACGACCGTGCCGCTCACGGTCGTCGGCGGGGTCCTGCTCCTGGCGGGCGTCGTGGCCTTCACGGCCCGCCGGCACGTCTACATCCCCCGCCACCTCCGCACCCGCTGACCCAGCGGGCTGACCACATCCGACTTTGCGCGTAGGCGCCCCCGCCTCAGCCGGGGGCGCCTACGCGTCGCCCTCGCACGGGCACGCCTCGCTGGTCGGCCCGACCGCCGGGGTCCGCTCAGGCCTCGGCCAGGTGGCCGCCCACGGCGGCGAGGATCTGGCGGTCGACGATCTCCTTGAGGTAGCCGAAGTAGACGCCGCCGATGAGCATCCGCGCCGGCCTGACGACGTCGCCCGTCGCGGTGTCGACGAGAACGGGCAAGGAGATCACGCCGAATTGGCGGCCGTGCGGCGTCGCCGCCCACCTTCGGGCCGACGGGCTGGCGCCCTCGACGACCGCGGTGACGATCGTGGCGATCCCCGTCTGGAGGCCGACCGGGAGGCCCGGCTTGTTGGCCTTCGCGTACCGCAGGGCCCCCTGCATGAAGGCGTCGAGGTGACCCGGCAGTGCGATCTCGGCGGGGAACGCCCGCGCGACGAGGAACGTGTGCAGCTTCGTGGCGAACCAGCTCCAGCGGAACTCCGACGTGCGCGCCACCAGGGTCTGCGCACCGTCGATCTCCACCCGCGACGTCTGGAACCCGGCGTACGCCGACGCCTTCTCCATGCGATCGATCGCATCGACCATTCTCGGCCCCGCCTCCCCGCAGATTCGACCCAGCTTCGGCGGCCCGACCTTAGGCGACGGGCGTCCCTGGGTGGCCGCGGCCGCCGACGGCGTCGGCCTCATCAGCACGACCGTCACCCTCCCTTGACGACGGGGCTCGCCGGTCAGCGTGAGCTACGGCGGGAGGAGCGGCCGGAGCTCGGCGACCTCGTCGACGAGGTGGGTGGGGCGGGCGGCGGCCAGCTCGGCGCGGGGGGTGTTGCCCCACGTGACGCCGATCGTGGCGGCGCCGGCGGCCCGGCCCATCTCGATGTCGAACGGGGTGTCGCCCACGACGACCGCATCGGCGGGCCGGCGGCCGCAGGCGGCGCAGGCCGTGACGACCATCTCGGGGTCGGGCTTCGGGTTCCGGACGTCGTCGTCGCTCACCACGCAGGCGAAGCGCCGGGCGATGCCGAGCCGGTCGAGCATCAGCTCGATCGTCATGCGGCCCTTGCTGGTGGCGATCGCCGATGGGACGCCCGCCTCCTCCAGGTCGGCGAGCAGCTCGTCGACGCCAGGGAACAGCGCCGCGTGCTCGACACCGGCCTGGACGAACTCCCGCCGGTAGGCCGCCACCAGGCCTTCGACGAGCCGCCCGTCCGCGGCGACCTCGGCCCCCACCAGCCGCTCGAACACTCGGGGCAGGCTGAGCCCGATCGACGACCGCAGCGTGGCCTCGTCGGCCGGCGGCAGGCCGTGCGCGGCCAGCGCCCGGTCGACGGCGATGCGGATGGCCACGAACGTGTCCGCCAGCGTGCCGTCGAAGTCCCAGATCACCAGCGGCGTGGTCACCCTCCCTGCATAGTCACCCTCCCTGCATAGACGGCATAGACGCTGCGCCCGTCCGCCGCGCGAGCTCGGCCCGCGCCGCGGCGTAGTCGGGCTTGCCGCTCGGGGTCCGGGGCACCCGGTCGAGCACCACGACCGCCCGGGGCAGCTTGTAGGCGGCCAGCTCGCCCCTCAGCCGGTCGAGCAGACCGTTTACCAGACTGGCCGGGTCGACCGGACGGCCGCCCGGTCCGGACCCGCCCACGTCGGACCCGACCATCGACACCACCGCGACCACCCTCTGCCCGAAGCGCTCGTCGGGGACGCCGAAGACCAGGCAGTCGTCGACCGCCGGGTCGCGCTTGGCGGCCTCCTCGACCTCCTCGGGGAAGACCTTCTCGCCGCCGGTGTTGATGCACGCCGATCCCCGGCCCAGCAGCGAGATGGTGCCGTCGTCCTCCCACACCGCGACGTCGCCCGGCAGCGTGTAGGGGGCGCCGTCCACCTCCAGCGTGACGGCTGCGGTCTTGGCGTCGTCCCCGCGGTACCCCCCGAACCGGCCCGGGACGGCGAGCCGTCCCGGCACCCTGGCGCCCGGCGGGACGACGGCCCCGTCGTCGTCCACCAGGATGACGCCGGGGTAGGGGGTGAAGCGCCCGGTCGGGGGCACGTTGCCGGCCCGGGCCACGCTGACGCCGGCGGCGGTCTCGGTCGAGGCGATGAAGTCGAGGATCTGAGCGTTGGGCAGGTGCTCGAGCAGCGCCGCCTTGACCTCGGCCGAGAACATGACACCGGCCGA
>DATCLS010000023.1:0-12871 GCA_036563805.1 Acidimicrobiales bacterium | reverse complement strand
GGGCTGGCGGGGGCGTGGGGCGGGTAGGCCCGGGGCATGAATCCGGTCGAACGCGTCCTGCCCGCCGAGCCGTACGAGAGCCTGCGTCAGTACCTGGACGCCGGCGGCGGGCAGGGGCTCGACGCCGCCCGGCGGCTCGATCCCGACGTGGTGATCGCCGAGGTCGAAGCGTCGGGGCTGCGGGGGCGGGGCGGCGCCGGGTTCCCGACCGGCACGAAGTGGCGGACGGTCGCCGGTTACCGGTCTCCCGTGCTGCCGTCGACGGTCGTGGTCAACGCGGCCGAGGGCGAGCCGGGCACGTTCAAGGACCGGGCGATCATCCGGACCAACCCGTACGCGGTGGTCGAGGGCGCGCTGATCGCCGCCGCGGCGGTCGGCGCCGACAGCGTGGTCGTGGCGGCGAAGGCGGTGGACACCGCGACCCTCGAGCGGCTGCGGTCCGCAGTCGACGAGGTGTGCGCCGCCGGGCTGGCCGGCGACCTCACGATGGACGTGATTGGCGGTCCCGACGAGTACCTGTTCGGCGAGGAGACCGGGCTGCTCGAGGTTGTCGACGGCCGCTCACCCTTCCCCCGCATCGCCCCGCCCTACCGCCGGGGCGTGATCGAGGTCGTCGAGCACGACGACGACGTCGACAGCGGCAGCGGCCTGGCCGGGCACGTCGAGATGGCCGGCCCCGGCGGCGACACGGGGGCGCCGCCGGCGCTGGTCGACAACGTCGAGACGCTGGCCAACGTGCCGGCGATCCTGGCCCGGGGCGCCGACTGGTTCCGGTCGCTGGGGTCGGCCGACTCGCCGGGCACGATCGTGTGCACGGTCACCGGCGCGGTCCGCCGGCCGGGCGTGGGCGAGATCGCCCTGGGCACGACTGTCCGCGAGGCGATCGAGGCCGTGGCCGGCGGGCTGACCCCCCGTGGCGTCAAGGCCGTGCTCAACGGCGTGTCGGCGGCCCCGCTGCCCGCCGACCTGTTGGACACGCCGCTGACCTACGAGGACATGGCGGCGGCCGGCAGCGGCCTCGGCACCGCCAGCCTCATCGTGCTGCCCGCCGGGCAGGACATGGTGGCCGTGGCGGCCGGCGTCGCCCGGTTCCTGGCCGTCGAGTCGTGCGGCCAGTGCACCCCGTGCAAGCTCGACGGCCTCAGGCTGGCCGAAGCGCTGGAGCGGCTGTGCCGGACGAAGGCCGGCGTCGACGACCTCGACCACGTCGTCGCCCTGCTCAACTCGGTGGCCGACGGCGCCCGGTGCAACCTGGCCAGCCAGCAGCAGGTGGTGGTCGGGCACATCGTGCGCCACCACGGCGACGAGCTGGCGGCCCGCCTGGCGCCCGACAGCCGGCCGGTCTCGCCGCTGTTCGTGGCGGAGATCCGGGAGCTGGCGGACGGCGAGGTCACGCTGGACGAGCACCGGCGCACAAAGCAGCCCGACTGGTCGTTCGGCGGCGAATGGGAGGGCGCCACCCCCGTCGACCTGGTCACCGACCACCGGCGCTGACCGGGCCGACACGTCGACGCCCGACCCGAACGGCCAGCCTCGGGCGCACCTGCGGCCGAGCGCCACCCCCTGCTGAGCGCCCGGCGCCGACCGACGCCGCACGAGCACCACCGCCAAGCCAGCGACGGTCGGGCGAAGCCGAGCGGCCACCACTGGAGCGACGCCATCAAGCGCCGCTGGCGACCATCGCCGGGGCGCCGCCGAGCCGACACAGGCGACGGCCACGGGCGTTGCGGGACGACGCCGAGCGCCGCCGCCGAGCACCCCGCTGGAGCCCCCGGTGCCGAGCGACCACCGCCGCGAACTACCAGCGCCGTGCCACCCAACCGAGCGACCACCGCCGCGCCCACCACGAGCGCCGTGCCACCCCGCCGAGCGACCACCGCTGGGGGCGACGTAGCAGAACGCCCACGCAGGCGACACGACCGACACGCACCGACGCCCGGCACGAACCGAACCACCACCACTGCGAGCCGCCACCGCAGGCGCGACCCAACGGAACGACAACGCACACGACACGACCGACAAACACCGGCGTGTGAGACACAACCGAGCGAACCACCGCTGGGGGCGACGTAGCAGAACGCCGGGCGTGGGCCTCGCCGAGGGGCGGACGGAAGGAGCCGGCTGCGGCGGGGCGGAGGACGCCTCAGACGACGTCGCGGACCGCGGCGGCGTCGGTCACGGGGAGGCCGTCGACATAGGTGACGTGGTTGGTGCGCACGGCGGGGACGGTGTCGCCGGGGACGATGACGCCGACCAGGTTGAGCGGGTCGGTGGCGTTGATCGTGACCCGCTCGCCGGTGCGGGGCAGCTTGCGGGTGTGGGCCAGCTGCTCGGCGGCCTCGGGCAGGGCGTACTGCTCGCCGCTGAAGCCGGACACGAACCGGCCTCCCCGCACCAGGCCCCGGTCCTCGAGCCGGCGCAGCGCCCATTGCACCTCGCGCCAAGGCAGCCGCAGCGAGTCGCGCACGGCCAGGTCGCGGAACACCACGCCCCACCGGTTGAGGAGCTGCTCGGCCACGACCTCGGCCAGCTCGTCGCCGTCGAGCTCGCCGCTCTCGACGTCGGGCGCCGGCGGCACCAGCGACCACCGCCCGGCGGACGCCGCCGTCGGCCGGGCGGTACGGCCCAGCCGGGAGATGCGGGCGGGCCGGCCGGCGGCCCGGCCCCCGACACCGGGCGACCCGGACCCCAGGGCCCGCAGCCGCGCCGCACCGCCACCCCGTGCGCCGCCACCCCGGAAGCCCCGGTCGCGGCCCGCCGAGCGGGACCCCGCGACCCGGGCCCGGATGGCCCCGAAGCCGTCGGACATCACGAGCCCGCGGGCGACCCCGTCCCACAGGCCGCGCTCGACGTCGTCGGGCAGGCGGCCCGTGGCCGACGCCAGCTCGGTGGCGAAGCACGCCCCCCGCTCGCGCAGGACCTCGACCACCTCGGCCGTCGGCCCCACCTCGGGCGCGGCCGTCGGGCCCCGCCCGGTGGCGCGGGCCGCGGCCAGCAGCCAGGGCAGGTCGGCCCGGAGCACGACCGCGATCGGGGTCGCCTTGGACGGCGCGGCGGGCGGCGCCGCCTGCTGCGACTCGTCGCGGGGTGGGGGCGCCAGGCGCAGCCACGCCACCTCGCCGGCGTGGCACAGCCGGTCGAGCCAGGCCGGCTCGTAGTGGCGCAGCCGGCGGGCCAGCAGCTCGGGCTCCCACGCCACCGAGGCGGCCTCGAACCCCTGCAGCTGCTCGAGCACGGCGAGCAGCCCGGACTCGCCGGCCACCTGCGTCCCGGGGGCCACGTGCTGCCAGCGCAGCAGGAACCGCATGAAGTCCTGCGCCGTGGCCGGCTGGACCGACTGGCGGCGCGACCGCCGCGAGTAGGCGTGCATGCGGGCCAGCAGCCGCCGCGCCACCCACTCGGTGCCGGCGGCGTCGGGCGTGTAGCGGCCTTGCATGGCGAAGCCCTCGTTCTGGAGGACGGCGAGCCCGACCTCGACGCGGGTGACCGGCAGCGTCGTGGCCCGGGCCAGGCCCTCGGCCGTGGTGATGCCGGCGATCTCGAGGTGGCCGCGCAGCGCCCGGGCCACCGCCCGCTCGTCGCCGTCGAGCGCGGCCCGGGCGTCGGCGAGGCCCTCGGTGGTGCACCACAGCTCGCCGCCCGCGCCACTGCCGCCACCGCCGTCACCGGCGGCGAGCACCTGCCCCCGGTTCCGGCTCACGAGCTCGTCCCACAGCGGACGCCAGGCGTCGCAGGGTCGCGCCACCACCAGCGACGAGAGCAGGTCGTGCAGGTCGTCGGGGGTGGCCGGCGCCGGCTCGACCTCGGCCTCGACCTGCTCGATGGCGGCCGGGTCGAGCGCGCCGATCGACGCCAGGTCGACCGACAGCCCTCGGCGCAGCGTGACGGCGTTGGTGCGGCGGTTCTGGGCCTCCTCGTCGTCGAGGAACGCGTAGGGCCGGGCCGTCAGGATCTCGTGCGCCAGCACCGAGGGCTCGGTGGTGTCGCGGCAGTGCACGGTCACCTCGCCGCTCTCGATGCGCCGCCACAGCTCGCGCACGCCGTCGACATCGAGCGCCTCGTGCAGCGTGTCGTCGACGGTCTGGCGCACGAGCACGTGGTCGGGGATGTCGATCGGGCCGGTCACGTTCTCCTGGCAGGCGGCGGCCTGGGGGAACACCGCGGCCAGCAGGTCGTCGGACTCCATCCGCTGGATCGGCGGCGGGTTGCGCCGCCCGCCCCGGTACCGCAGCACCATGAGCGACCGGTTGAGGTTCCACCGCCACCGGGCCTGGAACATCGGCGAGTCGAGGATGGCGTGCTCGAGCGTGTCGTCGACCGTGCGGCTCGACACGTACCGCGGCACCTCGTCGAGCGGGAAGCTGTGGTGCGGTCCGAGCGACAGCACGACGGCGTCGTCGCTGGCCGCGGCCTGCAGCTCGAAGTTGAACGTGCGGCAGAACTTCTTGCGCAGCGCCAGGCCCAGCGCCCGGTTGACCCGGGCGCCGTAGGGCGAGTGGACGACCAGCTGCATGCCCCCGGTGTCGTCGAAGAACCGCTCGAGCACCAGGTTCTCCTGCGTGGGCACGACCCCGAGCACGCCGCGCCCGACCGCCAGGTAGTCGACGATCATCGTGGCGGCGGCCGAGTCGACGCCGCAGGTCTCGACGAGCCACCGCCGGGCGGCGTCGGGGTCGCCGGCGGCCAGGAGCTCGTCGACCCGCCGGCGCAGCTCGGACACCTCGTGTGACAGCTCGGCCGTACGGGCCGGGGCCTCGCCCAGCCAGAACGGGACGGTGGGCGGCGTGTCACCGGCGTCACGCACCCGCACCACGCCCGGCTCGACCTTGCGGATCTGCCACGAGTGCGTGCCCAGCAGGAAGATGTCGCCGGCCATCGACTCGACCGCCCAGTCTTCGTTGACCGTGCCGACGAACGTGTCGTCGGGCTCGGCCAGGACCCGGTAGTCGCCTGTCTCGGGGATGGCCCCGCCCGAGGTGGCGGCGGCCAGCCGGGCACCGGCCCGGGCCCGCAGCTCGCCGTTGACCCGGTCGTAGTGGAGGTAGGCACCCCGCCGGCCCCGGCCCGTCTCGATGCCGTCGGCCACCAGGTCGACCACCTCGTCGAACTGGGCCCGGGTCAGCTCCATGTAGGGGCCGGCCCGGCGCACCAGGTCGAACAGGTCGTCGACCCGCCACTCGCGCGCCGAGACCTCGGCCACGATCTGCTGGGCGAGGATGTCGAGCGGCAGGCGGGCGGGCACGATGGCGTCGAGCCGCCCGGCCCGCACCGCGGCCAGCAGCGCCGCCGACTCGACCAGCTCGTCACGGGTCAGCGGGTAGAGCCGGCCCTTGGGCGTGCCGGCCCGGCTGTGGTTGGACCGCCCGACCCGCTGCAGGAACGTGGCGATGCTGCGGGGCGAGCCGATCTGGCACACCAGCTCGACCGGGCCGATGTCGATGCCCAGCTCGAGCGACGCCGTCGCCACCAGGGCCCGCAGGTCGCCGGCCCGGAGCCGGGTCTCGACCCGCTGCCGCCGCTCGCGGGACAGGCTGCCGTGGTGGGCGGCCACGACGTCGTCGCCCAGCCGCTCGCCGAGCTGGTGGGCCAGCCGCTCGGCCAGCCGCCGGGTGTTGACGAACACCAGGGTCGTGCGGTGCTCGGTGACCAGGGCCGCCACCCGGTCGAGCACGTCGGACATCTGCTCGGCCGACGCCACCGCCTCGAGCTCGCCCTCGGGCAGCTCGAGCGCGAGGTCGAGGTCGCGCTGGTGGCCGGCGTCGACGATGGCGGGGAGCGGGCGGTCGCCGACCAGGAGCCGGCCGACGGTTTCGATGGGGCGCTGCGTGGCCGACAGCCCGATGCGGGCCGGGCGCCGGTCGCACAGCGCCTCGAGCCGCTCCAGCGTCAACGCCAGGTGCGACCCCCGCTTGTCGCGGGCCACCGCGTGGATCTCGTCGACGACCACGGTCTCGACCGTGCGCAGGGCCTCGCGCCCCCGCTCGCTCGTGACCAGCAGGTACAGCGACTCGGGCGTGGTGACGACGAAGCTCGGCGGCCGGCGGAGCATCGACGCCCGCTGCGAGGCCGTCGTGTCGCCCGTGCGCACCGCCACCCGGATGTCGGGCGGCTCGTAGCCCAGCTCGCGGGCGACCTCGGCGATCTCGTCGAGCGGGCGCTCGAGGTTCTCGGCCACGTCGACGGCCAGCGCCTTGAGCGGCGACACGTACACCACCCGGCTGACGTCCGACACCGGCTCGCCCCGCTCGTGCGCCCGGTACAGGCCGTCGATGGCCACGAGGAAGCCCGCCAACGTCTTGCCCGAGCCGGTGGGGGCGGCGATCAGCGTGTCGCGGCCGGCGCGGATGTGCGGCCAGCCCCGCACCTGGGGCTCGGTCGGACCCTCGGGGAACCGGCGCGCGAACCAGGTGGCGACGGCCGGGTGGAAACCGTCGAGCCCGCCGGCCCGGACCGCCTCGACCGGGCGGTCGTCGAAGAGGGTGCGTTGCGCGACCTGGAGCACGAGGAAGATTGTGCCCCTCCCCTGTGACATTCTGGGCGGGTGCGCCGGCTGGGGGCGCACCGAGACGACGCTGGGGGAACGGGGCCGTGAGCGAGACGCGCCGCACCGCCGACCGTAGGCAGGCTAGCGACCTCGACGAGGACCCCGGCGGGGAGGCGCTCCGGGAGGGGGTCGAAAGCGACGCGCCCGGGGAGAGGCCGGCCGCCGAGCCGGAGGCCGCTGCCGACACCGGACCCCAGCCGGATGCCGAGCCGCACGCCGTGCCGGGCGGGGCCGACCGGTGGCTCGTGCGGTCCCGGGCGCTGGTGCCGCTGTATGCGGCCCTGGCCGCGGTCCTGACCTGGCCCCTGGTCGCCCACCTCACCGACTCGCTCGCCTACGGCACCGAGAACAACCCGACCGTCCAGCTGTTCAACCTCTGGACGATGCGGTGGAACCAGGACCGGCTGGGCCAGTGCTTCTCGGGCTACTGGGACGCGCCGATCTTCCACCCCACGCCGGGGGCGTTCGCCCTGTCGGAGCCCCAGCCGCTCACCGGGCTCGTGTTCACGCCGCTGTCGTGGCTGAGCGGCAACCCGGTCCTCGCCCTCAACCTGGTGCTGCTCGCCATCTTCACCGCCAACGGGTGGGCCGGGGCCCGCCTGGCCCGCGACCTTGGCGCCGCGCCGGGCGCCGCCGTGCTGGCGGGCGCGTTGGCCGAGGGCCTGCCGTTCGTCGCCGCCCAGATGGGGGTGCTCCAGCTCACCGCGGTCTTCCCGCTGTTCCTGCTGCTGGGCGCGATCGTCCGCTGGGCGGCGCCGGACGGCGGCCGGCGGACGGCGGCCGCCATCGGCTCGTGGCTGGCCGCCACCTTCCTGACCTGCGGCTACTACGGGCTGTTCGCCGTCGTGGGCGTCGGCGTGCCGGCGCTGGTGCTGGCGAGGCGGCAGTGGCTGGCCCGGCCCCGCCTGATCGACGCGGCGGTGGCCGGGGCGGTGTTCGCCGTCCTGGCGCTGCCGGTGCTGATCGGCCAGGCCCGGATCACGTCCGACTACGAGCGCCCCGAGGACGTCGTGCGCGACCTCAGCGCCGGCCGCGCCGACTTCTGGCGGCTCGAGGGCCAAGCCAACGGGGCCGGCGTCCTGCCCTGGGTCCAGGAGAGCTGGGCCGGCAACGGCCTGTACCCGGGGACGGCGCTGCTGGCCCTCGGCGTCGGCGGGGCGGTCGTGGCGTACCGCCGGGTCGAGCGGGCCGCGGCGCAGGCCGCCGCCCGGTCCGGCCCGGACGGGGCCGGCGGGGACGCCGGCAGCGACACCGCCGACGGCGACACGGTCGGCGGCGACACGGCCGGCGCCGGCGACAGCGACGGAGACGGCGACCACCCGGCCGCGACCGCCCGGCCCGGGCCGGCCGACGTCCCGCGCCGGCTGACCTTCCTGGTGGCCGGCGCCATCCTGGCCCGGAGCCTGAGCCTGGGGCTCAACCTGTCGCTCGGCCCCTACCGGCTCGTGCGGGCGGTGGTGCCGGGCTACGAGAGCTTGCGCAGCCCCTTCCGATTCGAGGTGCTCACGCAGGTCTTCCTCGTGGCCCTGGCCGCCTACGGCCTGGACGCGCTGTGGCGCTGGCGCGGGAGGCGCCGGCTCCGCCCGGGCGCCGGGCGGCCGTGGGGAGCGGTCGCCGCCATGGTCGTGGTCGCAGCCGGCGTGGTCGAGGTCGGGATCATGCCGGTCTCGCTGTTCCGGGTCGACCAGTCGCCCGCCGACTGGGCCGAGTGGATCGCCGAGCAGCCCGCCGAGGCCCGGGCGTCGGGGGACGGCTCGTTCGCCTACCTGCCGTTCCCGCCCACCAACAGCGTCGTCGACTACGAAACGACGACCCGGGCGATGCTCCAGTCGCTGGAGGCCGGCGTGCCGACGGTGAACGGCTACTCGGGCCTGTTCCCGTCGTCCTACGACGAGCTCGAGGTCGCCATGCGGGCCTACCCCAGCGAGGAGGCCGACGTCCTGCTGCGCGAGCACGGCGTGAGCTACCTGGTGGTCGAGCGGGACTGGCTCGACGGCCGGGTACGACCCTGGCTGGACGAGCGGTTCCGCCTCGCCTTCGAGGGGCGCGACGCGGTCGTCTACGAGGTCGTGTGACCGACCGGACGCGTGACCGGCGGGCGGCCGGGCCCCCGGGGGACGGGGCCCGGCCGCCCGCACTCGGCCCACACGCGACGGGTCAGCGTGGTCAGGCCGACGGGGTCAGGTGCCGGACGCCACCGGCTGACGCTCGCCCTCGTCGTGCTCGGCCGCCACCGGCTCGGCGTGGCCCTCCACGTCGAGGTTGGGCAGGATGCGGTCGAGCCAGCGCGGCAGCCACCAGTTGCGGTCGCCCAGCAGCTCCATCGTCGCCGGGACCAGCAGCAGGCGGATCACGGTAGCGTCGAGCAGCACGGCCGTGGCCAGGCCGGTGCCCATGAGCTTGGTCCACCGGTCGGGCTCGAGCATGAAGCTGCCGAAGACGAACACCATGATCGCCGCCGCCGCGCTGATGACCCGGGCCGTCGAGGCCAGGCCGTCCGCCACCGAGGTGCGGCTGTCGCCGGTGCGGTGCCACTCCTCGCGGACCCGCGACAGGAGGAACACCTCGTAGTCCATCGACAGGCCGAACACGATGGCGAACAGCATCATCGGCATCCATGGCTCGACCGGCGCCGGCTCGACGCCGGTCAGGTCGCTCAGCCAGCCCCACTGGAACAGGGCGACGACGATGCCGTAGGCGGCCCCGATCGACAGCAGGTTCATGAGCACCGCCTTGAGCGGCACCAGCAGCGACCGGAACACGACCATCAGCAGCAGGAACGACAGCGACAGCACGGCCACGAAGAAGTACGGCAGCCGGGCCGACAGGTAGTGCGAGAAGTCGACGTTGACCGCCGTGACGCCCGTGACCTTGACGTCGACGCCGGCGGCCTCCTCGGCCGGCGGCAGGACGTCGTCGCGGAGCCGCTCGACCAGGTCGGTCGTCTCGGCGTCCTGCGGGGCGCTGGTCGGGAACAGCGTCCACATCACCGCGGTCGGCTGCTCGGGGTCGTTGGGCCGCGGCTCGGACACGAACGCCACGCCCGGGTCGCCCTCGAGCGCCTCGGTGAGGCCCCCGAGCGCGTCGACGTCGACGCCGTCGGGCAGCTGGGCGGCCAGCGTCAGCGGGCCGTTGAAGCCGGGGCCGAAGCCCTCGACCAGCAGGTCGTAGGCCTGCCGGGTCGTGGTCTCCTCGCCGTAGTTGCTCTCGTCCGCGAAGCCGAGCCGGAGGCTGAACACCGGGATGGCCAGGACGCCGAGGGCGAGGGCACCGGCCACCGCCGAGGTCCACGGCCGGTGCTGGATGAGCCGGCTCCACCGGTAGGCGACGGTCTGGTCGCGGGGCTTGGGCGGCCGGTGCCGGACCTCGCGCTTGAGCGGGCCGGCCCAGAAGCCGGCGATCAGCACGATGACGGCCAGCGGCGCACCGATCGTGAGCGGCGCCAGCTCGAGGCCGACCCCGGCGAGGGCGATTGCGGCCAGGCCGGCGGCGATCAGGCCCCGCCACCGGGTCCGCTCGACGCGCTCGCCGGCGAAGCCCAGCAGCGCCGGCAGGAGGGTCAGCGACGCCACGACCGTGACGGCCACCACCGCGGCGGCGCCGACCGCCAGGCCCTGCACGAAGCTGATGCCCATGACCAGCATGCCGAGCAGGGAGATGACGACGGTCGTGCCGGCGAACAGCACCGAGCGTCCGGCCGTGTCCAGGGCCACCGCCACCGCCGGGCGCACCGGCTGCCCGGCGTGCAGCTGCTCGCGGTAGCGGGTGACGATCAGCAGGGCGTAGTCGATGCCCACGCCGAGGCCGATCATGACGCCGAGGATGTTGCCGGCCTCGGGCACGGTCACCACGTGGCTGAGCAGGCCGGCGAGGATCGAGCCGAGGCCCACGCCCGCGAGGGCGACGCCGATCGGCAGGCCCATCGCCAGCACCGAGCCGAAGGCCAGGACGAGGATGACGATGGCGAAGGCCAGGCCGAGGATCTCCGACGACGGCGCCTCGAACTCGGCGAAGACCGACCCGCCGAGGTAGATCTCGACCCCGTCGACCTCGGGCACCATGTCGCGGATCCGGTCGGTGACCTCGATCGCCTCCTCGACCGTGATGTCGGCCGGCAGCTCGACCTCGGCGAAGGCCACCTCGCCGGCGAGCTCCCCCTCGGCGGCGACGTTGAGCACGCCCTCGGGCTCGTAGGGGCTGGTGACCGACAGCCCCTCGATCGACTCGATCTCGTCGAACAGGGCCGTCATCGCCGCCCGCACCTCGGGGTCGTGGACGCCCGCCTCGGCCCGGAACACGACCGAGCCGGTGGCGCCGGCGCCCTTGCCGCCGAAGGCCTCCTCGAGGATCTCGGTGCCCCGGCGGCTCTCGACGTCGGGCAGCTCGAGCTCGGTCCGGGTCTCGGTGCCGAGGGCGCGGACGACCGACCCGGCGGCGATCACGACGAGGGTCCAGGCGATGACGACGACCCAGCGCCGTCGGTGGCACCACGTGCCGAGGCGTGCGAACACGGGGGTCCTCCCAGCGGGAACGAGGTCGGGGGGCGGGCGGAGGGCGCCCGGAGCGGCAGACGACATTACCCGCGGGCCGGGCCGCGCCGACAGCGGGGCCCTAGGCGCTCTGGTCGCGGGCCATGTCCTCGGCCAGCTCGTCGACGGCGTCGACCCGGCTCTCGATGCCGCCGGCCATGTAGGTGGAGCGGCTCATCAGGTGCGCGGCCACCGGCATGCTGAGGATCTGCAGGGCGCAGGCAAGCAGCAGCGAGGTGCGGTCGTTGGTCGAGTCGAGCGCGATCGCCGCGCCCACCAGGGCGAGCACGAGCCCGACGGTCGAGGCCTTGGTGAGCGCGTGCATGCGGGCCAGCACGTCCGGGAACCGTACGACGCCCACGGCGGCGAGCAGGGTGAAGAGCGTGCCCACGAGGGCGACGGCCTGGCCGACCAGGTCGAGCATCAGCGACCCCGCCCCTCGATGTAGCGGCCGACGACGGCGGTGCTCACGAAGCCGACGAGGCCGACGACGACGGCCACCGGGAGGAAGGCCCCCTCCCCCGTCGCGATCGCCCGCAGGGCCACGGCGCTGACCCCGACCACGAGGAGCCCGTCCAAGCCCACCACGCGGTCGGCCAGCGTCGGGCCGGCCAGGAGCCGGTAGCCGAAGGCCAGCGCGGCGAGGACGAGGGTGACGAACGCGGCGTTGATCACGGCTGGCTCCTCCGCAGCGCCTCCGCCTTCACCTCGGCGACGTCCGCCAGGGCCCTCCGGGTGCCGAAGGCCGCCAGCACCTGGTCGCGCAGGCTCCAGATCGACCGCCGCACCTCCTCGGGGTCGTCGAGGTTGAGCACGTGGACGTACATGACCGTGGGGTGCTGCACGACCTCGATGGCGGTGATGCCCGGCGTCAGCGCGACCAGGCTGGCCACGATGGTCACCACCTCGCTCGAGCAGCCGGCCAGGGGCACCCGGACGACGCCGGTGCGCACGTGGGGGCGGCGGGAGAGGACCTGGCGGGCGAGGACGAGGTTCGACACGACGACGTCGCGCAGCATCCGCAGCACGAGCCGGGCCAGCGGCACCGGACGGACGATCGGCAGGTGGTCGGCGTGCCGGATGTCGGGCAGCACGATCATCAGGCCGATCGCGACCGCGATGCCGCTCAGCACGTTGGCCCAGCTGATCGATCCCCAGGCGAACAGCCAGATGGCGATCAGCACGGCCATGAGGCCGAAGGGACGGTTCCTCACGGCGCCACCGCCGTCAGGTAGGCCGCGGGGTCGAGCAGGTCGACCGCCGCCCGCTGGCTGAGATCGTAGAGGGGCCCGGCGGCCACGCCCATGGCGACGGTGATGGCGATGAGGATCGCCGTGGGCACGACCATGAGCACCGGCCCGCCGAGCCGCCCGCGCTCCGGGAGGACGACCGCCTCCTCGAGCGGCTCGGTCGCCGGGCTCCAGAAGGCCGAGATCCAGATCTTGCTCAGGGAGTACATCGTCAGCAGGCTCACCACGAGGGCCGTGGCCATGACGGCGTAGGAGCCGCTCGCGGCGGTGGCGTCGACGAGGGCGAACTTGGCCACGAAGCCCGAGAACGGCGGCATCCCGATGAGGCTCATCGCCGGCAGGAAGAACAGCACCGCGATGACCGGCGTGGAGCGCACCATGTCGCCGAGGCGTGTGAGGCGGCTGGAGCCGCCCGCGTGCTCGATGAGCCCGCCGGCCAGGAACAGCGCGGTCTTCGAGACGATGTGGTGGACGGTGTAGAAGACCGCTCCGGCCAGCCCGGCCACCGTGAACAGGCCCAGGCCCATGACCATGTAGCCGATGTGGCT
>DATCLS010000014.1:0-2807 GCA_036563805.1 Acidimicrobiales bacterium | reverse complement strand
CCGGGTGTATACGAGACGTGTCGACGCCGGGTCACCGGGGTGTTGCGCCTGCACACACAAGAACACATGCAGGCACTCGTGCCGGAGGCGTGACCGGCGGGAAACCCACCCCCGCCGGCATCTCGTATACGACCGACGGCGAGGGGGCGCGGCCAGCAGCGACCGCAACCTCCTCGACTGGCTCTTCAGCGCGCTGCGCCCCGGGCTCGACGGCTAGACCGCCGAGGACATCGGCTGCCGCCCACCGGCACTACTGCCTGGAGGCGTTCCGGGCCGGCGTGACCGCGGGCCGGGGTGATCGGCGTCAACGGCGGGGCGCCCTATGGGGCGGACCTGCCGTTCGACGGCTACAAGGCGAGCAGCGTCGGCCGCCTTAACGGCACGGCCGGCTTCGACCAGTGCGTCGAAGATGAAGTCGGTGGCCTGGCGGGTCGAGTAGCCGGCGGGCCGACGCCGTCCTGCCGGGCCTGGCCGGATCAGGACCGGCGGGCGGCGCCCCGTAGCACGCTGTCGCGCGCCAGCCCGAGCGCGTTGCGGGCGCCGATCTTGCGGACGACGTTGACGTCGGTCCACACCGCGTCGAACAGCGCCCACGCCCGGGCCTCGGCCGTGGGGGCGTCGATGCGGATCTCGCCCGCGCGGTGGCCCTCTTCGACCAGCGTGGCGATGTCGCGCAGGCGGGCCCGAAACGCCTGGCCGAGGTCGCCGGCGCGGGGCGGCGACTCGCGCAGCCAGGCCAGCTCGATGTTGTACTCGTCGTTGAAGCGGTCGATGACGTCGATGTTGATCCAGATCAGCGCGTCGATCTTCTCGACGACGCTAGACGGAGCCTCGACCACGGCCGACCAGCCGGCCCGCACCGGCGTCTCGAAGCCCTCCATGATCGACCGCAGCAGCTCGTCCTTGGAGCCGATCAGCCGGTAGACGGTGCCGGTGGCCAGGCCGGCCGCCGTTGCGATGTCGCGCACGGTCGTGGCCTCGTAGCCCTTGCGGCCGAACTCGGTGCGGGCCACGGCCTGCAGCCGGGCGAGGCGCTCGTCCTCCGGGGGCGGCGGGCGCGTCCCAGGTCTCGACGACCTTCTGCGCCGCCCTGAACGCCGCCGACCGGTCGAGCTCGCCGTCTGACGGGGCCTGGGCGGCGATGCCGTCGAGCAGGATGCGGCACCGGATGGCCGGCAGTTGGTCGGTGCCAGGCACGCCCGGGAACACCGACAGCGTGGTCGTGCAGAAGCGGTCGGCGAGCGCCTCGAGGTCGATGCTCGACCGGATGTCGCCGCTCGCCCGGCCCAGGCGCAGCGTTTCGAGCATCGCCTTCTCGATCGCCGCCGGGGTACCCCGCACCACACGCACCAGCTCGTCGCTCGCCCCCGACGGCGGCTCGTAGAACGTGAGCAGCACGGCGGCGCGGTGCCGCACCGCGCACTCGGCGATGCTGGAGCTGAGCGCCACGATCCGCTCGGCCACCGACTCGGGGCCCGCGTCCTGCAACTCGTCGAGGGCCCGGGCGGCGATGTCGTCGAGCTCCGCGCGGTAGCGCTCGATCAGCTCGACGATGATCGCCTCCTTGGACTCGAAGTGGTGGTAGAGGCTGCCGGGGAGGATGCCACAAGCGTCGGCGATCTCCTTCAGAGACGTCCGCAGCCCCGACGAGGCGAACAGCCTCTCCGCCGTCTCGAGGATGTCGGTCCTGCGCGCCCCGTCGGCCGACACGGCGAACAGAGGTTAGTTCCGCGGTTCCTCATCCCCGCAGAGCACCGGATTGTCCACGGAGCGCGCACCAGCCCTCAAGCCGCCGCCAGCAGCGTCTCCATGTCGAACAGGTCGAGCGCCGGGCGCACGGCCCGCTCGACCCGGTCGGCGTCCTCGCGGCCGTCGCCGCCGCACACCGGGACGTGGGCGGCGATCGCGGGGTCGTCGTTGCCGTGCTCGCCGTCGGTCACCCACAGGTCGTGGGCGGTCCCGCCCGCGCAGTCGTCGGCGCCCCCGCCACCCAGGCCGTCGACGCCTTCGACCGCGGCGATCAGCTGGGACCAGGTGGCGTCGTCGACGGGCGCCCGCTCGTCGTGGAGCACGTCGCCGTAGGAGTCGACGACGATCCGAGCCCCGGACGGCTCCACCGTGAGCGTGTAGCTGCGGTGGTGCTCGGGCGGCACCGAGCTGTCCTGGAAGTGGTACTCGACCACCGCGCTGGCCGGATCGACCGCAGGGGCGCCGCCGTTTCCCGCGCCGTCGTCGCCACAGCCGGCGGCGGCCAGGGCCAGGGCGGCCGCCGCCCCGGCGAGGGGGAGCAGGCGGCGGCGACGGAGGGCGGGGCGACCGGGGTGGGGGCTCATGCCGGTACGACGTGGGCGGCCGGCGAAAGGTTCCCGCCCGGCGCCCGCCGCCCGCCGCCTGCGGGCCACCCGAACCCCTTGCTAACGGGACCCGCATGGATCTGAAGTTGGAACAGTTCTACAACAAGATCGATACCATCCTTTGTCAGGCCGTGCACGAGAGGAGGACCGGCGTGCCTGACAAGGACGAGACCCGGAGCGTCAGCGAGACCGAGAGCCCGGAGATCCCGTCACCGACGCCGACGGTGAAGAGCCCGCGCACGAACAGGGACTGGTGGCCGAACCAGCCCGACATCTCGGTGCTCCACCGGAACCCGCCCCAGGCCAGCCCGCTGGGCGAGGACTTCGACTACGCCGCGGCGTTCGCGTCGCTGGACGTCGAGGCGCTGAAGCGTGACCTGGTCGAGGTCATGCGCACGTCGCAGGACTGGTGGCCGGCCGACTACGGGCACTACGGCCCGCTGTTCATCCGGA
>DATCLS010000013.1:0-43411 GCA_036563805.1 Acidimicrobiales bacterium | reverse complement strand
GGTCGGGGGAACGGTCGCGGGCGGCGCGGTCGCCGGCGTCGACGTCCCGGGCCGTGTCGTCCCGGGATGCGTCGTCGCAGGCGGGGTGGCCGGTGGCGGTGTCGGACATGGCGTGGCTCCGGTGTCCCAGCGGTCGGTGGGGCGACCCCGGCCGGTCGCGGTGGGCGCGCGGGCGGGGTGGGGAGGCGTCCGTCTCCCCGCCACACGCGCCGGGGGAGCCGGCGGGCGCGGGTCGGACGCGGGCGGCGACGGCCAGCCGGCGGGCCGGGATCAGGGCCGGAGCCGGGCCGTCAGCCGACGACCGCGGGTGGGCCGCGCCGCTGGCGCGCGACCGACCTGAGGGCCGACCGGTCGCGGTCGTCGGCCTCGTCCCGGCCGTGGATGGCCGGGGGCCGCCCCACCAGCAGCTGCAGCAGCGCCAGCGCCAGCACGGTGGGCGTGAGGACGCGCCACAGGGCGAGCAGGGTGCTCGCCGTGAGGACGCGGGGGAGGGGCTTGGCGATGTTGGGGCCCACCGTCGCCTCAGCGACGTCGGGCGGGCCGACGCTCGCCGCGGTGCCCGAGTCGGGCTCCTGGATCAGCCCGACCAGCAGGAAGGTGAACAGGGCGATCGAGACGATGGCCAGCCTCGACAGCGCGATCACCTCCCCGACGTGCTCGGCCCCGGCGGCGTCTACCTGATGCCTTCCTGACGCTAAGCCGGGGCCGTTTCGGCGCCGTTCGGCCACGATTACGGGACGGCAACGACGATCTGACCTGGACCTGAACGCCTCGGGGTCAGGCGGCGGCGCCCGGCCTCGCCGTCCAAACGGGCCTCCGAGCGCTCCCGGCGCGAGGGCTGCGGGCGATGACTTCGGCGGCCCCGGACCGTCTCACCTGCGCACGGCCACCGCGGGCGTGCCACCGACCCGGAAGGGGAACGGCCATGGAGATCAGCAACCTGGGTGCCGCCGACGGGCTTCCGCCGGTGGAGTGGGCGGCCATCGCCGAGAAGCTCGAGGCGGGCTCGGCCCCCGACCCCGCGGCGCACAACGCCCGCACGACCTGGCTGACGACGCTCAACCCGGACGGCAGCCCCCACGTGACGGCCGTCGGCGCCCTCTGGCTCGACGGCGCCTTCTGGTTCCAGACGGGCGCCGGCACCCGCAAGGGCCGCAACGTGGGCCGCGACCCCCGCTGCTCGATCGCCCTGTCGATCCGCGACGCCGACGTCGTCGTGGAGGGCGACGCCGCCCGGGTGACCGATCCGGAGCTGGTGGCCCGCGCCGCCCGGGCCTGGGCGGACGGCGGCTGGCCGGCGGAGCCCGACGACACCGGGACCGGCATCACCGCCCCGTTCAACGCCCCCTCGCAGGGGCCGCCGCCGTGGCACGTGTACCGCATCGAGCCCCGCTCGGCGGTCGTCGTCCTGGGCGTGGAGCCGGGAGGGCTGACCCGCTTCGGGTTCTGAGGGGGGCGGGGCCCGGGCGGGCCGCCCGGTGGGGCGCCGGGCGGCCCGGCGGCGGGTCGCCCGCGCCGCCCATCCCTTGACTTCACGTTCACTTGAGGTCTTACGGTCCGGGCACGCGCCAAATCCGCCCCGACCTCTGGGTTACCCGGCCGTTCTCGGCGGCCCCCGGCCTCACCACCCACGCCTACCTGTGGACGCCGCCCGGCGGTCCCAACGTGCTGGTCTACGCCCCCGGCGACGACGCCGACCTCGACGAGATCGGGGGCCTGGGCGGCGTCGACCACCACTACCTGAGCCACCGCGACGAGGCCGGCCCCGCGCGCTGGCGCTCGTCGCCCACCAGTTCGGGGCGCGCCTCCACGTGCCCGCCGCCGAGCGCTCCGACATCGCCCGGTACGCCGCCGCCGACGCGGTGTTCGAGCGCCGCCAGGTCGACGCCACGGGCGTCGAGGTGATCCCGACGCCGGGCCACTCGCCCGGCAGCACCTCCTTCCTCGTGCCCGGTGTCGACGGCGACTACCTGTTCACCGGCGACGCGGTGTACCGGGGCGCGGACGGTCGGTGGGCTGCCGGGTTCCTGCGCGGCACCAGCGACCCCGTCGCCCTGGCTGCCAGCCTCGACGTCCTGGCCGCGCTGCGCCCGGCCCTGATGGCCTCGAGCGCCTTCGCCGGCGGCGCCGGCGCCCACGCCATGACCCCCGCTGCCTGGGCGGCCGCCGTGGCCCAGGCCCGGGTGACGCTGCCGGCCTCCGCCTGACGGCCGGTCCGAGGAAAAATTCCGGCCACCGGCCCGTTACCCGGTCACGATCGCGCGCCGCCCCCCTCTCTGGTGCCACGTCCCCCGTCCCCCGGGGGCGAGGTACCGATCAGAGGAGCACGACGCCATGGCGACACGCGACGACCACCCCGGGCGGCCGTCCCCGGCGCCGGACCCGCCGATCCTGGCGCCCCCCGGCAGCCCGACCCACACCGGCGACGTGGGCGAGCGTCCCGTCCGCCGGTGCCCGGGCCACGAGTCGGCGGAGACCCGGTTCTTCCGCTCCTACCGCGCAGCCGCCGTGCTGATCGACCGGCTGGCCGACCTCGACGCCATCCTCACCGCCCTCGAGGCCCGGCCGGCGTCCGAGGGCCCGCTCGAGGCCTGTCGGGCGCTCACCGGGGCGCCGGTGGTGGAGGAGCTGGCGCTCGGGCCCGACGACGTCCACGCCCTCCGCCTGCTGGCCGACCACCCCTCGCTCAGCGGCCACTTCTTCTGGAAGGTGCAGAAGTTCGCCCGGCGGATGGCCGTCGAGTTCGGGCGCCGCCTCGGCGTGCCCCACACCGACCTGCGGCCCCAGCTCCTGGCCGCCACGGTGCTGGGCGCGCTGAACGCCGCGCTCGTCACCTGGCTGTCCGACCCGGAGGGCACGCCGGTCGACGAGCTGATGCGCCGGGCGCTCGACCACCTGGGCGAGGGGCTGGACTGGCCGGCCGGGGGCTGAGCCGGGACCGAACCGGCGGCGCGGTCGCCCGGGCGCGGCGGGCCGGTCGGGTGGGGCCGGGTCACCTGTCGGGCGGCGGGCCGTCCGGGCGCGGTGGGCCGGCCGGGTGGGACCGCCGGTCGGGGTGGGACCGGCGGCCGGGACGACCGGTGGTTGGCGGTGACCGGCGGGCCGCGGGCCGGGTCGCCCGGGCGTGGCGGGACGCCCGGGCGACCCCGCGGTGGGCGTCCGGCGCTCGGGCGTGACGCCGGCGGCCGCCATGGCGGATGATGGCGGCCGCCAGCCCGTCGCCCGGCGGGGCCCGTCGCCCGGCGGGGCCCGGCGCGTCGAGTGGGGGAGGACCGGGATGGAGAACGCCAACGCCGAGGCATCGATCGACATCGACGCCCCGCCCGAGCTGGTCTACGACCTGATCGCGGACGTCACCACGATGCCCGAGTGGGCCGCCGAGACCCACCGGTGCCGGTGGCTGGGCGGCGCCACCGAGGCGGTCGTCGGCGCCAAGTTCCGGGGCAGCAACCGGCACAAGGGGCGTCGCTGGTCGACGACGTGCACGGTGACCGCCGCCGAGCGCGGGCGCCGGTTCGCGTTCGACGTCGGGGGCCTGGGGATCCGCACGGCCGAGTGGGAGTACGTCATCGAGCCGCGCGAGGGCGGGTGCCGCGTCACCGAGAGCACGCGGCGGCTGGTGCCCGCCGTCTTCGTCAAGGTGAGCAACTGGCTGGTGGGCGTGCGCGACCGCGACGCCCACAACCGAGCCAACATCGAGCGCACGTTGGCCGGGCTCAAGCGCCACGCCGAGGCCCGGGCCGTGAGCCGCTGAGGCCTGGGCGCCGCCGACCGGACGCGCCCTGCGTCGTCCGTACGCGTCCGGGCCCCTGCGTCGGCCCGTGCCGCCCCGCGCCGCCCGGCGCGGCTAGGGCCGGAGGTCGGCCGACGGGGCCGGGCCGGTGCTCGTGGCCGAGTCCGGGCGGGTCAGGCGCCCGGTGAGGGCGGCGAACCGCTCGGCCACCAGCGACTCCTCCAGGTAGGCGAACCCGTCGGCCGTGATCGTGGCCAGCTGGGGGTAGATGCCCCGGATCGGGTCGGGGCCGCCGGTGGCGGCGTCCTCGTCCGCGGCCTCGAACAGGGCCCGGACGGCGAGGTCGACGACCCCGGTGAGGTCGAGGCCCGGTCGGTAGCCGATCTTCACGACCGTCCCGGCGTGCAGGCTGCCGGACCCGGTGGCGGCGAAGTCCTGCTCCTCGTAGCGCCCGCCGGTCACGTCGAACTCGAACAGGCGGCCGATCCGACGGCGCTGGTCGTAGCCAGCGAACAGCGGCACCACCACGAAGCCCTGCTGGGCCGCGGGCAGGTGGGCACGCACCATCTGGCTCAGCTGGTTGGCCTTGCCGTCGAGCGACAGCTCGGTGTTCTCGACCTTCTCGTAGTGCTCGAGCTGGAGCTGGAACAGCTTGATCATCTCCAGCGCCGGCCCCAGCGACCCGGCGATGGCGACGCCGGAGTGGCGGTCGGCCGGGAAGATCTTCTCCACCGTCCGCCGGGCGATCAGGCCGCCGGCGGTGGCCCGCCGATCGCCGGCCATGAGCACGCCGTCGGCGTACCGGATGGCGAGGGTGGTCGTGCCGTGGGCGACCACCGGACCGGCCTCGCGCTCGGCGGCGAGGACCCGGTCGAACGGGCCGTGCCCGGCGCGGCGCAGCACCTCGAGGAACGACGGGCCCGGATCGTCGTCAGCGCGGAAGGTGGGCAACGTCATGCCCGCCGACGCTACCGGCGGGCCGGCCCCGTCGGAGACCGCGCCAGATGGACGGGGCGGAGGTCGCGGACACGGCGGCGCTCGGCCTCCCGGCGCGTTCCACGGCCGGTGGTTCGAGGACCCCGACGGCCTGCGCGCCGCGAGGTGACCGTGATCGTCGGCCCGGCGCTGGCCGACCTCCACGAGCCCCGGCCGCTCGTCGGCCCGGCGCCACCTGCGGCTGACGGCCACTCGACGGCCGGCGCCGGACCGCCGTCTGGGAGCGGGCCGACATCGGTTATTAGGCTTACCTTTCATGAGTGCTAAGGGCGAGTTGCCAGCCAGGGGGCCCACGCGATCGGCCACACGGGTTCCGGGCCGGGCGGGCCGTGCGGTCCGGGCGCTGGGCGCGCTGGCGGCCCTGGTCGCCGTCGCCGGCCTGACCGCCGCGTGTGGCGGGTCCGATGGCGGGGGTGAGGGCGGGTCCGGCGAGACGGTGACGATCGAGCACCGCTACGGCAGCACCGAGGTGCCCGTCCGGCCCGAGCGGATCGTCTCCCTCGACGCCCAGTGGACCGACGTGCTGCTGGCGCTCGACGCCCCGCCCGCCGGCTACCTCATCGACCCCTATCTGGACGGCGACTTCCCGTGGCGGGGCGATGGCCTGGCCGAGGCCACCGGCATCGAGGCCACCGACACCCTCCCGTACGAGCGGATCGCGGAGCTGCAGCCCGACCTGATCGTCGTGACCTACCTGGCCACCGACGAGGGCGACTACGAGACGCTGTCGGAGATCGCGCCCACCATCGCGACGCTGCGCGCCGACCAGGTCGACACCTGGCAGGACATCGCCCGGGTCGCCGGCACCGTGCTCGACGCCGAGGAGCGGGCCGAGGACCTGATCGCCGAGGTCGACGCCACCGTGGCCGGCGTGGCCGACGAGCTGCCGGGGCTGGAGGGCAAGACGTTCGCCCTGGTCAACTACGTCCCCGGCGACGCGCTGTACGTCGTGGCCGACCCCGAGGACGGCGCCAACGTGCTCTTCGACCAGCTCGGACTCGAGCTGCCGCCGGCCATCCTCGACGCCGCCGGCAACGCGGGCGGTCGGGTCGAGCTGAGCCTCGAGCAGGCGTCGCTGATCGACGCCGACGTGCTCATCCTTTACACCAACGGCGCCGACCCGGCGGAGATCGCCGGCTACGAGCAGCTCACCGCCGTGCGCCGGGGCTCGGTGGCGGTGCTCGACTACGCCGACGTGTCGGGCCTCAACACGCCGAGCCCGCTGTCGGTGCCGTACTCGCTCGACGTCATCCGGCCCGCGCTCGAGGCCGCCGCGGCGTGAGCGCCGCCGCCAGGCCGGTGGACGTCCCGCTGGCCGACGGCCGCCGCCTCGAGGCCACGGTCCGGGGCGACGGCCCGGCCACCGTGGTGTTCGAGGCCGGCTTGGGGAGCGGGCAGACCGTGTGGGCGCTCGTGGCCCCCGTCGTCGCCGAGCGGGCCCGGGTCGTGACCTACAACCGCAGCGGGTTCGGCCGGAGTACGCCCGACGCCGCGCCCCGCACCCTGGCCCGCCTGGCCGCCGACCTGCTGGCCGTGCTCGACCACGTCGGCGCCGAGCGGGCCGTCCTCGCCGGCCACAGCTGGGGCGGGCCGATCGTGCGCGAGGCGTTGGCCGCCGCCCCCGAGCGGGTGGCGGCGCTCGTGCTGGTCGACCAGACCGACGAAGGCTGCGACCTGTTCTTCGCCCCGGCCACCGTGCGCCAGCAGCGCCTGTTCGCCGCCGCCCTGCCGGCGCTGGCCCGGGTGGGGCTCCTCCGGTCGATGGCCCGGAGCCTGGCCCGGCCGCTGCCGGCGGGCCTCCGCCGGACGGTGGGCGAGGAGTCGGGGACGCTGGCCGCGGCCCGCGCCCAGCGGGCCGAGCTGGCCGCCTGCGACCCCGAGCTGCGCCGCCTGCGCGACGCGCCGGCCCCGCCGCCCGAGGTGCCGGTCACGGTCATCTCCGGCACCCGGCGCCCCCGCCGGGCGTCGGCGGCCCGGCGGCGCGACTGCCTGGTGGCCGCCCACGAGCGCCGGGCGGCGGCCGCGCCCCGGGGTCGCCACGTGCGGGCCGAGCGCTCGGAGCACATGGTCATGCTCACCGAGCCGTCCCTCGTGGCCGACGAGGTCCTTCGCCTCCTCGGCTGAGGGGCCCGCCGACGCGCCGGGCGGGGCCCGTGGCCCCGCCCCTGGCGACGTGTCGGACGCCCGTCGGCTCGGTGGGCTCAGCCGGCCACCGGCCTGAGCTTGAACTGCGCGCCGACCGGGTCGTGTCGGTGCGGGGGGGCCGGCCCCGTATTCACCAGGTGTATTCGCTGAGTGTATTCACTGTGTGTATAGTCGCTGGCGATGAGCACCGCCTTCACCCTGCTCGGGCTGCTGGAGGGCGCGCCCTCGCACGGCTACGAGCTCAAGCGGGCCTACGACCAGCGCTTCGGCGTCGACAAGCCGCTGCCCTTCGGCCAGGTGTACGCCACGCTCGGCCGCCTCGAGCGCGACGGCCGAGCGGTGGTCGTCGGCACCGAGGCGGGCGAGGGACCCGAGCGCAAGCGCTACGCCATCACCGAGCGGGGCGTCACCGACCTCGACCGCTGGCTGTCCGAGCCCGAGACCCCCGAGCCCCACCTACAGACGGTCCTGTTCTCCAAGGTGGTGCTGGCCCTGCTATCGGGCCGCGACGCCCCCGGCTACCTCGACGCCCAGCGCGCCGCCCACCTGGCCCGCATGCGCGAGCTGACCGAGCTGCGCCGGCGGGCGCCGCTCGGCCAGGCGCTGCTGGCCGACTACGCCCTGTTCCACCTCGAGGCCGACCTCCGGTGGCTCGAGCTGACCGCGGCCCGGCTCGACGAGCTGGCCCGCGAGGTCAAGCCCGGCGACGCCGAGTCCGCCGACACCGGGTCCGGCGACGCCGAGTCCGGCGCGGCCGCGCGACGGGAGGTGAGGCGATGAGCGCCCTCCTCGAGGCCGTCGGCATCCACCGCTCGTTCGGCGCCACGCCCGCCCTGCGGGGCGTCGACCTGGCGGTGGACGAGGGCGAGGTCCTGGCCGTCATGGGTCCGTCCGGGTCGGGCAAGTCGACCCTGCTCCACTGCCTGGCCGCCATCCTCCGGCCCGACGCGGGCGAGGTCCGCTACGCCGGCCGCCGTATCGACGACCTCAACGAGCACGACCGCACCGTGCTGCGGCGCGAGTCGTTCGGCTTCCTCTTCCAGTTCGGCCAGCTCGTGCCCGAGCTGCCGGCGGTCGAGAACGTCGCCCTGCCACTCCTGCTCGGCGGGGCGCGGCGAAGCGAGGCGCTGGCCGCGGCGTCGGCCTGGTTCGAGCGGCTCGGCCTCGACGGTCTGCAGGACCGGCGGCCCGGCGAGCTGTCGGGCGGCGAGGCCCAGCGAGTGGCGCTGGGGCGGGCGCTCGTCGCCGAGCCCGCCGTCCTGTTCGCCGACGAGCCCACCGGCAGCCTCGACTCGCTGGCCGGCGAGCGGGTGATGGAGCTGTTGGTCGACACCGCCCGCGCCCGCGGCACGACCGTCGTGGTCGTGACCCACGAGCCCCGCGTCGCCGCCTACGCCGATCGCGAGGTCATCGTGCGCGACGGCCGGTGCACTACCCCGATCGGGGCGCGGTGATCCGGCTCGGAGCCCGGCTGGCGGTCAGCGGCGGACGCGCGAGCCTGGCCCGGCTCGTCCTGACCGCGCTGGGCGTGGCGCTGGCCACGACGCTGTTGCTGCTGGCCGCTGCGGCCGACCCGGCCGTCCGGGCCCAGCAGCGCCACACGGCCTGGCAGCACACGACCGGCGGCCCGGCAGGCGAGCGGGACGGCGGCGACCCACTGCTGTGGTGGCTGAGCTCGGACGGGGTCGACGGCCGCGAGCTGACGGTCCTGCGGGTGGCCGCCACCGGTCCCGACTCGCCCGTGCCGCTCGGGCTCGGCCACGTCCCCGAGCCCGGGGAGGTGTACGTGTCGCCGGCGCTGGCCGAGCTCATGGGCCAGCTGCCCGCCGACCGCCTGGCCGACCGGTTCCCGTCCGCGCCCGCTGGCACGATCGCCGAGGACTTCCTGGCCGGACCCGACGACCTGGTGGCCGTCGTCGGCTTCACCGAGCCCGCCATGCGCCGCCTCGACGCGCTCGAGGTCCACGAGATCCGGACCGCCCCGCCGCCCCACCAGTTCGCCGACTTCCTGCGGATCTGCCTGGCCGTCGGGGCGGTGGGGCTGATCATGCCGGTCCTCGTGTTCGTGTCCACGTCGACCCGCATCGGCGCCGCTCGGCGGGAGCAGCGGTTCGCCGCCCTGCGCCTGGCCGGGGCGACGCCCCGGCAGACCACGCTGCTGGTCGCCGTCGAGGCCGGGGCGGCGGCCGTGGTCGGCGCCGCCCTCGGGGTGGCGGGCTTCGTCGCCGCCCGGCCGTGGGTGGCCCGCGTCGAGATCGACGGCCACCGGTCGTTCGTCGAGGACGTGCGGGTGGCGCCGGCCCTGCTGGCGCTCGTGGTGGTCGCCGTCCCGGCCCTGGCCGTGGCGGCCGCCACGACCGGCCTGCGGCGGCTGCGGATCTCGCCGCTCGGCGTCGCCCGGCGGGCGGCCCGGCCCCGGCCGACGTCCCGGCGCCTCCTGCCGCTGCTGGCCGGGAGCGCCGGCTTCGTCGCCACGCTGGCGCTGGCGGTGCGCGACGGCGGCATCGGCCTGCTCGTGCCGGTCATGGCCACGTTCGCCCTCATGATCTACGGCATCGTCGCCGCCGGACCGTGGTTCACGGTCCTGGCCGCCCGGGCCATCGGCCGGCTGGGCCGGCGGGCCAGCGCCCTCCTGGCCGGCCGCCGGCTGGAGGACGACCCGGCCACCGGGTTCCGGGCGGTGAGCGGCCTGGTCCTGGCCGTGTTCGTGGCCAGCGTGTTCAGCGGGGTCACGCCCGCACTGCTGGACGGCACGCCGTCGGGCAGCCATGGCGTCGCCGGCGAGGACGCGCTGGTGGTCGGCCTGCCGCCGGCGACCAGCCCGGCCGCCGCCACCGCCGCGCTCGAGGCCGCGGCCGGCGCCGGCTCGGGTCCCGGCGTCGTTCTCCGGCGCGACCCCGACCCGGACCGGCCGCTGGGCGACCCGGCCGTCGGGCGGTCGGCGAGCACGGTCGTCGTGGCGTGCCGCGACGTCCCGGTCCTCGACGGGCTGGCCGCCCTCGGGGCGGCCCGGGGGTGCCCGGCGGGCGGATCGGCCTGGCTCGACCTCGCGCTGGAGACCCCGCGGCTCGATCCCGCCCCCTACACGGCCGCCGAGGCCGACGCCCTGCCGGCGGAGCTCCTCGTCGTCGAGACCGACGGCACGCCGGCGACCACCGACCGCGTGCGAACCGCCGTCCTCCGGGCCGTGCCCGGGGCCACGCCCCGGCTCGGCGCCGAGGTCGACGCCGACGGCGACCGCCGACTCGTCCAGCTCAACCGGCTCGTCAACGCGGCGCTGGCCGTCACGCTGGCGATCGCCGGGTGCAGCCTGGCCGTCGCGGTGGCCGCCGGCATCATCGAGCGCCGGCGGCCGTTCGCCCTGCTCCGCCTGGCCGGCATGCACCTGGGCGAGCTGCAGCGCACCGCCCTGCTCGAGGCGGTGGCCCCGCTGGTGCTGATCGCCCTGGCCAGCGCCGCGCTCGGGCTGGCGACGTCGGCCGTGATCGTGCGGGTCGCCGCCGAGGTCCCGTGGCGGCCGCCGTCCGTGGGGTACTGGCTGAACCTGGCGGGCGGGCTGGCCGTGGCCGTGGTGGTGGCCGCCGCCGCCCTGCCGCTGCTCCGGCGGACGACGGCGCCGTCGGCCGTGCGGTTCGAGTGAGGCCGGGCGCCGTCGCCGGGGTGCGGCTCGCTCGGCGGCGGCCCGGCCCGGGCGGGCGCTGATCGACCCGGTCAGCTCGCTGGCCGCCTGGGCCGCCGAGCACCGCCCGGCCGTCCGGGCCAACCGCCGCCGACGACCCCCGGCGCCTGCGCCGGTTCGAAGGGGCGGCCGGCGCGGGGCTCGGCGCCAGGGGGGCGGGGTCGGGAGGGGCGCCGGCTCGAGGGGGCGGCCGGCGTCAGGTGGCGCAGGAGGCGCAGAGGCCGTGGAGCGGGGTGGCGGCCGGGTTGAGGACGAAGCCGCGGGTGCCGGCCAGGCGGGCGGCGACCGCGTCGAGGGCGTCGGGCGGCGCCTCCTGCACCGCGCCGCACCGGTCGCAGACCAGGTGGTGGTGGGGCCGGGCCGACAGGTGGTAGACGGCCGGGCCGGCGCCGATCTGCATGCGGTCGACCACGCCCAGCTCGGCGAGCCGGTCGAGCGTGCGGTACACGGTCGACCGGTGGAAGGCGGGCTCGCGCCGGCGCACGGCGTCGACGATGTCGTTGGCGGTCAGGTGGTGCGAGGCGGCGTCGAGCATGGCCTCGACGATCAGCCGGCGGGTGGCGGTGACCCGGCCGCCGTCGCCACGGATCCTCTGGAGGATGTCGCCGGCGACGTCGCCCACCGCCCGAGCCTCGACGTGCCGGCCCCCGTGCTCCCGGTGCGTGGCTTCCCGGCACGCGCCGTCCCGCCGCGTGGCTTCCCGGCTCGCGTCGACACGGTCGGCGTCCTCCCGCCGTGCGTTCTCCCGGCGCGCGTTCCGGCTCACGGCGCCAGCCTAGGTCAGCTTCTCGCAACACGGTCCCAATTGCGTCCATGTGGCAGTAGCGTCGCAACCATGCACCTCCCTGACGGTTTCATCGACGGGACGACGTCGGCGGGAGCCGCGGTCGTGGCGGCCGGGGGCCTCGGGGCCGCGCTGCGGCGGGCCGGTCAGGTGCTCGACGAGCGACGGGTGCCGCTGGCGGGGCTGGTGGCGGCGTTCGTGTTCGCCGCCCAGATGCTGAACTTCCCGGTGGCCAGCGGCACCAGCGGCCACCTGCTGGGCGGGGCGCTGGCGGTGGTGCTGGTCGGCCCCAGCGTGGGGGCCGTGTGCCTCGCCGTGGTGCTGATCGTGCAGGCCCTGCTGTTCGCGGACGGCGGCCTGTCGGCCTTGGGCCTCAACGTGCTCAACATGGCGCTGGTCGGGGGGTGCGGTGCCTACGTGGTGTTCGCCGGCCTGCGCCGGCTGCTGCCCGCCCGGCCGCCATCGGTCGTCGTCGCCGCCGGCGTGGCGGCCGGGGTGTCGGTCGTGCTGGCGGCGCTGGCGTTCACCATCGAGTACGCGCTGGGCGGCACCGGCGGGGCGTCGGTCGCCGCCGTGGCCGGGGCGATGGTCGGCGTCCACGCGCTGATCGGCGTCGGCGAGGGGCTGATCACCGCCCTGGTGGTCAGCGCGGTGCTGGCCACCCGGCCCGACCTCGTGTGGGGGGCTCGGCACCTGGCGTCCCCCGCTCCGTCGGAAGCGCCCGCTCCGGGGGCGGCGGTTCCCGCCAGGGAGGCGTCGTGAGCCGCCGGCTGCACCTGGCCGCCTTCGTGGCGGTCGGCCTGGCCGTGGCCGCCGCGCTCGCCTTCTTCGTGAGCCCCCATGCCAGCGGCGAGCCGGACGGGCTCGAGCGGGTCGCCCACGACCAGGGCTTTGCCGACCGGGAGGCCGGCCACCCGCTCGGCGACGCGCCGACCGCCGACTACGCGGTCGAGGGCGTGGACGACGAGGGTTTGAGCACCGGCCTGGCCGGGCTGCTCGGCGTGGCGGTCACGTTCGCGGTGACCGCCGGGCTGTTCGTGCTGGTCCGGCGGTGGGGCGGCCGCCGGGGCCCGGGGCCGGGCGCCGGGTCACCGGGCGCCCTGGCGTCGCCGGGCTCGGCCGCCGGGTCCCGAGGGCCCGGGTCGTCGGCGCCGTTCGGCCCGGAGCCGCCCGGCCCGGAGTCGCCGGCCCGCGCATGAGCGGCGGGCACGGGCCGGCCGGCCGCCCCGGCGGCGTCGACGCCCTCCACGTCCCCGGCGCCAGTCCGCTTCACCGGGCGCGGCCCGAGGTCAAGATCGCCGCCGCGCTCCTCGCCCTCGCCGCGGTGGTGGCGACGCCCGGGCGCGCTGTGTGGGCCTTCGGCCTGCACGCTGCCGTGCTGGGGGCGGTGGTCGCCGTCGCCGGCCTGCCGCCGGCGCTCGTGGCCCGCCGCCTGCGCATCGAGCTGCCGTTCCTCGCCTTCGCCGTCTTCCTGCCGGTGGTGGGCGGCGACCCCCGGGTCGCCGTGCTCGGCGTGTCGCTGTCGGAGCCCGGGCTGTGGGCGGCGTGGACGATCGCGGCCAAGGGGACGCTCGGCGTCGCCACCTCCGTCGTGCTGGCCGCCACCACCACCGTGCCCGACCTGCTGCGGGGGCTGGAGCGCCTGCGCGTGCCCCGGGTCGTCACGGCCATCGCCGGGTTCATGGTCCGGTACCTGGCGATCACGCTCGACGAGGCCGCCCGCATGCACGTGGCCCGCCAGTCCCGGGGCTACGACCCCCGGTGGCTGGGGCAGGCCCGGGGCGTGGCCGCCTCGGCCGGGACCCTGTTCGTCCGTGCCTTCGAGCGGGGTGAGCGGGTCCACCTGGCCATGGTGTCCCGGGGCTACACCGGGACTATGCCCCACCTCGACGGCCCGGCTTCCGCCCCTGGCCCCGCCGGGTGGGCGGCCGCCGCGCTCGTCCCCGCCGCCGCCTGGGCGGTGGCCGCGGCCGCGTGGGTGGCGGCGTGAGCGCCGCCCGTCCCGCCGCCGGCGGCCCCGGCCCCGCCGGCGGCTCCGGCCCGAACGGTCGCCGGGGCACGCCCGGCCCCGCCGGCCCCGTCGGCGCGGAGGGACGGCCGGCCCCGGCCGCCGTGTCGGTCCGCGCCCTGCGCTTCGCCTGGCCCGACGGCCGGGTGGCGCTCGACGGCGTCGACCTCGACGTGGCCCCCGGTGAGCGGGTCGCCGTCCTCGGCCCCAACGGCGCCGGCAAGACCACCCTCGCCCTCCACCTGAACGGCATCCTCGAGCCCCAGGCGGGCTCGGTGACGATCGGCGGGCTGCCGGTCACCAAGGCCAACCTGACCGAGATCCGACGCCGGGTGGGCATCGTCTTCCAGGACCCCGACGACCAGCTGTTCATGCCGACCGTGCGCGACGACGTGGCCTTCGGCCCGGCCAACGCCGGCCTACGGGGCGCGGCGCTCGACGAGCGGGTAGCCGCTTCCCTCGACGCGGTCGGGATGGCCGACCACGGCGCCGCCGCCCCCCACCACCTGAGCTTCGGCCAGCGGCGCCGGGTCGCCATCGCCACCGTGCTCGCCACCCGGCCCGCGGTGCTGGTGCTCGACGAGCCCACCGCCAACCTCGACCCGGCCGCCCGGCGGGAGCTGACCGCGGTGCTCGAGTCGTTGGCCGTCACGTTGATCGTCGTGACCCACGACCTGCCCTACGCCTACGAGGTGTGCGAGCGGGCGGTCGTCCTCGACGGCGGGCGGATCGTCGCCGACGGGCCGACCGCCGCCGTGCTGGCCGACACCGAGCTGCTGGCCGTTCACCGCCTCTACCTGCCCCGGGGGTTTGCGCCGGGGCCGACGCCGGACCAGGTGCCGGGGCGGGCACCGGGGCGAGCGCCGAAAAACTGATAGTCGACTATCATCTTTTCCGTGCTCCCCGTCGCTCCGCCACCCGACACGCCGCCGGCCGACGCCCTGGCGGCGCCGGCCCGGGCAGGGCGGCGGGAGCGGAACCGCCACCGGGTCCGCACCGCCATCCTCGACGCCGCCCTCGAGCTGTTCGCCGAGCGGGGGTTCGAGCAGACCACGGTCCGCGACATCGCGGCCCGGGCCGGCGTGTCGACCGCCACCGTGTCCCGGTACTTCCCGGTCAAGGAGGCGATGCTGTTCGGCGAGGCCGAGGTGCGGACCGCGGCGCTGTACGACGCCGTGCGGTCCCGGCCCGCCGGCGAGCCGCCCACCGCCGCCGTCGTCGCCGGGCTCGTCCACCAGCCCGAGCTCGACGCCGACGGCCGGGCCCGCATGCTGGCCAGCCGCCGGGCCATTGCCCGGTCCACGGTGGCCCGCGGCCGGGCCGGCGTGTACCTCGACGCCTGGCGCGGCGCCATCGCCCGGGCCCTGCGCGACCGGGGCACGGACACCGCCGAGGCCGAGGTCGTGGCCGCCGCGGCCGTCGCCGTCCTCGACGCGGTGGCCGACCGCTGGGCCCGCGCCGGCGGCCGGGGCGACCTGCGGGTGGCGATGACGGCCGGGTTCTCGGCCATCGGCTGGACCATCCCCGAGGAGACGGCATGACGACGACCGACCCTGCGGCGACCGCCGCCCCGTCCACTGCGGCCACGCCCCTGGCCATCGTGTCCGCCGACTGTCACATCGGCCCCCGCCTGGCCGAGGACCTCCGGCCCCTCTGCCCGCCCGAGCTGCTCGCCGCCTTCGACGCCTACGTGGCCGCCAGCGAGCGCTCGCTCGGCCGCTACGTCCGCGAGGAGGACATGAGCGCGGCCGCCGACGCCCTCCGCAACCGGTGGATCGACGGCCACCACGACCCCGAGGCCCGCCGGCGCGACCTCGACGCCGAGGGCGTGGCCGCCGAGGTGATCTTCCACGGGAGTCAGAACGACCAGCCGATCCCGTTCCAGGACTCGATGCTCGGGCCGCCGCGTGACCCCGACCTCGCCGCCGCCGGCGTCCGCATCTACAACACCTGGCTGGCCGAGGTGTGCGCGGCCGCGCCCGAGCGCCATGTCGGGCTCGCCCACCTGCCGATGTGGGACGTCGACGCCGCGGTGGCCGAGCTGCGGTGGGCGGCCGACGCCGGGTTGCGGGGCGTGAACTTCCCGGCGCCCCGTCCCTGGATCGCGCCCTACAACGACCCGGTGTGGGAGCCGCTGTGGGCGGCGGCCGAGGAGCGGGGCCTGCCGCTCACCACCCACTCCGGGGGCGGCGACCCGTCGGTGTTCCGGGGGCCCGAGCTCGTGGCCCTCGTGTCCATCGAGAGCGGCGGCTGGTTCAGCCGGCGCGCCGCCCACCTGCTCATCTTCGCCGGGGTGTTCGAGCGCCACCCCGATCTGCGCCTGGTGCTCACCGAGCAGCCGGGGGAGTGGTGGCCGTACCTGGTCAGCGAGCTCGACTCGGCCTGGACGGCCAGCGCCCGGCCCGGCAGCGCGCTGCGCCGCCAGGTGCCCCGGCCGCCGAGCGAGTACCTGCACCGCAACGTGTTCGTGGGGGCGAGCTTCCTGTCGCGGGCCGAGGCCGAGGGCGCGCTGCGCGACGGCTACGCCGACCGGTTGATGTGGGGCGCCGACTACCCGCACATGGAGGGGACGTTCCAGGTCGGCGACGTGTCGTTCACCCGGTTGTCGCTGCGGTTCGCCTGCGCCGGCCTGCCCGAGGACCCCGTGCGGGCGATGCTCGGCGGCACGGCCGCCGACGTCTACGGGCTCGACCGGGACCGGCTGGCGGCGGTGGCGGCGGCCATCGGCGCGCCGACGTTCGCCGAGCTCGACCGTCCGCTGGCGCTCGAGGACGTGCCGCCCGGTGCCAGCCCCTTCGCCTTCCGCACCCGGGGGCCCTGGGCCTAGGCCGCCGGCCGGGGCCGGGTGGGCCCGGCCGGCGGTGGCCGCGCCCGTCAGGTGGGGGCGGCGCCGTCAGGTGAGCGACCGCTCGTCGGCCAGGGCCGGGGCGTAGATCCACGTGCCGAGCAGGTCGGACGCCTCGGGGGCCGTGGCCAGGAAGGCCGCGACGGCGGCCGTCTTCTCCGGCGGCTCGGCGCCGTAGTCCCGCGAGAAGCTGTCGGTCGGCCGGGTCGCCCGCCGCCGCTCGGTCACGACGTTGCCCGGGTCGAGGTTGAAGGCCTGCACCGCCGGGCCGAACTCGGCGTTGATCCCGCCGGCCACCCGGCCGAACGCCGCTTTCGAGGCCGAGTAGGCGATGCCCCACCCGCCGGCGCCGGCCGGGCCCCGCGGGTCGCGGCGGGCCGAGCCCGAGACCAGGTTGACGATCCGACCCGACCCCCGCTCCACCATGTGGGGGATCACCTGCTGGATGAGCACGACCTGGTGCACGTAGTTGGCCACCATGAGCCGGGTCATCGAGGTGGGGGTGAGGTCGGCGATGCGGTCCATCGACGCCCCGCCCTGGAGGATGGCGTTGTTCACCAGCACGTCGATCCGGCCCCAGGCCTCCAGCACCCGCCTGGGGGCGGCGCGCACGGCCGCCTCGTCCAGCAGGTCCATGCGGACGGGGAGGGCCCGCCGGCCCCGGTCCTCGATGGCGCGGGCGGTGGTCTCCAGGCTGCCGGGCAGGGTGACGACCGGCTCGTCGCTCCGGACCGAGTTGGGCTCGCTCCGGCCCTCGCTCTCCCGCTCGGTCCGGGCCGTGATGGCCACGTCGAACCCGGCCTCGGCGAGCCGCAGGGCGATCGCCTTACCGATCCCCCGGCTCGCCCCGGTCACCAGCGCCACCGGTGCGTCACCCATGTGCGCCGCACGCTAACGACAACCGGTTTTCGCCGCAACCGAGCCGACGAGCCGGCCCCGGGTGAGGGGCCGGCCCGGTCGCTGGGCGGGTTCGGTCGGGCTCCGGCCGGGCCGTGGCGGGCCGGCCCCCGGTGGGCGGGTCCGGTCGGGCCGGGAGCGCTCAGTCGAACGGGACGAACTCCGTCGAGCCGAGCGTGGCCAGGTCGGAGGCGCCGAGCCCGGCGGTCGACAGGGTCCACAGGCGGTCGCCGATCACCAGCGACCGGCTGATCGGCGGCCGGTACTCGCCCGGCTCGGGGGCGACGATGCCGACGGACCCGCCGGCGCCGCCGACGCCGCCACCGGTGCCGGGGACGGGCCGGGGCAGCGGCACGGGCTCGCCGGCCCCGCCGCCGATCCCGCCGGCGGACTGGGCAGGGTGCTCGACGCGGCCCCGCTCGGTGATGGCGGCCCCGTCGATGTCCACGTCGAAGCCGACCAGCCCGTTGAACGCCTCCACGTCGTAGGTCATGGCCGGGATGGCGGCCAGGCCCTCGGCGTCCTGCCCGCCCTCGGGCCACCACAGGAACGCCCGGTGGTCCCACTCGGCGTTCGAGCCGGCGCCGGGCAGCGTGGCCTGCGCCACCCGGATGGGCGCCGCCGGGTCGCGCACGTCGAACAGCGACACCTGGGTGCCGGTGGTCGTGCCACCCTCGGTGGCGTCCTGGCCGACGCCGAGCAGGTAGCCGTCGCCCACCGGGTGGAGGTAGGCGGAGTAGCCGAGGATCTCCAGCTCGCCGGTGACCTCGGGGCTCTCGGGGTCGGACAGGTCGATCGTGTACAGCGGGTCGGTCCGCTCGAAGGTCACGACGTAGCCGACGTCGCCGACGAACCGCACCGAGTAGATGTCCTCGCCGCGACCCAGGCCCGACACGCGGCCCACCTCGGTGAGCTGGTCGCCCTCGGGGGCCAGCACCACGACGTGGCTCTCCGACTCGCCCTCGCCCCCGACGGCCGACGACCCGGTGGTGGTCGCCACCCGCAGGACGCCGTCGTGCTCGTCCAGGGCGAACTGGTTGAGCAGCTGGCCGTCGACCCGGCCGGACAGGGCGTAGCGGGGCGGGCCGTCGGCGGACAGGTCGAAACGGTGGATGTCGGTGGCCGTGTCCTCGGGCAGGACGACGTCGCCGTCGAGCGGCTCCGGGGCGCCGGGCCAGGCCGGGGCGGCCACGTACAGGTGCTCGGTCGAGGCGTAGACGGTCTGGCCGCCGGCCATCACGCCGGCCGCCGGGGAGGCGGCCAGGCTGTCGCCCAGGTCGTCGTCGAGGTCGAGCGACACGACCGTCACCGTGCCGAAGCCCGAGAACGTGCCGGGGACGTGCGCCCCCTCGCATGGCACGAGCTGGCCGCCGTCGCCGACCCGGTCGCCATCGGGCTCGATCGGGTGCCAGCGGGGGAGCAGCTCGGCGGGCGTGGCCTCCTCGACGATCTGGCGGTTGAGCTCGATCGCCCGCCGCTCGGCCTCCTCGCCCGGGCCGGCGGGCGCGACGAACCCGAGGCGCTGGAGCGGATCGGCGTGCAGGACCAGGTGGGCCACGCCGTCGATCATCCGGGCCGACACGTAGGTGCCGTCGAGGACGTAGGAGCCGGCGACGGCCAGGCTCGTGTCGCTGACGTCCACCTGCACGACGGTGGTGGCCGGCGGCTCGGACGGCGGGGCGCTGTCGTCGGGCGCCACCCCACGGGTCGTGGGCCCCTCGCTGACGTGGTCGTCGGTGGCCCACACCTCGGCGTCGGTGCCGAAGACCAGGGCCCGGTCGCCGTCCAGGAGCACCTGGGCGTCGTGCATGTCGCCCGGCAGGTCGAGCTGGTCGCGCAGCTCGGTCGCCCCCGCCGAGGCCAGATAGAGCGTGCCGTCGGACAGGGCGAGGACGCGCTCGCCGTCGGTCTTCACCACGTCGGCCTCGTCGACGCCCTCGACCTGGACGTTGGTACCGGAGAACGGGTCGGCGGGGGCGTCGGCGTCGGCGTCCCCGCCTGGGGCGTCGGCCGTGGCCTGGCCGCCGGCGGCGACGCCGGGGGAGCCGGGGGCGCTGGCGGCGCCGTCCTCGGCGAACGAGCCGCCGGCCCGGCTGCTGGCGGACGACTCGGCGTCGGCGGCGCCGTCCTCGGCCGCCGGGGCCCCGTCCTCGATGACGGCGCCGGGCGGCAGCGGGCCGGGGTTGCCGGGCAGGCCGTAGGCGCCGACCCGGGGCGCCAGCTCGTCGGCGGCCCAGTCCCGCAGCGCGTCGCACGAGTCCAGGGGCCGGAGGCTGACGAGCTCCACGTCCAGCGCCGGGCCGCCCGGGCCGGGTGGGTCGTCGGACTGGCTGGCGCAGCCGGCGGCCAGGGCCAGCGCGCTGGCTGCCAGGGGCACGGCGAGGGTGCGGGTCAGGCGCACGGGACACTCCTGCGGACGTCGAGGTCGTCGGACGCCCGTTTCGACGGTCCCAGCCCGTTCCCAGGTTCCCGGGACGCTCCCGGACGATCCCAGGACGGGCCCAGGATGCTGGCGAACGTCGACTGTTAGGATGACTTAATGGACGTTGATGTCGACGCGGCGCTGGCGGACCTGGCCACCGAGGTCCTGCCCCACCTCAACGCCGAGTACGAGGATTCGCTGGTGTTCACCGCCCGGATCCTGGCTGGCCGCCGGACGGCCCGGGCGGCGCGGATGACGGCGCTCGACCGGCGGGGCGTCGAGCTGGTCGTCGTCGACGACGAGGGCGAGCACCGCGAGCGCCTGGAGTACGACGCCCCGATCGACGACCCGTCCGAGGTCACGGCCCAGCTGTTCGGCCTCGTGGTCCGGGCCCGTGAGCTGTCGGGCGAGGACGGCACGACCAGCGCCGAGCGGGTCATGGCCGAGATGGCGGGCATCCGCACGTACCTCGCCGTGGTCACCGCGGTCGAGGACGTCCATCCCCACCTGCGGCGCATCACGTTCTCCGGAGGCGACCTGGCCTCGTTCTCGCCGGTCGGGCCCGACACGTTCCTGTACGTGCTGCTGCCCCCGCCCGGCCGGTCCGAGCTGACCATCGACCGGAGCTTCAGCTGGGAGCAGGTCGGCGCGATGCCCGAGGAGGAGCGGCCGGTCGGCGCCTACTACACGGTCCGCGCTTGGCGGCCCGAGCGGGCCGAGCTCGACATGCTGTTCGTGCTCCACGGTGACAGCGGGCCGGCCTCGGCGTGGGCCCAGCGGGCCCGCCCCGGCGACCCGGTCGCCCTGTGGGGGCCCCGGTCGTCGTACCACCCGCCGGCCCGCACCGACTGGTACCTGCTGGTGGCCGACGAGACCGGGCTGCCCGCCGCCGCCAACATCCTCGAGTCGCTGCCCGAGGGGACCGTGGCCCGGGTGTTCGCCGAGGTCGACAACGAGACCGAGCGCCAGGAGCTGCCCACGGCGCCGTCGTTCGCCGTCACCTGGCTGTACCGGCGCGGCGCCCCGGCCGGCACGACGACGCTGCTGCCCGACGCCGTGCGGTCGATGGCCTGGCCGGGCGGGACGCCGTACGTGTGGGGCGGCGGCGAGAGCCGGGCCATGACCGCCGTCCGCAGGTACGTGCGCCGGGAGATCGGGTTGCCGCGGGAGGCCGTGTCGCTCGTGGCCTACTGGCGCCACGCCTCGGGCGCCGGCGACACCGACGACCTCGACGACGAGGACGACCTCTGACCCGCTGCCCGCGGGCTCGATCCCGCGGGCGGCACCGCGCGTTCTCGGCGCATTTGAGGACCGTGGCGGTACTCAAATGCGCCGAGAAACGGCCGCGCGGGGCGAAGGCCCGCACGACGACGGCGTGGCCGTGCCGGCCGACCAGCTGACCAGCCCCTACGGCCCATCGGGCAGGTCGGGCGCCCACGGTGCCCCGTTGATGTGGGCGCCGCCGTCGACGAACAGCGTGTTGCCGGTGAGGTAGCGGGCGTCCTCGCTGGCCAGAAACAGCGCCACCGGGGCGATGTCGTCCTCGGGGTCGCCGAGCCGGCCCATGGGGTTGGCCCGGTCGGCCATCTCCTCCAGCTCGGGGTGCTGGGCGAACACCGCCCGCGACGACGCAGACTTGGCCGCCGGGCAGATCACGTTGGCGACGATGCCGTGGGGCGCCCACTCGCGGGCCGCGGTGCGGGTGATCGCCCGCAGCGCCTCCTTGGCCGCGTTGTACTCGGCCGTGCCGATGTGGGCGTTGACGCCGTTGAGCGAGCACAGGTTGACGATCCGGCCGTAGCCCCGGGCCCGCATCACGGGGAAGGCGGCCTGCATGGCCCAGATCGGGCCGTACGTCCCGACCCGGAAGCCGTGGTCGAACAGCTCGTCGGTCTTGTGCTCGAAGCGGGACAGGCGGCCGCCGCCCCAGGCGTTGTTCACCAGGATGTCCACGGTGTCGAAGGCGTCGAGCGTCGCCGCCACCATCGCCTGCACGGACGCCTTGTCGGCGACGTCGGTAGTGGTGGCGATCGCCTCGGCGCCCAGCTCGGTGCGCAGCTCCTCGGCGACCTTGGGCCCGGTCGCGGGGTCGACCTCGGCCACGACCACCTTGGCGCCCTCGCGGGCGAACCGGCGCGCGATCCCTCGACCGATGCCGTCGCCGGCGCCGGTCACGATGGCCACCCGGCCGTCGAGTCGTCCGGTCATGCCGTTTTCCCTCCCCCGGGGCCACCGGCGCTCGGCGGCCGGCACCACTAGAACCCGATACTAGTGGCGGCGTCGGGTCAGGGCCCCGCCGACGGGCGGACAGGCTCGGCTCACGGGCGGTGGCGCCAGGGGAGGCGCCGGCCGCAGCCTCCGAGGTCCTACCCCGAGCTGTCCGAGTTGGCCTCGGCGTCGGCGTTCTCCGGCTTGTCGGGCGGCGCCAGGTCGAGTCGCGCCAGCACGGCCAGCACGTCCTCGTAGGCCGGCTGGGGGAGGTCGAACGACTTCGACGTGATCGCCCCCAGGTAGAGGTTGACGACCACCGCCACGAGGGCCTCCGTCGACAGCGCCGAGTCGATCCGGCCGTCGGCCTTGGCCTGTTCGATCGTGGCCTCGGCCACCTCTTCGATGCGCTCGATGCTCGCCCGCAGCATGGCCTCGGCCTTCTGGTCGCGGATGGCCGCGCCGGTGACCTCGGTGAGCAGCCGGTGCTCGGGCTCCGGCGGCTCGGACAGCTGCCGGGCCAGGAGCGCGGCCAGCTCGTCGATGCCGACGTCGCCCTCGCCGTCGCCCACCGCCACGCGCAGCGGCGCCGCCTCGGGGCTGCGGATCCACCGCCGCAGCACCGCCTGCACGAGCAGCTCGTGCTTGTTGGCGAAGTTGGCGTAGATCGCCCCGGTCGTCAGCTGGGCGCGCCGGGCCACGCTCTGCACGGTGGCGGCGTGGTAGCCCTCGTCGAGCAGCAGCTCGTAGGCCGCCGTGAGCAGGCGGTGGCGAGTCGAGTCGGTCGAGGTTCGAGCGCCCGCAGGTTGGGTGGGAGTGGAAGCCACGTTCGCGCTGATCGTAGCTGGACGCGGTGAGCGCGAGGGGCAGCCCGTGGCGTTGTTGACCTGATCGAATGTGATTCGATGTCTTGTTGACGCAGAAGTCGAATAACCTTACTATCGGCCGGTGCACCGCATGCCGACGGGAGCCGGGGCCCGCCGGGCGGGTGCGGCCACAAGGGGGGAGAGGAATGCGACGGACCACGAGGCTGGCGGCGTTGCTCGCGCTCGTCGCCGCCGTCTCGGTGTCGACCTGGGGAGTCGACACCAGCGCAGCGCAGGAGCACCACGGGGGCCACGGCGACCACCACGGCGGTCACGACTCGACGACCACGACGGCGCCGGGGTCGACGACCACCACCGGGCCCGGGTCGACGACGACCACGCCGCCGGGGTCGACGACGACCACCATCCCGAGCCAGCCGGGGGCGCGGGAGACCACGATCCGGTACGGGCCGTTCACGATCCCCGGCGCACCCGACAATCCCGACGGCACGCACGGGCACGCGCACACCGGCAACCAGTTCCGGTTCTTCGTCGAGAAGCCGTGCACCGACTGCTACATCACGAGCATGCAGGCCGATCTGGTGTACCCGGACGGCCGGCGGGCCGGCTACGCCACCGACGCCCAGCTCCATCACATGGTGCTGGCCAGCTGGACGAACCGGCAGGACGCCACCTGCTACGTCGGCTTCCCGTTCCCGCTCGGGCTCATCTTCGGCCAGCGGTTCTTCGCCTCGGGCGACGAGCGGACCGACATCCGCATGCCCCCGGGCTACGGGTACCGGGTCGACGCCTTCGACACCTGGAACCTCATCTACGAGCTGGCCGGCATGACCGCCGAGCCTCAGAACGTGATCATCGAGGTCGACTTCGAGTGGGTGCCGGCCTCGACGCCCGGGATGACCAACGTCGAGCCGGTCTGGATGGACCTCGCCCAGTGCGGCTTCTCCGAGATCAGCCGCCCGGCGGGTCCGAGCCAGGCCTCGTGGACGTGGACCGTCAACCGCCCCGGCGGGATCATGGCCATCGGCGGGCACATCCACGACGACGGCATCAACATCGCCATCCGCAACGACTCGACCGGCGAGCTCATCTGCGACTCGCGGGCCGGCTACGGCGAGGACCCCTTGTACATCGACCACCGCGGCGAGGGGCACATCTCGTCGATGTCCAAGTGCACCGGCCGGAGGGGTGCCCCCGTGGCGAGGGTCGCCAACGGCCAGAGGGTGACGATGACCGCCTACTACGACCAGCGCCAGGCGGTCGATGACCAGATGGGGATCGTGATGGCGTTCATCGCGGCCAACGAGTAGCCGCACCGGCCATCTTTCGTCCGTCCGGGGGATGGGTCGAGGTCCGGCACCCGGCCCATCCCCCGACGTGACTCCGGACGGGGCTCCGGAGGGGGCTCCGGAGGGGCCGCCGGACCGTGCGAGGGCCGGACCCCCTCGGCACCGGGAACTGCCGACATCACGGAGGGGCGATGATGACGACACAGCGACGCTGCAGGGAGGAGGCGGCCCGTCGGGGGGCGGGCCCATGGGGGGCGGCGCCTCGCATCGCCCGGGTGGTCGGGCTGGTGGCGGCGACGGTGCTGGTGGGCGTCGGGGGGATCGGCGGGGCGCTCGGTTGGGAGGCCGCCCCGGCCGGGGCGTGGCCGGGCCATGCCCGGGTGCGGCCGGGCGGGCGAGCGCAGGGGCACGCGGCGGTGGCCGGAGGCAGGCACGGTCGCCGTGGCACCGTCGGCCGGCCTGGCGTCGGGACCGACCCGGCCTGGGCGCAAGGCGACGCGGTGGCGGCGTCCCGTCCCAGCACCGGCCGGGGCCCCCTCCGCCCGGCCGCGGTGGCCCGACCCCGACCCCGCCCGGCGGCCACGCCGGCGACCCGGAGGCGCTGATGGGCACCGCAGGCTGGCCCCCCGGCTCCGGCGACGACGAGGTGATCGAGGCCGACGCGGTCGAGATCGCCGGCGACGACCACACGCCGGGCGGCGTGTGGCGGGACGGGTTCGTCGGGAGACGCCGGCGCCCCGGCACCTTCCGGACCTCGGGCGAGCAGCCCCGCGTCGAGCCGCCCACCCCGACCGGCGCCGTGTGGCGCGACGGCATGCGCATGGCCCAGCGCCGGGCGGCTACCGGCGGCATGCCCGCGATCGAGCCCGGGGACCGGCCGCCCGGGGCCGCCGGACGGGACGGGGACCGCGACCGGGGCTCCCCGTCGCGGGCCGACCGGCCGTGGGGCGGCCCCCGCGCCGGCCCGCCGCTCGAAGAGCCGTGGCGCGTCGCACCGGCGGCCGCGCCGTCGTCGCTCGAAGAGCCGTGGCGCGTCGCACCGGCGGCCGCGCCGTCGTCGCCCGGGACCGGGGCCCACCGCCCAGCTCCGGGCGGGGGCGGGCTCGTGCCCTGGCAGGACCTCCGCACCTCCGGCCCGCCCGCCCGGGTGGCGCAGCCGGCCGGGTCCGGCCGCCCCGCCGCGTCCGGGACGGCCTGGACCGGCCCCTCGCCCGCGGCCGGCGGCGTCCGCGCTCGGGGCGGCCTCCTGCGGCGGATCGGACCCGAGCCGGCGGACGCCGGCCCCAGCCGCCCTGCCGCTCCCGGCGGCCGTCCCGGCGTCGCCGGCGACGGTGTCCGGCGGAGCGGTCCGCAGCCCGCGGTCGGTGGTCGTGCGGGCGGTGGTCGTGCGGTCGGTGGCGGCGACGTGGCGTGGGGGAGGGGTCCGACGCCGGCGGCGGGCTGGGGCCCCGCAGCTGGTGGGCCGGTGTGGGTCAGCGGCCCGCCGCTGGCGGGCGCCGGCGCAGGAGCGGGCGTTGCCGACGATCGTTCGTGGGGGAGCGGTCCGCAGCCCGCGGTCGGTGGTCGTGCGGGCCGTGGTGGCGGCCGCGTGTGGCCGAGTGGGTCGCAGCCGGCCGTGGGTCGCCCCGGCGGTGGCGGTGATGTGACGTGGCGGAGCGGTCCGACGCCGACGGTCGCCGGGCGCCGCGCCGGCGAGGTCGCCCGGCGGAGCGGGGGCCAGCCGGTGATCGGCGGGGGTCCCGGCGGCGGGCCGGGGACGATGGGGTCCGGGGCGACGCCGACGGTCGGCGGGGGTCCCGTCCCGGGTGGAGGCCTCGGGCCGCGGACCGGAAGCGGGTCGTTCCGGGCCGTGACCCGCGACGAGGCGTGGCGGTCGCCGCACCGGTCCCGGCCGCCGGCGGTCGACGGGCGGCCCGGCGCGGACTCGAGACGGCCGGGCGGGGCCCGGGAGCTCCGACGCATGGTCGTGTCGCCGCTCGATCCTCCGCTCGCCCGGACGGGCGAGGTGCCGGCCGTGCGCGGGCCGGTCGGGCGGTCCCGCCCGACCGGGGAATCCCGCGCCCTGCCGGCCGGCCGGGGCGGGGTGGCCTCGGGGCTGCGCGTCCCCGTTGAGCATCGGGCCGAGCCCCGCGGCGGTCGCCCGGCGCCGGGCCGGGCCGCCTACCCGCCGCCGGCTGGTGCGCCTGTCGATCTTCCGGTGCCGCCGGTCGGCCCTGGGCGCGGCGCTCTGGCGCCGCCGGCTGGTGCGCCCGTTGACCTTCCGGTGCCGCCGGCTGGGCCGTCTGCGACGCTGCCGCCGCCGGCTGGTGCGCCGGTGGATCTTCCGGTCCGTCCGCGGTGGGGCGGCGGGGGATCCGGCGGTCGGCCGGCCCGCCGACGCGGCCCCGCCGGCGCCCCGCCCACGATCCCGACGACGAGGCCCACGCCCGCGCCCCCACCGCCGGGCGCGGCACGAGCCGGACCGGCGTCCTGACCGGGCTGCTCCTCGCCCTCGGGATCGCCTGGCTGGTGCTGGTCACGCTCCGCCCGCGGGAGCCGGCCAACCGGGTCCCCGGCCAGGACGTCGGCACCCTCGACGAGGCCTTGGCCTTGGCCGACTCCCTCCTGGCCGACCGGGTGCGGTCGGTGCTCGGGTGGGTCACGGCCGCGACCACCACGTTCGTGCTGGGCGGGGTGATCTTCCGGCTGTTCGTCGCCGCCGGGAGCGCGCAGGCCGAGACCAGGCCGACGCCGGAGCCGATGTCGTCCCCGGGGCACCCAGCGTGGCGGTCCGCACGATCCGCCGGGCCGCGCTCGTCGGCATGGCGGCCGAGCTGGCCACATCGACCGGGGTGGCCAGGCCGGCGAGGATGGCCAGGCCGGCGACCCGCACCCGCGCGGCGCTGCCGAACCGCCCGGCGCCGACGCAGCGGACCATACGGGGGTCGGCGGCGGCCACCCCATCCCCGGCACGGCCACCGCCCGGACGACCACAGGGATGGGCGTGGGGGCGGTCCTTCGGGTGGCGGCGGCCGCCGGGTTCGACCCCGACCTCGGCTTCTGGGGGCGGGAGGCTTGCGCCCGCGCCCGCCACACCGGCGCCAACGACCGCCACGCCCCCGCCGTCCCCGGCCGCGACCTCGTGCCCGACCGCGACGGCCTCCGGCTCGAGCGCCTGGCGTGCCTGGTGGGCGGCGCCGTGGTGCTGCTGTCGTTCGCGCTGGTCGGCCCCCGCAGGCCACGTCGGACGTCCTGCCCGTCGTGCAGTGCGTCCACGTCCTGGTGTGTCGAGGTGGTTCGGCGGGGTGACGTCCCTGGTCCCGGAGCTGGCCCAGCAGTGCCGCGAGGGCACCGCCCGAATGAGCGCCGCTCCCGTCAGCACGGTTGCCCGGCGACGGTGGTGCTGGCGGCCACCGGCGGGGTGCTGGCCATCTCACAGGTGGTCCTCCGCCGGACCCTGGTCGTGGAGGTCGCGTTCCTCGCCCTCGGCGTGCTCCTGGCCACGGCGGCGATGACCAGCGGCGGCATCTGACGCCACCATCTGACGCCGCCGGCCCGGCGGGCCGGGCTCCGCTCCTGGAGGGGGAGCCGGACGGTTCAGGCACCCGCCGGCTCCACCGGCGCCCACGGGCCGATCGTGCGGGCGACGAGCCCGGCGAGCACCAGGCCGACCACCAGGATCGACCCGGTCAGCGCGGCGGCGGCCACCAGCAGCACCGCCACCACCGGGAAGCGCCAGCCGCGCGGCCTCTGGCCCGGCTCGGCGATCCCGCTGTGCAGCACCCACAGGCTGATGAGGTACAGCCCCACCGGCACCGCCACCGCCAGCGCCGCGCCCCGGGCGGTGATCTCGGCGTGGTGGGTGGCCTGGTCGACGGCCACGGCCAGGCCGGCCCCGACCGCGGCGGCGGCCGCGAACACGAACAGGTGCCCGTACCCCCAGACGAACGACACGGCGGACGTCACGCCGCCGTGCCGGGCCGGCTTGCCGAAGTACAGCCACCACATGGCGAACACCACCAGCAGGCCGCCGGCCGCCACCTCGGCCAGGTCGCCGAGCGTGCCGCCGGCGTCGAGGGCGGACTGGACGGCCACGGTGGCGGCCAGGATCGACTCGCCGAGCACGACGATCGTGAACAGCCGTAGCGCTCGGCGATGTGGTGCGGGTGCCAGGCAGGACGGTGGCCCGCTCGGCCCAGATGGGCACCGCCAGCTCGGCCACGACCATCAGCGGGACGCCGACGGCGGCCCAGCCTCGGGGAGGACCAGGAGCAGGCCCCACCCGATCATGCACGTCGCGACGCCGACGGCGTAGCGGACGTCGATGCGTCGGTGGTCGGGGTTGTCGCGGGCGGCCCGCAACCACTGCCAGACGAGCGCGGCGGGCATCACCGCGTAGCCCAGCGTGACGACGCCGAAGTCGCCGTCGTCGAACAGCCGCGTCACGCCCGCCGCCAGGATCAGCCCGCCTGCGATCTGGACCAACACCGCCAGCCGGTAGGGCACGTCGTCGTTGTCGTACGCCGACGCGAACCAGGTGACGTTCATCCACGCCCACCACACCGCGAAGAACACGATCGGGTAGCTGGCCACGGCGTCGCCGATGTGGTCCTCCGCGAGGGCGTGGTGGAGGGCGGCGGCCGCCTGCGCCACGGCCACGACGAAGCACAGGTCGAACAGCACCTCCAGTGGCGTGGCGACGCGGTGCGCCTCGCCGCCGTCGCGGGCCCGGAGGGGCCGCCGCCACGGGGCCAGCGTCGCCGGCCCGGTGGGCGGGGACGGCTCGGTCCGGTCCGTCGTGGCTGGGAACGTAGCGCGGCCCCGGCCGGCATCAGGGGACGTCACGGCCGCCGGGCCCGGCACGCCAGCGCCGGCCGGAGCCGGCCCCCGCGGCCCGCCCGTGCTCGCCCGGCCCGACCCCGGCCCGACCCGGCTGGACACGTTCCGCCCACGCCCTGGCCGGCACGCCGGCCGACGGCCTCAGACCGAGCTCCCGTCCGGAGCCGGCCCCGCCCCGCGGCCCGCCCGGCCCGACCCGGCTGGACACGTTCCGCCCACCCCTGGCCGGCACGCCGGCCGACGGCCTCAGATCGAGCTCCCGTCCGGGGAGTCCCCGTCCTCGGGGGCCCCAGCCCCGGCCGTGTCGCTGTCCTCGGGCGCCGCCCCGCCGGGACCCGCGGCGCCGCCGGGAACCCCCGGTCCCCCGGGCCTCCGGTACTCCGCCAGCACCCGCACGCCCCGCCAGGCGAAGTCGCTGAGCTGCCGGACCGCCTCGGCCCGCGACAGCCCCGGCGTGTGTCGCCACCACCGCTCGGTCTCCTCGACGGCCCCCGACAGGGCGTGGGCGAACGCCTCGACCTGCCGGGGCGGCGTGTCGGGGGTGGCGATCTGGATCAGAGCCGCGATCTGGTCGACGGTGGACAGCCGCAGCCGCCACGCCTCCTCGGCCACCGGCCCGGACACGGCGACGCCGTTGTAGACGACCGCCCACCGGGCGGGGTAGGCCTCGATGAAAGCGAACGTGGCGTCGATGCCGGCGGTCAGCCGCTCCTGCAGGTCCTCGACCCCGAGGACGGCGGACAGGACGGCCTCGTCCAGCTGGCGGCGGGCCCGGCGCAGGCAGGCCAGGTAGATCCCGTCCTTGGATCCGAAGTGGGCGTAGACGACGGGCCGGCTGACCCCGGCGGCCTTGGCCAGCCGCTCGATCGAGGTCGCCTCGTACCCGTACTCGGCGAAGACGTGCTCGGCGACGTCGAGCAGCTGCTCGACGCGCGCCTCCCGGCTCAGGCGCTGACGGATGGGCGGCGGCACGCCTCTCGGCGCAGCTCCTGATGGCATGTGGATGGTCCCTCCCCGGACCCGGAGATAGACGTGGCCCGCCCCCAGGCGTGACCGCAGCGGGCACCATGATTGCACTCAAAGTGAAGATGTGAGCCCGTTGAGCGTTCAGGCACGCTCGGTCGGACCGCACGCGGTGAGCGGCTGTCAGTATGCGGCGTGCGGCCCGCATCCCGGCGGATCCCGATGGACCCCCGGCCGGAGCGCGGCGATTCCTTGACTTCGAGCGCGCTCGAAGCCGTAGCGTCCCGCTCATGGAGCTTGGGATCCACGTGTGGAACTTCGACTTCGGGACCGGCGGAGCCGCCGAACCCGCCAACCCGACCAAGGCGGGCGCCCTCGGCCCCGAGCTGGCGCGCGTCGCCGAGGCCGTCGAGGCCTCGGGTGCCACGTGGCTCTCGGTCATGGACCACTACTTCCAGATGGAGGCCTCCGCCCCCGCGGACGAGCCCATGCTCGAGGGCTACACGACGCTCGGCTTCCTCGCCGCCCACACGTCGACGGTCCAGCTCGGTCTGCTGGTCACCGGCGTGACCTACCGCCATCCCGGGCTCCTGGCCAAGATCGTGGCGACGCTCGACTCGCTGTCGGAGGGGCGGGCCACGCTCGGCATCGGCGCCGCGTGGTACGAGCGCGAGCACCGGGGCCTCGGCGTGCCGTTCCCGCCGACGGCCGAGCGCTTCGAGCGCCTGGAGGAGACGCTGCAGATCTGCCTGCAGATGTGGGACCCCGCCAACAACGGGCCGTACGAGGGCCGTCACTACCAGCTGGCCGAGACGCTGTGCGTCCCGTCGCCCGTGGCCGATCCCCACCCGCCCATCCTCATCGGCGGCAGCGGCGAGCGGAAGACCCTGCGCCTGGTCGCCCAGTACGCCGACGCCTGCAACCTGTTCGCCACCTCCCCGAAGGACGTCGCCCACAAGCTGGACGTGCTGCGCCGGCACTGCGACGACGTCGGCCGGGACGAGTCGGCGATCCGCAAGACCGTGCTCTATCCCGGCACCGCGCTGGCGAGTGGCGACGTGGACGGCTTCGTCTCCGAGATGGCCGACTACGCCAAGCTCGGGATCGGCACGGTCATGGTGATGCCGGCCCCCGGCCGCCAGGTGGAGTGGATCTCCGACACCTGCGCGACCGCGGCCGCCCGCCTCGCCGAGCTGCCCTGAGCCGAGCTTCCGCGGCCCGCACGCGCGGAGCCGAGCATCAAGCGCCGGAGCAGCCGGAACGCCCTCAGACGCGAGCGTCAGCAGATAGCGTCCAATTTCCCTAACGCGTCAACAGCTCTGGCAGGTCATGGACGGGTAGTCCATAATCTCCGCGGGCGACCTTGTCTGGGGAAAGGGGACGCATCGTGCGTTTCGACTCTTCGCGCTCGCGCGAACGTGATCTCGTCTGGGTGCTGACGCCATTCGGCCAGCCGGTGCCCAGGGTGGTCGTGGCGGCGGCCCGCGCCGGCGCGTTCGGGATCCTCGACCTGGGAGCGGAGCCCGGTCCGGCGCGCGACGCGCTGGCCCTGGTCGCGTCCCGCACCGACGCCAGCTTCGGCGTGCGGGTGTCCGAGCGGTGCGCCCTCGACCCCTCCGACCTGCCCGAGCCCGTCGACACCGTGGTGGTCGCCGACCCCGCCGTCGTCGCCGATCCCGGCCGCATGGCCGGGTGGCGGCAGGGCGGCCGGTGGGTGGTCGCCGAGGTCCGTTCGGCCGACGAGGCCCGGGCCGCGCTCGCCGCCGGCGCCGACGGCCTGGTGGCCAAGGGCGCCGAGAGCGGCGGCCGGGTCGGCACCACCGGCGCGTTCGTCCTCGCCCAGCAGGTCCGGGAGCTGACCGACGCCCCGCTGTGGGTGCAGGGCGGCATCGGTCTGCACACCGCCCCGGCCGCCGTCGTCGGGGGTGCCACCGGCGTCGTCGTCGACGGGCAGGTGGCGCTGCTGCGCGAGATGCGTGGCGCCCTGCCCCGCCCGGTGCGGGCGGCCATCGCCGCCATGGACGGCAGCGAGACCCGCGTGGTCGGCGACCACCGCGTCTACACCCGGCCCGACCTGTGGGTGGCGGGCCTCGACGCCCGGACCACCGCCGAGGACATCGTCCCCCGGCTCGGCACGGCCAGCCTCGCCGACCAGGCGCTACCCGTCGGGCAGGACACGGCCGCCGCGGCCCGTCTGTCCGGCCGGTTCGGCACGGTCGGCGGCCTGGTCGACGCCCTGCGGACGGCGATCGCCGAGCACGTCGACGCCGCCCGCCGCACCGAACCGCTGGCGCCCGGCCGGGGAGTGGCCGAGGCCGTCGGCACCCGCTACCCGGTGGTCCAAGGCCCGATGACCCGGGTGTCGGACCGGGCCCCGTTCGCCGCCGCCGTGGCCGAGGGCGGCGGCCTGCCGTTCCTGGCCCTGGCGTTGCTGCGGGCGCCCGAGGTCCGCCCGCTGCTCGAGGAGACCAAGGAGCTGCTGGGCGACCGGCCGTGGGGCGTGGGCGTGCTCGGCTTCGTCCCCAAGGAGCTGCGCGACGAGCAGCTCGAGGCCATCCGCGACGTGCGTCCGCCGCTGGCCCTGATCGCCGGGGGTCGGCCGTCGCAGGCCGCCGCGCTGGAGGAGGTCGGCATCCGGACGTTCCTGCACGTCCCGGCGCCCGGCCTGTTGGAGCGGTTCCTGAAGGACAGCGCCCGCCGGTTCGTGTTCGAGGGTTTCGAGTGCGGCGGTCACGTCGGGCCCCGCTCGAGCTTCGCCCTGTGGGAGGCCCAGGTCGAGGTGCTGCTCGAGTGGGGGCGGTCCGGCGGCCGGCTCGACGAGCTCGACGTGCTGTTCGCCGGCGGTATCCACGACGAGCGCAGCGCGGCCATGGTGGCGGCGCTGGCCGCCCCGCTGGCCGAGGGCGGCGCCCGGGTCGGCGTGCTCATGGGCACCGCCTACCTGTTCACCCAGGAGGCCGTGGCCGCCGGCGCCATCGGCGAGGAGTTCCAGGCCCAAGCGCTGGCCTGCGAGCGGACCGCCCTGCTCGAGTCCGGCCCCGGCCACCAGACCCGGTGCGCCGAGTCGCCGTTCGTCGAGACCTTCGAGCAGACCCGGCGCCGGCTCATGGAGGAGGGTGCCGAGCCCCAGGTCCAGTGGGCCGAGCTCGAGAACCTGAACCTCGGCCGGCTGCGGGTGGCGTCGAAGGGCCTCAAGCGCGAGGGCGACCAGCTGGTCACCGTCGACCGCGACGAGCAGCGCACCGAGGGCATGTTCATGATCGGCGACGTCGCCACGCTGCGGGGCGAGCGGACGACGGTGGCCGAGCTGCACGAGACCGTGTCCGCCGGCGGCACGGCGCACCTGGCCGCGGTCGCCGACGACCTCGACGCCGAGCTGGGCCAGCTCGTCCGGCGCGACCGGCCCGAGCCCCAGCCGGTCGACGTGGCCATCGTCGGCATGGCCTGTGTCATGCCCGGCGCCCTCGACCTCGACGAGTTCTGGCGCAACATCGTCGAGGGCGTCAACTCGATCACCGAGGTCCCCCGCGAGCGGTGGGACCCCGACCAGTACTACGACCCCACCTGGGACCACCAGACCGCCAGCCTGCGGTCGGGCAGCGCCTCCAAGTGGGGAGGGTTCCTGCCCGACATCCCGTTCGACGCCTTCGCCTACGGGATCCCGCCCGCCTCGCTAGCGGCCATCGAGCCGACCCAGCTGCTGGCGCTCAAGGTGGCGGCCGACGCCCTGGTCGACGCCGGCTACGCCGAGCGGCCCTTCGACCGCGAGCGCACGTCGGTCGTGTTCGGCGCCGAGGGCGGGACCGACCAGTCGGCGGCCCACGGCTTCCGGGCGCTGTTCCCCTCCTACATGGGCGAGCTGCCGCCCGAGCTGGACGATTGGCTGCCCAAGATCTCCGAGGACTCGTTCCCCGGCCTGCTCACCAACGTCATCGCCGGGCGCATCGCCAACCGGCTGGACCTGGGCGGGCGCAACATCACCGTCGACGCCGCCTGCGCCTCGTCGCTCGCCGCCCTCGACGTCGCCTGCTCCGAGTTGGCCGCCGGCACCAGCGACGTGGTGCTGTGCGGCGGCGCCGACCTCCACAACGGCGTGCAGGACTTCCTGCTGTTCACCAGCGTCCACGCCCTGTCGACCACCGGCCAGTGCCGCACGTTCGACGAGTCCGCCGACGGCATCGCCCTCGGCGAGGGCGTGGCCTGCGTCGTCCTCAAGCGCCTGGCCGACGCCGAGCGCGACGGCGACCGCATCTACGCGGTCGTGCGGGCCGTCGGCGCCTCGTCCGACGGCCGTAGCCTCGGCCTCACCGCACCCAGGCAGGAGGGCCAGGAGCGGGCCGTCGACCGGGCCTACGCCCAGGCCGGCGTCGCCGCCCGCGACGTGGGGCTCGTCGAGGCCCACGGCACCGGCACCACCGTCGGCGACCGCACCGAGCTGGCCACGCTCACCGAGGCCTTCACCCGCTCGGGCATGGAGCGGGCGTCGTGCGTGGTGGGGTCGGTCAAGTCGAATATCGGCCACACCAAGTGCACCGCCGGCCTGGCCGGGCTGATCAAGGCGGCCAAGGCCGTCTACCACGGCGTGCGGCCACCCACCCTCAACATCACACGGCCCAACCCGGGGTGGGACCCCGAGACCAGCCCGTTCGTGTTCCTCGACGAGTCGCGTCCGTGGCCCGACGAGCGCCGGGTGGCGGGGGTCAGCGCTTTCGGGTTCGGGGGCACCAACTTCCACGCCGTCATCGAGTCGCACCCCGACGACGACGTGCCCAGCCGGGCCGTCGACCTGTGGCCGGCCGAGCTGGTGGCCTTCCGGGGCGACGAGGCCACGGTGGCCAAGGCGCTCGACGACCTGGCGGCCCGGCTGGCCGAGCCGGTCCCGCGGGGACGGGTGTGGCGGCTGGCCGACATCGCCGCCGCCGTCTCTACGGCCGGGCGGGGGCCGGTGCGGGTGGCGATCGTCGCCGACGACATCGACGACCTGCGGGCCAAGGTCGACCTCGCCCGCCGGGGCGAGGCCGGGCCGGGCGTGTACCGGGCCGACGCCGTGCCCGACGGGGTGGCCGGGCCCGACGGGGCGCCGCCCCGGGTCGCCTTCCTGTTCCCCGGTCAGGGCAGCCAGCGCCCGGGCATGGCCAACGACCTGTTCGTCACGTTCGCCGAGACCCGGTCGCTGCTCCGGCTCGGCGCCCGCTACCTCGACGTCATGCTGCCGCCGGCCGCCTTCGACGACGAGCAGCGCGACGCCCAGCGCAAGGCCCTGACCGACACCCGCATGGCGCAGCCCACGCTGGGCCTGGCCGACCTGGCCGCGGCCAAGGTGCTCGACCGGTTCGGCGTCCGGCCCGACATGGTGGCCGGGCACAGCTACGGCGAGCTGGTGGCGCTGACCGTGGCGGGCGCTCTGGACGAGCCGTCGCTGCTCGCCCTCAGCGAGGCGCGGGCCGCCGCCATCCTCGAGGCCGTGCCCGACGGTGACGCCGGCGGCATGGTCGCCGTGTCCGCGCCGCGGGAGCGGGTCGACGAGGTCCTCGACGGGGTGGACGTGGTCGTCGCCAACGCCAACCACCCGTCCCAGCTGGTGGTGGCCGGGACCACCCCGGCCATCGAGGAGGCGCTCGGCCGGCTGCGCGACGCCGGCATCGGCGCCAAGCGGCTGCCGGTGGCGTGCGCGTTCCACAGCCCGGTCGTGGCCCGGGCCTCCGAGACGCTGGCCCGCTACCTCGACTCGGTCGACGTCACCGAGCCCCGCCTGCCCGTCTACTCCAACCTCACCGCCGACCTGTACCCGGCCGACGGCCGCAAGGTGCGCGACCTGCTGGCCAACCAGGTGGCCAACGGCGTGCGGTTCACCGACGAGGTGCGGGCCATGTACGAGGCCGGCGCCCGCGTGTTCGTCGAGGTCGGGCCCGGCCGGGTGCTGACCGGCTGCGTCGAGCGGACGCTCGGCGACGCCCCCCACCTGGCCGTCGCCACCGACCGGCCCGGCGAGCACGGCGTGCGGGCCCTGCTCCAGGCGCTGGGCCAGCTGGCCGTGGCCGGCGTGGACGTCGACGTGGCCGAGCTGTTCGAGGGCCGGTCGGCCGACCCCACCGCCTGGACCAAGCCCGCCCCGCCGCCCCGGTGGACGGTCAACGGGCACCTGGTGCGCAACGCCGACGGCGACGTGGTGCCCGGCGGGCTGCGGCCGGCCGACACCGTGCCCCGGGTGGCGTGGAGCCGGGGGGCGGGGGTCGGTGCCGGGGCCAGCCTGGGGGCGCTGGCCGGCGCGGGTGCCGGTGCCAACGGCGGCGGGTTCGGGGCGCCGGGTGGGCCGGCGCAGCTGGCCCCGGCCGCGGCCGGGGCCGCCGGTCGGGCCACCGCCGCCGCGGCGGCCGCCGGCGGCGGGACCGTGCCCGCCGACCAGGTGCCCGCCGACCAGGTGCTGGTCGAGTACTTCCGGGCCGCCCACGAGATCATCGGCGCCGGCCACCAGCTGGTCCTCAACTACCTCGGCTACCAGCCCGCTCCGGCCAACGGGGCCGCCGCGCCGGCCCTGGTGCCGCTGGCCGGCGGCAACGGCAACGGCCACGGGACCGGGGCCGCCACCGCGCTGGCGCCGGCCCCGGCCGGCCCGCCCGCCGGCGCGGGTGGGCCGGCGGCCGCGGCGCCCGCCGCCGCTCCGGCGGGTGTGTCGTTGCCGGCGCCGGAGGAGCTCTTGGCGCGGTTGACGGCGATCGTGTCGGCGCGGACCGGTTACCCGGAGGACATGTTGGGGCCGGATCTGGATGTCGAGGCGGATTTGTCGATCGATTCGATCAAGCGGCTGGAGATCTTGGGTGAGCTGGCTGATGAGATCGGGTTGACCGAGGGTGGGTCGTTGGACCAGTTGGAGGATCTGGTCGAGGAGTTGGCGGCCCGGAAGACGTTGCGGGGGATCGTCGATTTCCTGTTCGAGCACACGGACCGGCTGGGGGGAGCCGACCCCGGGGTGGCCGGCGCCGCGCCGGCCACCCCGGCCGGTGACGGCGCGGGCGCGCCGGCGGTCGCGGCCCCGGCGTCCGGCGCCGCCTCGGCTGCGGCACCCGCCGCTCCGACGGCCCCCGCTCCGGTGGCGACCGCCTCGAGCCCGGCCAGCGCGGGCGGCAACGGCACCGGGACGGGGTCCGGCATCCCCGCCGCCGCCAACCGGTTCATCACGACCCTGGTCGACGCCCCGCTCGCCGAGCCCCGCGACCTGGGCGGGCTCGCCGTCCGGGTCACCGGCGCGGGCCCGGTGGCCGCGGCGCTGGCGTCCGAGCTGGCCGACCGCGGCGCCGGCGCCGGCACCGGCGCGGCCGACGTCGTCGTGGTCACCGACCTGCTCGACCACCTGGGCGGCGGCGACCCGGCGACCGAGCCGGTGACGATGCCGGAGCTGTACGCCCGTATCCGTCCGTTCCTGCTCGACGCGCCCAGCGAGGTCGTCGTCGTGACGCCGCTCGGCGGCGGCCTCGGCGTCGACCCGCCGGCGCCCGCCGGGCCGGACGGCCTCCCCGTCGGGGCCGGGGCCCGGGGCCTCGTGAAGACCGCGGCCCTCGAGCTGGACGGCCGCGTGCGGCTGGTCGACGTCGACCCGGCGGCGCCCGCCGACGCGCTGGCCCGCACGCTGGCCGACGAGGTCGGCCAGGCCGACGCCCCCGTCGAGGTGGCGTGGCGCGCCGGCCGCCGCCGGGCGTCGCGCATCGTGCCCCGGCCCGACCTCGACGGCCGCAGCGACCTGCGCCTGTCCGAGGACTCGGTCGTGCTGCTGACCGGCGGTGCCCGGGGCATCACCGCCCGGGTGGCCGTCGCCCTGGCCCGGCGCTGGGCCTGCCGGGTCGAGCTGGTCGGCCGGTCGGCGCTGCCGGAGGGGGAGGAGCCGCCCGAGCTGGCCGCCTGCGGTGACCGGACGGCGCTGCGGGCGGCCCTCGTCCGGGCCGGGCAGCGCGACCCCAAGGCGATCGAGCGGGAGTGCGACCGCATCCTGGCCGGGCGCGAGGTGGCCGGCACGCTGGCCGCCCTGCGTGACGTCGGCTCGGGCGTGACCTATCACCAGGTCGACGTGCGCGACGCCGAGGCGCTGACCGCCGTGGTCCAGGGCATCTACGAGCGCCACGGGCGGCTCGACGGCATCGTCCACGGGGCCGGCGTCCTCGACGACCACTTCATCGCCGACAAGACGCCCGAGGCGTTCGAGCGGGTGTTCGCCACCAAGGTCGACGCCGCCCGGACGCTGGTGACCGCCGTCCGCCGGGCGACGGCCGAGGGGGGCCACGCCCCGCCGGCGTTCGTCGCCTTCTTCGGCAGCATCGCCGGGGTGTGCGGCAACCGGGGCCAGGCCGACTACGCGGCGGCCAACGACGCCCTCGACGCCATGGCGGCCACCAACGCCGACCTGGCCGGCCGGGTGTTCGCCGTCGACTGGGGTCCGTGGTCGACCGAGGCCGGCATGGTGGACGACGCCCTGGCCCGGCTGTTCGAGGCCGGGGGCATGGGCCTCATCCAGGTCGACGACGGCACCGGGGTCCTGCTCGACGAGATCTCGGCGGCCGCCGCCGGCGCCGCCCAGCCGGCCCAGGTCACCGTGGCCCGCTGCGCCCCGGAGCTCCTGGCCCCGTGACGCACCGCATGGCGCCCCGCCGCCCCGTCGCCCCCGCCGGCCGGCGACGGCCGGGGCCCCGGCACCGGCGGCCTGCCCACGGTCGTGCCGCTGCCGGCGGTCGCCGCCGCCTCCGACACCACCAAGGAGGCCCGCTACCGCCGCCCGCGCAGCACGACCCCCCGGCAACGCCTACCGGATCGTGGCCCGACGGCGCTGACCCCGGCTCCCCGCGACGCTGACCCGGCGCGGGCGGCCGGGGCGCCCGCGACCGAATCGGGTTGACGGTGGCGGGGGCGGGCGGCAGCCTCCGGGCCGTGGGCGCTCCTTTCCTGAACGAGACGACCGTGCGGGCGACCGGTCCGGGCCGGTACCACGCCGAGATCGGCCACGAGTGGACGCTGCGCCCCCAGCCCCAGGGCGGCTTCGTCACCGCCCTCGCCCTGCGGGCCATGGCCGAGGAGCTGGGCGAGACCGACTAGCGGCTCCGGACCCTGCACACGACGTTCGCCGCCCAGGTGGCGGCCGGCCCGGTGGAGATCGACGTCGAGGTGCTCCGGCGGGGCCGGTCGATGTCGCACCTCCGAGCCGAGGTCCGGAACCCGGGCGCCGCCCGCGGCCACCTGACGACCGGCGTCTACGGCGCCACCCGCGAGGGCTTCGCGTTCACCGACCTCGAGCCGCCGACCGGCCTGCCCACGCCGGACGAGTGCCCGTCGTTCCGCGACCCGATGCCGCCCGAGGCGGCGGAGCTCCTCCCGGGCCCGCCCCAGCCGATGCCGTTCTGGGCCGAGCGGGTCGAGGGCCGCTCGGCGCTGGGCCACGCCCCGTGGGAGGACTTCCCCGGCGGCCGGGCCGAGCGGGCCATGTGGTACCGGTTCGACGAGCCGCCGTTCCTGGCCGACGGCACGCTCGACCCGCTGGCGCTGGTCGTGATGGCCGACACCATGCCCGGCGCGGTGAGCGAACGGCTCGGTCGCCAGGAGCGGTTCTGGTTCGGCCCCAGCATCGACCTCACGTTTCACCTGCTCGACGCCTGCCGGTCCCCGTGGGTGCTGGCCCACAACCGGGCCCGCTACGCCGGCGACGGCTACGCCTCGGCCGACATGGCCCTGTGGGACTGCGGGCCCGACGGCTCCGGCGAGCCCCGGCTGGTGGCCTACGCCACCCAGCTGTTCCTGTTCAGCTTCCCGGGCTGACGGGCTGAGCGGCCGAGGGGGCGGCGGGCCGCCGGCGCGACACCCGCCCGGGACCGGCATACTTCATCGATGACCGAACCATCCGCTGCCCACTACCAGCCTCCCGGGTGGTTCACCCGGCACGTGTTCAACCCGGTCATCGCCGGCCTGACCCGGCTGGGGGTGAGCGTGCAGGGCAGCCGGGTCCTCGAGGTCCCGGGCCGGCGGACCGGCGAGCCGCGCCGCGCGCCGGTGAACCTGCTCACCTTCGAGGGTCACGACTACCTGGTGGCGCCCCGAGGCCGGACGCAGTGGGTCCAGAACGTCCGCGCCAACGACGGGCGCCTCGACCTGCTGGTCGGCAAGCGGCGGACCGGCTACGTCACCACCGAGGTCGCCGACGACGACAAGCCCCCGATCCTCCGCGCCTACCTGACGCGATGGAAGTCGGAGGTCGGGGCGTTCTTCGACGGCGTCGGGCCCGACTCCAGCGACGACGATTTCCGTCGCATCGCACCCCGCCACCCGGTGTTCCGGCTGGCCGAGGCGGGGGAGGCCGGAGAGGCCGGCGACGCCTGACGGGCCGGCCGCCGCCCCCTGGCGCTACGGATCCCGGAGCTTCTCGACGCCGGTCGCCCCGCGGGGCCGAGCCGCCGTCACCGAGCGCCTCCGGCGGTGGTGGGGCCACGCGCCCTACAGGGCGAGGAGTAGTACGAGCTCGGCCACCACGAGGCCCCGGGGGTCGGGCCAGGGACCGGGCCCGCGTTCTCGGCGCACGTGTGTACCTCCACGGACCACACATGCGCCGAGAAACGCGAGCCAGGTCAGTCGGCCGGGGTCACTGGGAAGGCCAAGTGCTCGCCGAGCTTGCCGACCAGGCTCACGCCGAACGTCCGCTCGGTGAAGTACCAGCCGCCGTCCTCGTCGCGGGCGAAGCGGTCGCGGTAGCTGCCAGCGATGATGGGCTGGAGCGCGAGGGCGTCGGTGGCCTGGAACACCACGTAGGCCGAGCGGGCCGTGGCGGTGCCGGCCGCCTCGTTCACCTCGATGACCGAGTTCGTCGTCAGGTGCCGGGTCCGGGGCGTGCCGTCGGGGTAGAGCTTCACGCCGGCGTAGACCCGGGCCGCGGCGGCGGGGCCCCTGCCCAGCTCCTCGCCGCCCTCGTTGCGGATCACGGCGCGGGCGAACATCTCGCCCAGCCCGTCGAGGTCGCCGGCGTCGATCAGCTCGCAGTACCGTCCCAGCAGGTTGCGGATCGCCTCGTGCGGCGGGACATCGGCCATGCTCACCCCCTCCGGCGGGCGAGCGTAGCGGGTTGCCCGCCATCTGACGGGGCGTCAGACTTCGGGCCGGGCAGGAGCGAGCGGCGATCGTCGAGGGGGGAGCGATCATGGGGAGCGCGGGTGGCGGTGCGGGCATCAGCGCGGGCGGCGGGAGCGCCGTGTGCCCGTCGGGCGATACGGGGAGGCGGCGGACGGGCCGGACACGCCGGTGGGCGGCCGCCGCCGGGGCGGCGCTGGCGCTGCTGGGCGGCGTGGCCGGCTGCGGCGACGATGACGACGGCGACGACACCGGCGACGCCGGCGGCGAGGAGGGCGGGGCCGCCACCACCGAGCCGACCCCGCCGCTCGAGATCCTGGTCACCAACGACGACGGCTACGCGGCCGAGGGCATCGACACGCTGGTCGAAGCCCTGCGGGAGCTGCCGGCGGTCGAGGTGACCGTGGTGGCGCCGGCCGAGCAGCAGAGCGGCACCGGTGGCCAGGAGACGCCGGGCGCGGTCGCCTCCCGGCAGGACACCACCCGCAGCGGCTACGAGGCCACGGCCGTCGAGGGCTTTCCCTCGGACGCCGTCCGGGTGGCGCTCGAGGACATGGGCCTCGAGCCCGACCTGGTGGTCTCGGGCATCAACGAGGGCCAGAACCTGGGGCCGATCGTCGACGTCTCCGGGACGGTCGGCGCCGCCCGGGTGGCGGTGCGGGCCGGCATCCCCGCCCTGGCGGTCAGCCAGGGCCTGGGGGAGGACCCCGATTACCCGACCGCGGCGGAGCTGGCCGTGGCCTGGGTGGAGGAGCACCGCGCCGACCTGGCCGCCGGCGCGCTGCCCGCCGACCACGTCGTCAACCTCAACGTCCCGACCTGCCCGGAGGGGGAGGTGCGGGATGCGGTCGACGTCGAGTCGGCCTCGTCCGGCGACCCCCTGGCCACGCCGGACTGCACGGTCGAGGGCGGGGACGTCCCCGCCGACGACGTGGCCGCGTTCCAGGTCGGCTACGCCACGTTCACCGAGGTCCCGCCCGAGCCGGCCGGGGCCCCGGGCGGGTGAGGTGCGCAGTGGCGGGGCCGGGGCGGCTGCTGCGGCCGGGTGCCGGGTGCGACCGGTCCGGCGCCGCGGGCGGGTGACCGTCACTCCGTCCAGGCGACGGCGAACGGAGGCGGCTCGGGCACGTCGGTGAGGTCGATCGGCATGACGTGCTCGGGCGCCGGCACCGAGGCGACGCGGGCGTCGGGGTTCCGGGCCTGGACCGCAGCGGCCGCCTCCCGGGCGACCTCCTCCGGGTCGGCGCCGTCGGGCACGTGGCGGGCCTCGATGTCGCGGTACTCGCCGTCGCCCACGATGGCCACCATCACGGCCAGGGCGTCGGACAGCATGTAGGGCGTCGACACGGTGACCCGGGGGTCGTGGCCGGCGGGGACGAGCGGGCACTCGACCCGGAAGCGGCGCTCGCCGTCGGGCACGGGGACGACCTGGACGGGGTAGGCGTCGATGCCGAAGCGCTCCGCCAGCCAGTGGCGGACGGTGTCCTTCACCGTGATCGTCTCCAGCAGGTGCCGCCGCTGCTCGACCACGTTCATCGCCTGGTAGCGGGCCCGCTCGGCGCGCCCCATGAACCGGCGGGCGGTCAGGTCGCGGCCGGCGCCGGTGAGCCATCGCTCGACTTGGACGGTCCAGCCGCCGGGTTGGGGGTCGACGGCGTGGTTGGTGCTCGGGCGGTGGTAGAGGGGTTCCATGCGGCCATCGAGGTGGAACACCACCGACGACCAGCCCTGGACCTGGCACATGATCGTGCCGTCGGGCCCGACGAGCACGCCGTCGCCCCGGACCAGGTCGCGCTGCAGCTCCCGGATGCGCACGTCGCAGTGGACCGGCTCGCCCGGTCGGGGCTGGGGGCCGAAGAACTGGATGCGCTCCACCCCGATGGGCAGGGCGCCCTCGCCCACACCGCCGTGGTCGATGACCCAGTAGGCGATGAGCTTGCCCAAATTATCGAGCAGGGAGCCGGGGGTGTCGAGGTGGGTGAACGCGCCCAGCAGCCCGTCGTCGCCGATCGGGCCGAGCGTGTCGATGCCCCGGAACCGGGGGCCGTGGAACATGAGCCGCAGGTCCCACAGGTCCTGGGCGGTGTGCTCGGCGGGACGCGGGTTGGCCAGCGGGGCCCGCTCATAACGGGGGGCCGGGGGGAGCTCGCCGACCCGGAGGGTGGCCCGGCAGTAGCCGCCGAGCGACACGCTCACCACGTCCTCGCCCTTGGGCACCAGCGTGATCGGGACGTCCTGGGGCTCGGACAGGTCCAGCCACCGGAAGTTGCGGATGTTGGACACCTCGATGACCGGCCGACCGCGGGCGAGGTCCGAGACCAGGTCCTGCAGCAGCTGGATCTGGGTGGTCATGGCCACGATCGGAAACAGATCCGACACATCCGGCCAGCCCTCGGGCTGCAGGTAGAGCGTGTGGTCGAGCGTCTCGGGCATCGACTCCAGCGACAGGCGCCGCCTGATCGTCACCCGCCCACTCGGCCACCCCCGGCCCACCGCCGGCTCCGGCGCCCGCGGCACGCCCCGCAGCGACGAGACCGCCTGCGGTGGCGAGACCGCCTGCGGTGGCGGGAACGCCTGCGGTGGCGGGAACGCCTGCGGTGGCGAGACGGCCTGCGGTGGCGAGACCGCCTGCGGCGGCCGGATCGCCGCCTGGACCGCCGCCGCGGCGGGGGTCACCGGCGGTGCGCTGGCGACGGGCGC
>DATCLS010000005.1:0-45351 GCA_036563805.1 Acidimicrobiales bacterium | reverse complement strand
CGCCACGCCGCCAGATAACCCTCATGATCAGGAGCGAAACCCAACCCCCGCTCCACCCCCAACCACCCCAAATAACCAGCCAAACGGCTACGCTCACGCCGCTCATCCGACGGACACCACAAGATCTCGCCGCGGGTCATGGCCCAAGAACGTACCGGGGCGGCTCCGCCCGGTCCCGAGCCCGGCGGCCGGCAGCGGCGGACCGGCGAGGCCGGCCCGGCCGGCGGATCAGGCCGGCACGACCTCGACCGTGCCGCGCATCCCGTAGTCGTAGTGGCCGGGCAGGTGGCAGGCGAACTCGACCGTTCCGGGCTCGTCGAAGCGGTACGTCGTGGCCGCCTCGTCGTTGGGGCCGACGGACACCTCGCCGGGCACCGGGCCGTGGCGGGCGTGCGTGCCGGACTCGTGGCGGGCGTGCACGTCGGGCGGACCGACGATCAGCTCGTGGTTGATCGGGTCGCCGTTGGCGAGCACGAACCGCACCTCGGTGCCGGCCACCACCCGCAGCTCGTCGGGGACGAACCGCGAGTGCTCGACGTCGAGCGTGACCGTGACCCGGCCGGGGCCGAGGAGCTCGGGCTCGGGCTCGGGGGCGACCGTGAGGCCCGGCCCGTCGCCGGCGCCGCACCCGGCGAGCCCGCCCGCCCCGGCCAGGGCGGCGAGCCCGGCCGCCAGCGCCGCGGCCGGCCGCCGGACGGGGGCGATCCGCCGGGCCGTCACCCGGCGGCCCGGCATCCGAGGGGCCGTCACCCGGGCCGTCATCGGGGCGCTCCTCGGCCCGCTGGGCCGGCGTCGGACCGTGGCCGCACCGCCAGGACCAGCACACCGGCCACCGCGGCGGCGGCCAGGGCGGCGAGCCCCACCGTCCGCCAAGCGGGCCGGCCCTCGTTCAGCGGCGGGACGTCGACCGTTTCGGCCTCCGACACCACGCCCACGTCCGTCAGCGCCGGCGGGATACCCCGTCGAGTCGAGATGGCCAGGTCGTAGTCGAGCTCGGCCGCCGGGGACTCGAGCGTCAGGTACGACAGCCACATGTCGGCCGGGACCCAGTCCATGGCCTGGTCCGAACGCAGGTCGTCGAGCAGGGCGTCCGAGGCGGCCTGGCTGCGAGCCAGCGTCAGCCCCTCCCCGCCGGCGCGGAGGAGCGGCCGCTCCTCGGTGAGCAGGAACACGTCGGCCTCGACGACCTGGCTGCCGTCCAGCCCCATCCCGAGCATCCGCAGCGGGACCCAGGGGTCGTCGGTGGGGATCGTGGCCATGATCGGCGTGCTCTGGCCCACCTCCTGGCCCAGCTCGCGGGCCCGCTCGGCGTCGAAGCGCGCCGCCATGAAGATCGGGCTGCGCTCGGCGTAGAAGTCGAGCACCTCGGGGGCGTCGGGCGGGAGCAGGAAGCCGTTGTCGACCGCCCACTCCCCCACCTCGTCGCCCCCACCCCGCAGGACCGTGATGTCGAGGGCGTCGATCTCGGTCTCGAGCAGCACGTCGGCGCCCGGCGCCTCGGCGGCCGCCACCGCGTCGCCGTCCGTCTCCGGCACCGGTGGGGGCGGCGTCACCTCCTGGACCAGCCGCTGCAGCGTCCAGTCGCCGCCGCGTTCCACCGATGTCGGCACGTCGGGCAGCGGCAGGATCGAGCCGACCTGCTCGCCCTCGCCGGTGAAGTCGAAGGCGGTCACGTACCGCTCGACGCCCTCGTGGTAGGCGGCCAGCGTCGTCGTGCGGACCAGCTCGATGGTCCCGTTCTCGCCCACCAGGCCGCCGCACGCCCCGGCCGGCGCCGCGCCCCACACGAGGACCGGCGCCGCCAGGGCTGCGGCCACCGTCGCCTTCACCCGTGTCGTCATGTCGTCCCTCCGGTCGGTGCTGTGGCACTTTGGACGGCGGGCGACCGACCCCCGGTTCCCGGCAAGGAGCGACGGATGGCGACCACCCTGGGCCTCGACCACCTGGTCCTCGTCGTCGAGGACGTCGAGCGGAGCCTCGCCTGGTACGGGCGCCACGCCGGGCTCGGCGGGGTCCGGGTCGACGAGTGGCGGCGGGGCGAGGCGCCGTTCCCGTCGCTGCGGGTCGACGACACGACGATCATCGACCTCGTCCCCCGGACCCCCGGCGAGGGCGGGACGGGCGGCGGGACGGGCGGCGGCGCCGGACCCGACCGGGGCCGCCTCGACCACATCTGCTTCGTGGTGAGCGAGGACGACCGCGCCCGCCTGGCGGCCGAGCTCGAGGTGGTCGACGCCGGCCCGCGCTTCGGCGCCCGCGGTATGGGCGAATCGATCTACGTGCGCGACCCCGACGGGCTGCTGGTCGAGTTCCGCTCCTACCCGGGCTGAGCGCGCCGGGGCCCGCCGCCGGGTCGCGCCGCGGCACGCCGGGCGACCGCGGGCCGCGGCGGCCCGACGCTCCGTGTGACTCATGCCACGCAGGGCCGTCGTGGCTCCTACGATGAGCGTGGGGTGGGACACGGGTAGACGGCGGTGCGGGCGGAAAGCGGCAGGGGTACAGACGATGAGCACGACGAGAGCGTCGGAGCCGGTGAGGCGGACGCACCGGACACAGGCCGAGCGACGCGCCGCCTCCGAGCGGCGGTTGCTGCGCGTGACCGCGGAGCTCATCGCCGAGCGGGGCACCTCGGCGGTCAGCTTCGGCGACATCGCCAAGGCGGCGGGGTGCAGCCATGGGCTGCCCAGCTACCTGTTCGGCACGAAGGCCGGGCTGCTGCAGGCCCTGCTCAAGGACTTCATCCGGCGCTTCCGCGACCAGGCGCTCGAGCCGGCCATCCGGGGCGCCACCGGGCTGGAGGCCGTGCAGATCATGGTCCGGGTCTTTCTCGAGAGCCTCGACAACCCGTGGCCGGCGACCCGGGCGGTCTACGTGCTCCACGGCGAGGCCCTGGGCGCCAGCGCCGAACTGCAGGAGACCCTCGCCGACTACAACACCGAGCTGCGGTCGATGATCCAGAACGCCATCGCGGAGGGCGTGGCCAGAGGCGAGATCCGGTCCGACGTGCGGCCCGAGGCGGCGGCCGCGCTGGTGCTCGGCATGCTGCGCGGGGTCGGCCACCAGTACGTCACCGACCCGTTCGCCATCGACCTCGGGGCGCTCACGGTCGAGGCGCTGGAGGCGGTGACCCGGTGCCTGGCCGCTGACCGGTCCTCCTGACCGGCCGTCCCCGGGTCGACCCGGCGCCGAGGCGCTCGATGTCGGCGGTGAGCCACCCGAGGCACTCGGTGGTCCGGACGATGTCGCCGGCGTCGAGGATCAGATCCAGCAGCTCGGGACCGGCGGCGGCCCCGGGCCGCACGTCGGTCTCCATCACCGCCTCGTGGCCGGCGCTCAGCCGGGCCCCGAACGAACCGGCCGCGGCGGCGCGGACGCGAGATAATGACCGCCGCATGACCGCGACCCCGGACGACGCCGGCGTCGATCCCGCTGTCGAGCGTGGTCTGGACGAGATCTACACCCACGGCCACCACGAGGCGGTGCTGCGCTCGCACCGGTGGCGCACGGCCGAGAACTCGGCCGCCTACCTGCTGCCTCACCTCGACGCCGGCACCACCCTCCTCGACGTCGGCTGCGGGCCGGGCACCCTGACCGCCGACCTGGCCGCCCGGGTGGCGCCCGGCCGGGTGCTGGCCGTCGACACCTCGCCCGAGGTGGTCGAGCAGGCCCGCGACCACGCCGCCGAGCGGGGCGTCGACAACCTCGACGTGGTCGCCGGCGACTTCCGCGACCTCGACATCCGCCACGGCGGCTTCGACGTCGTCCACGCCCACCAGGTGCTCCAGCACCTGCGCGACCCGGTCGGCGCCCTGCGGCACATGGCCCACCTGGCCCGGCCCGGCGGCATCGTGGCCGCCCGCGACGGCGACTACGGCGCCATGGTCTGGTCGCCGGCCAGCGACGCCCTGGAGGAGTGGCGGGCGCTGTACCTGGCCGTGACGCGCCGCAACGGCGGCGAGGCCAACGCCGGCCGCCATCTGCTCGGCTGGGCTCAGCAGGCGGGCCTGCGCGACGTCACCTACACGACCTCGACGTGGACGTTCGCCACACCCAACGAGCGCCGCTGGTGGGCCGAGCTGTGGGCCGACCGGGTGGAGCGCTCGGCGCTGGCCACCCAGGCCGTCGAGTACGGCCTGGCCACGGCCGGCGACCTCGCCGAGCTGGCCGCCGGCTGGCGGGAGTGGGCCGCCCGGCCCGACGGCGTGTTCGTCGTGCTCCACGGCGAGCTGGTCGGGCACGCGGCGACGCTGATCGTGTGACGCGGGCGCGTGCGGGCACCCGGCGGCGGCCGGTCCCGTCGGGACCCGGGCGCGGCCCGGTCAGGCCGGAGCGGCCGAGCGCGAACGCCAGCGCGACGGCAGAAACGTGACGTGGTGGGCGGCGTGGACGGGCGACGGGGCCCGGGCCAGCAGCCGGTCCCACAGCGGCGGGCACGAGTGCCGCACCAGCCACACGCCGAGCTCGCGCTCCTCGGCCAGGTCGTAGGCCTCGAGCCGGCTCAGCGCCCGGGAGACGACGGCGGCGCCGGGGGCCTGGGGCGGCGCCAGGTCGGCCAGCTCGCCGTGGTAGCGGCGCTCGTCGCGCAGGCGGCTGGCCAGCGTGCCCCACACCTGCCACGTGGTGGCGCCCAGCACGGGCCGCCACGCCGTGCGGCTGTAGCCGCCGTCGACCGGGACGGCGCAGGCGTCGACCTCGGGGTCGTCCCACGCCTCGAACCAGGCCGCGACCGTCATCCGTGCGCTTCCTCCTCCACGCCGTGCAGCTCGGGGAGGGAGCCCAGCGCCTCGCCCAGATCCTTGTGGAGCTGGCGGGCGTCCTCCACCGCCATGAGCCACGACTCGGCGAACGGCCGGTCGAGACAGATCGCCGGCTCGCGCCCGAGGATGCGTGCGATGCGGACGCTGATCATCCGGTCCGGCCCCCTCTTCGGTCGACGCAGGTACAGTGATTTGTAAGGAAGCCGCCGATCCGACGCAAGGGGTACTGACCATCCGACCGCGCCGGGTGGCCGTGTCGGAGGCCGGTGATTTGAGCGCGCCCCCAGCTCGGTCCGCACGCGGTGTCCGCTCGCCGCAACGCCCGGCCCCGGCACGGGCTAGAACGGGATCGGCCGGCCGTCGCGGAAGAAACCGCCGGTGGGGCCGTCGTCGGGCAGGTCGACGGCCCACAGCACGCTGGCCGCGCCCTCCGCCACCGGCCGCCCGCCGGGCCCGCCCATGTCGGTGGCCACCCAGCCCGGGCACACGCTGTTGACCAGGATGCGGTCGGGCCGCAGCTCGTCGGCCAGCATGCGGGTCAGGGCGTTGAGCGCCGCCTTCGAGGCCCGGTAGGCGGGGATGCCGCCCCCCATCGACGCCAGCGACCCGCCCTCGCTCGACACGTTCACGATCCGGCCGTGACCGCTGGCCCGCAGCAGGGGCAGGAAGGCGTTGGCGCACCGCCAGGCGCCGAGCAGGTTGGTCTCGAGCGCCTCGGCCACGACCTCGAGGTCGGCGCCCGCCGCCCGCTGCCAGGTGTCGTAGTGGATGGCTGCGTTGTTCACGAGGACGTCGACGCGCCCGAAGCCCTCGGTCAGCTCCTCGGCGAGCTCGTCGACGGTGTCCTGGTCGGTGACGTCGAGGCGCCGGACGCGCACGTCGACCTCGCCCAGCTCCTCCCACACCGACTCCGCGGCCCGCTGGCCGGCCTGCAGGTCACGGGATCCGAGCACGACGGCGTCGCCCCGGGCGGCGAGCTGGCGCACGACCTCGAGCCCGATGCCCCGGTTGCCGCCGGTGACGACGGCGACGCGGGTCTGCTGGCGGTCCATGGCCTTAGCGTTCCCGAAACGGGTGGTCAGGCTCAAAGAAACGGCTGGTCGAGCCCCACGGACGGCCCGACGGACGGCCCCACGGAGCGCCCGCCGGCTCGTCCGCCTTCCGGCGCGGCTGCCGGTCCGGGACCGGGCCGGCGGGGACGCCGGGCTACCTGGGCGGCGACCGGCCCCCCTATGATCGACCCGCGGGGACAGGCAGGCGGCCGGGCACGGCCCGGCCACAGCGGGCGACAAAGGGGGCGGGGATGAGACCCTGGCGGCGGGCGGCGGCGTGCTCTGCGCTCACGGTCGCCGCGCTGCCCGGAGTGCTGGCCACGGCCTGCTCCAGCGACGACGACGCCGGCTCGGCCGGCCGTGTCGCCACCAGCGCGCCGTCCACCTCGACCCCGGGTGCGGTCCCGGGATCGCCGGGGTCGGCGCCGTCCGGCGCCCCGGGGGCGTCCGACCCGGTTCCCGGGCCGGGTGCCCCCGGCCAGCCCGGCGGCCCGCCGGCCGGCCCGACGACGACCGCGGTCCCCACCGTGCCGGTGGGCGAGCGGGTGATGGCGGCCGGCTACGAGCTGATCGTCCACGGGGTGGTCGCCCCGGCGCCCAGCGACGCGGTCACGCCCGGGCCGGGCCACATGCTCATGGCGGTCGACGTCGAGATCGTGAACCGCACGGCCAGCGCACGGGACGCCACCTATTTGCGGTTCGCCGTGGTCGACACCAACGGGGCCCGCTACCGGCCCCTCACCGCCGGGGACAACCCGCCCACGGGCTGGCTGGCCGCCGACGCGCCGGAGCGGGGCGTCCAGCTCTACGAGGTGCCCGTCGACGCCGCCGGGCTCCTGCTCACGATGCAGCCCGACCTGGTCTCGGGCGTGGCCGCCACCGTCCGCCTCCGCTAGGCCCACCGGGGCGGAACGCGCGACCGTGGCCGCTCGCCGGCCACGCTACGCTGCGCCGGTTCGCTCTATGCCGCCAGCGGCGGGGACTGGGGGTCAGCGTGATCAGATTGGTCGGGCTGTGGACCAAGCCGAGTGACGTGGACGGGTTCCGGGAGGCCTACCTCTCCACGCATTTCCCACTGCTCGACCGGCTCGAGAACGCGCTCGACGCGACGGTCTCCACCTGCCTCGAGGGGCGGTACTTCCAGATGACCGAGGTGAGCTTCACCAACGTCCAGGACATGGAGGCCGCCCTCGACACCGACCTCGGCAAGCACGTGCTCACGAGCGGCGAGCAGCTGGCCAAGAAGTTCGGCGTCGAGCTGGAGATGCTGGTCGTCGGCGAGCCCCACTGACGGGCGTCAGGCGCCCACCCACCGCCGGTGGAGCAACGCGCCGTAGGTCGCCGGCCCGGCGCTCGCTGCCAACGACCGGCGTAGGGAGCCGTAGACGGTGGGCGCCGTCGACGAGCAGCGCGCCGAACGCACCGGTGGCCAGGCGGCCGTCAGCTCCGCGGCTCAGCTCCACGAGCCCGTGTCACCGCCGAACGAGAACAGCAGCGCCGAGGCCGCAGTGAGCGGCAAGCGACAGGACGACGGCGTGCCGGTGAAGCGTCCTCGCTGTCCCGCTCGCCGGCCAGCGCCGAGAACGCGATCGGGGCGCGCGGGGGAGCCTGGCCGGTCCAGGGGGCCGGCCAGGCTCGCCGAGGAGGACCGGGGGTGCAGCCTGTCCAGGGGGTGCGGGCCGGCTCGGGCCCGGGCGCGGCGGTCCCCACACCCGCCACGCGACGGGTGCGGGGACCGGTCCCGGTGTCCCGCCGGGAGGTCGGGGCCCGGGCCGCCGCCGGACGCCGCAACCGGCGGCGGCCCGCGGGGGTCAGCCCGGCAGCGTGGCCAGCCGGACCTGGACCGTGTGCTCGTCGCCGTCCCGCTCGTAGGTGAGCGAGACCCGGTCGCCGGGCGAGCGCTGGCGGACGGCGGCGGTGAGGCTGGCCGAGTCGGGGATCTCCCGGCCGTCGAGGGCGGTGACGATGTCGCCCTCGCGCAGGCCCGCCCGATCGGCCGGGCTGCCGGGCTCGACGCCGCCGACCAGGGCGCCGCCGGTGTCGGCGTCGGCGATCTGGACGCCGAGGTAGGCGTGCTCGACCTCGCCGTCCTCGATGAGCTGCTCGGCGACGTCCCGGGCGTCGTCGATGGGGATGGCGAACCCGACGCCGATGTTGCCGGCCTGGCCCGAGATGTCGCCGGTGGCCGAGGCGATGGCGGTGTTGATGCCGATGACCTCGCCGGAGGCGTTGAGGAGCGGGCCGCCCGAGTTGCCGTGGTTGATGGCGGCGTCGGTCTGGATGGCGTTGATCGACGCCGTCGTCCCGGCGCCGCCGCCCGGGCTCTCGAACGGGCCTAGCGGCGACTGCGGCCGGCTCGAGCCACTGAGCGTGATCGACCGGTCGACCGCGCTGACGATGCCTGCCGTCACCGACCCGTTGAGCCCGAGCGGGCTGCCGATCGCCAGCACCGTGTCGCCGACGTGGACGTCGGCGCTGCTGCCGAAGCGGGCCGGCGTGAGGCCGCTCACGTCCTCCGCCTGGATGACCGCCAGGTCGGTGGCGGGGTCGCGGCCGACGATGTCGGCCTCGGCCTCCTCGCCGTCGTGGAACGTCACGGACAGATCGCCGCCCTCGGCGTCCTCGACGACGTGGTTGTTGGTCAGGATGCGACCGTCCTCGCTGATGATGACGCCGGAGCCACCGACCGTGCCGCCCTGCTGCTCGACCGTGATCGACACGACGCTCGGCAGCACCTGGGCGGCCACCCGCGACAGCGGCTCGCGGGGGCCGCGGTCGCCGTCGTCGGCCGTGGTCGCCGGCGTGTCGAAGCTGGTGGCGGGACGGGGTTCGGCGGCCGGGTCGTCGTCCACGGCCAGGGCGATGGCGGCGCCGCCGGTGCCGGCTCCCAGCATGAGGAGCACGGCACCGAGGGCGCCGAGGGCTCGCCGCCCCGGCCGTGGTGGCGTCGGCGGGGTCGGCGAGCCGTGCGGCGCCGCCGCGGGGGACGGCGACGCCGGGGGAGGCGGAGGGGACGGGGGCTTCGTCGGCGGCCCCGACGGGGGCGACGACGTAGGCGACGACGGGGTCGCCGTCGCGGCCATCGACGCCGCGGTCATCGACGCCGACGTCGAGGCCGCGGTCGGGGGCGACGACGGCGGCGTCGGGGGCGCGGTGGGGCGCGCCGGCTCCTCGACCGCACCGGCCGGCCGGTCGCCTGCCGGGAGGGGGGACTCGGCAGGCGGCCGGCCGGGGGCGGGGGGACCCGAGGGCGCGGCGGGGCCGGCGAGCGTCACGGTGGTCTCGGCGGTGTGCTCATCGGCCATGCCCCCACCATGCCGGGCCAGCCTGCGGAGACCCTGGGCACTTCCTGAGAGTTTCCTGGGAACGCGGGAGCGCGGCGCCGAACCGCCGGGCGCTCGCGCTCTCAGCGTTCTCCCAGGGAACCTCCAGGGACGGCCCAGCTGGCCGCCGCACCCTGGGGTCGTGGGAGGAGCCCCGACCCAGCGGTACGGTCCTGTCCGGGACGTCGAGGACGAGACGCATGAACGCCAGCGCACTGCCGTCACAGCCATGACCGACGTGATGCCGCCCACCAACGGCGCCACCCCCGAGGCGCGGCTGCTGGTCGTCGACGACGAGCCGAACATCGTCGAGCTGCTGTCGGCCAGCCTCCGGTTCGCCGGCTTCGCCGTGGCGACGGCCATGACCGGCGCCGAGGCCGTCAAGGCGGTCGAGCGGGTACATCCCGACCTGGTGCTGCTCGACGTCATGCTCCCCGACATCGACGGCTTCGTCGTGCTCCGGCGGCTGCGGGCCAACAACCGGCCGCTGCCGGTGCTGTTCCTCACCGCCCGCGACGCCAACGAGGACAAGGTCACCGGCCTCACGCTGGGCGGCGACGACTACGTCACCAAGCCGTTCAGCCTCGAGGAGGTCATCGCCCGCATCCGGGCCATCCTGCGGCGCACGTCCGGCTCGCCGGGCGCCGCCCCGTCCCGCCTGGTGGTCGGCGACCTCGAGCTCGACGAGGACAGCCACCAGGTGTGGCGCAACGGTCGGGAGGTGGCGCTCTCCCCCACCGAGTTCAACCTGCTCCGCTACCTGATGGTCAACGCCGGGCGCGTGCTGTCCAAGGCCCAGATCCTCGACCACGTGTGGAGCTACGACTTCGACGGCGACGCCAACATCGTCGAGTCCTACGTGTCCTACCTGCGCCGCAAGCTGGGCGACGGCGGGCTGATCCAGACCGTCCGGGGCGTCGGCTACGTGATCCGCACTCCGCCCGACAGCTCATGACCGCCGGGCTCGGGTCGCCGGTCCCCCCGCCCCCACCGCCGACCGGACCGCCGGGGCCGGCCTCGCCGGGGTCGGGCACGCCGTCGGCGGGACCGCCGGGCACGGGCTCACCGGGTGCGGGTGTGCCGGATGCGGGCCCGCCGCCCTCCGGACCGCCGCCGACCGAGCCGCCCCCGCCGCCGGTCCCCCCGACGGCCCGGCCGTCCCTCTGGCAGCGGACTCCGCTGTGGCTCCGCCTCATCAGCGCGCTGCTGGTGCTGACCGCCCTGGCCCTGGCGATGACCGGCCTGTTCGGCGTGCGCCTCCTGCGCGCCTACCTGACCGACCGGGCCGACGACGAGCTCGTGGAGGCGGTCCACGACGTCGACCTCGGGGTGGTGGTCGACTCCCTCGGGGGCCGGACACAGGTCACGGTGCAGCTGCCCAGCCAGTACCGGTTGGCGTTCCAGAACGCGTCCGGAGGGACCGTGGCGGTGGCCCGCTCGCCGCTGCGGGCCAGCGACGAGCCCGACTGGCCCCGCATGACCGCAGCCGAGGTGGCCCGGCGCGGGGCGCGGCCGTTCACCGTCCCGGGGGCGAGCGCGCGCGACCCGTCCTGGCGGGTCGTCGCCGTCGACGTCAACGACCTCCCCCTCGGCACCCACGTGGTCGACACCGTGCTCGTCGCCCGCAGCCTGGCCGACGTGGAGGCGACGGTCGACAGCCTCGTCCGCATCCAGCTGGTGGTGGGGGCGCTGGTCCTCGTCGGGCTGGCCGCCGCCGGCTACCTGGTCGTCCGCACCGCCCTCCGGCCCCTGACCGAGATCGAGCAGACGGCGGCCGCCATCGCCGGCGGTGACCTGTCCCGGCGCATCGCCGACCAGGACCCCCGCACCGAGGTCGGCCGCCTGGGGGCGGCCCTCAACACGATGCTCAACCAGATCGAGGGGGCGTTCCGGTCGCGGGCCGAGTCCGAGCAGACGGCCCGGCGCTCCGAGGAGCGGATGCGCCGGTTCGTGGCCGATGCCAGCCACGAGCTGCGGACGCCGCTGACGTCGATCCGGGGCTTCGCCGAGCTCCACCGCCAGGGCGCGGTCACCGACCCCGCCCAGGTGCAGGAGCTGCTGGGCCGCGTCGAGGCCGAGGCCACCCGCATGGGGCTGCTGGTGGACGACCTGCTGCTGCTCGCCCGGCTCGACCAGCAGCGCCCGTTCGACCGCCAGCCCGTCGACCTGCTCGTGGTGGCGAACGACGCCGTCGAGGCGGCCCGGGTGCGCGACCCCGAGCGGGACGTGCGGCTGGTCACGCCGCCGGCGCCGCCGAGCTCCGGCCCCGACCCGGCCGAGACCCTGGACGCCCCGGCCGCCGGGGCCAGCTCGGCGGGCGGGACGGGCGCAGCCGGCACGGCCGCCAACCCCGGCACGGCCGCCAGCCCCGGTGAGGCGGACGAGGCCGCCGGGGGCGTCGTCGTGGCCGGCGACGAGCCCCGCCTCCGCCAGGTGCTCACCAACCTGCTCGACAACGCCCTGGTTCACACGCCGGCCGGCACACCCGTGACGGTCCGGGTGGCCCGGACCGAGCGCGACGGCCGCCCCTGGGCCGTCCTCGAGGTCGCCGACCGGGGCCCGGGCCTGACCCCCGAGCAGCGCGAACGCGTGTTCGAGCGCTTCTACCGCACCGACACGGCGCGGAGCCGCGCCCGGGGCGGCACGGGGCTCGGCCTCTCGATCGTGGCCGCCATCACGGCCGCCCACGGCGGGACCGTCGAGGTGGACAGCGAGCCGGGCGCGGGCGCCACGTTCCGGGTGCTGCTGCCGCTGACCGGCTGAGCCGGGCACCGGCCACCGACACCGGGCCACGGCACCCGCTCGTGGTTGACTGCCGCCGTGAAGCAATCCATCGACTTCGCGCTCGACGATCACCCGGCCGACGGCGAGGACCGGCCCAGTGCGGCCTGGGCCGTGGCCGTGCTGGACGACTGCGACGAGTGCGGCGACATCCGGGTCGAGCTGACGCTCGAGGAGGCCGGCCAGGCGGGCCGGGGCGTCGTCGCCCACCTCGCGCCCCGGTCGGCCCGCCGGCTGCGGGCCGCGCTCGCCACCGCCCTCCGGGAGGTGGGCGAGGACCCCGACGCCTGAGCCGAAGCGGGGCGTGTTCCGGGCCCAACGGGCCCCACCCCGGGCTTGACGGTACTTTCACACCGAGGGAATAAATGCATTTGACGCAAAGTTGCAGGCTCTGCAAGTTTGTAGCCAGGTGCCCACCTCCCCCCGGGCACCGCCCATCGCGAAAGACCGCGCCCGTCCTGCGAGGAAGCTGGATGAATCCGACCGCGTCCGCCAACGCCCCGTCCCGCCTGACGCCCAAGCAGATCGTCATCTGCTTCAGCGGGCTCATGCTCGGGATGCTCCTGGCCGCCATCGACCAGACGATCGTCGCCACCGCCCTCCCGACGATCGTCGGCGACCTCGGCGGGCTCGACCACCTGGCCTGGGTGGTGACCGCCTACCTGCTCACCGAGACGGTGTCGACCCCGCTGTGGGGCAAGCTCGGCGACCTCTACGGCCGCAAGCGGCTGTTCCAGGCCGCCATCGTCGTGTTCCTGGCCGGCAGCGTGCTGGCCGGCGTGTCCGGCGACATGTTGCAGCTCATCGTCTTCCGGGGCATCCAGGGCGCCGGTGCCGGCGGGCTCATCGTCCTGGCCCAGGCGATCATCGCCGACATCGTGAGCCCCCGCGAGCGGGGCCGGTACATGGGCCTGTTCGGGGCCGTGTTCGGTGCGGCCAGCGTGATCGGGCCGCTCACCGGTGGGTTCATCACCGACCACCTGACCTGGCGCTGGGTCTTCTACGTCAACGTGCCCCTGGCCGCCATCGCCCTGGTGGTGACGAGCGCCGTGCTCCCCGCCTCCCCCCGCCGCTCCCAGGCCAAGGTCGACTGGCTCGGTATCACCTTGCTGGCCAGCGCCATCACCTGCTTCGTGCTGCTCACCACCTGGGGCGGCGCCGAGTACGCCTGGGGGTCGCCGGTGATCGTCGGTCTCGGCGTGGCCTCGGCCGTGCTGACCGCCCTGTTCGTCGCCGTCGAGCGGCGGGCGGCCGAGCCGGCGCTGCCGCTCGGCCTGTTCCGGATGCGCACGTTCACGATCGCCAGCGTCGTGGGCCTCATCGTCGGCGTGGGCATGTACGGCGCCGCCACCTACCTCCCCACGCTGCTGCAGGTGGCCAACGGCGTGTCGGCCAGCAACTCCGGCCTGCTGCTGACCCCGCTGATGCTGGGCCTGCTGGGCGCATCGACGCTCTCGGGCCAGATCATCACCCGCACCGGCCGGTACCGGCGTTTCCCGATCGTCGGGACCGCGCTGGCCACGCTCGGCATGTTCCTGCTGTCGACGCTGGACACCGACTCGGCCCGCTGGGAGTCGAGCGCCTACATGGCCGTCCTCGGCATCGGGCTGGGCTTCACCATGCAGGTGATCATCCTCGCCACCCAGAACGAGACGCCCGCCGAGTACCTCGGCGTCGCCACCTCGACGGTCACGTTCTTCCGCACCGTGGGCGGGTCGGTCGGCGTCGCCATCTTCGGCGCGCTGTTCTCCAGCCGGCTGACCGACCTGGTGGGCGACGCCGCGGGCGCCGGCCTGACGCCCGAGCAGATCACCCACTTGCCCGAGGCCGAGCGGGCCCAGATGGCCGGGGCCGTCGCCGAGGCGATCACCGGCGTGTTCCTGTACGGCGTGCCGGTGATGGCGCTGGCGTTCTTCGTGGTCCGGCTGCTGCGGGAGGTCCCGTTGCGCACCGAGTCGGGCGACGTGCGCCGGCACGGGGCCGCCCGGGCCAACGGGGCCGGGGCCGAGGCCGAGGCGGGGGCCGAGCCGGCTGTGGCCGGAGTTGCGGCCGGGGCCGGGACCGCTGCCGTGTCGGCGAACGGCGCGGACGCCAACGGGAACGGCAACGGGAACGGGCCGGTGGACGCCCCCGGCCCGGGCCGTGTGGTGGACTACAGCGACGGGGGGACCGTCCCGGGCAACGGCTCGGCGCCCTCCCGGTCCGAGGGGGCCACGAGCGGACGGTGAGCATGAGTGAGGGCCTGAGGGAACGAAAGAAGGCCGAGACCCGCAGGGCGCTGTCGTCGGCGGCGCTGCGGCTGGCCGACGAGATGGGGCCCGACGGCGTCACCGTCGAGGCCATCGCCGAGGCGGCCGGCGTCTCGCCCCGCACGTTCTTCAACTACTTCTCCTCCAAGGAGGACGCCATCGCCGGCATCGCGCCGGCCCACTCGTCCGAGCTGCTGGCTGACCTGGTCGCTCGGCCCGAGGGCGAGCCCCCGCTCGAGGCCCTGCACGCCGCGGCTCGAGCCGCCACCGAGCGGCTCGAGGCGTCGGCCGACGACCTGATGCGGCGGCGCAACCTGTTCCAGCGGTACCCGGCGCTGGCAGCCCGCCACGCCGCCGGCTACGCCGAGGTCGAGCGCAACCTGGTCGAGGAGATCGCCCGCCGCACCGGGCTCGATCCCAACCTCGACATCTACCCGGCGCTGGCGGTGGCGACCGCGCTGGGCGCCATCCGGGTGGCGATCGCGGTCTGGTACGAGCGCGACCGGCCGGGGCCGCTGGCCGACGTGCTCGACGAGGCGTTCGAGCACCTGACGCACGGGCTGACCGACCCGCTTGCCGCCGACTCCGGCGCCAGCCTCTCAGCTGCCTACTGACGGAGCGACCAATTCAGGCGCCAGTATCGCTGGCACGCCGGTGAACCCGTATCTATAATGACGGTAAGTAGCGACGGGGTGGCGTGAGAGTTCCCCGACTCTCGCACCGCCCCGTCCTCGCGTCTCGCTGGATTGGGACGGCTCGTGAGTTGGCCCGGTCCGCGAGTCAGGCGCCCTTCATTGACCCCGAGTGAGGCCCACGAAGCGGCGGGTCAGGTCTTTGCGGTACGAGTCGCGGAACGTGACGGCGCCGATCGGGTCCCAGGGGTCGGTCGTCGAGGTGCCGTCGCCGGCGGCCATCCGGGCCGACCACGAGAGGGCGTGGAACGCCTCCCAGAAGCGCAGCCGCGACTCGTCCAGCGGCGCCCGGTGCTCGTAGGCCGACCGGTAGCCGTCGATCAGGGCGTCGCGCACGGTCCGCAGGGCCCGGCGGCGGGCCCGGCCGGCGGCCAGGTAGGGCAGCGACCAGAACGCCATCAGCGTGTGGGCCACGTCGTACTCGCGCTCGCCCAGGCCGGCGGCCGACCAGTCGACGACCGTGGCCGTCCGCCCCGGGTCGGTGGGGTCGAGGCGCACGGACGTGAGCTCGAACCGCCGGTGGCACACCACCGGCGGCGCCGGCGGAGGCTGGCGGCGCCGCAGGTTGTCGAGCTCGGCCGAGAAGTGCCCACCGGCGATGCCGCTGGCCACCAGCAGGTCGTCGAGGGCGTCGAGCGGCCGCGGCTGCGCGACCGGCGGCGCGCCGTCGACCGGCAGGGCGTGGAGCCGGGCGTGCAGGTCGCCCATCAGCGCCGCCACCCTGGGGACGCTGGGCCGCGACTCGTTCACGCACTCCAGCAGCGAGCGCTCGTGCCCGGTCGCCAGCACGAGGGCGCTCGGGCCGGCGTCGCCCGGCACCTCGGCCACCACGGTGGGCACTTCGAGGCCGTGGGCGGCACCCAGCGCGTGCCAGGCCGCCTCGTGGGCGAGCGCGGCCGCGGGGGTCGGTGCGGTGGGGGGCGTGGGGTTGGCGAGTGGGCCCGCCGAGCCGGCGGGCGGGGTCACCGGGCCGACGGGGCCGGCTACCTCCGTGGAGCCGGCCTGGCCGGCGGCCGTGGGGCCGACGCCCGTGGGGCCGGCTCCGCCCGTGCCGGTCGCCGGCGGCGGGGCCAGGCGGACGATCAGCGGGCCGTCCCAGGGCGGCCTGGCCGCGGCGGCGTCCGTGGGCGCCAACGCGCACCGGAAGGCGCCCCACCCGTCGCGGACGCTGACCTGCGGCGGCCCGGCGAGCTCGACGTCGCGGCCGAGCATCGTGCGGGCCGCGGTCCGCAGGGCGGCGGCCGCCGCCTCCGCGCCGTTGCCCGCCGCGTCGGCCGGTCCTGCGTTCGCCCCGGTCACGCGGGCGCCGGCCCGCGGCGCGCGACCACGGCGACCACGTGGTCGCCCTCGCGGGCCGTGCGGACCCAGTTGCCGGCGACCAGCAGCCAGTCGCCGTCCGCCGCCTCCACGACCCAGTCCTTGGGCCGGCCCTGGAGGCCGGTGCCGGCCGCCTTGGCCACCGCCTCCTTCGCCGCCCAAGCCGCCGTGACCCACTCGTCGGCCGGGCGCCCCTCCCCCAGCCGACGCTCGCCCTCCGCCATCATCAAGCCCACGAAGGTGGCGCTGCGGGACTCGATCAGCTCGACGTCGATGCCGACCGTGCCCGCGGCGCCAGCCGTACCGGCGCCGCCCGCCTCGGGTCGGCCCGGCTCGATGCCGCCGTCGGCCCCGGCCCCGACCACGGGGCACACCGGCCGGCCCGCGCCCCCCATATCAGCCACCCCAGCGACACCCGCCGCCCCGGCCCCGGCTGCCGGGCCGGCGTCGGGGTCGCCGGCGTCGGCCACCGTGGCCACCGCCACGCCGGCCCGGTGGGCGATCGACACCGCCAGCCGCTCCCCGCCCGGGACCGTGACGCCGGGCCGGCCGCTGGGCTCGTTCCACACCCGCACCTCGGTCGGGTGGAGGCGTCCGGCGCCGCGGTCGCCGAGCCAGTCGCACACGGCGTCCTTCACGGCGACGCGCCCGAGCAGCCAGTCCCGCCGAGCCGGCCCGGCCAGCGTGCGGTACCGCTCCCACTCGAGGCCGGCAAGGTACCGCTCGGCCAGCGCCCGCTCTGCCCGCGCACCGGCGCCTGCGTCCGGTTCCCGGCCAACCGCCGGGCCCGCGGCGCCGGCCCGTCCCGCCGGGCCCGGCTGTCCGGCCGGTCGGGTCAGCGCCGGGTCCGCGGTGCCTCCGCCGTCGGCGCGGACGAGCCAGTAGCCGTCGCGCCGCACCGCCCGCACCGCACAGGTCGCGCCCGCCCCCGTCACTAGGCGACCTCGCTGGGCGGAGCCGGATGGACGGCGGCGGCCCGGCCGGCTCCGGCTCCCGGGCCTGCTGCCGCCACGCGCACGACGCCGGCGAGCCGGCCCCGGCGCGCGTGGATGGCGTAGATCGCGGCCGCCAGCGCCGCCGCGTCCCGTGCATGAGGGGCGCGGTAGCCGGCGAAGGCGGCGTGCTCGGACAGGTCGGCCAGCGTGCGGCAGACCTCACGAGCTGCGAGGGTGCGGTCGTGCTCCACAGCGATCTCGCCGGGACGCCCCAGCTCGCCCCGACCGAGTATCGCCTGCCCGACGGGGGCGGCAACGGCGCCCCGTCCGGCGAGGTGGCACGCGTCGTCGGCCGGGTCGGGCACACCGACCAGCTCGACCTCGCACCCGACCGCCCGCGCCAAGGCGGAGGCCGCCCTGGTCCCGATGTTCCGCCCGCCGGCCGTGGCCTCATCCCCCAACACGACGATGACCGAGTCGGGCCCCAGCCCCGGCTCGCGCCCACCGCCGTGGAGACCCGCGCACTGCGGGCCGGTGAGGTCCACGACGTCCACGACCCACCTGGTGCCGGCGGGGATCGGCGTGCCGGGTGCGATCCCCGCCACGGCCGCGCCGGCGGCGAGGAGGGCGTCGCGCACGGCACCGGCCGGGCTCGCCGGATCCGCCGGGCTGGCGGCGGGCGCGGTTCTCGTCGCGCTCGCCGTGCCCGCCGCCCCGGCCCGGCCCTCCGGGCCGACATGGCCGGCCGGCCGCGACGCCGCACCGATGATCGCCACCGGTGCGCCCGCCAGGGGCGCGCCCCCCAGCGGCGCGCCCCCCGGCGGAGCGGGGGCGGCGACCGGTCGGTTCGGCCTCGTCGCCGACGCCGGACCGGTCGTCCTCGCGGTCAGTCGGGTCACCGGCATCACCAGGGTCACCGACGGCTGGAGCGGCTGGCCAACGCGGTCGCAGCGGCGGTCAGGACCGCGCTGGCCGTGGGTGCACCGCAGCCGTCGAGGGTCCCGCGAGCGGCATCGACCGGCACCCGCTGGCCGGCGCCCCGCACCTGCGGGTCCGGCGTCAGCTCGAGGCTGCCGACGATGACCGTGTTCGCACGGCGCGGCAACCTGGCCGGATCGACGACGCTTCCTGTCACGGTCCCCCCTCTGATCGGACTCTGGCGACGCGGGGCTCACCTCCCTGACCGGAACCCCGCAGAGGTCCCCCCTAGCTGCCCGGACGCCGATCGCCCACCGTCCTTTCCCGTCAGGTGGGCAGACAGGAGGTGACGACCGGGCAGCTGAGGGGGGTCTGGCGTCACCCGGCCGGCGGCGCTCCCCAGTCGACGAATCCACCGGCGCGGGTGACCTCAGTGCCTTCTCTGCTCGTCGGCCTGTCGACGCCGTCAGCGGGGCGAGGTGGAACACCGTCACTGCCGGTCACCGCAGGTCCAACTATGTACCTGGCCAACGCTGCTCCGTCGACCAGTAACCAGTATTTGGCGCCTGGACGTCAATGTCAAGGGATTTCTCGACTAATCTGTCAATAAAGCGGAGAGGTATTGGCAGGTGCCTTGCTGCCGACAAGTGACATCGATTATCCTTGAGCAATGAGTTCTGCTACCGCCAGCGCGCCTGGCGACGAGCCGAGCGGTCGACCGCCGGACCGGCCCAAGCGGGTGCGCAAGAACCCGAGCGCCCGCCGCGCCGAGATCGTCGCCACGGCCCGTGAAGTCTTCGCCAACTCGGGTTACGCCGACTCGGGGCTCGCCGAGATCGCGAACGCGGCGAGCGTGTCGAAGGGCCTGCTCTACCACTACTTCCCTGAAGGCCGACCCCAGCTGTTCGTCAGCGTCATGCAGGAGCTGCTGGCCGAGTTCCAGCAGCGGCTGCGGCAGGCCTCCAAGGTGCCGTTCTCGCCCCGTACGCGGATGGAGCACCTGCTGGCCGCCCTGTTCGGGTTCTTCGACGAGAACCCGTCGGCGTACCGCCTGCTGTTCCGCGACCCGTGGGTGGCTCACGACGAGACCGTCGAGGCGTCGGCCATCGCCACGCGCGTCCAGATCGCGTCCGAGTTCGCGGCCCTCATGGCCACGTCGGGCCCCGCTGACGACGTCGTGGCCGCGAGCGCCGGCATGCTGGGCTTCGCCCTGGCGAACGTCGAGCTGTGCCTCGCCGGGCAGGTCGATCCCGAGACCGCCTGGCGGGTCACCTGCGAGTACGCCACGTCGAAGTTCGTCGACTGAGCGTCGATCGACGGCGCGTCGATCGCCACGTTCATCGGCTTCATCGGCTGAACCTCCCGCCGCCCGGTCCCGCCCCCGCCCCGGTCGTCAGGCGCTCCCCACGCCCCCAGACGAGGCGTAGGCGCGGCCGCCCGTCGGCGGTCGCGCCAGGGGCGGGCTCGTCGCGCCCGTGAGCGGGCGGCGCGTCGCGGTCGGGCGTCTCGTCGGCGCCGGCGGGTCCTTGGACGCCGGCGCCGCGTCCGTCGCCGCCTCCGCCGGCCCGGTCGGCGGACCGGCGCCAGCCGCCGGCGCTGGGCCCCTCGCCCGCTTCATCGCCGGGAGCTTCGTCCGCCTCGCGCCACTCGTCGGCACCGCATGCGTCGTCAGGCGACCCGCCGGCGTCGAACCGCCCGTCGGCGCCGGCGGCGCCGGGCCGGGCGGCAGCGTCGTCGGAGCCTTCCTCCCGGGCGCGCTCGTCCGCCTGGCCGGCGGGCCGCCCGGCGCGTCCGCTCACCCGGCGGGCGGTCCGGGCCCACGCGCCGTCGGGGGGCGCCGCCGGCCGCGCCGCGCCGAGGCGGGCGGTCACCGTCGTGCCCTCCCCCGGGGCGCTGGTCACGGCCGCCCTGCCGCCCAGCACGGCGGCGAACGACCGCATGGCCCCGATGCCCGACTCGAACAGGGCGGCGTCGGGATCGAAGCCCACGCCGTCGTCGGTGATCCGCAGCTCGACGGCGCCGTCGACCTGTCCGATCCACACGTCGACGTTGTCGGCCTCGCTGTGGCGCCAGACGTTGCGCACCGCTTCCTGGATGATGCGCAGGGCGATCGTCTCGGTCATCCAGTCGAGCACCACCCCGTCCTGCACCTCGACCGTGAGGCGTGGGGCGCGGCGGTCGCCGTACAGGCTGTCCAGGTAGGCATGGATCGGGGCGGCCAGCGAGTCGGAGCCGCCCTCGCCGGCGCCCTCGCTCTCCAGCGGCTGGATGGCCAGCATCAGGTGCCGGAGCGAGTCCGCGTGGCGGGCCAGGTCGTCACGCACCAGCGTCGAGGCGTTGGCCAGCGGCGACGGGATGCCGCCCGGCCCGGCCGCCGGGTGCTGGTGCTGGTCGGCGCCGGTGGCCCCGGCCTGCCCGTTGGGCCCGCACGCCTGCAGGAACGACACGAACGAGGCGTACGCCGACACCGCCTGCTCGTGGAGCTGGGCGGCCACCCGGTGCCGGTCCTCGTCGGCCCGGCGCAGGAGGCGGGCGAGCAGCGCCCGGCGCTCCGCCGACGCCCGCTCGACCTGCTGGTACAGGCGCCGGGTCTCGCGCACCGAGGCGAGGTGGCGCAGCGCCCCGAGCACCAGCAGCAGGCCCATGGCCCCCAGTGCGAACGGCACCGCCCAGCCCTGGTCGGCCGGCGTGAACGCGACCGCGGCCAGCAGCAGGGGCACGCCGACCAGCGTGAGCAGCGCCACGAGGCCGCCACCCCGGACCTGGGCCTGCGGCGGGAGGCGGTCGAGACCGGAGCTCTGCCGGCGCGGCAGGTGCAGCGGGACCAGCAGCAGCATCGCCATGCACACGGCGTGCAGGGCGATGAGCGGCGGCGCCGGCAGCGTGAAGCCCGAGACGCCCTGGGCGACGTGGGCGGCGGCGTCCACCGAGCCGACCAGGGTGAGCACGACGCCCAAGGGCCCGATCACGCCGGCGCCCGGCCCCATCCGGACGTACAGCACGATCGACCAGTACGCCCCGACCACGACCGCGATCAGGGCCAGCGCGGCCGGGATCACGAACCAGTCGGCCTCGGCGTGCAGCACGGTCTCGCCCCACAGCAGGACGCACGGCGCGATGACGACGACCAGCGCCATGGCCCCCTCGAGCACGTCGACCGTCATGGCCAGGCGCCCTGACCTCGACCGGACCATGCCCATGATCGTCGTGATGTAGAGCCCCGAGATGACCATCACGAGCGGCCCGCCGAAGGCGTTGCCCAGCCGCCAGCCCGTCGCCAGGCCGGCGAGCATGGCGAGGCCCGCCGCGTAGGTCAGGACGAGGCCGGCGAACCACGACCGGGCCCAGATCCGATCGGACTCCGGCACCCGGCGCAGGCCCATCGCGGTGACGACCAGGGCCGGCGTAGTGAAGGAGCCGCTGGCCAGGATGACGAAGACGAGGATGTAAGCGCGCGGCCCACTCGCCCATGCCGACACCGCGGTGACCCACGGAATGGTGAGGCAAACGTAGAGGACGCCCAGGCGTCGCGCCCGCGGCGAGAAGCACACGTCGAGTTGGGTCGGGCCGTCGAGGAGCCTGCCGAACCGCCCCGCCCCGGTGGCCCGTGCACTCGCGAGAGCTGACCCGAGCGTTGGCATGGCCTCCCCCTAGCAACCATCACGCTGGCGAGCTCGCCCCCGACCTTGTCGCCGACACGCCCACGGGCGGGACCTGCTCGATGCGGTACCCGGAAATCTCTACACGCGCGTCGGAAACAAGTCAAGGAGCTTGCGACGAACGGTCGGTGGAGTCGGGACCAGTGCCCAAATCGACGGGCGAACGTCTGTTCCACCGGCAATCGGTCGTCGGCGAAGACGGCGCCGAAGACCAAGCGGCCGCCGACCGCGCCGCCCCGCGCACGTGTCCCATCCGTTCCGGGGCAACCGGGCGCTCAACGGCCTGGTTGGACCCGCTGACGGGCGAACGAGTCGCCACCGAGCTGCGGCGGCGCGGGGAGACCAACCAGGACAACGGCACCTCCTGTGCCGCTGCACGACCGTCACAGCCGACCGCATGGCCGGCCCCGACGACGAGCCGGGGCGCAGACCCCACCCACCGCCGACACCGCCTGGCCCGCCCCGGCGGTTCCGGCGAGCAGCCTGGCTCAGGTGGTCGTCGCCCAGCGGTGCCGGGCGATCGGAGGTCAGGGGTTGTCGGTCGGAGGTCGGGTGTCCTCGGCGGGGGCGGGAGCGTCGCCCTGGCGGGACTGGGCCGAGCGGCTGCCGAGCAGGCGGGCCAGCTCGTCGGCCACCAGCGGCAGGATCGGGCCCGTCACGTAGCGCGACAGCTTCCCTGCCAGCGTGGCCGCCAGGGCGCGGGCGATCTCGCGGTCCAGCTCGTTCCAGGGTCCATCGTCGGCCGGGGGTGGCAGGTCGGCGTCCCCCGAGGACCCGGCCGGGCCGGCGGGCGTCCGGGCGCGGCGCCGCTCGCCGTCGTCGGCGCCGGTCCGGGGATCCCGCCGGCTGGGGTTGCCGTTGACGCCGTTGAGGCCGCCCGCGGCGGCCGGGCTCGCCGGCCCCGCCGAGGCCGACGCGGCCGGGGGCGCCGGGCGCTCGCCGGTGTCCCCCGCCGCGCTCGGGTCGCGGCGCAGCTTCGACGCCGAGGAGCGGGCGACGAACTCCCGGGGGATGGACTTGCGCCAGTCGACCGCCGGCGTCGGCGGGTCGTCGGTCGCCGAGTCGTTCCAGACCGGCTCGCCCCACGAGGCGTCGCCGGCCACGGTCTCGCCGTCCGACGTCCTCGGGTTCGGGCTCGGGCCCGGGGGCTCGCCCGTCGGCGGCGACTCGCCCTGGCCCCGGGACGGCGGGGGCGGCACTGGCGGGAACGGACCCAGCAGCCCGGCCTCGAGGGCCGGCAGCTCGTTCGTCGGCTCGTCGGGCCCGAGCACGGCCGGCGGCCAGGCGTCGCCGCTCGACACCGGCTCGGGCGGCGCCGGCGGCCCGCTGCCGATCCGCACGGCGGGCCAGGCGTCGCCGCTCATCGGACCGGAGGCCGGGCGCGGCTCCGGCGGCGGGCCGGCCGGACGGCGCCCGCGCTCGGCCCGTCGGCCCTCATCGGTGGGCGCGCCGCCGGCGGGGCCGGCGGCCGGCGGTCTGGACGGCGCGCCGCTCCCCCGCTGGACGTCCCCGCCCGCGGCCGGCCAGGCGTCGCCCGTCACCGGCTCGCCGGTCGGCGTCGGAGGGGTCGGAGACGTCGGATGCGTCGGACGGGCCGGCCGTCCCGGCTCGGGTGCACGGCCGCCCGTGGTCGCCGGACCGCGGGTGCCGGGCTCCTGCCCAGCCACTGCCGGCCAGCTCTCACCGCTCACCGGACCGCCGGGCGGCGTGGCCGGCCCGGGCCGCCCCGCCGCGGACCAGCGGTCGCCGCTCGCCGGATCCGACTCGGACCTCGCCGGCCGGCTCGGCGCCGGCGGACGATCGTCGGGGACCGGCGGACGATCGCCCGGGACCGGCGGCCCGTCGGCCACCGGGGGCGCGGGCGACGTCGTCGGCCGGCTGGCGAGATCACGCTCTTCGCGACCGCCCGCCGGCCAGGTGTCGCCGCTCGGCATCCGGGTCGCCGGATCACCGGCCGCGGGCCAGCGGTCGCTGCTCGCAGGGGCGCGCCCCTGGGCCTCCGGCGACGCCGGCGGGCTCTCGCCGCGGACCTCCCCGCGGGCGTCGCGCACGGGCCCACCGGCAGCACCGGCGGGCGCCGGCCAGGCATCGCCGCTCACGGGCGGGGCACCGGCGGCGGGCGGCGACGCGGAGGAAGCTTCCGCCGCCGGCCCCGCCCCCGCACGGCCGACCGCCGGCCAGGCATCGCCGCTCATCGGGCCACCGCCGAGGCCCGCGGGCGAGCCGGGGCCGGCCGGCGAGGCGGCCGGAGCCTCGCCCCGCCCCGGGTTCGGGCGGCCGGCGGGCGCGGGCCAGGCGTCCCCGCTCACGGACGCCGCACCGGAGCCGGCGGGTCCAGCGGGCGGGGCCGGCCACTGGTCGCCGCTCACGTGGTCGCCGACGGACGGCGAACCCCCGGTCGGGCTCGGTGGCCCGGGCGGCACGTCGTGGCTCGCCGGCGGCGCCGGGGGCTGGGGCGTCGACCCGACCGCCGGCCACTGGTCGCCGCTGACGGGCGGAGCCGGCGCCCGGTCGGCCGGGCTGGGGGCCGGCCACTGATCGCCGCTCGTCGGTCCGGGCGGTGCCGGCGGCTGGGGGCCGGCAGGGCGCGCCGGGTCCGGCCGGTCGGCCGTCACCTCCGTCGGCCGCCGACGGTCCGCGCTCGGCGGGCCGCTCGGGGGCGGGCCGCCCACGTAGTCGGGGCTCGACGGGATGGCCGGCATGACCTCCGTCCGGTCGGACGTGTGCTCCGAGGTGGCAGACATGATCTCCGTGTTCTCGCCGTCCGAGGGGGCCGGCGGCGGGGCGGACATGATCTCGGTGCGATCCGCCGCCGGGTCTCCGGGTGCGGAGGCCGACGCCGGCGCAGGGGGCGGAGCGCCCGGACCCGGGGGCTCGGGCCGGGACGCGGGGGTCGTGTCGGTGGGGCTGGGCGCGGCGTCGGGCGCCGCGCCGGCGAGAGCCGGGGGCGGGCCCGCCGGCGGCCGCTCGACCGGGCCGGCCCGGCGCTCGGCGGGGCCGGGGGCCCGGTCGCTCCGGAAGGAGAGCTGCGGTGCGTCGTCCGCCGGCCCGGGCGGCTGGCCGGCGCCGGACTCGGCGGGCGCCGGCGGCGGGGACGGTGGCTGGCCCGCCGGGCCGCCCCGCGCCGGCTCTGCGGGCGCCGGGGCGGGCTGCGGTGGCGACGACGGCGGCAGCCAGGGCTGCCCCTGCTCGCCCGGGGCCGGGGGCGCAGGCGGCGACGCCGGGCCGGCCGGCGACCCCGCACCAGGCGACGCGGGGTGCCGCACGTTGGACACGCCCGCAGCCCCCCGGTCGGCCGGCGCGGGCGACGGCGCACCCGGCGAGGTCGGCGGGCGGTCCGGCTGCGCACCGGGTGGGGCGGGTGGCGCCGACTGCGGTGGCTGCCCACCTGGCGACGGGACGGCGGCGCCCGCCTCAGCGGGCGAGGCGGGGGACGACGTCGACGAGGGCTGACGCGGCTGCGAACCGCCCGGGGCCGCGGCCGCAGACGGCGGGCGCGTGGCGCTCGGCGAGCCTGACGGGCCCTGGGCAGCCGCAGACGGCGGCATGGGCTGGGACGACGGTGGCCGGTCCGGCGCCGCCGCACCGGGTGGTGCGGGCGGCGGGGCGGTCGGACCCTGGGCAGCCGGTGCGGGCGAGGGCTCGGCCGACTGCGTGCGACCCGGCGCCTCGGCCGCAGACGGCGGCACAGGCGGTGACGACGGTGGACTCTCGGGCGACCGCGCGCCGGGCGGCGCAGGCTGCGGCCGGTCCGGCGCGGCGGGCGACCCCTGGGCAGCCGGCGCGGGCGACGGCGCACCCGGCGAAGGACGCGACGGCTCGGGCCGGTCCACCGCAGGCCCACCAGACGGCAACGCCGGCGAAGCCTCAGCACCAGGCCCCACGGACGCGGCGGACGACGGCGGTGGGCCGGCCGGCGCTCCGCCGTTCGGGTCGGCCGGGGCGCCGGTCGCGGGCGCAGGCGGCGGCTCGGCGGGCTCCGCCGCCTGCCGGTCGCCGGGCCCGACGTCGGGGCGCAACGGGCCGTCGAGGTCGACGGCCGCCGGATCGGGCGCGGCGTCGACGGGCGTTGGCGGCGAGCCGCCGATCGGGGACGGGCCCAGGGCGACCGGCGCCCCCAGGGGCGGCGGGTCGGCTGGGACCTCGTCGTAGGTCAGGCCCCCGGGGTTGCGGGCGGGTCGGGGCGCGGGCGGCGGCTCCGGGGAGCGCTCCCCGGACGGAGGGCGCACCCCGGCGGCGCCCGTGCCGAACGCCGGCGTGTCGACGAGGGGCGAGGCGGTCTCCGGGCCGCCGCTGCCGCCGATCACCGGCTGGTCGGCCGGCGGCGGGGCCGCGGGCTCGGGGCTCCCACCGCCCGGAGCCGGCGGCGGGGACGCAGCCGGCGCGGTGCGCTCGGCCGAGCGGTCGGGGCGGGGGCGGCGCTCGCGGCGGTCCGGCGGGGGCGCGTCGCGGCCGATGGCCTGGCGGCGGGCGGCCCGGCGGGCCCGGGGCGGCTCGACCTGCTCCGGATCCCGGCGGGGGTCCACGGGGCGGGCGGCGCGGCCCGTCGGCGCCGCCTCGGCCCGGCCCGAGCCGGACGGGTTGGCCAGCGGCCGACGGGCCCGGCCCGCACGGTGGTCGAACGGCGGCCGATCGGGGCGCTCCGGCCGCTCGGACGGCCGGGACCCCGGCCGCGACGGCGGCGCCTCCGACCGCGGCCCGCCGGACGGCCGCTCGGGCGCCCGCCCTGCGGGCGCGGCCGTCGGCTCCGGCGAAGCCCCCGACGGGGGGTCGCCCGGCCGGGCCGGAGAGGCCGACCCGACGTCGGACTCGGGTGGCGCCCCAGACGGCGAGGCCGCCCGCTCCGACTCGGCACCGGGCTCGACCGACACGGCCAGCTCGGACGGCGACGCCCCCGACGCCGATGGGGACTCGACCGACGCCCCGGACGGCGAGGCCGCCCGCTCCGACTCGGCACCGGGCTTGACCGACACGGCCGGCTCGGACGGCGACGCCCCCCACGCCGGCGGCTCGGCGCCGGGCTCCGGCGCCACCGACGCCGCCAGCTCGGGCCCGGCGTCGGCCGCCAGCTCCGGCTCGGGCGCGGCCGCCAGCCCCGGCTCGGGCTCCGCCTCCACCTCGGGCAGCGCCGGCGGGTCGAGCGACCCCAGCTCGGCCGGCAGGCGCTCCTGGTGGACGAGCGCCAGGCGCTGGGTCCCCCGGGTGATGGCGACCAGCAGGGCCCGCAGCCCGTGCTCGGACTCGCCGACGATCCGCTCGGGCTCGACCACCACGGCCGCGTCGACCTCGAGGCCCTTGGCGGCCGCCGGCGACAGCAGCAGCACCGGCGCCGGGCCGCCCCGCAGCTCGGGCGACCAGTGGAGCCCGGCCCGCTCGAGGGCGGCGGCCACGCGGGCCCGCTGGCGGGCGGCCACGATCACGCCGACGACCCCGTCGGGGCCCACGGCGGCCAGCAGGTCCTTGACGGTCTTGATGACGGCCTCGGCGATGTCGACCGAGGCCTCGACGACGTCGATGGCGGCGCCGGCGGAGCCCGCCCCCGAGCCCCGCGACCCGCGGTCGAGCCCCCGCACCGGCCGGGGCACCGGCCGGCCGGGCGCCACCACGTCGAGCAGCCGGGCGGCCACCTCGTGCACGTGGGCAGGCAGCCGGTAGTCGAGGTCGAGCTCGACCACCTCGGTCGGGACCCGGTCGCGCCGCACGTGCAGCGCCACCTCGTCCCACGAGTGGTGCGCCCATGGGCTGGTGCCCTGGGCCAGATCGCCGAGCAGGGTCATCGCACCGGTCCTCGACCGGCGCCGGACCGACTCGAGCTGCATGGGCGACAGGTCCTGCGCTTCGTCGACCACGATGTGCCGGTAGGTGGCGGGCGGCCCGTTGAGGAGCACGTCGGCCGCGTCGAGCAAGGGCACGTCCTCGGCCGACCACTGCCACGCCCCGACCCGGGTCCCCTCGGGGATGGCCAGCATCTCGATCTCGTCGTCGTTGAGCAGGCCGGCGGCGGCCGCCGTGAGCTGGCGGGGCGTCGACAGCAGGTCGACGAGGAACGCCTGCGGGGTCAGGGTGGGCCAGGCGTGCTCGAGGTAGGCGTCGACGGCCCGGGCCAGCTCGTTGCGGGCGCTGGCCTCGAGGCCCCGCACGCCCCGGGCGGTCAGGGCCCGCAGCTCGTCGATGAGGAAGGACCGCAGGTCGCGCCCGGCCTCGTTGTGGGGGCGCCCGCCGAGCTGGCGGGCCCGGGCGGCGATGCGGGACCCGTCGACCCGGACGATGCGGCCGTCGATCCGCAGCTCGATCGGCCCCTGGTCGACCCGCTGCCGGTTGCGGAGCGCGGCGACGATGACCCGGAGCATCCGCCGGTCGCCCTTGAGCCGACGCAGCGGCGGCGGGTCGATGCGGGTCACCCGCACCCGGGGACCGAGCGCGGTGATCGGCAGCCGGACCGGCCCCTGGTCGGCGTAGGCGGGGACGACGGTGGCCAGGTAGCGAACGAACGTGGCGTGCGGCCCGATGATCAGGACGTCGCTGGGCTCGAGCGGCCGGCCTGACCCGTCGGGTCGGCCGGCGCCGTTGCGCGCCCCGCCGACCCCGACCGCGCCCTCGGACCCCGCCGCACCCACAGCGCCCGCCCCGGCCCCGTCGTGGGCGCCGTCGGCCCGGCCCGGCCCGCCCGCCAGCAGCCAGGCCACCCGCTGGAGCCCCACCAGCGTGCGGCCGGTGCCGAGGCCGCCCTGGACGATCAGGACCCGGTCGGGGTCGCGGGTGGCGATCGCCCGCTGCGCCCGGCGCACGGCGTCGGCGGCCTCGCGGGCGGCGGCGGACGGCGACGCGGCCAGCCAGTCGAGGACGGGGTCGGCCACAAGGTCGACGCCGGGCGGGGTCGGGCCGCCGGCGCGCCCGCGGCCCCGCGCTGCCTCCGCGGCCCGGGGCGTGGCTCTGGGGGCGTCAGCGTGCACGGCGCCCCCGGCGGGCTCTGGACGATCTGTGCGGCCCGAACGTTACGGAACGGGGAACACCGCGGCGCGCCATGACGACGGAGCGTGCCGACGACCCGCCCGCTTCGTCACACGCCCCTGCTCGCCCCAACCGCACCATGCTCCCATTCCCTGTTCACTGGCGGACCGTGGGCCGGCCGGCACCACCCGGCCGCCCCGGCTGAGGTGGCGAAACACCCGCCACGCGGGCGGGTGACCGATCCCGACTCCCAAGCCCGGCGACGGACGAAGACCCTGGTCGCGGCGCGTGACCAGAAATCCCACCGGCGCCGGTACGCCAAACCCTAGTCGTGTTCGCGCGCGCCGGGCGGCGGCAACGCACTGCTCTGGCCAGGAAACCACCCTAGGGAAGCAGCGCGAGCAGGTGGTGGATGGTCCGACCACGCTGAGTGACTCTCGTCACAGATTCGTCACGGAGCGGGTGGACGGCGCCACCCTCCTCCCGCCGGCCGTCACGACCCGCTGCCGACACCGCCGCCGAGACCATCGCCAACCCGGTCGCGGGCGGACGCCGGCTCGTGGGCCACGTCCTCCGGCCCGAACTCCCGGACCGTGGCGGCCAGCTCGAGCAGGATCCCGTCGGGGTCGGAGAAGTAGACCGACCGCACGAACACGCCGGGGTGCATCTCCTCGGCCACGCCGTACTCGCTGTCGTCGTGGTTGACGACCACGCTGCACGGCACGCCGGCGTCGAGCAGCCGCTGGCGGCACTCCTCGATCCGCTCGGCGGGCACCGACAGCGCCACGTGGTTCATGGACCCCACCGCGCTCGTGATGTCGCCCGTGTCCGGCCGGGCCGCCGGGGCGGTGACGCCCGGGCGGGACCGGGCGCCTCCGGGAACCAGAAGAACGCCAGCAGGTTGCCGCCGCCGCAGTCGAAGGAGAAGTGCTGGCCCATGCCGTCGGGCAGCTCGATCGTCTTCACCAGCGGCATGCCCAGCACGCCCTGGTAGAAGTCGACGGTCCGGGCCATGTCCCGGCACACGAGCGCCAAGTGGTTGATCCCGGAGAAACCGAACGGGCTCTCGTCGTCGCGGCTGGTCACGGCCCGACCCCCTGGACGAAGCGGTTTTTGCACGCCACTTGCAGGGTACGCCGGCACCGGCTTCGATGCCCGGCGTGACCGGCACCACCGACATCCCCCGGCTCGTCGAGCAGCTCACGCTCGACGAGAAGGCGGCCCTCACGGCGGGCGTCGACATGTGGTCGACCCCGGCGGTGCCCCGCCTCGGCATCCCCAAGGTCTGGCTCATCGACGGCCCCAGCGGGGCGCGCGGCACGGTCATGGGCACGGCCGGCCCGACCTCCGTCTGCCTGCCGTGCGGCTCGGCGCTGGGCGCCACCTGGAACCCGCCGCTGCTGGAGGAGGTCGGCGCCCTGCTCGGTCGGCAGGTCCGCACCAAGTCGGCCCGCGTGCTGCTCGCCCCGACGGTCAACCTCCACCGCTCGCCCCTGGCCGGACGCAACTTCGAGTGCTACTCCGAGGACCCGCTGCTGTCGGGCAAGCTGGCCGCCGCCTTCATCCGGGGCGCCCAGGCGCAGGGCGTCGCCACCACGGTCAAGCACTTCGTCGCCAACGACGCGGAGTTCGAGCGGCACTCGATCAGCTCCGAGGTCGACGAGCGGGCGTTGCGCGAGCTGTACCTGGTCCCGTTCGAGCTCGCCATCCGCGAGGGCGGGGCGCTGGGCCTCATGACCGCCTACAACCGGCTCAACGGCCGGTGGGTGACCGAGAGGGCCGAGCTCTTGCGCGACCTGGTCCGGGGCGAGTGGGGCTTCGAGGGGCTGGTCGTCACCGACTGGTTCGGGATGGTCGACACGGCGGCCTCGGCCGCGGCCGGCGTCGACCTGGAGATGCCCGGCCCGCCCCGGGCGTTCGGCCCGGCACTGGCCGAGGCCGTGCGGGCCGGCAAGGTCGACGAGGCCGTGGTCGACGCCCAGGTCACCCGCCTGCTCCGCGTGTACGACCGCATCGGCGCGCTCGGCGACCCGGTCGACGCCACCGAGGCCGACGAGCGCTCCGAGGACCGGCCGGAGGACCGGGCGCTCGCCCGGCGTGCCGCCACCGAGTCGATGGTGCTGCTGGCCAACGACGGGCTGCTCCCGTTCGACCGGTCGCGGCTGCGGACCCTGGCCGTGATCGGCCCCAACGCGGACCGGGCCGTGATCATGGGGGGCGGCTCGGCGTCGCTGCGGGCTCACTACCGCACGACGCCGCTCCAGGCCCTGCGGACGCTGGTGGGCGACGAGGTCGAGATCCGCCACGAGCGGGGCTGTGAGAACCGGAAGACGACGCCGTCGCTCGGCGGCTCGCAGACCGCCCGCCCCAGCGACGGCCAGCCCGGCTTCGACCTGGCGTTCCACGCCGAGGACGGGCTGGCCGGCGAGGTCGTCCACGAGGAGCGGCTGCCGACGGGCGACCTGGTGTTCATGACGCCGCCGTCACCGCTGCTCCCCCGGGCCGGCTGGTCGTTCGTGGCGCGGACGCGGTTCACGCCCGCCGAGAGCGGCACCTACGTGTTCACGCTCATCCAAGCGGGGCGGGCGCGCCTCAGCGTCGATGACACCGTCGTCATCGACGGGATGGCGGACCCGCCGCCCCGGGGCGACGCCTTCTACGGGTTCGGCAGCGTGGAGGTCGAGGCGCCGGTCGAGCTGGAGGCCGGCCGGACCGTCAACGTGGTGGTCGAGCACTCGGCCGGGTCGCGGCCCGGCCTGAGCGCGGTCAAGGTCGGCTGCCGCCGCCCCGAGCCCCCCGACCTGATGGACCGGGCGGTGGCGGCCGCCGCCGAGGCCGACGCCGTCGTGCTGGTCGTGGGCACCAACGGCGACTGGGAGTCGGAGGGCCACGACCGCCGGTCGATGGACCTGCCGGGCGACCAGGACGAGCTGGTGCGGCGCGTGCTGGCCGCCAACCCCGACACGGTCGTGGTCGTCAACGCCGGGGCGCCCGTGACCATGGACTGGGCCCCCGACGCCCGCGCCGTGCTCCAGGTCTGGTTCGGCGGGCAGGAGATGGCCGGCGGGCTGGCCGACGTGCTGTTCGGCGCGGCCGAGCCGGCCGGGCGCCTGCCGACGACTTTGCCCCTGCGGCTGGAGCACAACCCGTCGTACGGCAACTTCCCCGGCGAGAACGGGGTGGTCCGCTACGGCGAGGGCGTGCTCATGGGCTACCGGTGGTACGAGGCCCGGCGCATCCCGACCCGGTTCCCGTTCGGCCACGGCCTCTCGTACACGACGTTCACGCTGGGCCCGCCCGCGCTCTCGTCGCCGACCTTCACCCCCGGCGACCGGCTCGCCGTCGAGGTCCCGGTGACCAACACCGGCGACCGGCGGGGCGCCGAGGTCGTCCAGTGCTACGTGGCCCCGGCCGAGAGCCGGCTCGTCCGCCCGCCCAAGGAGCTCAAGGCGTTCGCCAAGGCCTGGCTGGACCCGGGCGAGTCGACCACGGTCCGCCTCGAGCTCGACGACCGGGCGTTCGCCTACTGGGACCCGGGCCAGCCCGACCGCGACGAGGTCAAGCGCCGGATGGCCGATCTGCCGGTCTCGAAGGGCGGCGCCCGCCGCGAGCCCGGCTGGCAGGTCGACCCGGGCACCTACCGCCTGCACGTCGGCCGCAGCTCGGCCGACATCGCCCACGTCGTGCCGGTCGAGGTGGTCGCGCCCGCCGCCGGGTCGGCGGGCACCACGCCCGGAGGCCACGGATGAGGATCTTCGTCGCTGGGGCCAGCGGGGTCATCGGGACGCGGCTCGTCCCGCGGCTGATCGGCGCCGGCCACGAGGTGGCCGGCCTGACCCGCTCCCGGCCCCAGGTGGTGGAGGAGCTCGGCGCCCAGCCGGTGGTGTGCGACGTCTACGACGCCGCCGCCCTGGCCGCGGCCGTACGAGCTTTCGAGCCCGACCTCGTCGTCCACCAGCTCACCGACCTGCCCGACGACGTCGCCCAGCTGGAGGCCGCCCGGCCGGCCAACCGACGCATCCGCACCGAGGGCACCCGCAACCTGCTGGCGGCCGCCGGCGACGTCAGGACGGTGGCGCAGAGCACGGCCTTCCCGGCCGGCACCGAGGAGCACGAGCGGCTCGTGCTCGACGCCGGCGGCGTGATCCTGCGCTACGGGATGCTCTATGGGCCGGACACCTGGTACGCCCGGGCCGAGGACGCCCCGCCGCCCCGGGTCCACGTCGACCACGCCGTCCGGCGGACGGTCGACGCGCTCGACGTCCCGCCGGGCACGATCGTCGAGATCGTCGACTGACCCGCCGCCGGCCCGGCCGGGCACCCCGCCGGGGGCCCAACGACCCGTCAGAGCGGCAGGAGGGCGGGCAGCCGCCGGGCCCGCAACAGGTCCTCGCCCAGCTGGCGGGTGAGCGTCTTGGCCGAGCCCAGCAGCTGGTCGAGCACCCGGGCGCGCCGCATGTGGTGGTGGAAGCCGTGCTCGGTGGTGAAGCCGATGCCCGCCAGGACCTGCTGGGCGTGGCCGGCGGTCGTGCGGGCGCCGACGCCGACCAGCGCCTTGGCCAGAGCGGCGCCGCGGGGCGAGCCGTCACGCCAGCCGGCGTCCAACGCCGCCTCGGCCGCCTCCAGGGCCACGAACGCCTCGGCCAGCCGGTGGCGGACGGCCTGGAAGGAGGCGATCGGCCGGCCGAACTGGATGCGCTCGGTGGCGTGGTCGCGGGCCAGGCGCAGCATCGACCGGGAGGCCCCCAGGATCTCGTGGGCGAGGGCCAGGCGGCCGGCGGCCACCGCGGCCTCCCACGCCTCCGCGCCCGGGTCGAACCGCTCCCCGGCCGGCACGCCCTCGCCGGTGACCTCCATCAGCCCCAGCGCCGGGTCGAGCCCGCCGATGGGACGCAGCGCCAGGTCGGCGACCCGCACCCGGACGGCGGTCGGGCCGCCCGACCCGTCGGGCGCCGCCACGACCAGCGCCTCGGCACGGTCGGCCAGACCGGCCAGACCCAGGCCCCGGACGGTCAGCGTGTCGCCACGGGCCCGCCCGGGCGGGCCCCAGGCCCCGGCGGCGGGCAGCACCACCCCGACGCCGGGGTCGGGCCCGGCGCCGAGGGTGGCCGCCACGACGAGCCCGAGCGCCGACGACGTGGCGTTGGCCGCCCCCTGGTGCTCGAACAGCACGGCCACCGCGGTACGGCGGTCGGCGGCCAGGGCGTCGAGCCAGCCCAGGTCGGCCAGCGCGGCGTCGAGGGCGGCGCCGGTGTGGTTGGCGGTGGCGTGCTGGACGCTCTTGGCGAACAGCTCGCGCTCGTCGCGGTCCATGCCGCCGGGCGTCATCCCGCCGGCCGTTCCCCCGGTCATCGGTCGGCCCCCAGGTCGAGGAGCTTGCGGGCGATGATGTTGCGCTGGATCTCGGCGCTGCCGCCGTAGATGGTGGCGGCCCGCGAGTACAGGTACTCGGCCCGCCACCGGGGGGCGTCACCGTCGTCGCCGAACATCACGTGGTCGGCGAGGGCGTCGGCCGCGGCGTCGAACACCGCCTGCTCGGCGGTGGCCAGCAGCACCTTGTCGACCGACGTCTCGGGGCCCAGCCGCTCGCCGGACGCCAACCGGTGCTGGGTGGCCAGCGAGCGCGCCCGGAACCCGTAGAGCGCCAGGAACACCTCGCCGACCTGGTCCGGGGTCAGGGACTCGGGCGCCGTCGCCACCAGCTCGTCGAGCCGCCGGTACAGGAAGGCGCCCCGCTGCCACAGCGCCGTGGACCGCTCGAACGGCAGGAGGTCCATGGCCACGGCCCAGCCCTGGCCCTCCTCCCCCAGCGTCCGGTCGGCCGGCACGACGACGTCGTCGAAGAAGACCTCGCAGAACTCCTCGCGACCGTGGATGGTGACGATGGGCCGGATCGTGATGCCCGGGCTGTCCATGTCGACGAACAGAGCGGTGATGCCCCGATGCGCCGACTCGGGCGTGCCCGTGCGGGTCAGGAGCACGCAGCGCTGGGCGTACTGGGCCAGGCTGGTCCACACCTTCTGGCCGTTGACCACCCAGCCGTCGTCCGTGCGGGTGGCCCGGCACGACAGCGAGGCGAGGTTGCTGCCCGTGCCCGGCTCGGAGAAGCCCTGGCACCAGGTCTCGTCGCCGCGCAGGAGGCGGGGGACCATCTCGGCGGCCAGCTCGGGCCGGGCGTAGTCGATCATCGTCGGCGCGAGGACCTCGGTCATCGAGAACAGGCCCGGGTCGACCAGGTCGCGGGCGGTGACCGCCTCGGCCAGGTAGCCCCGCAGCAGCGACGACCCGCCCAGGCCGCCGACCCGCTCGGGCCAGCCGTACCGGATCCAGCCGGCGTCGTAGGCGAGGCGCTTGACCTTGGCGATCTGGGCCATCTCCTGGTCGAGCGTCGGCAGGCCGTCGTGGTCGCGCGCCAGGGCGGCGGCGTTCTCGTCGAGCCACGCGTCCAGCCCCGACCGGAACTCCTCCAGGTCCATCTCTTCGACCCTACCCCGCTCCCCAGCCTCAACCTGAACTTGACATCGACATCGACATGGCTCCGGGGCGGTTCCTAGACTGCCGGGGATGAGCCAGCTGGAGTCCGGCCCCGGTGACCTCGACCTCATCCGGGACGGGGTCGCCGCCGTCTGCGCCAAGTACGACGACGCCTACTGGTCGGAGCGCGACGCGGCGCACGAGTTCCCGTGGGACTTCTACAACGACCTGGCCGCCGGCGGATGGGTGGGCATCGCCATCCCCGAGGAGTTCGGGGGCGGCGGCCGGGGCATCACCGAGGCGGCGGTGATGCTCAACACGATCGCGGCCAGCGGCGCCGCCATGAACGGCTGCTCGGCGCTGCACTTGACCGTGTTCGGCCTGAACCCGATCGTGAAGTTCGGCAACGAGCGGCTCAAGCAGACCTTCCTGCCCCGGGCCGCCCGCGGCGACCTCCACGTCGCCTTCGGCGTCACCGAGCCCGACGCCGGCACCGACACGGCCAAGGTCTCGACCCGGGCCATCCGCGACGGCGACGGCTGGCGGATCCGGGGCCGCAAGGTGTGGACCACCAAGGCGCTCGAGTCCGAGGTCGTGCTGCTGCTGGCCCGCACCGACCCCGACGCCGAGCGGGGGCTGAAGGGGCTCAGCCTGTTCCTGGCCGATCTCGACCCCGACTACGTCACGATCACGCCCATACCCAAGCTGGGGCGCAACGCGGTGGCGTCGTGCGAGGTCGTGTACGACGACCTGCCCGTCGAGGGCTGGCGGCTGGTCGGCGAGGAGGGCCAGGGGTTCAAGCTGCTGCTCCACGGCCTCAACCCCGAGCGCATCCTGCTGGCCGCCGAGGCCATCGGCATCGGCCAGGCCGCCCTGCGCCGGGCCACCGCCTACGCCAAGGAGCGCATCGTCTTCGACCGGCCCATCGGCGCCAACCAGGCCATCAGCCACCCGCTGGCCACGGCCCACGCCCAGCTGCGGGCCGCCTGGCTGGCCGCGCTCGACGCCGCCCGGCGCTACGACCGGGGCGAGGAGGCCGGCGAGGCCGCCAACGTCGCCAAGTTCCTGGCCGCCGAGGCCGGCTTCTACGCCGCCGACCGGGCCGTCCAGACGCTGGGTGGCATGGGGTACGCGGTCGAGTACCACGTCGAGCGGTACTGGCGCGAGGCCCGACTCCACCGCCTGGCCCCGGTCAGCCAGGAGATGTCGCTCAACTACATCGCCCAGAACGTCATGGGCCTGCCCCGGAGCTATTGACCAGTGCCGACCTGGCCGTTCGACACGGCACCCGCGGCCCGACCGCGCGCCCCGCGCGGTCCGGAGGGAGGGCGCCACGCGACGCGCGTGGAGAGTGAGCGCTCGCACATCGGGATTGGTACGGTCCCGGCCCGATGAGCTTGCTCTTCGGCTTGCGTTTCGACTTCCGGAACCCGCCCCAGGCGGGCACCACCCACGCCGACCGCTACGCCGCCGCGCTCGAGATGGCCGAGTGGGCCGACGAGCGGGGCTGCGTGTCCATCGCGGTGTCCGAGCACCACGGGTCGGCCGACGGCTACCTGCCGAGCCCGCTGACCATGCTGGCGGCCATGGCGGCCCGCACCACGAACGTGCGGTTCACCGTCGCCGCGCTGATCGCGCCGTTCTACGACCCGCTGCGCCTGGCCGAGGACCTGGTTGTCCTGGACCACCTCAGCCGCGGCCGCGTCGACCTGATCATCGGCGCCGGGTACGTGCCCGACGAGTTCGCCATGTTCGACGTGCCGATGAGCGAGCGGCCCAAGCGGGTGACCGAGGTCGTGAAGACGCTCAAAGCCGCCTTCACCGGGGAGCCGTTCGAGTACCGGGGCCGGACGGTCCAGGTCACGCCGCCGCCCTACCGCCCGGGCGGCCCCACCCTCACGCTCGGCGGCAGCAGCGAGGCCGCGGCCCGGCGGGCGGCGCACATCGCCGACGGCTTCCTCCCGTCGATCCCGGACGTGTGGGACGCCTACCGCGACGAGGTCCAGAAGCTCGGCCGGCCCGACCCCGGCCCCTGCCCGATCGGCAAGAACCGGACCGTGGCCCTCGCCGAGGACCCGGAGCGGGGCTGGGAGGAGATGGGCCCCTACTTCCTCCACGAGACCAACGCCTACGGCGCCTGGCAGGCCGACAAGGACGTGGGCTCGCCGTACCACGCCATGGCCGACCTCGCCGAGCTGCGGGCGTCGGGGTCGTACGCCGTGCTCACGCCCGAGGAGCTCGTGACGGAGCTCAAAGAGGCGCCGTTCCCGTTCGCCCTCTTCCACCCGCTGTGCGGCGGCATGCCACCCGAGTTGGCGTGGTCGAGCCTCCGCCTGTTCGAGCGCGAGGTGATCCCGGCGTTCTCGTGAGCGGTCCGGCTCCCCGGTCGTCGGGGGCCGGCCCGGCCGCAGGAGCGCCGGGCCAACCGCGGTCAGCCGACCGAGACCGGGAGCGTCGCCCAGCCCCGCACGACCGACGTGTCGAGCCGGGCCCGGTCGACATCGACCTCCCACTCGGGGAACCGGGTGAGCACCTCGTCGAGCACGACGCGCGCCTCCATCCGGGCCAGCGCCGCACCCAGGCAGAAGTGGATGCCGTAGCCGAACGTGAGGTGCTGGATGCCGGACCGGCGGATGTCGAACACGTCGCCGTCGGGCGGGAAGGCCCGATGGTCGCGGTTGGCCGCGCCCCGCAGCAGCATCATGGCGCTCCCGGCCGGCACGACCTGGCCGTACAGCTCGATGTCGCGGGTGACGTAGCGGCAGCCGTTGATCGAGGGCGGCTCGAACCGGAGGACCTCCTCCACGGCGTTGGGGACGAGCGACCGGTCCTCGACCAGGTCGCGCCGCTGGTCCGGGTGGTCGGCCAGCACCTTGCCCATCCAGCCGATGAGCCGGTTGGTCGTCTCGTTGCCCGCCGAGGCCAGGACGTTGACGAACGTGAGGATCTCCTCGCGGGTCAGGCGCCGGACCGTGCCGGTCTCGTCCTCGAACTCGACGTTGAGCAGGGCGGTCATGAGGTCGTCCGACGGGTTCTCGGCCCGCCAGGCGATGTAGTCGCCGAAGAACTCGTCGTCGGTGAACTGCCCCTCCCGGTAGCGGAGCGGGCGGCCGGGCTCCCGCCGCAGCCGGGCGTCGCCGCGTCGGCGCACCGCCTCCTGGTCCTGCTCGGGGATGCCGAGCAGCATGCCGATGACCCGCATCGGCACCTTGGCGCCGAGGTCGGCCACGAAGTCGAAGCCGTCGCGCCCGACCAGCGGGTCGAGGGTCTGCGCGCACAGCTGCCGGACCTGGGGCTCGAGCGCGTTCATCTTCTTGGGCGTGAACACGCGCGACAGCACCCCGCGGTGCGCCGTGTGGAGCGGCGGGTCCTCCATGATGAACACGCCCTTCGGCGCCTGGAACCGGGCCTTGACCGCCTCCAGCACCCCGCCGCGGGCCGAGCTGAACGTACGGTGGTCGCGGAACCCGGCCTCGACGTCCGCGTACCGGCTCAGGGCGTAGAAGTCGTAGCGCTCGTTGTAGTAGAGCGGCGCCTCCTCGCGCAGGCGTCGGAACGCCGGGTAGGGATCGGCGTGGATCTCGACGTCGTACGGGTCGTAGTAGACGTCGCTACTGACCGTGCTCATGGCCCCCTCCCGCATTGGGTGAGCGTTCGCTCACTTCTTGAAAAGTGAGCGTTCGCATGTTAGACGATCCCCGACAGGAGTACCGCTGGGCGGCCCAAGAGGGGGAACATGACAACGGGCAGAAGGATCCGCTTCGGTCGGATCGCGACGGCGCTGGTGGTGTCGCTCGCGCTGGTCGCCACGGCCTGCGGGGGCGACGGAAGCAGCGGGGGCAACGGAGCGGGCGGCGAGGCCAACGCCGACGCCGACCCGGCGGAGGTGGCGGACCGCGACGGCGAGTTCGTGTTCGCCCACACGTTCGGGCACAGCTCGTTCGATCCGCATCGGTCGCCCAACGCGTCGGGCGACTCGGCCTGGATGCGGCCGGTGTACGACCGGCTGCTCACCCTGGCCGAGGACGAGGACGGGAGCGTCGAGGTGGCGCCACAGCTGGCCACCTCGTACGAGGTCGCGGAGGACGGACTCTCCGTCGAGTTCGAGCTGCGCGACGACGTCACGTTCCACGACGGCGAGCCGTTCAACGCGGACGCCGTCGTGGCCAACATCGAGCGGGCCAAGGACCCCGAGTCGACCGTGTCGTCGCTGCTCGAGCCCGTCGAGACCGTCGAGGCCGTGGACGACACCCACGTGGTCTTCCACCTGAGCCGGCCCTACCCGGGCCTGATCTACTCGCTGGCCGCCGACACCATCGGGATGATGATCAGCCCGGCCGCGTTCGACACCGACCTGGCCACCCACCCGGTCGGGGCGGGGCCGTTCACGCTCGTGTCGGCCCAGCGCGACGGCGACGTCGTCTACGAGCGGTGGGAGGACCACTGGGACGAGGACGCCGCCTTGGTGTCCCGGCTCACGATCACCACCGTCTCCGACGCCAACGCAAGGCTCAACGGCGTGCGCACCGGCGAGTACGACGCCGGCTACATGTCCAACCCGCTCGACCTCCAGTCGCGGGAGCTCGAGGACGAGGGCTTCCACTGGGTCAACGAGCTGGCCCCGATCACGATCGGCGTGCTGTTCAACACCAACGAGCCGCCGTTCGACGACGTGGACGTCCGCCGGGCCGTGTCGATGGCGCTCAACCGCTCGGAGATCTCCGAGGAGCTGCTGGGCGGGATCGCCCCGCCGGTGTACCAGCCCTTCCCCGAGGGGTACCTGGGCTTCGACCCGGACATCGACGAGGATCCCTACGATCCGGAGGCCGCCCGCGACCTGATCGAGCAGGCCGGCGCTGACGGCACCAGCGTGCGGCTGCTGACGATGACCACCCCGCCCTACGACTCGATCGCCCAGATCGCCCAGCAGGCCCTCGGCGACATCGGCCTCGAGGTCGAGATCGAGCCGGTGAGCCCGACCGTCGGCATCCCGACCTGGATGGAGGGCGGCCACGCCGCCTACATCGGGACGATCCTGGCCGAGCCCGAGCCGAGCCTGACGCTCGGCCGCTCGTACCTGGGCAGCCACAACCTGGGCGAGCCGCCGGCCGAGCTGGTCGAGATGGCCGAGGAGGCCGACGCCCTCCCGCTCGGCAGCGACGAGCGCGAGGCGGCCTACCAGGAGATCTCCGCCTTCCTGCAGGAGAACCCGATCCACCTGCCGCTGATCCAGTTCTCGACGGTGGTCCTGGCCCGGCCCGAGGTGGTCGGCGCCGAGCACATGGTGAAGGTCGTGATCGGCAAGCTCGACTTCCGCGGGGTGGGGGTCACGGAGTCGTGACGCCGGGCCCGCCGACGAACGACGTGGTGATCGTCGAGGCCGTCCGCACGGCGGTGGGCAAGCGCAACGGCGCGCTGGCCACCGCGTCGGCCCCCGAGCTGCTGGCCGACGTGCTCCGCGCACTCGTCGAGCGGAGCGGGATCGACCCGGCGGTCGTCGGCCGCGTCGTCGGCGGGACCGTGACCCAGGTCGGCGACCAGTCGACCAACGTGACCCGCAACGCGTGGCTGATGGCCGGGCTGCCCTTCGAGGTCCCGGCCGTCACGCTCACCGCCCAGTGCGGGTCGAGCCAGGACGCGCTGGCCACGGCGCACGCCGCCGTGGCCAGCGGCCTGGTCGAGGTGGCGGTGGCCTGCGGCGTCGAGACGATGAGCCGCATCCCGCCGCACGCCAACGTGCCGCAGGATCCCGACTACGGGCAGCCCCGCGGCGGCCGCTTCACCGACCACTACGAGCTGACCACCCAGTTCGAAGCGGCCGAGCGCATCGCCGAGCGCTGGGACCTGAGCCGGGAGGACCTCGACGCCTTCGGCAAGCGGTCGCAGGACCTGGCCGCCCGCGCGTGGGACGAGGGCCGCTTCGCCGGCCAGATCGTGCCCGTCGAGGTTCCGGTGCGGGACGACACCGGGGCGATCGTGGGCACCAAGCCGTTCGCCCGCGACGAGGGCCTGCGGGCCACGACGCTCGAGGCCCTGGCCGGCCTGCGGACGAACCCCCGCCAGGCCGACCGCCCGTCGCGCCACACCGCCGGCACGTCGTCGCAGATCTCCGACGCAGCGTCGGCGCTGCTCGTGGCCTCGGCCCGCAAGGCCGCCGAGCTGGGGCTCCGGCCCCGGGCCCGCGTGGTCGACTCGGTGCTGGTGGGCTCGGACCCCGTGATGATGCTCACCGGCCCGATCCCGGCCACCCGAGCCCTGCTCGACCGCACCGGGCTCGGCCTCGACGCCATCGACCTGTTCGAGGTCAACGAGGCGTTCGCCTCGGTCGTCCTCGCCTGGCGCAAGGAGCTCGGCGTCGACCTCGACCGGGTCAACGTCAACGGCGGCGCCATCGCCCTCGGCCACCCGCTGGGCGCCACCGGCGCCATCCTCGTCACCAAGATGGTCAACGAGCTGGAGCGGTCGGGCGGCCGCTACGGGCTGGTGACGATGTGCTGCGGGGGCGGGCTGGGAACCGGGACGATCCTCGAACGCCTCTGAACGCCCGGCGCCGGGCCCGCGCCAGGGTCCTGGGCCGGCCGGACCTCGACCCGGCCGTGGCGGAGCACCGCCCGGCCGCCGGCGTGAGCCTCGAAGGCGTAGGCGGCGCCGCCCTCCGGCGTGCCGTCCAGCTCGTAGGCGGTCACCTCGACGTCGTCGCCGGGGAACGCCGGCGCTGCGAACCGCACGGCCAGTCGGCGCAGGCGTGCCGGGTCGCCCCCGGCCACCAGCCCGACCAGCCCGCGGGCGGCGAGGCCGAGCGTGAGCAGGCCCTGGTTGAACTTGCGGGGGAAGCCCCGCTGCCGGGCCACCTCGTCGTTCACGTGCATCGGGTTGCGGTCGCCGGAGGCGCCGGCGTAGCGGAACGTCTGGTCGCGCGTCGTCGGGAGCGCCACCGTGCCGACCGGCCGCGCCCGGGCCTCCTCCGGGAACGTGTGGTCGGGCGGCACGGCCCCCCGGGCGGGCCCGGCGGCGTCGCCGACGAGCAGCGCCACCCAGTGGTGCTCGACCAGCAGCTCGCCCGGGCCGGCCCCGGGGCCCCCGTCGGCGCGGCCGCCGATGCCGACGTCGGTGCCGACATCGGTGCCGCCGGGCTCGTCCTCGCCGCCGATGGCGACCACGCGCACCACCTGCTCGATCGCCAGGCCGGCCTTGGTCGGCACCACGCCGAGCCGCTCGGCGGTGACGGCGATCCGGGTGCCGGGAACGAGCGGCCGGTGGAGCACCATGTCGTGCTCGCCGTGGACGATCGCTCGGGCGGCGGCCGCCACCGCCGGCGGGTAGCCCGGGAGCTGGTGGACGACCGGCAGCGCCGGCGTCACCGAGTACGTCGGCGGCGCCAGCGTGCCGTCCTGGTAGCGGGGGTCGCCGTCGTCGAGCGCCCGGGCGAACGCCGCCACCTCATCGGGGTCGACGTAGGCGATCACGGGCCCGGCCGCGGCGTCGAGCTCGACGGCGGCGCTGTCGAGGATCACGTGGCGCTCCGTGCGGACGCTCGGTCTGACGGTCGGCCGGGTGGGCTCCCGGGGGCTCCGCCTAGACCCGGTAGAGCTTGGCCGCGTTGCCGCCCATCAGCTTGCGCTGCGTCTCGGGCCGCAGCGTGCCGACCCGCTCGCGCACCGACTCCAGCGGGTCGGGGTGCAGGCAGGTCGGATGCGGGAAGTCGGTCTCGAACATCACGTTGTCCTCGCCGACCGTGTCGATGAGGTGCTGCAGGTCGCCGTGGCCGTTCTCGAACCAGAACGTGGCGTACCAGTTGTCGCGGAAGTACTCGGACGGCTTCTTCTGCAGCTTCCGGGCGTACTCGGGGGCGTTCTCCTCGAGCTCGTAGTCCATCGCCTCGAGCATGAACGGCACCCAGCCGATGCCGCTCTCGACCGACACCATCTTCAGGTCGGGGTGCCGGTCGAACATGCCCGAGTAGGCGCTGTTGAGCAGGACCCGCGAGTTGTTCTGGAACAGCGAGGCGCCGCCGATGGCGGGCTTCACGTAGTCGTCCTGGCTCGGCCAGAAGGTCGTGCCGAAGTAGCTCAGCGATGTCTGGCTGGCGCCGATGTGGAAGTGCACGGGCAGGTGCAGGCCGGCGCACACCTCCCAGAACGGGTCCCAGGCCGGGTCGCCGAGGTCGGGCGACCCCGAGTCCTGCGGGTCGGCGGTCATGTTGACGCCCCGGAAGCCCATCTCGGCGCAGCGCTGGGCCTCGCGCACGCAGGCCGAGATGTCCCACGCCGGCATGATCGGCATGGGCAGGAGCCGGTTGCCCGACCGCTCCTGCACCTCGGCCATGGCGTCGTTGTAGAGCTCGACGCAGAGCATCACGATGCTCAGGTTCTTCACGGAGTTGACCAGGTTCTGGCCGCCGATGCCGATGGCGTTCGGGTAGAGGACCTGCGTGTCGATGCCGAGCTGATCCATCAGCTTGATCCGCTCGTCGGGGTCCCACGCCGCCGGGTGGACGTCGTGGATGCCCCACGACCCGCCCTGCGAGTCGCGGAACGGGTGCTTGCGCCCCTGGGGGTCGATCGTGCCCCCCGAGCCGGCCTTGCCGAAGGTCTTGCCGTCGATGACCCACATGTCGACCCCGTCGATGCGCTCGACGTGGGGGACCTTGTCCTCGTAGCCCCTGGGCGCCCGCTCGGTGAACAGGTCGTGACGCTCGGTCATGTGGGCGTCGGCATCGACCACCCGCAGCCCCTCGGCCAGCTGGACCATGACGTGCCTCCCTCGTCGTCGCCGCCCTCGGCTCGCTGCCGTCGGCTCATCGCCGGCGGCTCGCTGCCGTCGGCCACCGTAACTCGCGGGGGCCGATCGCACAATTTCTGATTTTCAATTTTTTATTGAGAGATGGACAGCCGCGCCAGGGGCCGGCACGATGACGCCGTGGCCGGATCCGCGCTGAAGCGCACCAAGACAGCCCGCGCCGTGGTCGACTACGTCCAGCGCGAGATCTTCGAGGGCCGGCTGCGGCCCGGCGACCGCATCGAGGTCGACCGCATCGCCGCCGCCCTGGAGGTGAGCCCCACCCCGGTCCGCGAGGCCCTGCTGCTGCTCGAGCGCGACGGCGTGGTCTCGACCCGGGTGCACCGGGCCGCCTACGTCGAGCACTTCGACGCCCGCACGCTGCGGGCCGACTTCCACGTCCTCGGGCTGCTGAGCGGCGTGGCGGTGGCCCGGCTGGCCCGGCACCGCGACCCGGCCGTCCTCGCCCAGCTGCGCGACCTCCTGGCCGAGCTGGAGGCGACGCCCGTCGACTCCCCCGCCCGACGCGAGGAGGTGCTGACCGAGATCCTCCGGGTCCAGCACCGGGCCGGCGCCACCCCCCGCCTCCGGGCCGAGCTGCGGGGGTTCGGTGGGTTCCTCGCCTGGGCGGCCCGCCGGTGCGACCGGCGCAGCCCCGCCGAGATCCTGGAGGCCCAGCGGCGGGTGCTCGACGCCATCGCCGCGGGCGACGAGCAGGGGGCGTCGCGGGCCCGCCTCGCCGACGCCCGGGCCGCCGCCGAGGAGGTCATCCGCGACCTGATGCGCCGGGGCGTGCTGGCCGACGACGGCACCTGAGGCGGGCGCCCGCGGCCGGCTCGGCTGCGGCCGGCGAGCGCCACCCATGCTGGGCGGCGTGAACGACACGAACAGACTCGCCGTGATCGTCGGCAGCGTGCGGGAGGGCGGGTTCGGGCCGGTCGCCGCCTCGTGGGTCGCAGACCGGGCCCGCGACCACGGTGCCTTCGACGTCGACGTGATCGACCTGGCCGACGTCGAGCTGCCGCTGGTGCTACCGGCCGAGTCGCCCAAGCTGGCCGGCGACGCCTACCCCCGGCCGCCGGCCATGGCCGACTTGACGGCGCGGCTCGACGCCGCCGACGCCCTCATCCTCGTCACGCCCGAGTACAACCACAGCTACCCGGCGTCGCTGAAGGCCGCCATCGACTGGCACTTCACCCAGTGGACCGCCAAGCCGGTCGCCTTCGTGAGCTGCGGCGGCGCGGCCGGTGGCCGCCACGCGGTGCTGCACCTCGAGAACGTGCTCACCGAGCTGCACGCCGTCACCATCCGCGACGGCCTGGCCTGTCAAGGCCCGGTACCCGTGTGACGGAGTGGCTCCGGTAGTCGTGTGACGCGGTGGCGGGGGTTAGGCGGCGTTGATCCTGCGGGGTCGGCCGCCGGGGTTGGCGAGGGCACCGTGTTCGCGGGTGCGGTCGTGACGGAT
>DATCLS010000100.1:0-4337 GCA_036563805.1 Acidimicrobiales bacterium | reverse complement strand
GCCGCCCACTTGCGGGGCGGGTCGATGCCGGCCAGCACGAGCAGCGACTCGGCGTTGCGGCGCATGCGCGTCGCCAGGTGGTCGAGCCGGAACAGGGAGGCGAGGGTGTCGGGGTCGGTCTCGTTGGACTCGAGCTCGGTGATGAAGTCGAGCTGCCGGCCCAGCAGGTTCTGGTTGCGTCGCCCGAGGTTGACGAAGGAGTCGGCGATGTTGCGGCGTAGCACCGCCTGCTCCACCGCCAGATCCAGGGCGGTGTCCTGCACGGTGTTGAGCGCCACCGCCACGTCGGCCACCTCGTCGTGGGTGTCGACCGCCACCGGCTCGACCCGGGGGACGTGCACGTCCTCGCCCATCGGCGTCTCGAGGATGTCGAGCACGGCGTCGGGCAGGCGCCGCTCGGCCATCTCCTTGGCCTGCTGGGTCAGCGACCGGAGCGGCTGGGTGATCGACCGCGACACCCACCAGGTCACGGCCAGGGCCAGGCCCAGGGTGAGGATGGCCAGCAGGAGGAACCACCGGTCGCGGTTGTTGGCCGCGGTGTTGATCTGGTCGGCCCGGTCGAACAGCACCTCGGCGATCTCGCGCTGGAGCGCCGGGTAGCTGCGCTCCTCGGGCACGTCGAGCGCGGTCAGCAGCCGCTCGACGTCGACCCGGCCGCTCTCGATGGCGCGGTCGATCTCGTCGATGAGGGCCTCGTTGAGGTCGGCCGGGAAGTGGTCGGCCACCACCGACCCGTAGGGGCCCCGCGCCGCCTCGATCAGCTCGGCGTTGCGCTCGAACGTGGCCTTCAGCATGCCGAGACGGGCGATCTCGTCGGGCCGGTCGATGCCGCCTTCGGACGTCGTCGTGACCAGCGCCGCCCGCACCAGGTCGGACAGGACCTCGATCTGCCAGCTGGTGGTGTCGACCAGCTGGACGCCCACCCGGAGCTCGGGGTCGCTGATCTCCATCGCCACCCGGCTCCCGCTTTCTAGCAGCGGTGTGATCAGCTCGGCGTAGCGGTCGAACACCGCGTCGGCGAACTGCACGTTGCCGAGGTCGCGCTGGCCCTCGTGGGCGTCGATCTCCTCGCGGAGCTCGCCGAGGCCCTCCAGGTTCTCGAGGGCCGGGGCGTAGGCCCGGGTGGCGGCGCCGCCGACCTCGCCGACCTCGTCCCGGAAGCGGTCGATCGCCTCGTCGGTGCGGGAGCGCGTCTCGTCGTAGCCCTCCACCGGCACCGTGATGCCGTCCTGGCTGCCGATGAGCTCGACGACCGCCCAGATCCGCTCGTTCTGGAGGGACGTGATCAGGCCCGTCGGGCCCACCGTGATGCGGGCCAGGGCGGACTGGGCCTTGGTGTCTCGGACTTCGCCCGACGAGCTGACGACTTCGACGGCAGTGACGACGATCAGTGCCAACAGCGGCACAGCAAGTGCCGCGGCGAGCTTCATGCGAATAGGGACCCGGCGCACGTGAGCTCCCTTTGATGCGTCTTTGGATCTCGGGATGTCCTGTGGTCGGGGGTGACCACAGCTGCCGAGCGGGAACGGTCTCGCGCCCGCCGCTCCTCTCTCGGCCCCCCGTGGGGGAGCCACGCAGAGAAGCCACGACAGTTCAGAACGTAATCTTCGCGGATTTTGCGCCGGAGTGCTCGTCTGAACGCGGAGAGTCGTTATTTTTCTTCGGGCGAGGCGGTGCGCCGGGCCTCGTCGAGGCCCCGTTGGACGCCGGCCGTGAAGCTCGAGAGGAAGCTGTAGACGTCCTTGGCGGGATCGTTGCCGGGGCTCTCCTCGGCCTGCTCGCGGCGGCGGAGGGAGAGCGGCTGGGTCGTGGGCATCTGCGCCCCCTTGACCCGCCGGGCGAGGCCGCTGCGGGTGGTGCCGCCGCTGGCCGGGTCCGACCGGGCGCCCGGCGGCGGCCCGGCGGGCGCGCCCCGTTCGACCGGGGGCGGGACGGCCTGGGTGGCGCCGCTGTTCAGGAACGCCGCCACCGCGTCGCTCGAGCGGTCGCCCCCGCCGGGCGGCCCGAACAGGGGACGGGGCGGCGTCCCCTCGCCCGCCCGGGCGTCGCCCGGCGAGCCGGGCCCGCCGGGCGCGCTGGTCACCGTGCCGGGGCCGACGCCGCTGGGCGCCATGCCGCCGGGTAGGCCGGGCGACCTCGTCGACCCCGGAGCGCCGGGGGACCCTGGAACTGTGCCGGTGCCGGGTGCGCCGGTTACTCCGGGCGCCGGGCCGTTCGCCTCCGGGAACGCGGGCGCCGTGTCGGTGCCGGTGCCGGTGCCGGGTGCGCCGGGCACTCCGAATGCTCCGGGGGCGCCGGGGCCGGTGGTGGGGACGCCGGAGCCGCCGGCGGGGGAGTGGCGGGTGGCGACGCCCGGGCCGGGCGGGGAGCCCGGCGCGGGCGCAGGGCCCGGGCCGGGCGGGGTCGGGCCGTCCGCTCGGAAGCCGGCGGGCGGGGGACCGGACGGCTGGTCGGCGCCGCGGGCGCGGCGACTGGGCAGGGCGGGGCGGCCCGGGGTGCCGCCGGCGTCCCCGGGGAAGCCCGCCGGCCCCACCGGCGCGGGCGGGGCGCCCGGGGCCGCCGGCGCGTCGCCGAAACGGGACGGCAGCGCCCGGCGGCCCGGCGTGCCGGGCCCGCCGTCAGGGGCCGGGCCGGGGGCGGCGAGCTGCTGCAGGCGGCGCTGGTTGCCCAGTCGGCTCGTGTGCGTGCTGAGGGCGGCGAGCAGCTCGCCGGTGGGCACGGCGCCGGTGGTCCGGCCGGCGACGGACTCGCCGCCGCGGCGGGTCCGCTTGACCAGCCCGCTCGGCGTCCGGCTCGCCGGGGCCGGGGGCACGGCCGGCCCCGCCACGGGCGCCGCCGGGCCCCCGGCCGTGCCCGGGGCCCGATCGGCCACCCACGGGGCGGTGGGCGCCGGGTCGTCGCGTGCCGCGCCCGAGGCGCCGCCGGGGCGCGTGCCGGCCCCGAGGTCACTGCCGGGGCTCCCGAGGCCGGCCGCGGCGTCCTGGCGGCCCCCGCCGCCGACTCCGGCCCCCGTACGGCCGCCGGGAGCGGCGCCGCGGTTCTGGTCCGCCGCGCCGGGGCCCGTGCTGGCCCCGAAGCCATCGGGACCCGTGGCGGCCCCCTGCGGGACGCCAGGGGTCGCTCCGGTGCCCGGGTCGGCGCCAGATCCCGTCCGGGCCGCCTGGGCACCGGCGAGGCCGGCGGCGGCGTCCTGCCCGCCCGCGCGGCCCGCTCCGGTGCCGGACACGCTGCGGCCGGCGCCGAGCCCCGCCAGACCGCCCGGGCCGGTGCCGGCTCCGCCGGGCGCACGGCGGCCACCGCCCGGCCCGCCGGACCTCGGGGCCGAGCCAACGTGCCCGGCGGCGCCGGTCGGGGCGACGAGGCCCCCGGGGCCGGCGCTGAACGGCGGCGAGCCCGACCCGGCCGGGCCGCCAGACCCGAGCGGGCCGCCAGACCCGAGCGGGCCGGCAGACCCGAACGGACCGCCCGAACCACCCGGTCCGCCCGCGCCGACGCCCGCCAGGTCGCCGCCGGGCTCGCCCGGGGCGCCCGCAGCGCTGCCGGGGCCGCCCGCCCCCGGCTCGCCGCCGGACGAGCCGGGGGCACCGGGCGCCCCGGTCCCGCCGGGGGCTCCGGAGGCGCCCGTGTGGGCGAAGACCGACGTCCCGGGCCGCTCGGGGCCGCCCGACCCGGCCCGATCCCCGGCAGCGTCTCCGGCCCCGTCCCGAGCGCCGGCGCCTGATCCGGCGCCGGCGCGCGAGCCGTCCCGCTCCCCCGTGGCCTTGGCGACGACCGCCCGGCTCCCGTGGGGGTCGGTGATGGGGTCGCCGACCGGGGCCTCGGTGGTAAGCAGCGAGGGCGGCAGCTCGATGGAGGCGGTGATGCCCTGGTGGCCGGGCGTGTTGGCCAGTTGGAGGTGGATGCCGTGGCGGGCGGCCAGGTTGCCGGCCACGTAGTGGCCCAGGTACTTCGAGGGGGCGATCGTGAACGACTCGGCGCCCGACAGCCGGCGGTTGGCCTGGGCGATGTCGGCCTCGGACATGCCGAAGCCCTGGTCGATCACGGCCAGGTGGTAGCCGCCCTCGCGGTTGTGCCGGCCCCGCACCTCGACCTTCTGGTCGGGCGGCGAGAACGTGAGGGCGTTCTCGATGAGCTCCGCCATCAGGTGGGCGAGGTCGGCGGCGGCGGAGCCGAGGATGGTGGCGGGCTCGACGCCCCGGATCGTGACCCGCTGGTAGTCCTCGACCTCGCCGAGGGCGGCCCGGATCACATCGGTGATGCGCACCGGTGCCGCCCACTTGCGTGGGGGCTCGATGCCGGCCAGCACGAGCAGCGACTCGGCGTTGCGGCGCATGCGC
>DATCLS010000096.1:0-98142 GCA_036563805.1 Acidimicrobiales bacterium | reverse complement strand
CCCCCACCCCAGCCCCCGACTCAGCTCCCGCCTTCGGTCCCGCCGCCGACTGGGAGGAGGAATGGGAGCGCCAAGCGGGCGCCCGCGCCCGGCGCCGCCGCCTGGCGCTCGCCGCCGTCGGCGTCGTCGCCATCCTCGGGCTGCTCGGCGGCGCGCTGGCCATCCTCCTCCGGGGCGACGACGGGACGAGCGGCTCGGGCGCCCAACCCGACCCGACCGAGCCGTCCGACCCCACCGGGTCGGCCGACCTGGCCACCACCGTCGAGGAGATCAGCGCCTTCGTCGAGGAGGCGCGGGGCCTCGAGTTCCGCGAGCCGGTCGACGTCGAGCTGGCCGCCGGCGAGGAGTTCGAGCAGCGCCTGCTCGAGGACTTCGACGAGGACGTCGAGGAGCTCGAGGCCACCGGCACCCTCCTCACCGCGTTCGGCCTGATCGACCCGTCGGTCGACGTCGTCGAGGCCATGCGCAGCCTGCTGGGCGGCGGCGTGGTCGGCTTCTACGACCCCGAGACCGAGGAGCTGGTCGTGCGGGGCGACGACGTCACGCCCTACGTCCGCACCACGATCGCCCACGAGCTCGTCCACGCCCTCGACGACCAGCACTTCGAGCTGCACCGGCCCGAGTACGACGACGCCCCCGACGAGGTGGGGTTCGGCCTGTCGGCGGTGGCCGAGGGCGACGCCCGGCGCATCGAGGACGCTTACCGCGCCACGATGTCCGACGCCGAGCTGGCCGAGGCCCGGCGGGAGGAGCTGGCGCTGGCCGCCGGCCTCGACATCACGAGCGTCCCGCTGGTGCTGGTTCAGCTGCTGCAGTCGCAGTACGACGACGGGCAGCGGTTCGTCGAGAGCATCCTCGACGCAGGCGGGCAGGAGGCGCTCGACCGGGCGTTCGAGGACCCGCCCCGCACCAGCGAGCAAGTCCTCGACCCCGACCGTTACCTGGAGGGCGAGGGCCGCATGCAGGTGCCCCACCCGGAGCCCGACGGCGAGGTCGTCGACGAGGGCGTCGTCGGCCAGCAGCTGATCCAGCTGGTGCTGATCGGGGCGGCCGAGCCCGACGACGCCGCGTTGGCGGCGGACGGCTGGGGCGGCGACTGGTCCGTGGTCTGGCGCGACGGCGACCGGTCCTGCGCCACCATGACGGTTGTCGGCGACACGGCCGACGACACGGAGGAGTTGCGGGAGGCGTTCGCGCAGTGGGCCGAGGAGCAGGACGACGCCACGGTCAGCCGTGGCCCGGAGGGCACGGTCACCGTCGAGGCGTGCGCCGGTTGACCTGAGCCGGTCGGGCGTCGCCGTGTTGCTCCAGCTCGACCGGGTCGTCAAGCACTACCGCCGCGGGACCGAGCAGGTCGTCGCGCTCGACGGCGTCGACCTCACCGTCGCCGCCGGGGAGTCCGTGGCGGTGGTCGGACCGTCGGGCTCGGGGAAGTCCACCCTGCTCCACCTGGCCGGGGGCCTGGACGTGCCGGACGCCGGCACGGTCCGCATCGACGGGCGCGACGTCGCCACCCTGTCGCCCCGCGACCGGGCCCGGCTGCGGCGTCGGGACGTCGGCTTCGTGTTCCAGTTCTTCCACCTCATGCCGAGCCTGACGGTGGCCGAGAACGTCGAGCTCCCGCTGTTGCTGGACGGCGCCTCCGCCGGCGGCCGCCGGGCCCGGGCCCGCCGGGTCCGCGAGCTGCTGGAGCGGGTGGGCGTCGCCGACCGGGCCGACCACCTGCCGGCCGAGCTGTCGGGCGGGGAGATGCAGCGGGCGGCCATCGCCCGGGCGCTGGCGGCCGGGCCTCGCCTGGTGCTGGCCGACGAGCCGACGGGCAACCTCGACTCGGCCACCGGGGCCAGCGTGCTCGACCTGCTGTACGGCCTGGTGGCCGAGGACGGGACCGCCCTCGTCATGGTCACCCACGACCAGCAGGCGGCGGCCCGGGCCGACCGGGTGCTCCACGTCCGCGACGGCCGGCTGCGCCCGGCGCCGGCCGGGAGCGATCGGTCGGGGGACGGGTTGGCCGGGGACGACCGGGCGGCGGACCAGCGGTCCGCGGAGACGCCGTCCGGGGACGGACGGGCGGCGGACGAGCCGGCCGGGGAGGCGTGACCGGTGCGCCTGCTGCGCCTGCTGGCGCTACGGCACGTCCGCCGCCGGCCGTTGCGGGCGGCGCTGGCGGTGGTGGCCGTGGCGGCCGGGACGGCGCTGGCCGTCAACGTGTTCGTCGTCCGCTCGAGCGTGGCGCGCTCGGTGGAGGACTTCGGCCGCTCCCTGGCCGGACCGGCCGAGCTGCGGGTGGTGGGGGCGGTGCGCCGGGGTGGGCTGGAGCCGTCGGTGGTCGAGGCCGTGGCCCGGACCGAGGGCGTGGCCGCCGTCGTGCCGGTCGTGCAGGCCGTGACCGTGGTCGAGGTGTACGACCTCGACGCGGAGGGGAGCGAGGCGACCCCCGCCCCGAGCCCCGGCGATGCCGAGCAGGCCGCCGCCGAGCGGGCCGCGCCGGCCGCCGCCGTCGCCGCCCGAGCCGAGCGGGCCGCCGCCGGCGCGGAGGGGGCTGCCGGCGTCCGGGCCGAGCGGGCCGCCGCCGGCGTGGAGGGGGCTGCCGGCGTCCGGGCCGAGCGGGCCGTCGCCGGCGTGGAGGGGGCTGCCGGCGTCCGGGCCGAGCGTGCCGCCGACGCCGGGCCGGCCGACGTCGCCGCCCGAGCCGACGACGACGGCGACCCCGTCGAGCCCGAGGAGAAGCCCGTCCTCGTGCTCGGCGTCGACTGCCGGGCCGAGGCCCTGGTCGGCCCCTTCGGCTGCGAGGACCTGATGGCCGAGGCGCTGACCCGCCGCGACCAGCCGGCCGCGGTCGGCCCGGGCGTCGACCGGCGGGGCCGGCTGGCGACGCGCCGGGGGACGGTCCTGCTGGGCGAGGTCCCCCGGGCCGCGGCCCTGGCCGGGATCGGCGAGGGCGCCGTCGTCGTGTTCCCGCTCGAGACCGCCCAGCGCCTGTTCGACCGTGGGGACCGGTTCGACGTCGCCTATGTCGAACCGGAGCGGGGCGCCGACGTCGACGCCCTGCGCGAGCGCCTGACCGAAGTGGTGGGCGAGCAGAACGGCGTGCTCGACGCCGGCCAGGGGCCGCCCGAGATCGGCCAGGCGCTGGGCGAGGTGCTGCCGCTGTTCACGCTGCTGGCCCTGTTCGCGCTCGGCGTCGGGGGCATGCTCGTCTACAACACCGTCCTGCTCGCGCTGGAGGAGCGGCGGCGCGACCTGGCCATCGTCGGTGCGCTGGGCGGCACCCAGGCGACCGTGGCCGGCGCCACGCTGGGCGAGGCGGCGGTGACCGGGGCGGCCGGCGGGGTGCTGGGTGCGGCGGCGGCCACGGCGGTGGCCGGCCCCATCGTCACCAGCCTGTCGACGTTCACCGAGCGCAGCGCGGGCGTGCCCTTGGAGGTCCACGTCACGCCGGCGACGGTGGCGCTCGGCGTGGTGCTGGGCATGACCGTGTCGGTGCTGGCGGCGGTGCTGCCGGTCCGGCGGGCGCTGCGGATCGACATCGCGGTCGAGCTGTCGGGCCGGCACCAACGGGCCGAGCGGGGCTCCCGGGCGCTGTCCCGCCGCGTGGCGCTGGGGGTGGCGGTGGGCGCCGCCGGCCTGGTGGCCGTGGCCCTCGGCAACCGCGACGGCGGGCTGGAGCCGTGGCAGGTGCCGGCCGCCGGCGCCGGCTTCGGCGCCACCGCGGTCGGGGTGATCATCCTGGCCGCGGCGCTGGCGCCGGCGGTGGTCCGCCCGCTGGCCCGCCTGGCCGGCGACCGGGCCCCGGCCCGCCTGGCCGTGACCAGCCTGGTGCGCGACCCCCGCCGCACCGGCGTCATGACCGCGGCGGTCACGGCCGCGCTCGGCACCGCCTTCGTCACGGCCGGCTACAGCAGCGGGCTGCGCCTGGCGCTGGCCGAGGACGCCGACGACGACCGCGGGGTGGAGGTCGCGGCCGTGTCGGTGGGCGCCAACGCCAACCTCGACGCCGGCCTGGCGCCGGGCGTGCTGGACCGGTTGGCCGAGCTGCCCGGCGTGCGGTCGGTCGACGAGCGCACCAACGTGTCGGTCGGCACCCGCCGGTCCGACCTCGTGCGCGTGTTCGCGGCCGAGGACCCCGCCATCGCCGACGGCGAGCGCCTGCTGCGGGGCACGTTCGACGCCGCCGCCTTCGCCGAGGGCGAGGCCCTGATCAGCCGGGCGCTGGCCCGGGACGAGGGGCTGCGGCCCGGCGACGCGGTCCGGCTGCCGACGCCCACCGGCGTGGTCGAGCTGCCGGTCCAGGCGGTGTTCGGCGGCGGCGCCACCGGCCGGTTCGTGCAGATCCCCTGGGACCTGCACCGGACGCTGTTCGGCCCCCAGCCGGTCCGCTCGGTGGTCCTCCGACCCGACCCCGGGACCACGCCGGAGGAGCTGGCCCGCACGGTGCGGGCCGCGGACCTCGGCGCCTCGGTCCGGGTCCGCACGCCCGACCAGCTGGGCGAGGCTCTGGCCGAGAGCGCCGAGCGCGAGATCGAGCCGTTCTGGGCGCTGCAACGGGGCCTGATGGCCGTGTCGTTCGTGGCCGTGCTGTCGACGCTGCTACTGGTCGGCGTCCAGCGCCGCCGCGAGATGGGGCTGCTCGGCGCCCTGGGCATGGCGCCCGGGTCGCTGGGGCGGATGGTGCTGACGGAGGCGGGGGCCGTGACGCTCGCCGCGGTGGCGCTCAGCGTCGTCGGGGGCCTGGTCATGCTGTGGGCGCTGCTGGAGATCGCCCCGCTGCTGATCGGCTACGACCCGCCGTTCCGGCCCGACTGGTCGTCGCTGGCCGGCGCCGGGGCGGTGGCGCTGGCCGTGACGCTGGCCGGGGCGCTGTGGCCGGCGGTGCGGGCGCTCCGGACCGACGTGGTGGCCGCCCTCCAGGACGAGTGACGGCCCGGGCCCGTCCGACCCGACGAGGCCCCGGGTCGCTCGGTGACGGCCGTCCGATCTGACGACACCCCGGGTCGCTCGGTGACGGCCGTCCGATCTGACGACTGCCCGGGTCGCTCGGTGACGGCCGTCCGATCCGACGACTGCCCGGGTCGCCCGGTGACGGCCGTCCGATCTGACGAGGCCCCGGCTCGCCCGGCGATCTGCGAGCGTCTCGGCGCCCGACCCGACGAGGCCCCGGTCCGCCGGACCCGACCGCGCCTCAGCGCCGTATCTCGACCGGGCGGCTGACCTCGGCGAAGAAGTCGTTGCCCTTGTCGTCGACGACGATGAAGGCGGGGAAGTCCTCGACCTCGATCCGCCAGACCGCCTCCATGCCCAGCTCGGGGTACTCGAGCACCTCGACCTTCCGGATGCAGTCCTGCGCCAGCCGGGCGGCCGGCCCGCCGATCGAGCCCAGGTAGAACCCGCCGTGGCGCTTGCAGGCCTCGGTCACCTGCCGGGAGCGGTTGCCCTTGGCCAGCATGACCAGGCTGCCGCCGGCGGCCTGGAACTGGTCGACGTACGCGTCCATCCGCCCGGCGGTGGTGGGGCCGAACGAGCCCGACGGCATGCCCTCTGGCGTCTTGGCCGGGCCGGCGTAGTACACGCAGTGGTCCCGCAGGTACTGGGGCATGGGCTCGCCGACGTCCAGCCGCTCCTTGATCTTGGCGTGGGCGATGTCGCGGGCCACGACCATGGGCCCGGACAGCGCCAGCCGGGTCTTGACCGGGTACTTCGACAGCGTGGCCCGGATCGAGTCCATGGGCTCGGACAGGTCGATGCGGACGACGTCGCCGCCCAGCGTCGACTCGTTCACCTCGGGCAGGAACCGGGCAGGGTCGTGCTCCAGCTCCTCGAGGTAGGCGCCGTCGTGGGTGATCTTGGCCAGCGCTTGGCGGTCGGCCGAGCACGACACGGCGATGGCGACCGGGCACGAGGCCCCGTGGCGGGGGAGCCGGATCACCCGCACGTCGTGGCAGAAGTACTTGCCCCCGAACTGGGCGCCGATGCCGAAGCCCTGGACCAGGCGCAGCACCTCGGCCTCGAGCTCGAGGTCGCGGAAGCCGTGGCCGGTCGGGCTGCCCTCGGTGGGCAGCGAGTCGAGGTAGCGGGCGGAGGCCAGCTTGGCGGTCTCCAGCGCCATCTCGGCCGACGTGCCCCCGACCACGACCGCCAGGTGGTAAGGCGGGCAGGCGGCGGTGCCGAGCAGCCGGAGCTTCTCGTCGAGGAAGCGCATGAGGCCGGTCGGGTTGAGTACGGCCTTGGTCTCCTGGAACAGGAAGCTCTTGTTGGCCGACCCGCCGCCCTTGGCCATGTACAGCAGCTTGTAGGCGTCGCCGTCGACGGCCTGGATCTTGATCTCGGCGGGGAGGTTGGTCTTGGTGTTGACCTCGTCCCACATGGTGAGCGGGGCCATCTGCGAGTACCGCAGGTTGTCCCGCTCGTAGGTCTCCTGGATGCCGCGGGCGATCGCCTCCTCGTCTCCGCCCCCGGTGAGGACGAACTGGCCCTTCTTGCCCTTGACGATGGCGGTGCCCGTGTCCTGGCACATGGGCAGGACGCCGCCGGCCGAGATGCAGGCGTTCTTGAGCAGGTCGAGCGCCACGAACCGGTCGTTGGCCGAGGCCTCGGGATCGTCGAGGATGGCGCGCAGCTGGGCCAGGTGCCCGGGCCTCAGGTAGTGGGCGATGTCGTGCATCGCCTGCCTGGTCAGGGCGGTGAGGACCTCGCGCTCGACGGTGAGGAACCGGTGCCCGCCGGCCTCGAACTGGCCGATGCCGTCGCGGGTGACCAGCCGGTAGGTGGTCTCGTCCGGTCCGAGCGGGAGCATCTCGGTGTACGAGAATCCGTTCACGAGTCGGTCACCGTAGGCGGACCGTGCCGGTCGGGTCACGTTTGGCACGGACGGCCGCCGCCGCCGGTACCGTCGTCTGCCGTGACCGGCACTGAGCGAGCCCACGAGCCCGGGGAGGCCCCCGACGGCTACCGGTTGGAGCGCGACACGATGGGGGAGGTGCGGGTGCCTGCCCACGCCCGGTGGGCGGCGCAGACGCAGCGGGCGGTCGAGAACTTCCCGGTGTCCGGCCAACCGATCGAGCGGGCCCTGATCGGGGCGCTGGCCCGCATCAAGGGCGCCGGGGCGCTGGTCAACGCCGAGCTGGGCGTGCTCGACCCCCAGATCGCCGAGGCCATCGCCGCGGCGGCCGCCGAGGTGGCCGACGGTCAGTGGGACGACCACTTCCCGGTCGACGTGTTCCAGACCGGCTCGGGCACCAGCTCCAACATGAACGCCAACGAGGTGCTGGCCAACCTGGCCGCCGAGCGGCTCGGCGCGCCCGTGCACCCCAACGACCACGTGAACGCGTCGCAGTCGTCCAACGACGTGTTCCCGTCGGCCATCCACCTGGCCGCCGTGCAGCAGGCCAACCAGGTCCTCCTGCCCGCGCTCGACTACCTGGCCCGGGCGCTGCGGGCCAAGGCCCGCGAGCTCGCCGACGTGGTCAAGTCCGGGCGGACCCACCTGATGGACGCCACGCCCGTCACCCTCGGCCAGGAGTTCGACGGCTACGCCACCCAGGTCGAGCAGGGCGCGGTGCGGATCCGGGCCAGCCTGCCCCGGGTCGGCGAGCTGCCCCTCGGCGGCACCGCGGTCGGCACGGGCATCAACTGCCCGCCCGGCTTCGCGTCCGGCGTGATCGAGCGGCTCGCCCGCGAGCTGGGGCTGCCGCTGTCGGAGGCCAACGACCACTTCGCCGTGCACGGGGCCCGGGACGCGCTGGTCGAGATGTCGGGCCAGCTCCGGGCACTGGCCGTGGCCCTGATCAAGATCGGCAACGACCTGCGCTGGATGGCCAGCGGGCCCCGGACCGGGCTGGCCGAGATCCGGCTGCCCGACCTCCAGCCCGGCTCGTCGATCATGCCCGGCAAGGTCAACCCGGTGATGGTCGAGACCCTTACCCAGGTCTGCGCCCAGGTCATCGGCAACGACGCCACCGTCGCCTTCGCCGGGTCGCAGGGCAACTTCGAGCTCAACGTGTTCCTGCCGGTCATCGCCCGCAACCTGCTGGAGTCGATCCGGCTGCTGGCCAACTCCACCCGGCTGTTCGCCGACCGGTGCGTGGCCGGCATCGAGGCCGACGTCGACCGGTGCCGGCGGTACGCCGAGTCGAGCCCGTCGCTCGGCACCTCGCTCAACCCCTACATCGGCTACGAGGCCGCGGCCGAGGTGGTCAAGGAGAGCATCGCCACCGGCCGCAGCGTGCGCGAGATCGTGGTGAGCCGGGGGCTGCTCACCGACGCCGAGGTGGACAAGGCGCTGGACGTGCTCGGGATGACCAAGGGCGGCATCCGCCGCTGACGGGCGGGCGCGGCGGGAGGGCCCGGTGGGGCCGCGGCCGGTGCGGCCGGCGCCGTCGCTCGTCGGACCCCCGGTGCCGCCGGTCGGAACCCGGGCGTCGGATCCCGAGCGTCAGTTGCCGAGGGCCGGGGAGCCGGCGTAGGGCGCGGGGTCGCCCGGCGCCGGGATGTGCGGCCGGCTCCAGCTCATCTCCTTGGCCAGGTGGGCGGCGACCTCGCGCCACTCCGGCGGGTCCCACCCCTCGGCGACGCCGGCGACCGACCGGTTCTGGCGCAGGTGGACGAACGCCGGCAGCTCGTTGAGCCCCAGCGCCTTGACCAGCTCGCGGTCGGGGTCGGCGAAGGTGAGGATGCGGTCGGCCCACGGGCCCAGGAACTGGCGCGCGCCGTCGACGTTCGCCGTCACGACGTAGGCGATCCGGCAGTCGGCCCCGCGGAAGTGCTCGAGGATGCGGCCGGACGTCTCGAGCAGCCACGCGCTCTCGTAGGTGTACGGGTCGAGCACGACGGCTGCCAGGTGGAACGTGGTCAGCCAGGCGTCGAGGGCACGCGGCTCGCCACCGAGCGGCCTCAGCTGCAGGTCACCAGGGGGGTCGGTCGCCACGGCGGCAGACGGTAGCGCGGGTACCTCGTTCCAGGCAGATTCGGGGACTAGGTTCTGCCGCCGATGGTCGACACCTTCGCCTTCCGTTTCTTCCTGTTGCTGCACATCCTCTCGGTCGTCGTGGCCTTCGCGCCGACCGTGGTGGCGCTGCTGCCCGGCAACCGGGGGACCGCCGTCGACACCGTCCGGCGGTACTACTCGCCCGCTTTGATCCTCGCCGGCCTCTTCGGCATCCTCTGCGTCCTCACCAGCGAGGACGTGTTCGAGTTCGACCAGACGTGGATCTCGCTGGCGTTCCTGGTGTGGATCGCCATGATCGGCGTGCAGCACGCCATCGTCCTGCCCGGCCGGCGGGTCGGCTCGCTCAACAAGGTCGACGGCGGGCAGGCGATCATCACGGTCCTGCTCGTGATCATGCTCTACCTGATGATCTGGAAGCCCGGCTGGCCCTGATCACCTGACCCCGCCCCGGGTATCGCACTGATACCCCTGTCAGGGGCATCGCGGCGGCGCTACCGTCGCCTCCATGCACCCCATCGAGCGGCTCCGAGCCGTGGCGCGAGCGCGCGACGTCGACCAGCGGGTGCTGGCCCGCGAGGCGGCGATGGTGCTCGGCGCCCTGGCCGACGATCCGCTCGGGCTCGTCACCTCGTGCCGGCGGCTGCTCGACCGCCACCCCGGTGCCGGGGTCCTGTGGTGGGCGTGCGCCCGGCTCCTCGACTCGGCCACGCCCCGGGCCGAGGCCCGGAAGGTGGTGGCCGACCTGGCCGACGAGGACGCGGCGCTGCGGTCGCTGAGCCTCGACCTGCCCGAGCACTCCACGGTGGCGGTGGTGCCCGACGCCGCCGGCGGGTCCGAGCTCGCCGACCGGCTGGCCGTGCGGCGCCGCGACCTGGTGCCCGTCGAGGCGGCCGACCCGGCCCTCGACCTGGCCGCGGTCATCGACGCCGGGGCCACGCTCGGCGCCGAGGCGGCGGGCGCGGGGGACGGCGCCGGCCGCGGTGCCGGTCCGCCCGAGCGGCCCGGCCCGAGCGGACGCCAACCGGGCGGTACCGACGCCCGCGACGCCGAGACCGGCGGCCTCGACGCCGGCCTGGAGACCGGCCCAGGCGAGGCCGAGGCGGGCGGGCGGCCCGTGCCCGGCACCGGCCCCACGATCGTCGTGGTCGAAGCGGGCGCCGCTGGCCCCGACCGGTTCCTGGCCGTGGCCGGCGCCGGCGAGGGCATCGCCACCGCCCGCGACCGGCGCCTGCCGGTGTGGCTGGTCGTCGGGCCGGGGGCCCGGCTACCCGGCCCGCTGTTCGAGGCGGCGGCCGCCCGGGCGCCCGACTGCGAGGTCCTCCCCGTCTCGGTCACCGACCGGCTGGTCGAGCCCCGGTCGGTGCCCTGCCCCTGCCCGCCCGAGCTGCTCCGCTGACCCGCTCCGTCGAGCCGCCCCGGGCGACCCCGCACCCGACCTCGGGCGAGCGCGCCGGGCGCGGAAAGGAGCGGCCCGCGACGGGGCCGGACCGGTAGCGTCGTCGGGCGTGACCCGCACCGACCTCGTGCACCGCTACCTCGAGCTCGGCCTGCGACTGGGTCGCCACGTCGACGGCTTCGTCGACGCCTACTACGGGCCGGCCGAGTTCGCCGACCGGGTGGCGGCCGAGCCGCCGCGGCCGCCGGCCGAGCTGGCTCGCGACGCCGCCGGGCTGCTCACCGACCTCGACGCCGGCACCGGGGGCGACGGCCCCGACGGGCTCGACGCCGGCCGCCGCCGCTGGCTCCGGGCGCAGGTGGCCGGCCTTCGCACCAGCGCCCGCAAGCTGGCGGGCGAGCCCATCGGCTACCTCGACGAGGTCGAGGCCTGCTACGGCGCCCGGCCCGAGCCCGTGCCCGAGGACCGGTTCGCGGCCGCCCACCGGGCGCTGGAGGAGGTGCTGCCGGGCGACGGCCCCTTGCGCGACCGGGTCATCGCCTGGCGCGAGGCCCACGCCGTGCCCCGCGACAAGCTGGAGCCAGCCATCCGGTCGCTGGCCGACGACCTGCGCGAGCGCACCCACGCCCTGTTCCCCCTGCCCGAGGGCGAGCACGTCGAGTGGGTGTTCGAGACGAACAAGCCGTGGTCGGGCTTCAACTACTACGAGGGCGGGCTGCGCAGCCGCGTCGCCATCAACGTCGACCTGCCGGTGCTGTCGCTGTCGCTCGGCCACCTGGTGGCGCACGAGGCCTATCCCGGCCACCACACCGAGCACACCCGCAAGGAGGTCGGGCTCGTCCGCCGCCGCCGGTGGCTGGAGGAGACGATCTTCCTGGTGGGCACGCCCCAGTGCACGGTGGCCGAGGGCCTGGCCGACCTGGGGGTCGAGGTCGTGATGGGGACGCGGCCGGAGCCGGCCGTGGCCGAGCACCTCCGCCCGCTCGGGATCCGCTACGACGCCGAGGTGGCCGGCCGCGTGACCGAGGCCACCGAGGCGCTGTCGTGGGTCCGGTCCAACGCCGCCATCCAGCTGCACGAGGACGGCGTTTCGGTCGACGATGTCGTCGCCTACCTGGAGCGCTGGGCGCTGCTGCCCCGGGAGCGGGCCGCCAAGGCCGTCTCGTTCATGACCGACCCCACCTGGCGGGCCTACAGCCACTGCTACACCGAGGGGCTCCGCCTGTGCCGGGGCTACGTGGCCGGCGACCCGGCCCGGTTCGAGCGCCTCGTCACCGAGCAGGTCCTGCCCGCCGACCTGGCCGCGGCCGCCGCCGGCGCGGGCCCGGCCGGCCACACCCCGAGCTAGATCCGGAGCTGCAGCTAGATCCCGAGCAGCTCGAAAGGGACCGCCAGGCCGGTCCCGTCGCCGAACCGGGCGCCGGTGGCCTCGGCGTGCTCGCGCAGGAAGGCGGCCGGGTCCGGCCCGCCCAGGCCCTCGAGGTAGGCGGCGTGGCGCCGGAGGGACTCGACGCCCAGCTCGAACGTGGCGGTCACGTCGACGGCGTGGGTGGCCTGCGGCGAGGCGACGACGGCCAGGTAGCGGACGCCGTCCCACGGCTCGAGACCGGTGTCGCACAGCTCGGGGAACACCCAGCGGTTGGCGGCGTCTCGCACGGCGTCGATCGTGGCCTGGCCCACGGCCCGGTGGTCGGCCTGGTTGAGGAACGTGCCACCGTAGGTCTCGCGGTGGTTGACCGCCAGCACCAGCTCGGGCCGGTGCCGGCGGATGGCGGCGGCGATGTCCCGGCGCAAGTCGAGCCCGTAGACGATCGTGCCGTCGGGGTGGTCGAGGAACGTCACGTCGGTGACGCCCACGACCCGGGCGCTGTCGACCTGCTCGGCGGTGCGGACCTCGGCGGCCCGCGCCGGCTCCATCGAGTCGATGCCGGCCTCACCCCGGCTGGCGAGCAGGTAGGCGACGTGCTTGCCCTGGGCGGTCCATCGGGCGACGGCGGCCGAGCCGCCGTACTCGAGGTCGTCAGGGTGGGCGACGACCGCCAGCGCCCGGTCCCAGTCCTCGGGCAGCGGCTCGAGCCGGTCGCCGCTCACGCGCCCGGCCTCATGTGGCCGTCACGCCCCGCGCTCGTGCGCCCGCCGCCGTCAGGGCCGCCTTCATGCCTTGGCCTGCTCGACCAGGCGCCGGCCGATGACCTTGAGGCAGAGCGTCTCGTCGGCTCCCTCGAAGATCGACAGGACGCGGGCGTCGACGAAGTAGCGGCTGACCGCGTACTCCTCGGCGTAGCCGTAGCCGCCGTGGATCTGCATGGCCTCCCGGGTCACCCACTCGGCCGCCTTGCACACGTAGGCCTTGACCATTGCGGCCTCCATCGAGCCTTCGCCCTTGGCCATCATCCGGCCGACGGCGTAGGCGAACTGGCGGGCCGCCTGGATGGTCACGGCCATCCGCGCCAGCTTGGCCCTGGTGAGCTGGTAGTCGGCCACGGGCCGCCCGAACACGGTGCGGTCGAGGGCGTACTGCTTGGCGTCCTCGTAGGCGGCCTGCATGACACCGATGGCCCGGGCCGCGGTCTGCAGCCGGCCGTTCTCGAACCCGGCCATCTGCAGGTAGAAGCCCTTGCCGAGCCCGTCCTCGCCGCCGACCAGGTGCTCGTCCTCGACGAACCACGAGTCGAAGGCGATCTCGTAGGAGTGCATGCCCCGGTAGCCGATCGTGTCGATGGGCCGGCCCTCCATCCGGCCCCCGCCCGGCTGGGTCAGCTCGAACCCGTGGCCGTCGCCCCGCTCCTTGGGCACCACGAACAGCGAGAGGCCCCGGTGGGCCAGCGACCGGTCGGGGTCGGTGCGGGCCAGCAGCATCAGCACGTCGGCCCGGGCCCCGAACGTGCACCAGGTCTTGACGCCGTTGATCAGCCAGCCGCCGTCGGTCCGGGTGGCGGTGGTGGTGATGCCGGCGACGTCGGAGCCGTAGTCGGGCTCGGTGACGGCCACCGCGGCCATGACCTCGGCGCTGGCCAGCTTGGGAAGCCAGTGGCGCTTCTGCTCCTCGGTGCCGCCCTTGACCAGCGCCCGGGTCAGGATCTCGGGCCGGGTGATGAGCGAGCCGCCCACGCCCAGCGAGCCCCGCGACAGCTCCTCGGTGGCCACGACCATGCCCAGGTAGTCGCTCTCGCCGCCGGCCGCGAAGCCGCCGTACTCCTCGGGGATCGACAGGCCGAAGGCGCCCAGCTCGGCCAGGCCGGAGATGATGTCCTCGGGGATGTCCTCGTTGTGGCGGTGGATGCGCTCGGCGATCGGGCGGATCTTGTCCTCGGCGAACCGGCGGAACGTGTCCTGCACCAGCTCGAAGTCGTCGTCGAGGTGGCGGGGCCCGGTGCCGTCGATCGAGGCCAGGAACGCCGGGTCGCGGTAGGTGGCCACGAACGGCCGGGCGCCGTCGAGGGCGTCGGCGCCCACGCCCCAGGCGGCCTCGCGCCCGTAGAGCTTGGCGGCGACGTCTGCGATGGCGTCGGCGGCGAAGGCGCAGGTGATCGCCGCCTCCTCGTCGCCCTTGCTGCCGTAGTCCAACAGCGTGCGGGCGGTCTCGACCGCGGCCGCGGCGTGCGCCAGGTCGTAGGCGACCACCTGATCGGAGTCGACCGACCCCGTGCGGGCCAGGTGGGCCAGCCCCTGGTGGACGACCCCGCGGGCGAGCTCGACGGCGGACGCAGCGGCGTTCAGATCGGGCGCGGTCATAGCCGCTGACGGTAGTGCGGAGGGGGTTTGTCAGCAGAGATTCCTGACGTACCGTCAGGAACCCGGGGGCTGCCCGCCGCGCCGGCGGCCGCGGCCACTTCGGCCCGCAGGAAGGCGTGGTGGGCGTCGGCGGCGGCTCCGGCGTCGGTCCGGTGTCATCCCCGGCGCCACCTGCGGCGGCAGCCCGGCGCCGAATTCGGCCCGGCGCCGCGGCGCTCCGTACGGTGTCGGCCATGGCGACGATCGATCGACCCTTCGGCCGGCACCTCGAGGACTTCGAGGTGGGGGACGTCTACCGCCACTGGCCGGGCAAGACCATCACCGAGTACGACGACCACCTCTTCTGCATGATCACGATGAACCACCACCCGCTCCACACGAACGAGTGGTACGCGGAGAACGACACCGTGCAGAAGCGCAACGTGGTGGTCGGCAACCTCGTGTACTCGCTGGTGCTGGGCATGAGCGTGCCGGACGTCAGCGGCGCGGCCGTCGCCAACCTCGAGGTCGAGTCGCTCAAGCACGCCAAGCCGACCTACCACGGCGACACGATCTACGCCGTCACCCGCGTCCTCGACAAGAAGGAGACGTCCGACGGCAAGCGGGGCATCGTCACCGTCGAGACCAAGGGCATCAACCAGCGCGAGGAGGAGGTCTGCTACTTCAAGCGCCGGCTGATGGTGTGGAAGCGCGAGTTCGCCCCCGACCGGCGCTTCCCCTACGGCGAGGACGTGTTCGCCGACGCCGCCGAGTGAGCGGGCCCGGCCCGACGCCCGATCCCGGTCCCGACCCCCGGGTGCGGCCGGCGGCCCTCGGCTTCGAGCAGAACGCCGCCGCCTACGAGCGGGCCCGCCCGTCGTACCCCGCCGAGGCGGTGGCGCTCGTCGTCGGCCGGGGCGGGATCGGCCCCGGCCGGCGCGTGCTCGACCTGGCGGCCGGGACGGGCAAGCTGACCCGCCTGCTCGTGCCGAGCGGGGCCGACGTCGTCGCCGTCGAGCCGGTGGCGGCCATGCGCGCCCGGCTGGCCGCCGCCGCGCCGGGGATCGAGGTGCTCGAGGGCACGGCCGAGGCTCTGCCCCTGCCCGACGCCTCGGTGGACGCGGTCACGGTCGCCCAGGCGTTCCACTGGTTCGACGCCCCGGCCGCGCTGGCCGAGATCCACCGGGTGCTGCGGCCCGGCGGGTGGCTGTTCCTGGTGTGGAACGCCCGCGACCGGCGCCACGACTGGGTCAAGCGGTTCGGCGACCTGCTGGTCGACGGGCCCGACCTCGAGCGCCCGTACGACGACTACTACGGGGTCGACTACGCGGCGGTGGTGGCCGAGGCGGGCGACTTCACGCCGGTCGAGCGGTGGGAGCACGACTGGGAACAGCCGTGCGACGAGCAGCTGCTCGTCGAGCGGGCGGCGTCGGTGAGCGTGGTCGGCGCCCTGCCCGAGGCCGATCGGGCGGTGGTGCTCGACCGGGTGCGCGATCTGGCCCGCACCCACCCCGACCTGGCCGGCCGCCCGTGGTTCCCGTTCCCGTACACGACCCGGGTGTGGTGGTGCGCGCGGGCGTAGGCGAGGCGGGCGGCGCGTCGGTGGGCCCCGGCCTCCCGGCGGGCCCCGGTCTCCCGGCGGTCGACCGGGGCGCCGTGCTGGCCTGGGGCGACCGGGAGCTGCGCGACCTGCCGTGGCGCCGCACCCGCGACCCCTGGGCGGTCCTCGTGTCCGAGGTCATGGCCCAGCAGACGGGCGTCGACCGGGTGGTCGGCTACTACGGGGCGTTCCTCGACCGGTTCCCGACGCCGGCCGCCTGCGCCGCCGCCCCGGTCGGGGAGGTGGTCCGGTTGTGGCGCGGCCTCGGCTACAACCGTCGGGCCGTCAACCTGCACCGGTGCGCGGTGGCGGTGTGTGCCCGCCACGGCGGCGCCCTGCCCGACGACCTCGACGCGCTGCTGGCCCTGCCCGGCCTCGGGCCCTACACCGCTCGGGCGGTGCTGGCGTTCGCCTTCGAGCGCGACGTGGGCGTGGTCGACACCAACGTCGGGCGGGTCCTGGCCCGGTGGTCGGGCCGGCCGCTGCGCCGGGCCGAGGCCCAGGCGCTGGCCGACGCCCTCGTCCCGTCGGGGTGGTCGTGGGCGTGGAACCAGACGGTGATGGAGCTGGGCGGCACCGTGTGCCGGCGGCGCCGGCCCCGGTGCGAAGCCTGCCCGGCGCGGTCGGGCTGCGCCTGGGCGGCCGCCGGCCTGGCCGCCCCCGACCCGGCCGACGGCTCGGCCGCGGTGGGGATCGGCCAGTCGCGGTTCGACGGGTCGGACCGGCAGGGCCGCGGCCGCCTGGTCGAGGCGCTGTGCCGGGGGCCGGTGGCCCGGGTCGACCTGCCGGCGGTCATGGGCTGGCCGGACGACCCGGCCCGCGCCCACCGGGTGGCGGACACGCTCGTCGCCGACGGGCTGGCCGTCACCACCGGCGACGAGCTGCGCCTGCCCTGACGCCCGCCGGCCCGGAGAGCCCGACCCGCCTCAGGACGGTCCGACGAAGTCGAGGATGAGGGCGTTGACCGCGTCGGGCCGCTCGAGGTGCAGGAAGTGGCCGGCGCCGTCGACCAGCTCGACCCGCGACCCGGGCACGGCCGCCAGGATCCCGGCCGCCGGCTCGGCCAGCTCGGCCCCCATGCACCCGTCGGTCCGGCCGTGGAGGTACAGGGTCGGCACGGGCGGGGCCTGGCTGTCGGCGGCCGCTTGCAGCTCGGCCACGGCCGGGTCGTCGGACAGGCCGACGCCACCGAGTGTGGCCCGGTAGTAGCCGAGCGCGGCCGCCAGGTTGGCCGGGTCGCGCAACGCCGCCTTCACGTGGACCAGGTCCTCGCGGGCGTCGTAGCCCGGCGACCAGTCGGCCCACAGCCGCTCGACGAACGCCAGGTCGTCGAGCGGCACCGCCATCTCGGCCAGCGGGTGCTGGAAGAAGAACATGTACCAGGACCGGCGCAGCTGGTCGTAGGAGAAGAAGCCCTGGGTGACCGCCCCGATGGGCGGCACCGCCAGCGTGACCAGGCGGCGCCAGGGGGCGTCCGGGTGGTGGACGGCGGCGTAGCCGGCCAGCGCCCCCCAGTCGTGGCCGATGAGGACCCCCGGCGCATCGGCGCCACCGGACAGGGCGGCGTGCAGCGCCACCGCATCCTGGGCGAGCACGGCCGATTGGTAGTGCGGGGGGCTGGGTACCGTCGTCGGCGCGTAGCCGCGCAGCCACGGGGCGACCGCCCGGTAGCCGCGCTCGGCGAGGAGGGGGAGGAGATGGCGCCAGGTGTGGGCCGTGTCGGGGAAGCCGTGGAGGCACAACGCCAGCGGTGCCCCCTCGTCGCCCGCCGCCAGATAGGCGAACGTGACCCCGTTCGCCTCGACCCGTCCCTCGGTGACGCTGCCGTCGCTCATGGCCGCCGATGCTCGCACGCGCCGCGGGCGTCCGCGGGGCGTCCGCGATGCGGGTGATTGTGGTCACACTCAGTGCTTGCGTGCGAAACGGTTGGGTAACGTCCCCGACACCGAGAGGGTGCAGATGGGGGAACCCTTGCTGAACGTGTCCTTCTACGGAACCCGGGGGTCCACCCCCTGTCCATCGGACGACAACCGCCGTTACGGAGGAAACACCTCCTGCGTCGCCCTCGAGTCACCAGGCCACGACCCGATCGTCCTCGACCTGGGGACCGGCCTGCGGTTCTTCGGCGAGACCCAGCCGAACGACGGCACGTTCCGCGGCTCCGCGCTGGTCACCCACCTCCACTGGGACCACGTGCAGGGGCTGCCGTTCTTCACCCCCATCCTGCGACCCGGCGCCCGGCTCGACATCTACGGGCCGCCCCAGCCGACCGGCACGCTGGGTGACGCCTTCCACCGGTTCATCTGCCCCCCGTTCTTCCCCGTGACCGTCGAGCAGCTGTACGGGCAGATGACGTTCCACGACGCCGGCGACACCGACCTGGTGCTCGACGGCGCCAAGGTCCGGGTGCGGCCGGTGCCCCACGTGGGCGCGAACAACGGCTATCGGGTCGACATGGGCGGGGCGTCGGTCGCCTACCTCAGCGACCACCAGATGCCGCTCGACGGCTCGCACGCCGTGACCGAGGACGTGCTCGAGCTGTGCGACGGGGTCGACGTGCTCGTGCACGACGCCCAGTACACGCCCGAGGAGTTCGCCGAGAAGGCCCACTGGGGCCACTGCACGATCGACTACGCGGTGTTCGTGGCCCGCGAGGCCGGCGCCAAGTGCCTGGTGCTGTTCCACCACGATCCGGCCCGCACCGACGACCAGCTCGACGTGCTGCTGGAGGAGGCCCGCGAGAAGGCGTCGCGCACCGCCGTGTCCGAGGTCCTGGCCGCCTACGAGGGGCTCACGATCTCGCTCTCTGGATAGGGTTCGATCCCGTGAACGCCGATCACGCAAGCTCGACCGTCGACGGCGCCCGGTTCCGCCAGGTTCTCGGGCACTTCCCGACGGGTGTGACCGTCATCACCGCCAACACCGAGGCCGGCCCCGTCGGCCTGGCCGTGGGCTCGTTCTTCTCGGTGTCGCTCGACCCGCCGCTCGTGGCGTTCTGCGCCGGCAAGACGTCGAGCAGCTTCCCCAAGATCCGGGAGGCCGGCCACTACTGCGTGAACGTCCTGGCGGACGACCAGGAGGAGGTCTGCCGGGTCTTCGCCACGAAGAGCGACGACAAGTTCGCGACGATCGGCTGGCGCCCGGCGCCCGTGACCGGCGCGCCGGTGATCGACGACGTGCTGGCCTGGATCGACTGCGAGATCCACGACGTGCACGAGGCCGGCGACCACTACATCGTCCTCGGGCGCACGCTCGAGATGGACGTCGGTCACGAGGGCAGCCCGCTCGTCTTCTTCCGGGGCGGCTACGGCCGCTACACGCAATAGGGGGCGGCCGGTGGCCATCTACGCCCTCGGCGACCTCGAGCCCCGCATCGACGACAGCGCCTACGTCCACCCCGACGCCGTGGTCATCGGCGACGTGGTGATCGGCCCCGAGTCCTCGGTGTGGCCGCACGCGGTGCTGCGGGGCGACGGGCGGCCGATCACGATCGGGGCCCGGACGTCGATCCAGGACGGGTCGGTGCTGCACGTCACGCCGTTCCTGGCCACGACCGTCGGCGACGACTGCGTGATCGGCCACCTCGCCCACCTCGAGGGGTGCACGATCGAGGACGGGGCGCTCGTCGGCTCGGGGGCCGTCGTGCTCCACCAAGCCGTCGTGCGCACCCAGGCCCTGGTGGGGGCGGGCGCCGTGGTGTCGGGCGGCACCGAGGTGCCGTCGCGGGCGATGGCCCTGGGCATCCCGGCCAAGATCCGGCCCGACGCCGTCGACCCGGCCACGATGATCGAGCCGGGGGCGGCGTCGTACGTCGAGCGGGGCCGCCAGTACCGCAAGGAGCTGCGCCGACTCGATTGAGGGCTGGTCGACCGCCCAACGGCCGCGTCGCGCCCCGCGGGTGAGGTCTACCGGGCGCCCGACCCCAGCCACTCGAGGCCGGGGACGGGCAGGTTGCGCAGCACGGTGAACGCCGCCACCACCACGACGGCGGTCGTCATCGCCCACCGGGGTGGACGCAGCGTCCGGGCCGGCCGGCCGACCAGCGGCAGCAGCCACAGGCCGAGCATGGCGGCCAGCACGGCCAGCACGACCGGCAGCAGCAGGTTGTGGTCGAGGGCCGAGACCACGTGCCCGTGGAGCAGGTCGTGCGTGCCCCGCAGGCCGCCGCAGCCGGGGCAGTCGAGGCCGAACAGCGTGCGGCTCGGGCACGGGGGATAGGGGCCGCCGCCCTCGGGGTCGACGAGCGCCACCAGGCCCGTGGCCGCGGCCAGGCCGGCGAGCGCCAGCGCTCGCGCGGCGCGGTCCCGGCGGGAGGGGCGCGCCACGACGACATCCACGGACCGCCACGGTACCGTCGCGCCCCATGGACGTCGGCGCCGTGGGCCTCTGGACCTTCCAGCTCGACCTGCAACCGGCGGCGCGAGCGCGCGAGCTCGCGGCGGAGATCGAGGCGCAGGGGTGGGGCGCTTTGTGGATCCCCGAGGCGGTCGGGCGCGAGCCGCTCACCCACGCGGCCGTGCTCCTCGACGCCACCAACGAGATCGTGGTGGCCACCGGCGTCGCCAACATCTGGAGCCGGTCGCCGAGCGCCACCGCCGCCGCCCAGCGGCTGCTGGCCGACGACTCGGGCGGCCGCTTCCTGCTGGGGCTGGGGGTGAGCCACGGGCCGCTGGTCGAGGGCCTGCTCGGCCAGACCTACGACCGGCCGCTCGACCGCATGGCCGCCTTCCTCGACGGGCTCGACGACGCCTTCACCACCGCCCCGCCCCCACCGAAGGACCCGCCCCGCGTTCTGGCCGCGCTCGGGCCCCGCATGCTGCGGCTGGCCGCCGAGCGGGCCTGGGGCGCCCACACGTACCTCGTGCCGGTCGACCACACGGCGGTCGCCCGCGAGACCCTCGGCCCCGGCCCGATGCTGCTGGTGGAGCAGGCCGTCGTGCTCACCGCCGACGAGGACCAGGCCCGCGACGTGGCCCGCCGCCACCTGCAGACCTACCTCGGCCTGCCCAACTACGCCCGCAACCTGCGGCGGCTGGGCTTCGACGACGATGATCTGGCCGGCGGCGGCAGCGACAAGCTGGTCGACAGCCTCGTGGTCTGGGGCGGCGTCGAGGCCGTCGTCGACCGGGTGGCGGCCCACCACCAGGCCGGGGCCGACCACGTGTGCCTCCAGGTGCTCGACGCGGACGCCACCGCGGTCCCGACGGCCCAGTGGCAGGAGCTGGCGGCGGCCCTGGTCGAGCCGCGCCGCGGGCGCCGCACCGGCCGGGCCAGGAAGGCCGGCGGTCGGACGGCGGCCAAGGCAGGGGCCGCGAAGGGGACGGCCACGAAGGGCGCCAAGCGCACCGCCACCAAGGGCACCGCCACGACGAAGAAGGCCGCCACCAAGAAGGCCGCGGCCAAGAAGGCGGCCGGCGGCGGGGCGTAATCGTCTGTTCGGAATCCGGTCACCCTCGATACCCTGACCGGGGGGTCAAGGTTGGAGGGACACAGACGGATGAGGCCGAGGGCGGGCGCCGGGTGGCGCCTGATCACGGCGGCGGTGCGCCGCCGGTGGGCAGGGATCGCCGTGGGCGTGCTCACCGGCCTGGTGTGGACGGGGGCGAAGGTCAGCACCGGCGTGATCGTCCGCAACGCTGTCGACAGGGGCATCGAGGCCGGCGACACGGGCGCCCTGGTCCGCTGGTCGATCATCCTCGGCGTCGCCGCCGTCGTGTCGGCGACGTTCACGGGCCTGCGCCGCTGGTTCGCGTTCCGCGAGGCGCGGTGGATCGAGCTCGATCTGCGTGACCGGCTGTTCGCCCACGTGCAGCGGCTGCACTTCGCGTTCCACGACCGGGTCCAGACCGGCCAGCTCATGAGCCGGGCCAACACCGACCTGCAGCAGGTCCAGAGCTTCCTGGTCATGATCCCGCTCACGATCTCCAACGGCGTGACGGTCGTGGCGGTCACGGTGATCCTGGCGGTGATCGATCCGGTGCTCACGCTGCTGGCCCTGGGGTCGCTGCCGTTCCTCAACGTGCTGGCCACCCGGTTCTCCCGCACGCTGCACCCCTACGTCATGGGCATCCAGCGGGAGTCCGCCGAGCTGGCGGCCGTGGTCGAGGAGACGGTGGCCGGCGTCCGGGTGATCAAGGGCCTGGGGGCCGAGGCGGTCCAGGCCGACCGGCTCCGGTCCGAGGCCGACGACGTCTACGAGGAGTCGATGAACGCGGCCCGCACCCGGGCCCGCTTCCTGCCCGGCCTCGAGCTGCTGCCCAACCTGGGGCTGATCGCCGTGCTCGGCTACGGCGGGCACCAGGTGCTGAACGGCGACCTGTCGCTCGGCTCGCTCGTCGCCTTCAACGTCTACATCGGCATGCTCATCTGGCCGCTGCGGATGCTGGGCACGATCGTCGCCCAGGCCCAGCGGGCGGCCGTGTCGGCCGAACGGGTCGACGAGGTGCTGGCCACCGCCCCCGACATCGCCGACCCGCCCCGGCCCAAGTCCCTGCCGGCTGGCGACGGGGTCCGGGGCGAGGTGCGCTTCGAGGGCGTGCGGTTCGGCTACGGCCGACCGACCCCGGTGCTCGACGGCTTCGACCTGCGGATCGCCCCCGGCGAGTCCGTGGCGCTCGTCGGGGCCACCGGCTCGGGCAAGTCGACCGTGGCCCGGCTCATCCCCCGCTTCTACGACGTCGAGGCGGGGCGGCTGCTGGTCGACGGCGTCGACGTGCGCGACCTGCGCCTGCGTGAGCTGCGCCGGGCCGTGAGCATCGTGTTCGAGGACACGTTCCTGTTCAGCGACACGATCGCCGCCAACATCGCCTTCGCCGACCCCGAGGCCTCGCAGGCCCAGATCGAGCGGGCGGCCGAGCTGGCCGGCGCCCACGAGTTCATCGCCGAGCTGCCCGAGGGGTACGCCACGCCGATCGGCGAGCGTGGCTACTCGCTGTCGGGCGGCCAGCGCCAGCGCATCGCCATCGCCCGGGCCATCCTGGCCGACCCCCGGATCCTCATCCTCGACGACGCCACCTCGGCCGTCGACCCGACCAAGGAGCACGAAATCCGCGGCGCCCTGACCGAGGTCATGCGCGGCCGCACCACGCTCGTGATCGCCCACCGGCCGGCGACGATCGCCTTGGCCGACCGGGTGGTGCTGCTGGACGAGGGCCGGATCGTGGCCGAGGGCACACACGACGAGCTGCTGGCCCGCGAGCCCCGCTACCGCACGGTGCTGGCGGCGGCCGCCCTGGCCGCCGACGCCGGTGGCCCCGGCAGCCCGGACGGCGCCGTGGGCAACGGTGGTGCCGGTGCGGCCGCGGGGGCCGGCGCCCGCACCCTCTCCGCAGAGGTGCGCGACTGATGTGGGCCGCCGCCGGGGTCAGCGAGGAGGACAAGCTCGACGCCGAGAGCGCCCGTCGGGTCCTGCGGCGCACCGCCCGCCTGCTGCGGCCCGACGCCGGCCGGGTCGCCGTCGCCCTCCTGACCGTCATCCTGTGGACCGCCACGGTGCTGGCCGGGCCCTACCTGGTCCGCATGGGCATCGACCAGGGCATCAAGGAGGGCGACGCCGGCACGCTGAACCTGGCCGTCGCCGGCTACGTCGTGACCGCCGCCCTGGCCTACGTCAGCTACCGGGTGCAGATCACGCTGATCAGCCGGCTGGGCGAGGAGTTCCTGCGCTCGCTGCGCAACCGGGTGTTCGCCCACCTGCAGCGGCTGTCCATGCCGTTCTACGACCGGTCGAAGGCCGGCGTGCTCGTGTCGCGCATGACCTCGGACGTCGACTCGCTGTCCGAGCTCGTGCAGCTCGGGCTGGCCATGTTCGTGTCCAACGGCCTGCTGCTGGTCGTGTCGATCGGCGTGCTGGCCACGGTGTCGTGGCAGATGCTCCTGCTGTGCGCCCTGGCGCTGCCGCCGGTGATCCTGGCCAGCATCAAGTTCCAGCGCGACTCCAACGCCGCCTACCTGGACGTGCGCGACCGCATCGGCTCCACGCTGTCGCACCTGCAGGAGGGCATCGCCGGGGTCCGGGTCGTGCAGGCCTTCGGCCGCGAGGACGTCGAGGTCGACCGGTTCCAGGCCGGCAACCGCGAGCTCTACGACAGCCACATGCGCTCGGTGCGAGTCTCGGCCTGGTACCTGCCGGTGATCGAGCTGGCCGGGTGGGGCACGACGGCCCTGGCCGTGGGCGTCGGCGGCTGGTGGGTCCACGAGGGCGTGCTCACGGTCGGCACCGTCGCCTTCTTCGTGCTGGCGCTGTCCAACCTGTTCGAGCCGGTCCAGCAGCTCAGCCAGCTGTTCAACATGGTCCAGGCGGCCGGCGCCGGCCTCCACAAGCTCTACGACCTGCTCGACACGCCCGTCGACGTGCCCGAGCGGCCGGGGGCGGTCGACCTGCCGGAGCGGGGCGACATCGAGCTCGACGACGTGTCGTTCGCCTACGGCGACGGGCCCCGGGTGCTCGAGGACGTGACGCTGCGCATCCCGGCCGGGGCGCGCCTGGCCCTGGTCGGGCCGACCGGGGCCGGCAAATCGACCCTGGCCAAGCTGGCGGCCCGGCTCTACGACCCGAGCGAGGGACGGGTCCGGTTCGGCGGCGTCGACCTGCGGGACGCCACGCTGTCGTCGCTGCGCCAGCGCATCGTCGTGATCCCCCAGGAGGGGTTCCTGTTCAACGGCACGATCCGCGACAACGTGCGCCTGGCCCGAGCCGGGGCCAGCGACGCCGAGGTCGACGCCGCCCTGCAGGCGGTGGGCGCCTACGACCGGTTCGCGTCGCTGCCCGACGGGCTCGACACCGAGGTCCGGGAGCGGGGGAGCCGGCTGTCGGCCGGCGAGAAGCAGCTCGTGTCGCTGGCCCGGGCGGCGCTGGCCGACCCGGCCGTGCTCGTGCTCGACGAAGCCACCTCCAGCCTCGACCCCGGCACCGAGGCGCTGGTCGAGGCCGCGGTCGACCGCCTGCTCGAGGGCCGGACCGTGGTGGTCATCGCCCACCGCCTCTCGACCGCCGAGCGGGCCGACATGGTGGCGGTCGTCGACGGCGGCCGCCTGGCCGAGCTGGGCACCCACGCCGAGCTGCTCGAGGCCGGGGGCCGGTACGCGGCGCTGTACGCCACCTGGGCGGCGGGCGCTCCGACCGCGGCCCGGTCCTGAGGCGCGGCCGGCGCGGGCACCGGCGTCGCTCCGGCGCCCCGCGCCGGCCTGGCGCTGGACCGGCTCAGGGCTCGGGTGTGGGGGCCTCGCCGTCTTGCCGCTCCCGGCCGTCCTGGCGCTGGACGCCGGCGATGATGCGGTCGGCGACGGCCAGGAACCGCTCGTCCAACTCGTCCAGATCGACGCCCAGCTCCTCGGCGAACCGGGTCCGAAAGACGTCGTAGCCGTAGACCAGCGACGACAGCGCCGCCCACAGCGCGTCGATGTCGGTGTCGGGCGGCAGGTGGCCGGCCTCGACGTCCTTGCGGAGCCGGGCGCGCCGACCCTCCTGGCCGGGGTCCATGCGCACGCCCGAGTCGCCGTCGAGCACCAGCAGCGCGGCCAGCACCACGGCCTTCCGGTGGCGCAGCATCATGCGCACCATCCGCAGGTAGCGGTCGTGGAACGGCAACGACGCGCCGAGCTCGAGATCGCGGATGCGCTCGCGCACGTCCGCGCCGAGGGCGGCCCGCAGCAGGTCGCGCCGCGAGCCAAAGTAGTGGTACACGAGCCCGCGGTTGACCCCGGCCTCGTCCGCCACCTCGCGGAGGTTGAGCCCGGCGAGGACCCCGTTGCGTTCGAGCAGGCGCAGGGCCGCCTGTTCGAGGGCGGCCTCGGTGGCGGCACGGTCCGGAGGCCGGGTGGGCCGGGGTCGGGTGGCCATGGCGGACAATCGTGCCAGACGGCGGCCCACGTAGTGCCTGACGCGGGCCATTGCTACTATCCACGTAGGAGAAATTCCGCCCTGGCGCCCGGTTCGCACGGCGCCGCCTCGAAGCACCCGGAGGACCCCAACCGATGGCAGTCGCCGACCTCGACCTGGGGCGCTACAAGCTCGGCTGGTCAGACGAGGAGAACTACGTCTTCAAGCCGAAGAAGGGCTTGAGCGAAGAGATCGTCCGCGAGATGTCGTGGATGAAGGGCGAGCCCGACTGGATGCTCAACCAACGCCTCGCCGCCCTCCGGCACTTCGAGCGCCGCCCGATGCCCAACTGGGGCGGCGACCTGTCGGGCGTCTACTTCGACGACATCTACTACTACATCAAGCCGACCGACTCGCAGGTCGACGAGTGGGACGAGCTGCCCGACTCGATCAAGCGCACCTACGAGAAGCTCGGCATCCCCGAGGCCGAGCGCAAGTACCTCGCCGGGGTGACGGCCCAGTACGAGTCCGAGGTCGTCTTCCACCGCAACCGCGAGGACCTCGAGCGCATGGGCGTCGTGTTCTGCGACATGGACACGGCGCTGCGCGAGTACCCCGAGCTGGTCAAGCCGTACTTCGGCAAGGTCATCCCCAAGAACGACAACAAGTTCGCGGCGCTGAACTCGGCCGTGTGGTCGGGCGGTTCGTTCATCTACGTGCCGCCGGGCGTCGAGGTGCCGATGCCGCTGCAGGCCTACTTCCGCATCAACGCGGAGAACATGGGGCAGTTCGAGCGGACGCTGATCATCGCCGACGAGGGTGCCAAGGTCCACTACATCGAGGGGTGCTCGGCGCCGATCTACACCACCGACTCGTTGCACTCGGCGGTGGTCGAGATCGTGGTCAAGCCGAGCGCCCGGGTGACCTACACGACCATCCAGAACTGGTCGAACAACGTGTACAACCTGGTCACCAAGCGGGCCCGGGTCGAGGCCGAGGGCCACATGGAGTGGATCGACGGCAACATCGGCTCGCGCCTGACCATGAAGTACCCGGCCGTGTACATGGTCGGCCCCAAGGCGTCGGGCGAGGTGCTGTCGGTGGCCTACGCCGGCGAGGGGCAGCACCAGGACGCCGGGGCCAAGATGGTGCACGCCGCCCCCGAGACGTCGTCGAAGATCGTGTCCAAGTCGATCTCCAAGGACGGCGGCCGCACGTCGTACCGCGGCCTGGTCCGGGTCGAGGACGACGCCTACGGCTGCAAGTCGCACGTGCAGTGCGACGCGCTGATCCTCGACGAGGACTCGATCAGCGACACGTTCCCCTACATGGAGGTCGGGGCCCGCGACGCCGTCATCGGCCACGAGGCCACGGTGTCGAAGGTGGCCGACGAGCAGCTGTTCTACCTGATGAGCCGCGGCCTCTCCGAGGAGCAGGCCATGAGCATGGTGGTGAGCGGCTTCATCGAGCCGGTCACCCGCACGCTCCCCATGGAGTACGCGGTCGAGTGGAGCCGGCTGATCGAGCTCCAGATGGAGGGCTCGGTCGGCTGAGCTCGTGAAGCCCGACCGACGCCGCCACGGGGTGGCGGGCGGGGGGGCGGGCCGGAGGTTCCGTCGGGTGAACGGGCGGGGCACGGCCCCGGTCGTTTCGCCCGGGCGCGCCCGAACTCCACGGCTGGTCAGCCGTACACTTCGGGCCGTGCCCATGCGCCAGGACTGCAAGCACTTCGAGTCCCGCACGTACCGCAACGGCGAGACGGTGCGGAAGTGCGATCTCGACCTCGCGCCCGAGGCTCCCTGGCGCTGCCCCGCCGACTGCCCGCGCTACGAGCGGCGCATGGCCGACGTGAACTGGGACCACGGCACGCTCGTCACGCCCAAGACGCCCGACGAGCCGCTCGACGCGCTGGAGCGCGGCGACGGCTCGGTGGCGCGGCTGCTCGACGAGGCCGAGGAGATCGTGAACGCGGTCGGGCCCCAGATCAAGGCCGAGGTGGCCGAGGAGCAGGCGCGCCTGGCCGACCAGCCCCGCTGGCGCCGCTGGTTGCGCCGCCGCGGGGGCTGACCGGCCAGGCCGGACAGGCGGACCGCCAGCCAGAACGATCGGACGGTCGGGAGACGTAGCCGACAGGTCGGACAGGGCGTGAGCGGCGCTGGTGTCGACGACGAACCCGGGGCCGTAGTCGCATGCGGCGGTCGACGTGTCGCACGGGCCCAGCGGGATGGCGTTCGACGTGACCAGCCCGTTGTCGAAGTCGAGCACCCGTGGGCCCGCCGTTGGGCTCGTACGGTGCCCTCCCTCGTCAGCTCAACCCCCATCGGGCCGATGCCGGCGGGACGCGAGCACCCACCGGACGGCGTCCAGCACCTGCCTGCCCGCCCCCGGCTCCGACGCCGGGTCCTGACGCCGTCCTGACGCCGGGTCCTTGGGGCCTCGTTCCCGGCGCCGATAGGCTCGTCTTTCCTGTGAGCACGTTCACCACCGACGCCGCGGCCGCCCTGGTCGGCCCCGACTGGCTCCGGTCCCGCCGGCTGGCCGCGGCCGAGGCGTTCGCCGCGGCGACGCTGCCGACCACCGACGAAGAGGTCTGGCGCTACAGCCGGGTCGACGACCTCGACCTCGACCGCTACGCGCCCGCGCCGGCCCCGGCGCCCGACGCCGCCGGGGTGCCGGCGGGCCTCGGCGATCTGGTGGCCGCGGTCGGCGACGACCCCGCGGCGCTGGTCCTGGCCCGCAACGGGCGGGTCGTCCAGGTCCGGGTCCGCGAGTCGCTGGCGGCCAAGGGCCTACGGGTCGGCGCCGCCGCCGAGGGCGACGAGGGCGCGCTGGGCACTGTCCTCACCGAGGCGCCCGACCCCTTCGCCACGCTCAACGACGCGTTCGCGGCCGCGCCCGTGGTCGTGCGGGTCCCGGGCGGGCTGACCGTCGACGGCCCGGTGGTCGTCGCGCACTGGACCGAGGGCGACGGCGTGGCCGCCTTCCCCCGCCTCGTGGTGCTGGCCGGCCCCGACAGCGAGGTCGCCGTGCTCGAGGTCCAGGGCTCCGACGCGGCCGCCTCGCTGGTGGTGCCGGTCACCGAGATCGCCGCCGACCGCGACGCCCGGGTCAGCCACGTCACCGTCCAGCAGCTGGGCCTGGCCACCTGGCAGCTCGGGCTGCAGACCTCCCGCCTCGAAGCCGGCTCCACGCTGCGGTCGGCGACCGCCGGTTTCGGCGGCGACTACGCCCGGCTACGCACCGACTGCCGCATGGTGGGGCGGGGCGCCACGGGCGACCTCGACGCCGTGTACTTCGGCGAGGCCGACCAGACGCTCGACTTCCGCACGTTCCAGCACCACATCGCGCCCGACTGCACGTCCAACCTGCTGTTCAAGGGGGCGGTCGGCGGCCGGTCGCGCTCGGTCTACACGGGCCTGATCCGGGTGGGGAAGCAGGCGCGGGGCACCAACGCCTTCCAGACCAACCGCAACGTGAAGCTGTCCGACCAGGCGTGGGCCGAGTCCGTGCCCAACCTGGTGATCGAGAACAACGACGTGCGCTGCAGCCACGCCTCGGCCGTCGGCCCCATCGACGAGGAGCAGCGCTTCTACCTCGAGAGCCGGGGCGTCCCCACCGACGCCGCCGAGCAGCTGGTCGTCACCGGCTTCTTCGACGAGGTGCTCGACCGCGTGCCGGTGCGGGCCATCGTCCCCCAGCTGCGGGCCACGGTCGCCGCCAAGTTCGCCAGCGCCAGGAGCGACGCCTGATGCCCAAGGAGACCCTGTGCCGCCTGGACGAGTTGGCGCCGGGCACGGCCCGCCGCTTCGACGTCGCCGGGCACCGTATAGCCGTGGTGCGGATCGACGACGACGTGTACGCCATCGGCGACACCTGCACCCACCAGAACATCTCGCTGTCCGAGGGCGACGTCCACGTCGAGGACAAGACGATCGAGTGCTGGAAGCACGGGAGCGAGTTCTCGCTCGAGACCGGCGAGGCGCTGACCCTGCCGGCCACCAAGCCGGCGCGCGTGTACGACGTGCGGGTCGACGGCGGAGACGTCGTGGCGGTGATCGACGATGACTGAGGCGACGACGACGGCGACGGCCGGGACCGCGGTCGAGCACGTCCTCGAGATCCGTGGCCTGCGGGCCGGCGTGGCCGGCAAGGAGATCCTGCGCGGCATCGACCTGACGATCCGCTCGGGCGAGGTCCACGCGGTCATGGGGCCCAACGGCTCGGGCAAGTCGACCCTGGCGCACGTGCTCATGGGCCGGCCGGGCTACGAGGTGCTGGGCGGCTCGGTGACGCTCGACGGCGCCGACCTGCTGGCGCTCGAGCCCTGGCAGCGGGCCCACGCCGGGTTGTTCCTGGCGCTCCAGTACCCGACCGAGGTGCCCGGTGTCCTGCTGCACGACATGCTCGAGACGGCGCTGGCCGCCGCCGGCCGCGACACGGCCGACGTCGGCGCCACCATCCGGGCCGAGGCCGAGCGGCTGGCCCTCGATCCGGGCCTGCTCGGCCGGCCGGTGAACGTCGACCTGTCGGGCGGCGAGAAGAAGAAGAACGAGACGCTGCAGCTCGGGGTGCTGCGGCCGGCGATCGCGGTGCTCGACGAGCTCGACTCGGGCCTCGACGTCGACGCCCTCCGGGCCTGCGCCCGCCGGGTCGAGGCGGCCACCGAGGAGATCGGCCTCGGCGTGCTGGCCATCACCCACTACAGCCGGCTGCTGCGCGAGCTCCGCGCTGACCACGTCCACGTCCTGGCCAAGGGCACGATCGTCCGTTCGGGCGGGCCCGACCTGGCCCGCGAGCTCGACGACAAGGGCTACGTGGGCCTGCTGGGCGCCGAGCTGGCCGGCGAGGATGACCGGGCCAAGGCCGGCGTGCCGGCCCGGCCCGAGATCGACGACCCGTTCGGGGGGCCGGCCGGCGCCGGCGGCCCCGGCGACGACCCCTTCGCCGATCCGCTCGCCGGCCTCTGAGCCGGGCCCGCGAGCCCGGCGCCCGAGCCCGGTCTCCAGCCGGGCCGCCCGCCTGTTTCCGCATAGCCCAGGTCGCCCCTGACCTGGGCTTTGGCGCGGCCGCGCCTGCTCGTGGCGCTCTGTGCGCGAACTGTGCGTGAGTCGCAAGTGGGGCCTGGCACCCTCACCTCAGGTGATCGAAGGTCCTCACCGGCGGTGCCGACCGGTGGGGTCGGCGGAACTTCGGTCGCCTGCGCCGGGCTGACCTGGGCGGGACCGGTCAGCCCGGCGTTCGGCGGACTCTGGACGACAGCGACGGACCGGAAACGGCATCCCGGCGGAAGGGCGAGCAGTGCCGAACTATCAGATCGACATCTACGCGGGCAGCCCGGATGCCAACGGCTCCGCCCGCCGCGGTGCGGACGTCCGTCTGACGCTCTACGGCACGAAGGCGAGCAGCGGCGAGCTGGTCCTCGGTGACGGTGACACGTTCCAGCGCCGACTCGCGGACCTGGGCGACCTCAAGCGGCTGCACGTCCGCCACGACGACGTCGGGCTCGGCCCCCGTTGGTTCCTGGAGCGGATCACCGTGCGCAACCTGGAGACTCAGGAGGAATGGACGTTCCCCTGCAACCGCTGGCTCGCCAGGAATGAGGACGACGGCGAGATCGAGCGCACCCTCGACGCAGCCTGACACCCCTCGCGGGCGGCACCTCCCCCCGGCCGCCCCCTTCGAGCGCCTGGCCGATGCGGCGGTCGGCCAGGCGCTCGTCACTCTCCCCTCCGCGCCCCCCTCCTCGACGCTGCGGGTGCGCGACGCGCGCCGGGCGCGTCGCACTTCGGCCGGGTTCCGGCCTAATGTCGTTGCGCCACGACCCCGGCGGAGGTGCAACGCGGTGAGGTTCGGGATCCTCGGACCGCTCGAGGTCAGCGAGGAGGGCCGGGCCCTGCACGTCGGCGGTCCGAAGCCGCGCACGCTGCTGGCGCTGCTGCTGGTCCACGCCAACGAGACGGTCTCGGCCGATCGCCTGGTCGACGCGGCCTGGCCCGGCCGGCCGTTCGACGAGGTGGCCAACGCCCTGCACACGCAGCTGACCCGCCTCCGCGGCGTGGTCGACCGGGGCCGGCGGCGGCTGGAGCGGCGGGGGGCCGGCTACGTGCTGCGGGTCGGCCCGGACGAGCTCGACGCCTTCGTGTTCGAGGAGCTGAGCGAGAGGGCCCGCCGGGCGCTGGAGGCCGGCGATCCCCGGGCCGCGGCCGCGGCGGCGGGCGAGGCGCTGGCGTGCTGGCGGGGCGACGCCCTGGTCGACTTCGTCGGCGAGGAGTTCGCCGAGGCCCGGGCCACCCAGCTCGAGGAGCAGCGGCTGCTCACGGTCGAGCGCCACGTGGACGCCCGGCTGGCGCTGGGGGAGCACGATCAGGTCGTGGGCCAGGTGCGGGAGCTGGTCACGCAGCACCCCGAGCGAGAGTCGCTGTGGAGCCGGCTGATCCTGGCCCTGTACCGGTCGGGGCGGCAGAGCGACGCGCTGCGGGCCTACCGCGAGCTGTACGACCTGCTGGTCGAGGAGCACGGCATCACGCCGCGGGCCGAGCTGGTCGAGCTGGAGCGTCGGGTCCTCGAGCAGGACCCCACGCTCGACTGGGACGGCGGGCCCGGCGGCCCGCCGCCGGCCGCCCGCCACCCGGTGACGTTCCTGTTCACCGACATCGAGCAGGGCACGGCGCTGTGGGACCGCGACCCGGCGGCGATGGCGGCGGCCCTCAAGGCGCATGACGCCGCGGTCGGGGGTGCCATCGCCCAGCATCGGGGCCGGGTCTTCGCCCGGCCGGGCGACGGGTTCTGCGCCGTGTTCGACCGGCCGGTCGACGCCGTGGCCGCCGCTCTGGAGGGCCAGCTGCAGCTGCGCCCGCTGGCCCGCGAGGTCCCGGACATGCGGGTGCGGATGGCCGTCCACACGGGCGAGGCCGAGCCCCACGACGGCAGCTACATCGGGGCCGCCGTCAACCGCACGGCCGGCCTGCGCGACGCCGGCCACGGCGGGCAGGTCCTCGTGTCCGGGGCCACCTTCGCGCTGCTCCCCGCCTCCCTACCCGGGGGCGCCGAGCTGGTCGACGTCGGCACGTGGCTGTTCGAGGGGTTCAGCCGCCCCGAGCGCGTCTACCAGCTGGCCCACCCTGAGCTGGCCACCGGGTTCCCGCCCCTGCGGTCGGGCCGCCCCGAGACCGGGCGGCTGCCCCGGCACTCCACCAGCTTCGTGGGCCGGGCCGCCGAGGTCGAGCAGGTGGCGGCCGCCCTGCGCACCGCGCCGGTCGTGACGCTCACCGGCGAGGGCGGGGTCGGCAAGACCCGCCTGGCCCTGGAGGTGGCGCAGCGGGTCGACTTCGCCGACTACCCGGACGGCATCTGGTTCTGCGACATGTCGGCCGTCCACGACGCCGAGGGGGTCGTCGACCACCTGGCGGCCGGGCTCAACCTGGCCCCGGGCGCCGGCACCGACGCCCGGCGGCTGCTGGTCTCGGCGCTCCAGGGGCTCCGCATCCTGCTCGTCGTCGACAACTGCGAGTGGCTGCGGACGCCGCTGGCCGACTTGATCGACGAGATCTTCACCGCCGGCTCCGAGGCCACTCTGCTCGTCACCAGCCGGGCGCCGCTGCGGGCCCGGGGCGAGCAGGTCATCCAGGTCGGGCCGCTGTCCCTGCCGCCGGAGGGGGCCCGCGCCGCCGAGTCGCCCGCCATCCAGCTCCTCATCGACCGGGCCGAGGCGGCCGGCGCCCCGGTGGCGGAGGACGATCCGGCGCTCGCCGAGATCGTGCGGCGGCTGGACGGCATCCCGCTGGCCATCGAGCTGGCCGCGCCCCGCCTGGCGACGATGTCGGCCAGCGCGCTGGCCGCCCGGCTGGACCGGGTGTTCGACCTGCTGTCCGGCCAAACCGCCGGGCCGGCCCGACAGCGGACCCTGCGGGCCACGATCGACTGGTCGTTCCAGCTGCTCGGGTCGGAGGCCCGCACGCTGTTCACCGCCCTGTCGGTGTTCTCCGGCGGCTGGACGCTGGACACCGCGGAGGTGGTGGCGGCCGAGGTCGGCATCGAGCGGGCGGCGGTCGCCACCCTGATGGCCGACCTGGTCGACCAGTCGATGGTGCGGGTCGACCTCCCGCCCGGCGGCATCGCCCGCTACGGCATGCTCGCCACGATGCGGCTCTACGCCGCCGAGCTGCTGGAGGAGGCGGGTCGCACCGACGCCGTGGCCACCCGCCACGCCGAGCACTTCGTCGAGCTCGCCGAGCGGGCCGTGGAGCACCGCCGGGGGCCGATGGAGTCGGCGTGGGTCAGCCAGCTCGCCGTCGAGTTCGACAACCTCCGGGCGGCCTACCGGTGGTCGGTCGACTCGGGCCGGCCCCGGCTGGCCCTGCGGCTGGTCGCCGCCCTGGCCGACGACATCGTCATGCGCGAGCGCCTGGAGATCGGCCGGTGGGCCGAGGAGCTGGCCGGCCTCGACGAGGTGGCCGACGAGCCGCTCCGGGCTGTGGCCCTGGCCGTGGCGAGCAACACCGCGCTCGTCGAGAACCGGTTCGAGGACGCCCGGCGCCTCAGCCTCGAGTCGCTGGAGGTCGAGCAACGGACGCAGGCCCCCGCCTGCTGGCTGTCGCGCAACACGCTGGCCCTGGTCGACGGCGTCACGGCCGCCGCGGCGGTGACCGACGACGCCGGCGGGGGCGCGGGCTCCGACTACGCCCGGGCCGCCGAGGCCAGCCGCGAGCACTTCAGCGCCATGGTGGCGATCAGCCGCGAGACGGGCGACCCGCTGCCGGCCGCCGTGGCCCGCTACGAGAGCGTCCAGATCGGGGCGCTGTGGGGCGAGGCCGAGAAGGGCCTCGAGCTGGCCGAGGACCTGCTCGAGGTGGCGACCGACCGGGGCAACCCCTCGATCCTGGCCATGGGGCTGATCGCCCGGGGCGTGGCCCTGGCGCCGAGCGACCCGCAGGCGGCGCTGCGGGCCTGCCACGACGGGCTGCGGGTGGCGTCCACCGCCCAGAACACGCTGCTCGTCCAGCACGCGCTGCGGGCCATCGAGGAGCTCAACGCCCGGACCGGTGACCACACGGCCAGCCTCTCCGCGCTCCGGTCGCTCGCCCGCCGCTTCGAGCGGTCGGGCAACGTCACCGAGCAGGTCCAGACCGTGATCTCGATGCTCGACCCGCTCGTGGCCCTCGGCGCCCTCGAACCTGCGGCGACGATCTGCGGCGGGCTGTCGCGCACGCCGTGGCGGTTCACCGCCGCCTGCCGGATCGTCGACCAGACCGTCGCCGGCCGCATGGCCCGCGACGACTACCTCGCCGCCCGGCGGACCGGGGCGACCATGCCGCTGTCCGACCTGGTGGCGTACGCGTCGACCTACGTCAAGGAGCTGATCGGTGGCACGGAGGCTTGAGGACGGCGACCTCGACAAGCTCAGGCAGATGGGCGACGAGGCGGCCGATCGCGTGGCGGGCGAGCTGCGGGAGGAGCATCCCGAGCTGGACGAGCCGGACCTGGTGCGGCTGGTGCTGCGCGACCTGGCGACGGGGGAGCGGCCGGTCGACCCGGCGGTCCAGCGGTGGATGTACGAGGGCCCCGACCTGCCGGCGTGGGCCGACCGCGACCTGATACGCCTCGGCCAGCGGTTCTTTGGCGACTGGCCGCTGCCGGTGATCACCGCGCTGTTCTGCGTCTCGCTGCCCAACGCCTACGCGGCCGAGGACGGCGCCCGGGTGCTCACCCTGACGTCGGACCTGGCGACCAAGAACGCCGCCCGGCGCATCGCCGAGACCGGCCAGATGATCATCGACGTCATGGACATGGGGCGCGAGTCCCCCGACGCGCTCTACCCGGGCGGGGTCGGCTACGAGACGATCCGCGGCGTGCGGCTGCTGCACGGCGTCGTCCGCCAGACCATCCAGTCGCCGGACGTCGTGCCCCAGACCTGCGACGAGTCGGTCCCGGTGCGCTGGTGCCACGAGTGGGGCGTGCCGATCAACCAGGAGGACCTGCTCGGCACCCTGATCACGTTCACGGTGTCGGTCCTCGACGGGCTCGACCGGATGGGCGTGCCCTACGAGCCCGACGCCGCCGAGGCCTACGTCCACACGTGGTGCGTGATCGGCGAGCTGCTGGGCATCCGGTCCGACTGCCTGCCCTTCGACCGGGCCGAGGGCACCCGGCTGGGCGACCTCATCGCCGCCCGCCACCACCGCCCCGGGCCCTGCGGCGACCAGCTCATGGGCGTCCTGCTCGACCAGATGGAGACCGCCATGCCGCTGGGGCTGCGCAAGCTGCCCCGCACGTTCGTCCACCACCTGCTCGAGCCCGAGGTGGCGGCCTGCTTCCAGCTGCCGCCGCCGGCCTGGTGGCGGCCGTTGCTCGACGTCGCCGCCCGGGTGGGCCGGGCCCTCGGCGACGTGCCGGGCGGGCGGTCCCTGATGCGGGCGCCCACCGAGGTGCTGGGCCGCTCGATGATCCGCATGCTGCTCGACCGGGCGCTGCAGGGCGAGGGGCCGCCGTTTCGCGTCGAGGCCGCGGTCGCCGATCGGCTGGCCCTCGGGGCGGCGCCCTGGCGGCGATCGCTCCGGACCCGGCGGCGGCGCATCCGGGCCCGCCGCGCCCACGGGAGCGCACAGGGGAGTGCACCACGATGATCGGACAGTCCCAACCGGTCCGCTCGCAGCCCACCGACGTCCGCCGGCCGGCGCCCGAGCGCGCCACCTCCAGCTACCTGCCCGAGGAGGCGGTGGGCAACGCCCCGGTCGACCGGCCGATCACGCCCGACGAGGTGTGGCGGCTGGCCAGCGCCGGCTACCCGCTGTGGGAGCCGCTCGAGGTCATGCAGCTCCGCAACCGGCGGATCACCGTCGGCTACAGCGACCTGTCCGAGCGCTTGGCCGCCCTGCTGGCCCAGGGGGACGACCAGCTCGACGCCAACTGGTGCACGTTCGCCACGTGGTCGTCGCGGACGATCGGGACCTGGATCGAGCGCGACGCCCACCCCGAGCCCCTGCTCCAGCTGCGGGCGCCCAAGCCGGTCAAGGAGGCCCTCATCCGCCTCACCCAGTGGCTGCTGCAGCGCGAGAACGGTGCCACCTACCGGTGCCTGGCCGCCGGCAACCGGTTCGTGTTCCTGGAGATCGCCCAGGCCACCTCGACCTTCCTCGAGCACTTCTCCGACGCCGGCCGCGACGTCGGCGAGAAGGCGTGGGAGGACTACTGGGCCGAGGTCCGGGCGCACGTCGAGGAGCTGCGCAACCTCGACCCCAGCTGGCTGCTCACCGAGGCCCCGCCCCCCGACGACCTGCGCCTCGGGCTGCGCCAGTACTTCGAGGCGCTGCGGTGCGAGGACCGCAAGCGCCGGGCCGAGCACATCCTGGCCGGCAACCTCCTGATGGGCGGCTACGAGCAGCGGCGGGTGGACGGCTACGTGGCGGCGTCGATCGCCCTGTTCACCGAGCGGGCGATGCGCAACCTGGTCCGCCACCGATCCGGCGCCCTGCGGGGGACCATCCACTGGTGGCCGTCGATGGCGTACGCCCGCCTCATGACCCGGGGCCTGGTCTACGACCTGCCCGGCGAGCGACTCCAGGTCAGCAAGCCGCTGCCGCCCCCGCCCGACGGACCGCTGTTCCCGCCCGACCTCCAGGTCATCGAGCTGCCGCTGCTCCAGGCGCTGCTCACGCGCTGGGACACCTCCGACGGGCGCGACAGCGAGCGCCGGGCCCGCAACTGGGCCCTGCTGGACGACCGCATGAACTACATCGCCAACCTGTTCCGGTCGCGCCAGCAGCGCCAAGCGCTGCTCACCGAGCGCCCGTTCCCGGCCGACGTCGAGAACGCCCTGCTGGCCGGCAAGCTCGACCCGGGCCCGACCGAGCGGATCCCGTCCGGCGGCAACCGCTACCCGGTGGGCTGACCCGCTCCGGGCCCGCCTGGCCGGCGCCGGCTCGCCGGGCCCGGGCGCGGGCTCACATGAGCGACGGGACGACGGCTTCGATCAGCGCGGGGCCGGGCTCGGCCAGCGCCCGGCCCAGCTGGTCGGCCAGCTCGTCGGCCGTCGTGGCCCGGGTGGCCGGGACGCCCAGGCCGCGGGCCACCGCCACGAAGTCGATGTCGGGCCGCGACAGGTCGAGCAGGTCGCGGGCCCGGGGCCCGGCCTCGGCCCCCACCCGGCTCAGCTCCATGTTGAGCACGGCGTAGGACCGGTTGTTGTAGACGACGGTCGTGACGTCGAGGCCCTCGCGGGCCTGGGTCCACAGCGCCTGGATCGTGTAGAGGGCGCTGCCGTCGGCCTGGAGGGCGAGCACCTTGCGGTCGGGGCAGGCGACGGCCGCCCCGGTGGCCACCGGCAGGCCCTGACCGATGGCCCCGCCGGTGAGGCACAGCCAGTCGTGGCGGGGCGCGCCGGCGGTCAGGCCGGGCGTGAACAGTCCCGACGTGTTGGCCTCGTCGGACACGATCGCCCCCTCGGGCAGCAGGGCGCCGACCGCCTGGGCGACGGCCTGGGGCGTGAGCTCGCCGGTCGGCAGCTCGGGCCGCTCGGCGTCGTGGCGGTCCGCCCCGTCCGCAGGGGCGCCCAGCAGGTCGGCCAGCGCCTCGAGCGCCCCCGGGGCGTCCTGGTCGGCGGTGGCCAGCACGTGCACCGTGCAGCCCTCGGGCACCAGGTAGCTGGGCTTGCCGGGGTAGGCGAAGAAGCTGACGGGCGCCTTGGCGTCGACGAGCACCAGGTGCCGCAGGCCCTCGAGCTGGCCGGCCGCGAACTCGGCCAGGTAGGCGAGGCGGGAGACGTCGGGCAGCCCGGCGCCCCGCTCGTGGCGGGTGGGGAACGTCTCGGCCAGCAGGCGGGCGCCGACCGCGTTGGCGGCGCGGCTCGCCGCCACCAGGCCCCGCTCCCGCAGGGCGGTGCCGCCCAGCAGCAGGGCGGCCGGCTCGCCCGACCGCAGCGCCTTGGCCGCGCCCTCGACGACGTCGGCGTCGACGGGCTGGGGCCCGCGGGCCGGGACCGGCGCCGCCACCTCACCGCCGGGCGACCAGCTGACGTCGGCCGGCAGGATGAGCGTGGCCACGGCGCCGGGCGGGCCGAGCGCGGCGGCGACGGCCTCGGCGGCGTCGCGGCCGACGTCGCGGGGGGTCGTCGACCACCGGATCCACGGCGAGACGTTCCGAGCCACGGTCTCGATGTCGGACTCGAGCTGGGCGTCGTACTGCTTGTGGTAGGTGGCGTGGTCGCCGACGACGTTGACGACCGGCACCTTGCCCTTGCGGGCGTTGTGGAGGTTGGCCAGGCCGTTGCCGAGGCCGGGCCCCAGGTGGAGGAGGGTGGCGGCCGGCTTGCCGGCCATGCGGGCGTAGCCGTCGGCGGCGCCGGTGGCCACGCCTTCGAACAGAGCGAGCACGCCGCGCATCTCGGGCACCGTGTCGAGGGCGGCGACGAAGTGCATCTCGGACGTGCCCGGGTTGGAGAAGCACGTGTCGACCCCGCAGGCGGCCAGCGTCCGGATCAGCGCCTGGGCGCCGTTCAGGCGGCCGTCGGCACCGGTGGGGGCGCCCGGCCCGTCCGGGGCGGGATCGCCGGTGGGGCCGCCGGTGGGGCCGCTCGTCGGGCTGCCGCTCGTGCCGCTCGTGCTGCCGCTGGTCATGGGCCCGACGTTACTCAGGGTGTCCGAATGTCGGGCGGTCTGACGACCCGTCAGATAACGTCGGGCCATGGCCGTCGACCTGTCCACGCTGTGCGCTCCGGGACACACGGCGCTCGTCACGTCCGAGATCCAGAACGGGGTGGTGGGCGAGCGGTCGTCGTTGCCCGAGCTGGCCGCGGCGGCCCGCGAGACGATGATCCCGGCGGTGGCCCGCCTGGCCCAGGCCGCCCGCAAGGCCGGCGTCGCCGTCGTCCACGGCGTCTTCCAGGCCCGGCCCGACGGGCGGGGCGGCAACCGCAACGCCCGGCTGTTCCGGGCCACGGCCCGCTCGCCGGTCCAGCAGCTGCCGGGCACCCCCGCCGTCGAGGTGGTGCCCGAGGTCGGGGTGGAGGAGAGCGACATCGTCCTCACCCGCAGCCACGGGCTCAACCCCATGTCGGGCACCGACCTCGACCCCGTGCTCCGGAACCTGGGCGTCCGGACCGTCGTGGCGGTCGGCGTGTCGGTCAACGTGGCGGTCACCAACATGGTGATGGAGGCGGTCAACCACGGCTACGAGGTCGTGCTGCCCCGCGACGCCGTGTGCGGCGTGCCGGCCGACTACGCCGACGCGGTCATCGACAACACGCTGAGCCTGCTGGCCACGCTGACGACGGCCGGCGAACTCGCCGCCGTCTGGGAGGCATTTTCCTGATGGAACATCAGCGATCGATACCCTTGCGCAGTGGCTGACCGAGCTTCCCTCGAGCAGCGCGAGCAGACGGCGGATCCCGATGGGGAGGGGCTCCGGGCCTCGGACGGCCGAGTGCCCGGCCGGCGGGGCCGGGCGACGCGGCAGCGACTGCTGGATCGCACCGCCGAGATGCTGCGCACGACGTCGTACCGCGACCTGAAGGTCATCGACATCGCCCGCGAGGCCGGGACCTCGCCGGCGACGTTCTACCAGTACTTCGCGGACGTCGAGGCGGCGATCCTGGTGCTGGCCGAGCAGATGTCGGAGGACGGCGCCGAGCTGGTCCGGATCGTCAAGGAGGGCACCTGGCGGGGCAAGGCCGGCTACCAGACCGCCCTCCAGCTGTGCGACGCCTTCTTCGCCTTCTGGGATCGGCACCGGCCCGTGCTGCGGGTCGTCGACCTGGCGACCAACGAGGGCGACCGGCGCTTCCGCACGATCCGCGTCCGGCTGCTCAACGCCGTGACGGTCGAGCTGGCCCGCGTCACCGAGGGGTTCCAGGCCGAGGGCCGCAACCTCAACGTCGACGCCACGGCGGACGCCGGGGTCATGGTCACGATGCTCGCCAACGTGGCCGCCCACCACTCCGGCTTCGAGGCGTGGGGCATCGACATCGACGCCGCCCGCACCGCCATGGCCCGGCACGTCTACTGGGGCGTCACGGGGCAGAAGCCGCCGGCTGCGTGACGAAAACCCGCACGAACCCCTACGGTTTGTGAGGGAGCTTGGCGGTATGCGAAATTGCGCCAGGATTCCAGGCCGCCGGGGAAGGCCGAGGAGGCAACGTGCGCATCGTGCCAGAGGGTCAGGTCGCCTTCGGCATGCAGTTACCCATCCAGGCGCAGTCGCACATGTTCGCGGAGGGCTGGGAGGCGTCCGCGGGCCTCGCGGAGCTGGTCGATCTGGCCCGCATCGCCGACCACGCCGGGTTCTGCTACCTGGCCGCCTCTGACCACGCCGCCATCCCCAAGGACCACGCCGGCGCGCTGGGCACCACCTGGTGGGACTGCACGGCCACGCTGTCCTACCTGGCCGCGGTCACGGCCCGCATCCGGCTGCTCAGCCACGTCTACGTGCTGCCGTTCTCGCACCCCCTGCGGGTGGCCAAGCAGTGGGCGACCCTCGACGTGCTGTCGGGCGGCCGGGCCATCCTCGGCGTCGGGGCCGGGCAGGTCGAGGGCGAGTTCGCGGCGCTGGGCGTCGACTACGAGCGGCGGGGCGAGATGCTCGACGAGGCGCTCGACGCCCTGCGGGCCGCCTTCGCCGACGAGTACTCGTCCCACGAGGGGCGGTACTGGTCGTACCGCGAGATGGGGGTGGCGCCGCGGCCGGTGCAGGAGCGCATGCCCATCTGGGTGGGCGGGTCGTCGCGGGCGGCCATCCGCCGGGCGGCCGAGAAGGGCGACGGGTGGCTGCCCGAGGGGCCGCCCGAGGGCGGCATGTCGGCGGCGATCGCCCTGATCCGCGAGCTGCGGGAGAAGGCGGGCCGGGCCGACGAGCCGTTCACCATCGGGGGCCTGTCGGGGCCGCTGTACGTGGGCGAGCCGACGTGGGACATCGGCCGGGCCGTCACCGGCTCGCCCGAGCAGGTCGCCGGGTTCCTGCGGGTGCTGGCTGGGTTCGGGGTAAATCAGATCCAGGTGGCGTTCCGCAGCCGCGACGCCCACGAGCTGTACGACCAGATCCGGGTCTTCGGGGCCGAGGTGGCCCCGCTCGTGCAGCCGTAGCGGGTCCGCCGCGCGGCGGGCCCCGACGCCGTCCGTGTCGGAGCGGCTGTCCAGGGCGACGGTCGAGCGGACGCCGGCCGTGCCGGCGCCCGCCGCCGGTCACATGCTGCTCAGGCCGCCGTCGACGGCCAGGACCTGCCCGGTCACGTAGCTGGCCTCTTCCGACAGCAGGAACACGGCCACCGACGCCACCTCCCAGGCCGTGCCCTGCCGGCCCAGCGGGACGGGGGTCCGGGCCCGGGACGGCCGCCCGGCGGTGGCGAGCCGGCCCAGCGGCGTGTCGATGAGCCCCGGGGCCAGCACGTTCGCCCGCACGCCCCGCCGGGCCGCCTCCAGGGCCACGTGCCGGCACAGCCCGGCCAGGCCGGCCTTGGAGGCGTCGTAGGCCGGGATCCGGCTGCCCGGCCGCAGCCCGGCGACCGAGCCGATGTACAGGAACGACGCCCCCTCGGCCATGTGGTCGAGCGCCTCCCGGGTCACGAGGAAGTGGCTGCGGAGGTTGACCGCGAACGTCGTGTCCCAGTCCTCGGCGGTCGTCCCGGCCACGCCCCGGCCCCGCCCGGTGCCGACGTTCAGCACGACGCCGCCCAGGCCGGCGTCGCCGGCGACCTCCACGGCCGCGGCCACGATGGCGGCGCAGGCGTCGGCCGACGTCACGTCGCCGACCACGGTGGTGGCCGTGCCGCCCTCGGCGGCGATGAGCGAGACGGTCTCGGCGGCCGCCGACTCGTCGCGGTCGGCGCACACCACCGTCGCCCCCTCGCGGGCGGCGAGCACGGCGATGGCGCGGCCGTTGCCCACCGGGGCGTCGGGCGCGGCCGAGGGCTGGGTGCCGGCGCCCACCACGAGGACGGTGCGGCCGGCCAGGCGCCCGCTCACCGGGCCTCCTTGCGGTCGGGGGCGTCGCCGGTGTCGGCTTCGGGGGCGTCGCCGGTGTCGGCGTCGGGGGCGTCCCCGAGCTCGGCGGCCGCCGCCTCGGCGACCTCGCCGAACCCGGTGACGCCCGGCTCGAGCTGCACGCCCAGCGAGTTCAGCGCGAACGCCACCATGTGGTAATGGCCGACCAGCATCGGGACCTCGATGAGCTGGGCCTCGTCGTAGCGCTCGGCCAGTGCCGCCCAGGTGGCATCGGTGATGCAGGCGTCGGCGTGCAGCTCGTCGGCGGCCCGCAGCAGCGCGGCGTCGGCCGGTGCCCAGCCCGGGGCGTCGGGGCCGGCCACGATCCGGGCCAGGTCGTCGTCGCTCAGCCCGGCCCGGCGGCCCAGCGGGGCGTGCTGGCCCCACTCGTACTCCGACTGGCACAGCCAGGAGGTCCGCAGGATCAGCAGCTCGCGGTCCCGCACCGGCAGCTTGCCGGCCAGGAGCTTGCCGCCGAACGGCAGCCAGTGGCGGAACAGGCCCGGGTGGCGGACGAGCGTGGTGAAGATGTTGGTCGTCGGCCCGGTGACCGCCACGCCGGCCAGCAGCTCACGGGCGCGGGCGTCGCGCTCGCCCTCGGGCAGGGGCGGGATGCGGGGCCCGGACGGCCGCGGCGCTCGTGAACATTCGTGTACACGCATGCCTGGACCTTACGACGTCCGGGACGCCCGCTCACGCTCTGTAAGGCGCTGACGCGGTAAGTAGTATCGCTGTCACGTTGCGTACGGAGGACGCGTGCTGCTCGACGGACGAGTCGCGATCATCGCCGGCGCGGGGCCCGGTCTCGGCCGCGAGATCGCGCTGCACCTCGCCCGGGAGGGAGCCGACCTCGTGCTCGGCGCGCCCCGGGAGGAGCAGGCGCTGGTGGTGGCCGGCGAGGTTCGGGCGCTGGGCCGGTGCGCCGAGGCCGTGGGTCTCGACCCCGGCGACCCCGAGAGCTGCGAGCGCATCGTGAAGGTGGCGGTCGAGGCGTTCGACCGGGTCGACGTCCTGGTCGCCTATGCCGGTGCCGGGCTGGAGCCCGTGGCCGACGACCTCGACGAATGGCGCCGGGTCATGGACACCAACCTGTGGGGCATGCTCCAGGTCAGCCGGGCCGCGCTGCCGGCGTTGGCCGAGCGCGACGGCGGGCGCGTCGTGCTGCTCGACGTCCCGGCGGCCGGCGACGGTCCGGGCCGGGGCGCCCACGCCGTGGCCCGCGCCGCCCTGGCGGCTGCCACCCGGGCGCTGGCCGCCGACGCCGGGCCCCTGGGCGTCCGGGTCAACGGCGTGCTGCCCGGCGCCGTGTGGGGGCCGGTGGTCAAGGCCCGCCTGCGGGCCCGGGCCGCGGAGCGGGGGTCGACGCCCGAGGCGCTGTACCGCGAGCTGGTGGCCGAGACCAGCCTCGGCTACCTGCCTCGGCCGGCCGACGTGGCCCGCTCGGTGCTGTTCCTGGCCTCCGACCTGTCGCGTCCGGTCACCGGCCAGACCCTGGCCGTCGACGCCGGCCGCACCCTCTGACCCCGACGCCGGCCGGCCCCCCGGGGCCGTCAGTCGGCGATTCGCAGCTGCTCCTTCAGCTCGAGGTAGGCCTTCCGGGCCCGACGGTGGCCGTTGGCGCCCGAGCCGAGCACGCCGCCGGTGCGGACCGCCTTGACCGTGTCCTCGAGGTCCTCGAGCAGGCCGTGGAGGTCGTCTTCGGGCCCGGCCTCCTCGACCCGCTCCAGCGCCTCGCGGACCTTCCCGAGCGTGCGCCGCACCTGACCGAACTCGTCGTCGAGCTTCTTGCGGGCCTCGGCCAGCTTGTCCATGGTCCCCCCTGGAGCCGCGAACGGAGCGGCGATCATGCCACGGCCGGTCCGCCCCCTCGCGGGCACCCCGCCGCTACGGTCGGGCGGCGATGCACGATCTCGCCACCGCCGCCGTGGAGGCGGCGCTCGCCGCCGGCGCCCGCTACGCGGACGCCCGGGTGATGGTCATCCGCCACGAGACGATGGACGCCCGCAACCGGGTCGTCGAGGACCTCACCCAGACCGAGACGGCCGGCATCGGGGTGCGGGCCCTGATCGGCTCGTCGTGGGGGTTCCAGGCGACGCTCGACCTCACCGACGCCGCGGCCCGCCGGGCGGGGGAGGGGGCGGCGGCCGTGGCCCGGGCCTCGGCACGGGTGTCCGGCCCGCCGCTCGAGCTGTCCCCGGCGCCCGCCGTCCAGGCCGACTGGTCGTCGGGCTGGCACGAGCACCCGCTCGACGACGTGACCCTGGCCGAGAAGGCCGATCTGCTGCTCGCGGCCACCGGCGCGGCCAACGAGGCCGGCGTCCCGCTGGCCCACGCCTCCTACCGGGTGTGGGACACCGACAAGTGGTTCGCGTCCAGCGAGGGCAGCCACATCCACCAGCGGCTCGTCGAGTGCGGCGCCGTGGTCGAGGCCACGGCCATCGGCGACGGGGAGACCCAGCGCCGCTCCTGGCCGGGGCTGCGGGGACAGCACGGCACCCAGGGGTGGGAGCTGGTGCGCAGCTTCGACCTGGTCACCAACGCGGCCCGCATGGCCGAGCAGGCGGTGGCCCTGCTGTCGGCGCCGCCGTGCCCCGAGGGCACAACGACCGTGGTCCTCGACGCCGACCAGGTGGCGCTGCAGATCCACGAGTCGGTCGGCCACGCCGTCGAGCTCGACCGGATCCTCGGGTGGGAGGCGGCGTTCGCCGGCACGTCGTGGCTCGACCCGGCTCGGCTGGGCGACCTCCGCTACGGCAGCGAGCTCATGCAGATCACCGCTGACGCCACGCTCCCCGGCGCCATGGGCAGCTTCGGCTACGACGACGAGGGCGTCCCCGCCCAGGCTGTGGACATCGTGCGCGACGGCGTCTGGGTCGGCGTGCTGTCAGGCCGCGACTCGGCGCCGCTGGTGGGGCTCGAGTCGGGCGGCATGGTCCGGGCCGACGGGCCGGCGCGGCTGCCCATGGTGCGGATGACCAACGTGGGCCTGCTGCCCGGCGAGTCGACGCTGGAGGAGATCATCGCCGACACCGACGAGGGCATCTTCATGCAGACCAACCGGTCGTGGTCGATCGACGACCGCCGGCTGAACTTCCAGTTCGGCTGTGAGATCGGCTGGGAGATCAAGGACGGCCGGCTCGGCCGGATGGTCAAGAACCCGACCTACACGGGCATCGGCCCCACGTTCTGGGCATCGCTCGACGCGGTGGGCGGGGGTCCCGGCGCGCCGCCCGGCGAATGGACCGTGTGGGGCATCCCCCACTGCGGCAAGGGCCAGCCCCTCCAGATCGGCCACACCGGCCACCACGCCGCCCCGTGCCGGTTTCGCGACGTGCGGGTGGGCGTGCGGTGAGCCGGGCCGCGCCGGCGGGCGCCGCAGGCGCTCGTCGGGCGGGCGCCCGTCGGGCGGGTCCCGGCCGGGAAGGCCCCCGTCAGGCCGGCACGCCCCCGTTCAGCCGGGCCACCAGCGCCGGCAGCTCGCGGATCGAGCGCAGCTCGTGGTAGCCGTGGGTCTCGCCGTTGGCGCCGGCCACCTCCTCGTGGGCCCACGTGTAGGTGTAGGGCAGGTGGACGGCGTGGCCGCCGAGCTCGACCACCGGCAGCACGTCGGAGCGCACCGAGTTGCCGATCATCAGGAACCGCTCGGGCGGAACCCCGGTGCGGTCGATGATGCGCCGGTAGGTGTCGACGTCCTTCTCCGACACGATCTCGACCTGGGCGAACCGGTCGGCCAGGCCGGAGCCGGCCAGCTTGGCCTCCTGGTGGAACAGGTCGCCCTTGGTCACGAGGATCAGGCGGTGGCCGGCGCGGTCGAGCTCGTCGATGACCTCGGCCACGCCGTTGAGCAGCTCGACCGGGTGCTTGAGCAGCCCTTTGCCCAAGTCGAGGATCGCGGCGATCTCGCGGCTGGTCACCCGCCCGCCGGTGACGTCGATGGCGGTCTCGATCAGCGACAGGGTGAACGCCTTGACCCCGTAGCCGTACAGCGACAGGTTGGCCCGCTCCGTGGCGATGACCCGCTCGTCGAGCAGGGCGGCGTCGCCGTTCACGTAGGGGGCGATGAGCGCGCAGTACCGCTCGTGGGCGTCGACGAAGTGGCTCTCGCTGTGCCACAGCGTGTCGTCGCCGTCGAAGGCGACGACCTCGATGCCAGCGGTGGGGTTGCGGGGCTCGGTCACCCATCCACGATGGCCCAATCGGAGCGATTTTGCGCCGACCCGGGAGGTTGAGCGTGTCCGATGTCACACAGGACGAGGCGGAGGCCACCTGCGAGCGGGTGCTCGAGCTGGTGGCGGCCTGCGCCCCGGGAGCCGAGGCGGCGGCCCGGGCCGCGGTCGGCACGACGTCGCTGACCCGGTTCGCCAACAGCCGCATCCACCAGAACGTGACCGAGGACGTCCGGGCCGTCACCGTCACCGTGGCGGTCGAGGGCCGCGTCGCCCGGGCCATGACGACCCGCACCGACGCCGACGGACTGGCGGGGGTGGTGGAGCGGGCGCTGGCGGCCGCCGCCCTCCGCCCCGCCGACCCCGACTTCCCCGGGTTCGCGCCGCCGGAGCCCGTCCCGCCGGTCGAGCACTGGGACGACGCCACCGCCGGCGCCACCCCGGACCGGCGGGCCGAGGTCGTCGCCGCCTTCGTCGACGCCGGCCGAGGGGTCGGCGAGGCGGCCGGCTACTGTCGGACCGAGGCCGTGACCGTGGCGCTGGCCTCGACGGCCGGCCAGCGGGTGGTGGGCCGGAGCTCGCTCGCCGAGCTCGACGGCATCCACCGCGCCGTCGGCCCCGACGGCCAGGTGACCGACGGGGCCGCCCAGGTCACGTCGGTCCGGCTCGCCGACCTCGACGGGGCCGTGGCCGGGGCCCGGGCCGCGGCCCGCGCCCGCGCCGCCGCCGAGCCGATCGAGCTGCCGCCCGGCACCTACCCGGTCGTGCTCGAGCCCCGGGCGGTGGCTGAGGTCCTGCTGTTCCCCGCTTACCTGGGCTTCAACGGCAAGGCCCACCACGAGGGCACGTCGTTCGTCCACCTGGGCGAGCAGCAGTGGGACGATGCGGTCGACATCTGGGACGACGCCACCGACCCCCGGGCCCTGGGCCGGTCGTTCGACTTCGAGGGCACGCCCAAGCGCCGGGTCGACCTCGTGCGGGCCGGGGTGTCGGTGGGGCTGGCCCACGACCGGCGCTCGGCCCGGCTGGCCGGCGTCGAGCCGACCGGCCACTCCGTGGGGGCTGACGCGGTGGGCGGCTTTCCGACCAATCTGTTCCTGGGCGGCGGCGACCGGTCGCCGGAGCAGCTCGTGGGCGGCCTCGAGCGGGGGTTGCTGGTCACCGACTTCTGGTACAACCGGGTGCTCGACCCCAAGACGCAGGTGGTGACCGGCCTCACCCGGAACGGCCTGTTCCTCGTCGAGGGCGGCGAGATCCAGGCCGCCGTTCAGAACCTGCGGTACACGCAGTCGATCGTCGCCGCCTTCGGCCCCGGCCGCGTGCTGGGCCTGGGCGACGACGCCCAGCTGGCCGGCGGTCGGGAGGGGGAGGGCGCCATGCACGTCCCCTCCGTCCACCTGGCCGGCTGGGCGTTCACCGGCAACGCCCGGGGCTGACCCGCTCGTCCCCGGCGGAGCGGACCGGTGGCCCGGCGGGCCCGCACACCGGGGCTCAGGCCGGCAGCTCGCGCACCTGGCGGGCCACCTCCTCGACCCGGGCCCGCCAGGTGGCGCCGGCGATCGCCCGCTGGTCGGCGAGCGCGGTCGGGACCGTCACCGTCACGATCAGGCGGGCGCCGCCGGCCCCGGGCGACAGCTCCCACCTCACGGTGCCGGCGGGGTCGCCCGTGGGCGGCCACCGGTAGGCGACCAGGGCGGGTGGATCGGTGGTCACCACCGGCCCGGCCGGGAAGGCGGGCGTGGTGAGGCCCGAGGGCGGGCGGGACGCCACCGTCACCTCGGCGCCGCCGGCCAGCGCCCGCCACACGGCGTCGATCGGCCCGACGAGCTGGCGCTCGATCCGCACGCTCCAGCCCTCGCCGGTGCGGCGGACCATCGGCTCCGTCAGGCCGAAGCGCTCGACGAACCGCTCGTGCAGGTCGGCGAAGACGTCGAGGCTCCCGACGTGCTCGGGCGGCGGCTCGCCGGCCAGGCGGGCCCCCAGGGCGTCGATGCAGACCGTCCACCCGGTGGCGAAGCTGCCCGCCCCGTAGCGGTCGCCGAACGTGTGGGTGAGCGTGAGGACGCAGCCGTCACCGTCGGGCCGCAGCTCCCACCGCAGGTGGTCGTCGTCCCACGTGTAGGCGATGAGGCGGGGCGGGTCGAGGTCGGTGATCTCGCCGTCGAGGCTGGGGTACTCGTCGCCCTCCTCGATGAAGCGGACCTTCCCGCCCACCGCCGGGTCGAGCTCGACCTTGGAGGGGAACCAGTGGACGAGCTCGTCGGGCTCGCTGAGGGCCCGCCACACCTTGTCGACGGGGTGGGCGAACCGGCGCTCCATGCGCAGCACCGTGCGCCCCCCTTCGGTGGTCAGGGTCTCGTTCATCCGTGGTCCTCTCGGTCGTGGGCGGGGGTGTCGACGGCGAGGTCGCCGACCGTGTCGCCGTGGGCCTCGCCGTCGGGGCGGTCGGCGCCGACGGCGACGTCGTCGGAGCCATCGGGGCCGTCGGGCATGGCGTCGAGGTGGCGCTCGAGCCGGTCGAAGCTGCGGCGCCACAGGGTGCGGTAGGGCTCCAGCCAGGCGTCGACCTCGGCCAGGGGCTCGGGGCGCAGCTCGTACCAGCGCCGCTGCTTGTCGCGGCGGACGCGGACCAGCCCGGCCTCGCGCAGCACCCGGAGGTGCTTCGACGTGCCCGGCTGGCTCAGACCCAGCTCCTCGGTCAGCTCGCCCACCGGCCGGGGCCGCTCGAGCAGGAGGTCGAGCATCTTGCGCCGCGTCGGCTCGGCCAGCACCTCGAACGTCGATGCCATCGTAGGTATATAACCAGTTGAGAATATTTCCGTCAAGGCATGGAGTGTCGAAGTGGACCGAACAGGCGCTAAACCGGCACAGTTGGTGGCGACCAACACTCACGGTGGACAGGCAACGCGAAGGAGACGATCCATGCGCGTCGGCTTCACGCTGGAGATCAGGCGCTCGCCGCACCGCGAACAGTCCTGGACGGAGCTGTGGGACGAGTGCCTGTGGGCGTTCCAGGAGGCGGAGCGGCTCGGCTTCGACTCGCTGCTCGTCCAGGAGCACTTCTTCACCGACGACGGCTACGGCCCGTCGATGCCGATCTTCCTCAGCCGGCTCATCGACCGGACGACGACGGCTCGGGTCGGCTCGTACATCTACATCGCCCCACTGCACCACCCGCTGGCCTTGGCCCAGGAGACCGCGGTGCTCGACCAGCTGTCCGGCGGCCGGCTGGACGTGGGCATCGGCATCGGGCACCGCGTGGCCGAGTACCGGGCGTTCGGCTACGACCCCCGCAGCCGGCCGTCGCGCATGGATGAGGCCATCGAGCTGCTCCGGCTGGGCTGGAAAGGTCAGCCGTTCTCCTTCGAGGGGCGGTACCACACCATCACCGACATGCAGGTGCAGCCCACCCCGGTCCAGCAGCCCCACCCCCCGCTGTGGGTGGCGGCCACCACCACGGCGGCCGCCGAGCGGGCCGGGCGGGTCGGCGCCAACCTGGCCGGCGCCTCCGTCGACCCGGCCGTCCACGAGGCCTACCGCGAAGCGCTCAGCAAGGCGGGCCACGACCCCGCCTCGTTCCGGGTGTCGAACCCGTGGGCCATCACGGTGACCGACGAGGACCCCGAGGCGGTGTGGGCCCGCAACCGGCACCTCTACTTCCACCGCTGGGACTACTACCGGCAGATCCGCACCGAGTTCGGCGACCCCGACCTCGACTACGGCCTCGAGCCGTCGCCCGAGGCCTACCGGGCCAACGAGCTGATCGGCGACGCCGACACCGTGCTCGAGACCCTGCGGCCGTTCGTGACCGACCTGGGCCTCACCGACATCGTGGTGTTCGGGCCAGCGCCCGGCATCGACCTGCGCGGCGAGGGCCACGAGTCGATGGTCAAGTTCGCCGAGGAGGTCCTCCCCACGCTCAAGTCCTGGTGACGGGCCACACCTCAAACCCGTCGCCGTCCGATCCGCCGAGCTCGATGTGAAGGAGCCGCCGTGACGACCACCGTCGTCGACAGCCACATGCACCTGATCGACGTGACCAACCACGACTGGTACCCCGGCCTGCGGGTGTGGGCCGACCAGCTGTCGGTGCCCGACCTGTACCGCGACTTCGGGGTCGACGAGTACCGGGCCGCGGCCGCCGAGGCCGGCCTGGACGTCGTCAAGCTCGTCCACGTCTCGGCCACGACCAAGCCCCGCGCCTACCTCGACGAGGCCGCCTGGCTCGACGAGGTCGCCGACCGCCACGGCGTCGACCTGGTGGCGATCGGCACCGTCGACCCCACGCTCGACGAGGCCCAGATGCGGGCCGACCTCGAGCAGCAGGCCCGGTCGCCCCGGTTCCGGGGGGTCCGGGTGCTCGACGGGATGGCGCCCGACTCGGCCGCCGCCCGCACCGTGCTGGACTGGCTGGCCGAGCGCGACCTGATCTTCGACCTGGTCACCAACCCCGGCGAGCTGCCGGGCTGGACCGCCACCCTGGCCCGCTACCCCGACCTCCCGGTCGTCCTCGAGCACACCGGCTGGCCGACCGGCACCGACGAGGACAGCCGACGCGTCTGGGAGGCCGCTTTGGCCGCCTTCGCCTCGTCCACCGGCGAGCGGGCGCTGTGCAAGCTCTCGGGTCTGGGGATGGTGACCCGCGACCTGGGCGAGGCCGCGCTGCGCCCCTGGCTGGAGCGGGCCCTCGAGCTGTTCGGGTGGGACCGCGTGGTGTTCGGCTCCAACATGCCGATCGAGACCATGGGGGGCTCGTACGCGGACCTGGCCCGCACGCTGGACGCGGTCGTGGGAAGCGGCACCCCCGAGCAGCAGGCGGCCTTCTACCGAGGCAACGCCGAGCGGGTGTACCGGTTCTGATCGGGCCGGGTCTGGCTCGTACCCGGCCGGGCCGGGCCCGGAGCCGGCCGAGCCCGGGGTCGTTTGGCCGCGGGCCCGGCGGTCGGGACCACCGGGTGCCGGAATCGCTTGGTCCGGGCCTGGCTGTCACACCCCCTGAGTAGGGTCGGTGGCATGCCAAACGACATGAAAGACCTCGTGGTAGGCGACGACGGCCGGGCTCGGTGTGCCTGGGCCGGCACCGACCCCGGCTACGTCGCCTACCACGACGACGAGTGGGGGCGGCCGCTGCGCGACGAGCGCCGGCTGTTCGAGCTGCTGTGCCTCGAGACGTTCCAGTCCGGGCTGTCGTGGGCCCTGATCCTCCGCAAGCGTGCCGGGTTCCGCGCCGCCTTCGAGGGCTTCGAGCCCGAGCGGCTGGCGGCCTACGGCGAGGCCGAGGTGACCCGGCTGCTGGGCGACGCCCGCATCGTCCGCAATCGGGCCAAGGTCGAGGCGACCATCGCCAACGCCCGAGCGGTGGCCGCCCTGCACGAGGCGGGCGAGACGCTGGTCGACGTGGTCTGGGCGCACGCTCCCGACGCGTCGGTGCCGAGCCCGCGGCGCGCCACGCTGGCCGAGGTGCCCAGCACCTCGCCCGAGGCGACGGCGCTGTCCAAAGACCTGCGCAAACGGGGCTTCCGGTTCGTCGGCCCGGTCGTGGCCTACGCGTTCATGCAGGCCGCCGGCCTGGTCGACGACCACCTGGCGGGGTGCTGGGTGGCGGCCGCGTAGGCGCGCTGCCGTACGGGCCCGAGCCCGGCTACCAGAGCTGGTCGGTGTAGGTGTCGGTCCCCGGGATGGTGGGGATGAACGGCGACGCCCAGCGCACGACGCCGGCGCCCGAGGCGGACACCTCGTCCGCGTAGGCCCGGGCCCGGTCCCACCAGGCGCCCGGCTCGTCCTCGGCGAACCACAGCTGCAGCTCGCGCTTCTCGAGCCCCTCGGTGCCCGGCTGGGTGACGGGGGCGTCGGCCGGCAGCGGCACGGCGGTGAACGACAGCACCTGCGCCACCGGGGAGCCGGCGGCCAGGGCCGCCGTCGGCCGGGGGAAGGCGCCGTCGCCCCTCTTCTCCACGATCACCGCGCCCAGGGCCGCATACGGGTGGTCGAGGGCGAGCTCGGGGGGAACGCCGTCCTCGTCCCGCGCCTCGGCCCCGCCGTACATGTAGAGGAGCGTGTGGATGTGGTCGCGCTCGGCGAACATCCGGCCGTTGGTGTGCAGCCAGTGCACCTGGCGCAGCGACCAGTCCGTGTTCTCCTCGAACCGGCCCTTCAGCACCCAGTAGGTGGCGAGGTACGAGCCCAGCCGGTCGTCGCCGAACAGCGGCCCGGCGTCGCTGGTGATGCGCTGGTCCTTGAGGTCGCGGGTGGCGACCCAGCGCCGGCCGGCGAAGTACCAGGGGCCGACCATGCACCCGGCGTAGAAGTGGTCGCGCTCGTACCAGCGGTTGTACTCGACCTCGCGGCCGCGATGCGGCTCGACCAGCGTGAACAGCGCGCTGCCCAGCTCGATCTCGCCGCCGAGGTCGGCGTCGTCGGCGTTCGTGCGGTCCATGTGGTCCTCGGTCGTCGTCATTCGGTGATCCCCCAACGCTCCAGGCCGAAGGCCTTGATGGCGTTTCCTCGCAGCAGCTTCCACGTCTCGGTCTCGTCCAGACCCGCCTCCGCGCAGATGTCGGCCGCCACCTTCTTGGAGTGGGGGAAGGTCGAGTCCGCGTGCGGATAGTCGGTCTCGAAGCAGATCTGGTCCATGCCGATCACGTCCCGGTTCTGCAGGCCGATCTCGTCGTCGAAGATGCAGCCGTAGATTCGGCCCGGGATGTAGCTCGACGGCGGGTTGGGCAGGTTGCTGCCGAAGTCGTTGGCCGCCCGCTCGGCCCACAGCTTGTCGGCCCGCTCGATGACGTACGGCATCCAGCCCACCTGGCCCTCGGAGTAGGCGATCTTCAGCGTGGGGAACCGCTCGAGCGTGCCCGAGAAGATGTAGTCGAGCATCGAGCCCATGGCGTTCTGGAAGGTGAGCGTCGACGACACGATGAACGGCGCGTCGGGCGAGGTGGCCGGCATGCGCGACGACGACCCGATGTGCATGCACACCACGGTCTCGGTCTCCTGGCAGGCGGCGAAGAACGGGTCCCAATGCCCGGAGTGGATCGACGGCAGCCCGAGCGGGTGGGGGTTCTCCGAGAACGCCACGGCGTGGCTCCCCCGGTCCGCGCACCGGCGGACCTCGGCGGCCGCCAGCTCGGCGTCCCACAGCGGGATCATGGTGAGCGGGATGAGCCGGCCCTTGCCCTCGCCGGCGCACCACTCCTCGATCATCCAGTCGTTGTAGGCCTGCACGCACAGCAGCGCGAGCTCGGGATCGCCGCCCTCGCGCTTGACCCCCTGCTCGTAGAACGTCTGCCCGCAGAACCGGGGCAGCGTGTTGGGGAAGCAGATCGACGCCTCCACGTGGTTGGCGTCCATGTCGGCCAGCCGCTCCTTCTGCTTCCAGCAGCCGGGGCGGATGTCGTCGAAGGTCGTCGGCGTGACGTCGAGGTCGTCGAAGCCGATGGCCGCCGACAGCTTGGGGAAGGGGTAGACGAGGTCGTCGTAGATCCACCAGTCGCAGGGCTCGCCGCCCTCGACGCCCTTCTCGTAGGTGAAGTTGCCGCCCTTGAACGAGAAGCGGGCGGTGTCCCGCTCGACCCGCGGCCCCCGGTCGCGGTAGCGGGCCGGTAGGCGGCTGGTCCACAGGTCGGGTGGTTCGACGACGTGGTCGTCCACCGAGATGATCCTCGGGATCTCGACCTCGGCGCTCTCGCTCATCGGTCCCTCCTCCGCGGCGACGGGCGTTCGTTCGGCGTGCGTCGGGCGCTGCTCGGCGCTCGGTGTGCGCGATCGGCGTTCGGCAGCAAATCTGACAGTACGTCAGATACCCTCGGGAAGCCACCCCGGCCGGCGAGCCGGTCCGGGTGGCCTGTCCAGGGCGTTGCCCGAAATTAGAACACGTTCTACTGTGAGACTGTGAGGGGCGAGATGTACACGATGCTCATAGGCGGCGATCGTGCATCCGGCGAGCGGGGGACCTACGACGTGGTCAACCCGGCCACCGAGGAGGTCGTCGGTGCGGCGCCCGAGGCGTCGGTGGCGCAGGCCCATGCCGCGGCCGCGGCGGCCGCCGAGGCGTTCCCGGCCTGGAGCCGGACCTCCCCCGAGGAGCGCAGCGCCCTGCTGGCGCGGCTGGCCGACCTGCTGGCCGAGGCGGCCGACGACCTGGTGCCCCTCGTCCAGGCCGAGACCGGGGCCACGCTGCGGGTGACCTCCACCATGCAGATCCCGCAGGCCATCGAGCGCTTCCGCCGCTTCGCCCGGGCCGTCCACGAGCCGACCAGCGTGCCGCTGCCCCCGGTCGAGATGCCGTCGACCGCCCTGGCCCCCGGCGGCCTGTTGGGCGCCATCGTCGAGCGCCGCCCGGTGGGCGTCGTGTCGTGCATCACCCCCTACAACTTCCCGCTGGTCAACATGGCCGGGAAGATCGGGCCGGCCCTCGCCATGGGCAACACGGTCGTGGTCAAGCCGGCCCCGCAGGACCCCCTGGCCGTGCTGCGCTTCGCCGACCTGGTGCAGGAGGCCGGCTTCCCGCCGGGCGTGGTCAACATCGTGACCGGCAGCGGCGCGGACGTGGGCGAGGCCCTGGTCGAGGGCCCGCACATCGACATGGTCAGCTTCACCGGCTCCACGGCCGTGGGCCGGCGCATCGGCGAGGTGGCCGGCCGGGGCATGAAGCGCCAGCTGCTCGAGCTGGGCGGCAAGGGGGCGGCGCTCGTGTTCGACGACGCCGACGTCCAGACCGCGGTGGGGGCCGTCGCCAGCGTGTGGGCCTTCCACTCCGGCCAGATCTGCACCGCCCCCACCCGGCTCATCGCCCAGCGGGGCATCTACGACAAGGTGGTGGCTGGCCTCCAGGCCGCGGCCGAGCACATGAAGATCGGCGATCCGCTGGCCGAGGACACGGTCGTCGGCCCGGTCATCTCGGCCGCCCAGCGCGATCGCATCGAGGGCTACGTCCGGTCCGGCGTCGAGGAGGGCGGCAACCTCCTGGTCGGTGGCGAGCGCCCCGACTTCGACAAGGGCTTCTGGGCGGCGCCGACGCTCATCGCCGACTGTAAGCCCGACATGCGGGTCGTGCGCGAGGAGATCTTCGGCCCCGTCGTCGTCGCCCTGCCCTTCGACACCGAGGAGGAGGGCATCGCCCTGGCCAACGACACCGAGTTCGGCCTCAACGACTACGTGTTCACCGCCGACTCGTCCCGGGGCGTGCGGGTGGCCCGCCAGCTGCGGACCGGCAGCGTGGCCCTCAACACGGCCCAGCAGAGCCAGGAGGCCGCCTTCGGTGGCTTCAAGCAGTCGGGCGTCGGGCGCGACCGGGGCATCTTCGGCCTGTACGCCTACAGCGAGCCGCAGTCGATCATCTGGCCCGGGTGAGGGGGGAGACCATGCAAGGCATCGTCTGGACGGGGGAGCTCGAGGTCCGCGACGACGTCGCGGTGCGCGACCCCCAACCCGGGGAGGTCCGGGTGCGGATCACGCACGCCGGCCTGTGCCACAGCGACGTGTCGGTCATCAACGGCACGATCCCGTTCCCGACCCCGGTCGTGCTCGGCCACGAGGGCGCGGGCGTGGTCGAGCAGGTGGGCGTCGGCGTCGAGAAGCTGGCCGTCGGCGACCACGTCGTGCTCACCACCGTGAAGAACTGCGGTCGGTGCGCGGCCTGCGACCGCGGTCAGCCCACCCACTGCCGCGACACCTTCGGGCGCCTCCACCAGCCGTTCACCGTGGGCGGCGAGCCCGCCTACTCGTTCGCGGCCGCCGGCGTGTTCACCGAGCAGGTGGTCGTGTCGGAGACCCAGGCCGTGCGCATCGACCCCGACATCCCGCTCGACGTCGCCTGCCTGGTCGGCTGCGCGGTGGTGACCGGCGCCGGGGCGGCGCTCAACCGGGCCAAGGTCCAGCCCGGCCAGACCGTCGTGGTCATCGGGGCGGGTGGCATCGGCCAGTCGACCATCCAGGGGGCCCGCATCGCGGCCGCCGGCCGGATCGTCGCCGTCGACGCCAACCCTGACAAGGAGGCCGTGGCCCGCCGGTTCGGCGCCACCGACTTCCTCGACGCCAGCGCCGCCGACGACACGGTGGCGGCCGTCAAGGCCCTCGGCCTGCCCGACGGCGTCGACCACGTCTTCGAGTGCGTCGGGCACCCGGCGCTCATCCGCCAGGGGCTCGACCTGCTCGACTGGGGCGGCACCCTCACCCTGCTGGGCGTGCCCAAGCTGGGGACCGAGGCGAGCTTCGTGGTCAGCGACCTCTACAACGACAAGTCGATCCTCGGGTGCCGGTACGGCTCGACGCGGCCCCACCACGACATCCCGCTGCTGCTGTCGTTCTACAAGGACGGGCGGCTGCTGCTCGACGACATGGTCAGCCAGCTCTACCCGCTCGACCGCATCGGCGACGCCCTCGAGGACCTGCACCACGGCAAGCTCAACCGGGGCGTGCTCGCCATCACCGAGCCGTAGGGCGGCCGGGGGCGCCGGCGGGCCCGGGCCCGGCCTTGGCCAGGGCCTCCTTCGCCGGGCCGTGGCGGTGCGTTCGCCAGGGCCTCCTTCGCCGGGCCGTGGCGGTGCGTTCCGCGGGGCCTTCCGCCGGGCCGTGGCCGGGCGCGCCGGCCACGAGCCGGGCGGTGGGCCAGAAGCGCCGCTAAGAAGGGGGCATGACCAAGGGGGGCACGACGCCGGCGCGAGCACCGCGCAGCTTCAACCTGGCCGACGTGTGGGAGATGGCGGCCGACGCCGTCGCCGACCGCACCGCGCTCGTGGTCGGCGACCGGCGCTGCACCTACGCCGTCCTCGAGGACCGGGCCAACCGGCTGGCCAACCACCTGGCGGCCTCGGGGATCGGGCCCGGCGACCACGTCGCCCTCTACCTCGAGAACTGCCCCGAGTACGTAGAGGCCATGCTGGCCGCGTTCAAGCTCCGGGCGGTGCCGATCAACGTCAACCATCGGTACGTGGCCGACGAGCTGCGGTACCTGCTGACCGACTGCGACGCCCGGGCGGTCGTGACCCAGCCGTCGCTGGTCGGGCGCGTGGAGGCGGCCGCCGTGCCCGTCGGGTGGCCGCTGCTCGTCACCGGCGACGACTACGAATCCCGGCTGGCCGACGCGTCGCCCGAGCGGCCCGCCGTCGAGCGCAGCGACGACGACCACTACATCATCTACACGGGCGGCACGACCGGCCTGCCCCGCGGCGTGGTGTGGCGGCACGTCGACGCCTTCTTCGCCTGCTTCGGCGGCGGCGACCCCATGCGCACGCGGGGACCGGTCGAGCGGCCCGGCCAGCTGCCCGAGCGCATCAACGACGAGCCGTTCTGCTACATGCCGCTGGCGCCGATGATGCACGCCGCCGCCCAGTGGACGACCCTGTCGCGCCTGTACGCCGGCGACAAGGTGGTGCTGCCGACCGGCTCGCTCGACCCGGTCGGCGTGTGGCGCACGGTCGAGGCCGAGCGGGTCAACGGGATCACCGTCGTCGGCGACGCCGTGGCCCGACCGCTCCTCGACGAGTGGGACCGGTCGGGGCCCTACGACGTCTCGTCGCTCGTGTCGTTCTCCAACGGCGGGGCGCCGATGTCGGCCGCCACCCGCGAGCGGGTCCTGCGGACCCTGCCGCGGGTCGTGCTGGTCGACGGGTTCGGGTCGTCGGAGGCCGGCACCCAGGGCTCGACCTACGTGACCGCCGGCGACGTGGCCCACGGGCCCGGCATCGCCACGTTCGACAACTCGGCCAAGCCCACGATCGTCGTCCGGCCCGACGGCCACCGGGTGACGCCGGGCTCGGGCGAGGTGGGCAGCGTGCTGGCCGGCGGCCGCCTGCCCCTCGGCTACTACAACGACCCCGAGAAGACGGCCGAGCTGTTCGTCGAGCGTGACGGCGAGCGGTGGCTGGTCACCGGGGACATGGCGTCGGTGGCGGCCGACGGCTCGATCGTGCTGCTGGGCCGCGGCTCGGGGGCGATCAACACCGGGGGCGAGAAGGTGTTCGCCGAAGAGGTGGAGGGCGTGCTGCGGGGCCACCCGGCCGTGTACGACTGCCTGGTCGTCGGCGTGCCCGACGACCGGTGGGGGAGCGCGGTGGCCGTGCTGGTCCAGCCGGCCGACCCGGCGGCGCCGCCCACCCTCGACGAGCTCGTCGACCACTGCAAGCAATGCCTGGCGGGATACAAGGCGCCCAAGCGCCTGATCGTGGTCGACGAGGTGGTGCGGTCACCGTCGGGCAAGCCCGACTACCGGTGGGCGCACGCCACCGCCGAGAAGGCGCTGGGCCGGGGCAACGGGCACGGCGACGCGTAGGGGGCCCGGGCGACGCGTCGGGCGCTCAGGAGGCCGCCGGGCCGCGCCTGTCGGCGTCCGTCAGTCCGGCTCGTAGCAGTACGCCCGCCATTCGCCGGTGCGGGGCCAGGCGCACAGGGCGCCGGCGGCCCGGAGCAGCCAGCGGAGCACGCCGTCCAGCTCGTCGGGGACCGTCGTGGTGGGGACGGCGACCACCAGGCCCCGCTTCGGGTGGTCCTGCAGGATCCGCCACTCCTCGGGCACCGGCGCCCCCCACTCGGCCAGCAGGTGGGCGGCCTTGGGGCCCTCGCCGTGCTCGATGCCGACCGTCGACGGGTCGCGCCGCTGCGCCGGCATCCACGTGCCGAGGGGCACCGTCGGGCCCCGGCCCGAGAAGATGGCGCCCACCCCCGACCGGGGCGGCGGGGCGTCCTCGGGGTCGACGTCGAGGCCGGGTGACAGGTTGATCCAGCCCCGGCCCACGACGGCCATGGCGCCCATGCGGGCCACGACCTCGCGGCGGTTGTCCTCGTGGAACTCGACGACGACGGGCTCAACGGCCATCGGCCTCACCGTAACGGGGCGGCCGGGCTCGTCGCCGCCTGGGGGCCGCCGGGCCGGCCATGGTCGTCACGGCGGTGGCCGTGCGATGGGTGCCGGGCCGTCGTGAAGGGGTGGGGGCTGCGCCGCCGTAGGCTGCCGGCCATGGAGCTCAGCCAGGCGATCCGCAACGCGCTCGAGCATCAGATCTTCGAGCACGAGCCCACGCAGGCCGCGCTGTACCTGCGTGACGCCGTGAACGAGCACGGCGCCGAGGCGGTGGCCGGTGAGCTGGTCGACGCCGCCGCCATCGCCCTGCGGCGCATGGTGGCCGACACCGACGAGGCCTTCGAGCAGGCCGAGCTGCTCGATCGCCTGGCGCTCGACGGCACGATCGCCGCCGAGAGCATCGGGGTCGTGGGCCAGATGCTCACGGTGGCGGCGTCGACGGCGGGCGGCATCCGGCCGCCGGTCGGCGCCATCCTCCTCGACCTGGGCAAGGAGCGGGGGCTGTTCGGGGCGTGGATGGCGCTGCTGACCACGATCCGGGTCGTGGCCATCACCCTCGAGCGCACGGAGGCCGACCTCACCGAGGAGATCCTCGGCGTGCTGGGCGTGCTCTGAGGGCTCCCGGCGCCGCGCGCCCGTGCCCTGCGGCCGGCCGCGTGTCCGGCGCCCCGATTCGGTGCGCCGCCCCGCCGGCTCGTAGTATCTGACATAGCGTCAGATTTCCCACGGAGGAGAGGCATGGGGCTGCTCGACGGCAAGGTCGCGATCGTCACGGGAGCGGGGCACGGCATCGGCCGCGGGCACGCCTTGGAGCTCGCCAAGCACGGCGCCAAGGTCGTGGTCAACGATCTGGGCAGCTCGGTCACCGGCGAGGGCTCGTCGCGCGACGCCGACCTCACGGTGAAGCTCATCGAGTCGCGGGGCGGCGTCGCCGTCGCCAACTACGAGGACGTCGCCGACCACGAGGGTGCCGGGCGCCTGATCGCCCAAGCGGTGGACACGTGGGGCAAGCTCGACGTGCTGGTCAACAACGCCGGCATCGTGCGCGACGCCGCCATCTGGAACATGTCCGAGGAGGACTTCGACGCGGTCATGCGGGTCCACGTCAAGGGCACGTGGAGCCCGTCCCACTGGGCGGCCCGCCACTGGCGCGAGCGGTCGAAGGCAGGGGAGAAGCTCACCGGCCGGATCATCAACACCGTCTCCGGCGCCGGGCTGGTCGGCAACTTCGGCCAGACCAACTACGCCACCGCCAAGGCTGCCATCGCCGGATTGACCCAGACCCTCAGCCTCGAGCTGTACCGGCTGGGCGTGACGGTGAACGCGATCGGGCCGGCCGGCGCCACCCGGATCACCGGCACGATGCCCGGGGCGCCCGCCGTCATCGAGCCCGACGAGGTGCCCGAGGACGAGTGGAACCCGATGGACCCGGCCGTGTCGTCGCCGCTGGTCGCCTGGCTGGCGTCGGACGAGTCGCAGCACGTCACCGGCCAGGTCATCCGAGCGGTGGCCGAGAACATCATCTGGATGCAGGGCTGGACCGACGGGCCGACGATCAATAACGGCGGCAAGCGCTGGGACGCCACCACCCTCGGCACGCTGCTCAACACCGACGTCTTCCGCACCCGGGCTCCGGGCCTGCGCTACTGACCGCCCGCCCGGCGTCATCCAGCGGCGGCGTCGGCCGCAGACGCCCGGGCCCTGACCCTGCGGCGCCGGCCGCCGTGCGGGGCGCGCCTGCGCCTGTGGCGGCGCTCGAGTTCGCCCGGCCGGCGGGCGCGCCGGCCGCACCGCCTCGACCCTGACCTGCGGCGCCGGCCGCCGGTCGGCGCCGCCAAGCTGACGCCGGCGGCACTCGCCGGACCCCGGGGCCCCTGGTTCCCGGGGCTGGGGTGCCGGCCCATGTTCGGGTGGCCCGGCCCGGTTTCGCCTGCCCCCCGGGCCGGGCCCCCTCCACGCCGGCGCCGGCCGCCTGCGTCCCACCGGCACCCCGACGCCGCCGGGACGCGCCGGGAGCGGCGCCAGGGCGCCGCTCCCGGGATGGTCTCGGTCGTGTTGGCCTGGCCGGCCCCGTCGGGGCCGGGCCGCTACAGGTAACCCAGCTGCGCTGCGCAGTGCGGCCAGGCGCCCCAGCCCTGGCGGGCCTGGAGGCGCTGCCCCATCTGGATCTGGGTCTCACGCGGGTAGTCACTCGGCAGGCCGGGCGGGCCACCGACGGCCTGCCACGAGCTGATCGAGAACTGGAGCCCGCCGTAGTACCCGTTGCCGGTGTTGATCGACCAGTTGCCACCCGACTCGCACTCGGCCAGGGCATCCCACGTCGCGTAGTTGTTGGGATCGCCCAGCGCCCCGCCCTGATCCGGCGGCGGCGGCTCGGTCGTGGGAGGCGCGGTGGTGGTCGTCGTCGGCGGCGCCGTCGTGGTCGTGGTCGTGGGAGGTGCGGTGGTGGTCGTCGTCGGCGGCGCCGTCGTGGTCGTGGTCGTCCGCAACGCCTGGTAGGCACCCGCCCGGGCGCGATCAGCCTCGCTGTACTGCCGGCGGAGGTTCACGAGGGAGGTCTCCGACTCGGCTGCGGCCTCGACGCGGTCAGCGTTCTCGTCGTCCTTGGGAACGATGGCGTTGGCCAGAACGACAGGCCCCACCAGGAGCGCGACGCCGGCTGCGCCACCGAACACGGCCCGACGCACAACGCCTGTGCGCGTCGAGGCCTCGGTACTCGGAGGGTGGTCAGTCCGCTCGGACATAAGCGGGGGATCTCCTTCCGTCCAAGCGCGCGCCCGCCCCACCGGAGGGGGGAGGTTGCCCTGAGGGCGCCCCAGCGCGCGTTGTCCTATGCGGCGGTTTTGAAAGGAGTCTGACACGATCGCAATGGTTTCGCAATATTGGGCGGCTTCGGTGACGCCCGCTTGCACTCCCGGACTTGCGGTGGGGCGGGGGTCGTCACCTGCCTCGCGGCAACCCCAGGCCTCGCTGGGCGACGATCTCCCGCTGGATCTCGCTCGATCCACCGTAGATCGTCGTGACCACCGCGTGTCGAACCCCATGCTCGAGCAGGCCGTTGAGCACGGCTCCTTCCTCGTGGCGGGGGAGGAGCCCCTCGGTGCCGGCCAGGTCGACCAGATCGTTGGCGGCGCGGACGAACGTCTCGGTCAGGAACAGCTTGGCCATCGACCCCTCGACCTGGGGAAGCGCGCCGCTGGCGGCCATCCAGGCCGACCGGTAGAGGAGCAGGCGGCCCACCTCGACCAGGGTGTCCCACCGGGCCAGGCGCTCCCGCGTGATGGGGTCGTCGAGGGGACGGGTGCCGTCACTTTGCGTGGTGGCCGCCCAGCGGACCGCGGACTCGACCAGGTGGGCGGGCTCCCCCCAGTTGGAGCTGTTGCGCTCGTAGACCAGCGCGGCGTGCATGACCGACCAGCCGTCGTTGACCTCGCCCACCCGGCACGAGTCGGGCACCCGGACGTCGTTGTAGAAGGTGATGTTGGTGCGCTCGCCGCCCAGCGTGTGGACGGGCGTGATCTCGATGCCGGGGGTGTCCATCGGCACAAGGAACATCGTCAGCCCGCGATGCTTGGGGGCCGTGGGGTCGGTGCGGGTGAGCAGGAACACGTACGAGGCCTCGTGGGCCAGCGTCGTGAACATCTTCTGGCCGTTGATGACCCACTCGGCGTCGGGGCCCTCACCGATGCGCTCGGCACGGGTCTGGGCGGCGGCCACGTCGCTGCCCGAGTCGGGCTCGGTGTAGCCGAGGCAGCACATGACCTCACCGGACAGGATGCGCGGCAGGATCTCGGTGCGCTGCTGCTCGTTGCCCCGCAGCAGCAGCGTGGCGCCGACCATGGCGACGATGGCGAGGCCGTCGACCGGGGCCCCGGCCCGGAACAGCTCCTGGATCAGGGCGGTGGTGGTGACGGCGCTCAGGCCCCGCCCGCCGACCTCCTTGGGCCAGCCGGCGGACAGGTAGCCGCGCTCGGCCAGCTTCTTGTGCAGCCCCCAGTCGTGCATGGTCCCCGTGGACAGCGCCCGCTCGATGATGTCGGGCGTCAGGTTCTCCGCGAGGAACTGGCGCATCTCCTGCTGGAGGGCGAGGGTCTCGGCGTCGAAGGAAAAGTCCATGCCCGCGGGCTCGTCGTCGGCCGGCCGGCCCTCGGGCGTCCCGCCCTCGGTCCCCTGGGCCTCGGCGGGTCGGGGCGGGGCCGGCGGCGGCGACACCCAGCGGCGCTCGGCGATCGTCTGCAGCTCGCGGCGCGGGTCGCCCAGCAGCAGGCGCCAGGCCTTGGCGCGGCGCACGTACAGCTGGATGTCGTACTCCTCCATGAAGCCGTAGCCGCCGTGGTAGTGCAGGCTGGCCTCGGTGGCGTCGTCCGCGGTCTGGCCGCAGAACCACGACGCCTGGGCGGCCAGCGCCGACGCCCCGGGCTCGCCCCGGTCGGCCGCCCACGCCGCCTCGTAGGCCAGCAAACGGGCGCCGTCGACCGCGGTGTGCAGGTCGGCCAAGCGGTGCTGGACCGACTGGAACGACCCGATGGGCACGCCGAACTGGTGGCGGTCCTTCACGTAGGCGACGCCGATGTCGAGTGCGGCGCGGGCCAGGCCGGCCTGGGCGGCGGCGACGAGCGTGCGCCACTCGTCGACGGCCCGGTCGAACAGGCGCCGGGCCTCGTCGCCCTCGGCCAGGACCGTGGCCCCCGTGAGGTCGACGTCGGCCACCGGGCCCTTGTGCATGGTGCGGCGGCGGGGCGGCGGCTCGTCGGGTGTGGCGGTCACGAGGCGATCGCCGTCGAGCGCGACGACCACGTTCGCTGCGGCCCCGGCCGGGACGAGCGTCGCCACGTGGTCGCGCGCCGGCCGCAGCGCCAGCGCCCCGATCTCGCCGTCGGCCAGGCGGGCCACGAGCGGGGCGCCGGCCTCGGTCCCGGCCAGCGCCCGGGCCGCCACCATCGTGTCGAGCAGCGGCGCCGGGGCCAGGTGGGCGCCGTGCTGCTCGGCCACCACGGCCAGGTCGACGAGCGAGGCGCCCCCGCCGCCCAGGGCCTCGGCCACGCCCATGGTGGGCAGGCCCATCTGGACGATCGCCTGCCACAGGTTGCGGTCGATGCCGTCGGCGGCGGACTCGGCCTCGCGCACGCGCTCGGGGTGGGCCTCCTTGGTGTACAGGCGGGCCACGGCGTCGCGCAGGGCGGTCTGGTCGGGTGAGAGCGAGAGGTGCATGCGTCGGTCCCGGTGGTCGGTGATCCCAAGAATCGGCGGTCGCGGAGTGCGGTGGCCTGGGGTGGATGGTCCCAGGCGGTCGGCGGCCCGTGAAATCTGACGGTGTGTCAGACATTGTGTCATCATCGATCGGGACGAGGCACGACCCAGGAGACGACATCTGTGAGCCGATCCCCGCTGTCGGGCGTCCGCATCGTGGAGTGCTCGATGCTCGGGCCAGCCGCCATCACCACGCACCTGGCCGACCTCGGCGCCGACGTGATCAAGGTCGAGCCGCCGACCGGCGACTACGTGCGCGAGATGACCTGGCCCATCGTCGAGGGCGTGTCGCTCATGCACCTGCACCTCAACCGGGGCAAGCGGTCGGTGACGATCGACCTGCGAACCGAGGAGGGGCGCGAGGTGTTCCTCGAGCTGGTCCGCCACGCGGACGCCGTGGTGGAGGCCATGCGGCCCGGCGGCCTCGAGCGTCGGGGGGTCGGCTACGACGTCCTGCGCCAGGTCAACCCCCGGATCGTGATGATCACGATCTCGGGCTACGGCATGACCGGCCCCTACAAGGACATGCCCAGTCACGGCATCGCCTACGACACGTGGGCCGGCATCATCAAGCCGGAGATCGACGAGCAGGGCTTCGCCCGCATCCCCGAGCACGTGTCGATCGGCATCCAGGCCGGGCCGCTGTTCGGGGCGCTTGGCATCCTGGCCGGGATCATCGAGGCCCGCGAGACCGGCGAGGGCTGCCGCATGGAGGTGGCCCAGTCGGACTCCGCCGCCGCAATCGACTGGCTCCGCAGCGAGACGTACAAGGCCTACGAGCGGCCCGAGGACGAGGTCACCGGCAACAAGTCGGACAACTACGCCCGCCGCGAGCCGGGGACGGGCGGGATGCGCCACGGCGTGCGCTACCAGGTCTACGAGACCAAGGACGGTTTCATCCTGTTCCAGGCGTCGGAGCGGGAGTTCTGGAAGAACTTCTGCGAGGGTGTCGGCCGCCAGGACCTGTTCGAGAAGTACCCGGGCGCCCGGGTCGCCGACCACGCCCCCGGCAACCTGGAGCTGCAGGCCGAGCTGCGGGACATCTTCCGGGAGCGGACCAGCGCCGACTGGATCGCCTTCGGCAACGAGCACAACACGCCGATCGCCCCGGTGAACACGCCGCAGACGCTGCCCAACGACCCCCAGTTCCAGGAGCGCATGGGCTTCCTGCCCCGCGAGGCCCTGGGGGCCGAGCAGCTGCCGTTCCCGGTCAAGATCGTCGGCGACGAGCTGCCGGTGCCCTCCAAGGCCCCGACCGTGGGCGAGCACACCGACGTCGTGCTGCACGAGGTGCTCGGGTACGACGACGAGCGGATCGCGGCGCTGCGGGCGGCGGGGGCGCTGGGGAAACCGGGCTGACCGGCGGCGCCCGGCCGGCGGCCCGGGGCGGCTCGGTGCTGGCCGCTGACGTCCGCGTCGCCCGGCGACCGGCCCGGTGGCGGGCGACGGCGCTAGCGTCGGGTCCGGGCAACGGTGAGGGCAAACGACTCTCTGTGGCCTGCTGGGTCCACCGCGTGGCGGAAGGTGGTCGGTACGGTCGGCTCGATGCGTCGCCGTCGGGCTGCCCTGGTCGCCGTGTGCGCGATCACGCTCCTGTCGCTCGCGCAGCTGGTCGCGCTGGTCGTCCACATCGCCTCCGGCGGTGAGGGCGACCGTGACGTGGCGTGGGGTGAGGCCCGCACGCCCGCCGAGCGGACGCTCGAGCCCTACACCGGCTACGGGACCTGGGTCGACGTGTACGACTTCCTCCCGGCCATGCAGCTGCCGGGCCGCGAGCCGGCGGTGACGCCCGCCGACGTGGACGAGATGGCCGACGCCGGCGTGCGGACCATCTACCTGCAGGCCGCCCGCGAGGACCCCCACACCCCGGGCGACCTGGTCGACGACCGCCTGCTGGGGGAGTTCCTGGCCCGGGCCCACGAGCAGGGCCTGCACGTCGTGGGCTGGTACCTGCCCCACTTCGGCGACGTCGAGCGCGACCTCGCGCACCTGGCCGCCATCGCCTCGTTCGAGGCCGCCGGCCACCGGTTCGACGGGGTGGCGGTGGACATCGAGTGGACCCGCAGCGTGCCGGACGCCCGGGAGCGGTCGCGCCGGCTCGTCGACCTGTCGCGGCGGCTGCGGGAGGCCGTCGGCGACGACCACCTGGGGGCCATCGTGCTGCCACCCGTGCAGCTGGAGGACGTCAACCGGCGGATGTGGCCCGGCTTCCCCTGGGAGGAGCTGGCGGCCCTATACGACGCCTGGCTCCCCATGGGCTACTGGACCGACCGCACCCCCGAGTCGGGCTGGCGGGACGCCCGCGCGTACACGGAGGAGAACGTGGCGCGGCTGCGGGCGGCCCTGGGAGACGAGGGCGCCGCCGTCCACCCGATCGGCGGGGTGGGAGACGCCGCCACGGGCGAGGACCTGGCGGCGTTCGCCGAGGCGGTGGCGGAGCTCGACGCCGTGGGCGGATCGATCTACGACTGGGCCACGCTGAGCGCCGAGGAGCGGGCGCAGTTGGCGGAGCATTTCGGGGACTGAGCGGGCCCGGGCTGGGGCCGGAGCCTGGGGCGGCCTCAACCGACGCACCTGTCGGCCTCCGGCTCGGTGGGTTCGGCGGCGCCGTAGGCGTCGGCGGCGACGACCGCCGCCACCCGGCCGGCGACGGCCTCGGGCAGCAGCGCGTGGCAGGCGTCGAGCAGGTCGGCCGCCGCCGGCAGAGCCGACAGCTGCCAGCGGGCGAACATGCCGTCGTCCATCCACCGGGCCACTTGCGGGCTGACCGGCCGGCCGGGGAGGGCGGCGGCGGGGTGGTGGGTGCGGAGCCGCTCCCACGTCCACGCGCCTGCCAGGTCGGCGGCTGCCGTCGCCACCGCCGCCGGGTCGGGGGCCGGCGTCGCCGGCCGGAGGGGCGGCCGGCCGGTGCCGGGGAGCGGTACGAACGCCGCGGGGTGCCGGGCGACGGTCTCGGCCCACCCGGGGACGACCCCGGCGGCCCGGTGCCGGCTGGCGGCCTCGACGAGCCGGTCGAGCCACCACCGCGCCCACAGCTCGGCGGTGCCGCCCGGCGGTGGGGCGGTGGCCAGGCCCAGGGCCCGGCGGCAGGCGTCGGCCACCGGGCCCTGGGGCGGGCTCTCGAGGCGCCGGGGCGGCCCGCCGGCCCGGCGGAGCACGCCGGCGGTGGCGCCCGACCGGCCCACGAGCAGCGTGACGAGCACGGGCTCGGCCGGGATCTCGCGAGCGCCGGGGGCGTGGCAGCCGCTGGCGGTGCCCCGGCCGCTGCCGGGGGCGCAGGCAACGCCGTCGAGCGGGCGGCCGTCGCCCCGGGTGGCGACGCCGATAGCCGACCAGGCGGCCGGCGCCACGAGGCCGAGCAGGGCGTCGAGCGGGTGGGCGCTGCCGAGCGGCAGCAACCCCAGCTCGCCGGCCACCTCGACGCACCGGTCGCCGGCCTCGCCGCCCTCCGGGCCGCTGGTGACGTCGGCTGGCGCTCCCGCGCGACCAGCCGCCTGGCCGGCGCCCCGCCGGCCGGGTGCCCCGCAGGTGCCCCCACCGGATGGACCGGCGTCGGGCCCGGCCTCCCGGTCGCCGCCGGGGCCGCTCAGCGCCTCGGCGGCGGGTTGGGCTGTGCTCCGCCTGGCGGTCCGGTCGCCGCTGGGGCCATCGGTCGCGTCGGCGGGGCGTGGGGCGTCGGGGGCACCCTCGCCCCGCCCGGCTTCGTCGCCGGCCCGGTGGGCGGAGGGGGTGAGGGCGGGGTCGGGGACGACGCGGAGGAGGACGCCGGTCTCGACCGGCGGCGAGTCGCCGCCCCAGAGGGCGGCGTCGACGGCGTCGACCAGCGCGCACAGGACGTCGGCGTCGAGGGCGGGTCGGGCGCCCGGAGCGGGTTCGGTGGTGGGGGTGGGCCGGGCGCCGGGCGGGGTTCCGGTGCAGGACATGGGTGCCTCGCAGCAAGAGATGGCCGTGGATGACGGCGATCGCTGCCCGGCTGCACCGGAGGGGGATCACGAACCCGGAAAGATACGGTAGCACCGCCAGACGACAGCGCGGAAGCGCAAAATCGGCGAGCAGGGGGGCGGCGCGTCGGCCGGCCGAGGCTCAGCCGGGGACGGGGAGGGGATCGACGAAGGGGGCGGCGGCCGGCCAGCGGCGCTCGGTCAGCAGGCGGGCCAGGCGGGCGTCGCTCACCACGTAGTCGCGCAGCACGTCCTCGGGCAGGGCGTGGATCTGCTCGCGGTCGACCTCGACCGGCGCCAGGCCGACCACCCGGGCGATCGTCTTCAGCGAGCACGACACCCGCAGCGCAGGGCCCACGTCGCCCCGGTACAGCCGGTAGGCGTCGAGGTGCCGGTGCCCGTGCCACCGGGCCCGGTAGGCCCCGTCGTGGCCGGCCAGCGGCGGCCGGCGGGACACGATCGTCGGGTCGAGCGTGAGCGTCAGCCCGACCTCCAGCCCGTGCCGGGCGGCCCGGTCGGCGAGGAACGGCAGGTCGAACGCGGCCCCGTTCCAGGTGGCGAGAACGCCCGGCCGTAGCTCCCGCAGCGCGTCGTCCAGCGCGGCCAGCAGCTCGCGCTCGGGGCCGGCGAACACCTCGTCGCCCTCCGGCGTGGACAGGGCCGCCGTCACCACCGGGGCCACCGCCGGGTCGAGGCCGTCGACGCTCGTGTCGGTCTCGATGTCGAGCCCGTAGATGGCGTCGCAGCCGTGCATCGGCGGAGAGCGTACGGACGCCGGCGGCCGCCGTCGCGGATCCCCGGCCGAGCGCCCGGCCGCCGCCTCAGGGGGCGATCCGGCCCGACAGCACCACCTGGCCGGACGACTCCTGGCCCGCGCCCTCGCGCTGGAGGGTCACGGTAAGCAGGGGATAGTCGTCGACCGCCACGCCCGACCACAGCTCGATCGTGTCGTCGCCCTCGCGCACGTGGAACGTCCCGATCGTCACGAGGCCGCCGTCGTCGTTCTTGACCCAGGCCTGGTAATAGGTGCCCGGCTCGGACGGCGGGAGGCCCTCCACGGCGAGGGCGATCGACACACCCGACGGGGTCTCCTCGACCTCGGCGGTGCCCGAGGCGTCGGGGGCGAGCTCGGTGCCGGCCAGGGCCACCTCGCGGGCCCCGCCGTCGCCGCGGGACCGCAGCAGGAGGCCCACGACCCCGGCCACCACGACCAGGGTCGCCGCCGCGGTCAGGACCAGCGTCCGCCGGCCCCGGCGCCGGCTCGCCAGGTGGGCGGGCGGCCGCACGGGTCCGGCCGCCTCGGGCCCGGCCGCCTCCGCCTCGGACGGGGGCGGGCCGCCCGGCGGGGGGCCAGCGACAGGTCCCGACGGTGCGGCCGAGCGCTCGGCCGGTAGGGCCGGTCCCGACGGCCCGGCCGGTCCCGACGGCCCGGCCGACCCGGCGCCCGGCTCGGCCGACCCGGCGCCCGGCTCGGCCGACCCGTCGCCCGGCCCGGCCCCGGACTCGGCCCGGATCGCCGCCATCAGCGCGTCGAGCCCCCCGGGCGCCGGCTCGGCCCACACCCGCTCGTCGGCCAGCAGCCCCCGCAGGTCGGCGACGCCCGGCCCGGGGGCGTCCCCGGCCCGGTGCCCGCTCTCGAGCAGCTCGGCGAGCTCGTCGTCGTTCAGGTCGTCCACGTCGTCCACGGGGGTCGCTGGGAGGTGCAGGTCACGTCCGCTGTCCCATACGTAGCGGACGGTCGTCCAGTTCGCGGGGCCGTCCCGGCCGCGGGCGACGGAGCGCGCTCATTCGGCCACCGCCACCACGTGTCGGAGCAGGGACGCCAGGCGCCGGTGGGCCCGGGACGACCGGGACTTCACCGTGCCCAGCGGCACGCCGAGGTGCTCGGCGACCTGCTGGTGGGTCATGCCGACGAGGTGGCACAGCCGGACGACCTCGCGCTCGTCCGGCGGGAGCTGGTCGAGCGCGGCGCGGACCTCCCACGCCTCCCAAGTCCGCTCGAACGAGACCGGCACCACCGCCACGTCGTTGTCGCCCAGCTCAGATTGCCCGGCCGTCCGGCTCTCGCGCCGGTAGATGTCGATCGCCACCCGCCGGGCGATGGCGTACAGCCACGGCGCCAGCTCGCGGGACGGGTCGAACGAGTCGGCGGCCCGCCACGCCTTGAGCATGGTCGTCTGCACCGCCTCGTCGGCCAGGTCGCGGCGGCCGAGCATGGACAGGGCGACGGTCAGGATCGGGCCGGCGTAGCGCTCGTAGACGGCGCGCACGGCGTCCTCGTCGCCGGCTGCGAAGCGCCGCGCGAGGTCCGCATCGTCGCCGTCGTGGCCCCCGGGCATGCCCGCCCATCTTGCCCCAGCCGGACGGCTCGCGGGGCCTGGTGGTCGCCGTCCCCGCCACGACGGTCCCCGACGAGCCGGCGTGCCCGGGGACGGACGGCCCCACGCAGGTACCATCGCGGTCGCGATGCTCGGCGAGCTGCTCGACCACCCGGGCGTCGAGGAGCAGTGTGAGCTGCGCAGCCGCTTCGGGCTGCTCGCCTTCCACGGCGGCAGTCTCGAGAGGGGCACCGACGCCATCGCCCTCGCCGCGGCCGACCAGGCCGGGGCCTCGCTCTACGTGGTCCGCCAGCCGCCCGACCTGCGCTGGCACGTCCCGTCGACCGCGTTCGACCCGGCGGCCTCGCCGGCGCTGGCGGCGTTCGTCGAGCACGTCCGGGTGGCGGTGGCGATCCACGGCTACGGCCGCGAGGGCATGTGGACCACGCTGCTGCTCGGGGGCCGGAACCGCCCCCTGGCCGCCACGCTGGCCGCGGCCCTGCGCCGTCGGCTGGGCGCCGGGTTCGAGGTCGTCGACGACGTGCAGGCCATCCCCGACGGGCTCCGGGGCCAGCACCCCCGCAACCCGGTCAACCTGCCGGCGGGGGCGGGCGTCCAGCTCGAGCTGCCTCCCCGGGTGCGGTCGGGCACCGGCGTCCCCACCTACCGGCCCGCGTACGAGGAGGCGGTGGTGGCGGCTCTCGTCGAGGCGGCGGCCGCGGCCGAGGCGGACGAGCCGGGCCCGGACGGGCGGCCCCCGGCCTGAGCGGCCGACGGCCGTCGCCCGTGGCAACCTGGGGCGGTCGAGACACGCGGCATGGGGGGAAGCCACGAGATGGTCGACGTGCAGGAGAGCGTGCGGGAGGTGGCCTCCGGGCTGCGCTTCCCGGAGGGGCCGGTGGCGCTGGACGACGGCAGCGTCCTGCTGGTGGAGATCGTCCGGGGCACGCTCGACCGGGTCTGGCCGGACGGGTCGGTCGACATCGTCGCCGAGCTGGGCGGCGGCCCCAACGGCGCCGCCCTCGGCCCCGACGGCAAGGTCTACGTCTGCAACAACGGCGGCTGCTTCGACTGGGAGGAGCGGTTCGGCCTGACCGTCCCCGGCACGCCCCATCCGCCCGACTGGCAGGGCGGGTCGATCCAGCGGGTCGACCTCGACACCGGGGCGGTCGAGACCCTCTACACCGAGTCGTCGTCCGGCCCGCTGCGGGCGCCCAACGACCTGGTGTTCGACGGCGACGGCGGGTTCTGGTTCACCGACCACGGCGTGATCGCCGAGCGGACCGCCGACCGCACCGGCGTCCACTACGCCAAAGCGGACGGGTCCGCGTGCACCGAGGTGCTGTTCCCGCTGGACGCGCCGAACGGCATCGGCCTGTCGCCCGACGGCTCGACGCTGTACGTGGCCGAGACGTATCGGGGGCGCGTGTGGGCGTGGGAGGTGACCGCGCCGGGCCAGGTCGCGCTCCCGGCCGAGGTCCCGGCGCCCGGCGGCCGCCTGCTGTGCGGGCTGCCCGGCATGCAGCTGCTCGACTCGCTGGCCGTTGACGGGGAGGGCTGGGTATGCGTGGGCACGTTGATCAACGGCGGCATCACCGCCATCTCGCCGGACGGCGAGCGGGTTGAGCACACCCCGCTACCCGACCCCCTGGTCACCAACATCTGTTTCGGCGGGGACGGGCTGCGCACCGCCTACGTGACCCTGTCGGGCACGGGCAAGCTGGTCGCCCTCGACTGGCCCCGCCCCGGCCTGCGCCTGGCCCACTCGTAGCCGCCGCCGGCGCAGCGACCGGCCCAGGCCGGCCCGAGCCGGCCGGACCAAGCCCCCCGAGTCGGCCGCACCAAGCCTCCCCGAGCAGGCCCGGGCCGCGGGTCAGCGCCCGGGCGCCCGGCTGAGCCGCTCGTCCCAGCAGGCCCGCTCGTCGTCGCTCATGACGTGGGCGGCGAACAGGGCCCGCATGGCCTCCCGCAGGCCCTCCACCTCGTCGTCGCGGGGGCGGGGCCGGGCCAGGCGGTGGAGGGCGAACCTGTCGACCACCGGGTGGGCCGCCCAGCTCCAGCCCGGCTACGCCCCCGAGGTGCGGGTGGTCGGCGTGGCCTCGGGCGGCACGCCGGCCGACCTCGAGGCCGCCGGCCGACAGATGGACGGCGGCGCGTTCTCGGGCCTGTTCTTCGCCGCCACCGTCGGGCTGAGCCGCCAGTACCCCGAGCTGCTCACGCTGCTCAACGACGCCGTCCACGCCCTGGTCGCCGACATCGGCGACATGTGCGTGGCCGAGGCGACGATCAGCTACCCGTTCCGCCGCCTGCGCGACTACGCGACCTCGAACGACCCGCTGGGCGAGCCCGTCGCCCAGGCCGTGCTCGACGAGAACGAGATGGGCGGGATGGCGCCGGCCGCGCCCGTGTACGTCTACCACTCGCGCATTCGACGAGTACCACTCGCGCTTCGACGAGCTGATCCGGTACCCGGTGGCGCAGGCGCTGCGGGCGGACTGGTGCGCACAGGGCGTACGGGTGCAGATGTACACGGACATTTTGAGCGAGCACGACGTCCTGTCGGTCACCGGGGCGCCGGCCGCGGTCTCGTACCTGGCGGCCCGGTTCGCCGGGACGCCGGCGCCCAGCAACTGCTGAGGGGCGGCGCGGGCCGGCCGCCGGCCCGGGGCGTCTGCGGCCCCGGCCCTACGGCCGGGCGTCGTGGAAGATGATGCCGAGCGTGTACCGCTCGCCCGAGCGCACGGTGCTCACGCCGTGGCGGACGGTCACCCGCTGGTCGCCCCGCGCCCCGGGGACCGGCCGGTGGCGGGTGGGGAACACGAGCCCGTGGCCGAGCGGGACCGTGATCGCCGTGCCCCGCGACTGGGCCCGGGGCCGCTGCTCGACCAGCAGGTTCTCGCCGCCGTCGTAGTCGCGGCCGGCCTGGCTGAGCGGGATCGCCAGCTGGAGCGGGAACGCGATCTCGCCGTACAGGTCCTGGTGGAGGGCGTTCCAGCCGCCCGGCCCGTAGCGGAGCACGAGTGGGGTGGGCTCGGTCTGGCCGACGGCCCGGCACCGGCGGGCCAGCTCGCTGAGCCGGTCGGGGTAGCGGTCGCGGCTGCGGAGGCGGACCGCCCACCGGTTGGCCACGATTGCCAGCGGCGGGTAGGCGGCCTCGCGCAGGGCGGCGACGACCGGGGGCAGCGGCGCCCGGAAGTACCGGTAGACGCCATCGCCGTAGCGCAGCCGCGCCATGTGGACCGTCGAGCGGTAGAGCCGGTCGTCGTCGAAGCCGGCGCGCATCTCGGCGGCGGTCGCCTCGCCGACGAGCGGGACGGGCGTGACCGCGTAGCCGTCGCGGTCGAGCGCGGCGGACAAGGCCTCCCAGTCGAGGCCGGCCAGGCGCCGGCGCACGGCCTCGGCCGCGGCGACCCCCTCGTCGACGACGCTCTCGTCGACCCCTTCGTCGACGCCCTCGGCGGCCCGCACCAGCGTGTCGGTACCCATGCCCATACGACGATCACCTCGGCCCGTTCGTGAGATCTCTACCTCCCATACGGACCCCGCCGTGACGCGAAACTCACCGGCATCGGCCGGATTTCTCCGGCCGGAGAACCCGGCCGAGGAGCCGGTCGCCGGGCGCCGGCCGGCTCAGAGGATCTGGCTGAGGAACAGCCTGGTGCGCTCCTCGGTGGGGTCGCGGAAGAAGTGCTCGGGGGTGCCGGCCTCGACGATCTCGCCGTCGGCCATGAACACCACCCGGTCGGCCACCTCGCGGGCGAACCCCATCTCGTGGGTGACCACGATCATCGTCATGCCCGAACGGCCGAGCTCGCGCATGACGTCGAGCACCTCGGCGATCATCTCGGGGTCGAGCGCCGAGGTCGGCTCGTCGAACAGCATGATCTTGGGCTGCATGGCCAGCGCCCGGGCGATCGCCACCCGTTGCTGCTGGCCGCCGGAGAGCTGGCCGGGGTACTTGCGGGCCTGCTCGGGGATGCGCACCCGCTCCAGCATCTCCATCGCCACCTTCTCGGCCCGGGCCTTGGGCCAGCGCCGCACCTTGCGGGGGCCGAGCGTCACGTTCTCGAGGACGGTCAGGTGGGGGAACAGATTGAACTGCTGGAACACCATGCCCACCTCGCGGCGGACCTCGGCGATGTTGCGCAGGTCGTTGGTGAGCTCGGTGCCGTCGACCACGATCCGGCCCCGGTCGTGGGGCTCCAGCCGGTTGATACAACGGATGAACGTCGACTTGCCGGAGCCGGACGGGCCGATGACGACCACGACCTCCTGGCGGCCGACGGTCAGGTCGACGCCGCGCAGCGCCTGGAACTTGCCGAACCACTTCTCGACGCCTTCGCAGACGATGATCGGCTCGCCGGTGACGGCCGGGGCCGTGGCCGGCGCGGCCGGGTCCGGGGTGGCGTCGCCGCCGGCCGGACCGCTCGTCGGTTCCTCGGTCATCTCGCTCATCGCTTCCCGCTCTTGCCGCATGGCGGCGGGCCGCTCGGGCCCCCCTCGCACGAGTGCTCGCTCATCGCTCCCCCACGCCCAAGCGGCGCTCCAGCCGCCGGCTCTCCCGGGCCATCGTCGAGCAGCCGACCCAGTACAGGAAGCCGGCGAACGCCAGCACCACGGCCTGCAGGCCCTGGCCCCGGAAGGCCGACTGCTCGGTCGCCCGCTCGGCCACCGTCAGCAGCTCGACGAAGTTGACGATGCTGAGCAGCGACGTGTCCTTGAACAGGCTGATGAACTGCCCCACCATCGCCGGGATCACCGCCCGCAGGGCCTGGGGCAGCACAACCAGCCGCAGGGCCTGCGTCTGCGACAGGCCCACGGCGTGGGCGGCCTCGATCTGGCCTGCCGGCACGGCCTGCAGGCCGCCCCGCACGATCTCGGCGACGTAGGCCGCCTCGAACAGCGTGATGGCGATCACCGCCCGCACCAGCTGGCTCGGCGGGTCGACCGTGGTGGGGAACAGGAAGCCGACCATGTACCGGCCCATGAACAGCAGCGCCACCAGCGGGACCGCCCGGAACGCCTCGATGTAGCAGGTCGAGACCAGACGGACGGCGGGCAGCGACGACCGCCGCCCCAGGGCCAGCACGACGCCGAGCGGGAAGGCGAGCACGATGCCCGCCACCGTCGCCGCCACGGCCAGGTGGAGGCCGCCCCAGTCGTCCCAGCCGACGCCGCCCGGGCCGGCGACGATGACCTGGAGCGCCGCCAGCACCCCGACGGCCACGATCAGCCACACGAAGCGCCGCAGCGCCCCCAGCGCCCGGGCCCCCAGGAGGCGAAAGGCCAGGAACACGGCGACCAGGCCGACGGTGAGCAGCGTCGGCAGCGGCGTGCGGGTGAACGACAGCACCACCACCGCCCCCAGGCCCAGGGGCCAGAACCGCTCCGCCAGGCCGCGGAGGCCGGCACCGGCGCCGGCGCGCCCGTCGGCCTCGGCATCGCCCCCGGCGCCCTCGCCCCCGGGAGCAGGCCGGCCGACCAGGACGCCCCCGGCGAGGCCCAGGGCGGCGGCCAGGACGTAGCCCGAGGCCCACGGCCGCCACAGCTGGTCGGACGGGAACGGGCCGATCATGAACTGCCGCAGGTTGACCCGGACGATCTCCCAGTCGGTGGTGACGAACACCCAGCGCAGCAGCCGGTAGGCGGCGTAGGCGGCGATCAGACCGAACACGACGGTCAGGGCGAGGTCGGCCGGGCTGGCGGCCAGGTTGGTCCGGACCCACTGGCGCGGGGTCAGGTCGCGGGCCGGCGGCTCGGGCTCGGGCGCGGGGGCGACCGGCTCGGCCAGGCCGGCGAGGGCGTCGCCCGGATCGACGGCGGTCATCGCTCCACCAGCCGCAGGCGCCAGTTGGCCAGGTTGGACACGAGCGAGATCGCCAGCGACACGACCAGGTACAGCCCCATGACGACGAGGATCGACTGGATCGCCGGGTTCCCGTTGCCGATCACCGTGTTGGTCACGTACATCGCCTCGGGGTAGGCGACGGCGACGCCCAGCGACGTGTTCTTGGTCAGGTTGAGGAACTGGTTGATGATGGGCGGCACGGCGATACGGAAGGCCTGGGGCAGCACGACGTGCCGCAGGCGCTGGCCGGGCGAGAGCCCGAGGGCGGTGGCCGCCTCGGTCTGCCCCTTCGGTACGGCCAGGATCGCCCCCCGCACGATCTCGGCCACGTGCGACGACGTGTAGAGCACGAGACCGACGAGCACGGCGGCGAAGGGCAGGCTCATGATCGTCCCGCCCTCGACCCGTCGCCCGACCACCTCGGGTCGCGACAGCACCATCGGGGCGTCGAGGGCCACGTAGCCGGCCATGGCCACGACCGCCACCAGCGTGACGCCCAGGGTCCAGGCCCGGGCAGGGCGGCCGGTGCGCTCCTCCACGGCCCGCCGCCAGCGGCCCAGCGCCAAGGCGGCGACCACCGCGGCGACGAGCAGCGCCAGGTAGAGGCCGCCGTGCCCGTCGCCCCGGGGGATGGCGATACCGATCTGCCGCACCGACAGCACCAGGAACCCGCCGATGTCGGTGGCGTCCTCGATCGTCGGCAGGGCCGACAGGCCGGCCGAGTTGACGAACACGATGACCAGGAGCGGCGGCAGGTTGCGCAGGGTCTCGACGTAGACGCCCGCCGCCTTGCGGACGACCCAGTTGGACGAGAGGCGGGCGATACCGACCACGGTGCCGACCACCAGCGTCAGCACGATGCCGACGAGCGACACCGCCAGCGTGTTGCGGAGGCCGGTGAGGATGGCGTTGAGGACCGTGTCGCCCGGCGAGAAGTCGGTGTAGGCGATGCGGAACCCGGCCTGCTGGTCGAGGAAGTCGTACGACCCGTCGATGCCCAGCGCCCGCTCGTTGGCCCGCAGGTTGTCGTAGAGGTAGGCGAACAGGGCGACGACCCCGGCCAGGACCGCCACCTGGATCGCGACGCGCCGCACGCGCACGTCGCGCCACAGGGGCGGCCGCGAAACGACCGGGGTCGTCGCCATCGCGCTCGGGACCGGGCGGCTCAGCGGTAGGGCGGGGCGTAGAGGAGCCCGCCGTCCTGCCACTGGGCGTTCAGGCCCCGCTCGAGCTGGAGGTCGCTGTCGGCGCCGACCGTGCGGTCGTAGATCTCGCCGTAGTTGCCCACCTGCTCGATCACGTCGACCACGAACGTGGGCTCGAGGCCGACGCCCGGGTCGAACGGCTCGGGCTCGGCGCCCTCCTCGGCCTCGACCGGCTGGCCGAGCAGCCGCCGGATGTCGGCGTTGTCGCTCTCGAGCATCTGGTCGAGGTTGTCCTGGGTGATGTCGAACTCCTCGGCGAGCATCGTCGAGATCACCGCCCAGTTGACGGCGTCGGCCCAATCGTCGTCGCCGTCGCGCACCACCGGGCCGAGCGGCTCCTTGGAGAACGCCTCGTCGAAGATCGTCAGCGCCTCGGGGCCGCCCTCCGACTCGGGGAAGGCCGAGCGGACGCCGGCCAGCTGCGACAGGTCGGACGTCCAGCCGTCGCACTGGCCGTTTATGAACGCCTCCTGGATGGCGTCGGCGTCGTCGAAGGTCAGCGGCTCGTAGGCGAGGCCGGCGTCCCCGAACCGGGTGGCGAGGTTGAGCTCGGTGGTCGTGCCGGCCAGCACGCAGATGTTGGTGTCGTCCATGTCGTCGATCGACCGGAAGCCCGAGTCGGCCCGGACCATCATCCCCTGGCCGTCGTAGAACGTCGTCTGCAGGAACCGGGCGCCCTCGGCGCCGTCGCGCTGGGCCGTGAACGTCGTGTTGCGGATGAGCACGTCGATCTCGCCCGACTGCAGGGCGGTGAAGCGCGTCTCGGCGTCGAGCGGCGTGAACTCGACGGCGTCGGCGTCGCCCAGCACGGCGGCCGCCACGACCCGGCAGAACTCGATGTCGAAGCCGGAGTAGTTGCCCTCGTCGTCGACGACCCCGAAGCCCGGCACCGCGTCGTTGACCCCGCAGTTGAGCGTGCCCCGGTCGCGGACCTCCTCGAGGAGGCTCCCGCCGCCGTCGCCACCTTGGGCCTGTTGCCCGCGGTCACCGCTGGCGTCGTCGTCGCTGCACGCGGAGCCGAGCAGGCTCAACACCGCGAGCATGCCCAGCAGTCTCCACGCGCGTGTCCGTCGTCCCCCCATGGGCGTCTCCCTGTTCGGCATCGCGGACTGCTGGCTCCCCGCCCGTTCGTCCTGTGCCGGCCGCCCGCACTGGCGTGTTGGCGAGCATGACCCTAGCCAGACCGATCGCGCCCCGTGGGTGACGATCGTGTTTCGATTCGATCACCCACGGGGCGGATCGCTGGTCGGAGTGCCGACCGTCGGCCGGCGTCAGCCGACGGCGGCGCCGTCCAGCACCTGTGTGACCAGGGCGGCGACCCGGCTGCGCTCGGCCCGGGTCAGGGTCACGTGGCCGAACAGCGGGTGGCCCTTCAGCGTCTCGATGACCGACACGATCCCGTCATGGCGGCCCACCCGGAGGTTGTCGCGCTGGGCCACGTCGTGCGTGAGCACGACCCGGCTGTTCTCGCCCAGCCGGCTGAGCGCGGTGAGCAGGACCGTGCGCTCGAGGTTCTGCGCCTCGTCGATCACCACGAAGCTGTCGGTGAGGCTCCGGCCCCGGATGTGGGTCAGCGGAAGCACCTCCAGCAGGCCCCGGGCCATCACCTCCTCGATGACCTCGGCGCCGGCGATGGCCTCGAGGGCGTCGGTGACCGCCGCGCCCCAGGGCAGCATCTTCTCGGCCTCGGACCCGGGCAGGTAGCCGAGGTCCTGGCCGCCCACCGGGAAGATGGGCCGGAACACGATCACCCGCTTGTGGGAGCCCTGCTCGAGCACGGCGTCGAGGCCGGCGGCCAGGGCCAGCACGCTCTTGCCGGTCCCCGCCGGGCCGCCGAGGCTCACGATGCCCACGTCGTGGTCGGCCAGCAGGTCGATGGCGATCCGCTGCTCGGCCGACCGGCCCCGGACGTCGAACAGCGTCCGGTCCGCCCGGACCAGGTGGACCCGCTTGTCGTCGTGGACCCGGCCCAGCGCCGACTGCGTGCCGGCGTGCAGCACGACGCCGGTGTTGGCCGGGAGGTCGCGCGCCGCCTCGAGGTCGACCGCGTGCTCGCCGAACAGGGCGTCGATGGTGCCGCCGTCGACGTCCAGCTCGACCACGCCGGACCAACTCGTGTCGACCACCATCTCATTGCGGTACTCGTCGGCGTCGAGCCCGACGATCGAGGCCTTGAGCCGCAGCGGCAGGTCCTTGGTGACGAGGGTGACGTTGTGGCCCTCGGTGGCGAGGTTGCGGGCCACGGCCAGGATGCGGTGGTCGTTGGTGTCGTTGCTCAGCGCCGCCGGGAACCCCGCCAGCTCGGTGTGGTTGATCTCGACCCGCAGCGTCCCTCCCTGGTCGTTGGCGGGCATCGGCCGCAGCAGCGATCCGTGCTCCAAGCGCAGCTCCTCGAGCATCCGCAGTGTCTGCCGGGCCGCCCACCCCAGCTCGGGATGGTGGCGCTTGCCCTCGAGCTCGGTGAGCACCACGAGCGGGACGACGACGTCGTGCTCCGCGAAGCGCCCGAGAGCCCACGGATCGGCCAGCAGGACCGACGTGTCGAGCACGTACGTCCGGCCACCGACGGCAGCAGGGAGGGAATCGGTCACGAGGACACCCCCAAGTGATCGGGCGACGGCCCGGATCGTGCCGGCTGGCTGCCGGCCGCTACCGAGCGCCGCGTGGACGGTGGGCCCACGGCGGCCATGAAAGCGCACCACCGGACCTGTCGCGCGGATGCGTCGATGGGAGGCCCGGCTGGTGGAGGCATCAGGTCAGCAACACCACGTGGAGTGCGGTGGGACCGTGGGCGCCCAGGGTGATGAGCTGCTCGATGTCGCCCGTACGACTCGGCCCGGTGACGAGCACACGTGACGATGACAGCTCATCACCTAGAGACCCTACGCCGCGAAGCGCGTCTCCGGGCGTCTGCAGCAGCATGTTCACGCCCACGACACACAGGTGAACCGGCGGGAGCAGCGCCGCCGACCGGCTACCGACGCGCCGGCTGTCGAGCACGAGCGAGCCGGTGGCGGCCACGGCGGCCACCGCGGAGGTGACCCCGAGGGCAGCGCGGGCCGCCGCCTCCGGCGTCGGCGGGTGCACGCGCAGGCCCCGCTCGGTCAGCCGGCGGCCCACGTCCTGGGCCAGCGGCTCGTCCGACACGACGACGTCGCCGGTACCGACCTCGGCCGCCACGTCGTCGAGCAGGGCGTCCGGCACGGCGCCCTGGGCGACGTGGCACCGGGCGGCCGTGGCCTCGACCGCCCGGACGAACGTGCCGACCAGGTCGTCGGGGTCGACCGTCAGGTAGCGGGCGGCGGGGACGGGGTCGCCGGGGCCGGGCGTGGCGGGCGGCACGTGGACCGGGTTGGTGGCGACGCCCCCGGCCAGGCGCCGCCGAGCGGGCGCCAGGAAGGCGGCACGGTCCCCGTGCTCCCGACCGGGGCGGTCGGCGGGCCGGCGGGCGCAGCCGGTGCCGGCGTCGTTCCAGGCGGCGGCGTTCTGGCCGGCGTCCTCCCGGCCGGCGTCGTTCTGGCTGGCGGCGTCCCCCCGGGCGGACGGCGTCCCGGGCCCGGTCACAGCCCGGCCTTCCAGCGATCGCGGAAGCGCTGGGCGGCCGGGCGGGGCACGGTCCGGCCCGTCGCCCAGTCGCGCCCGACCGGCAGGCGGCCGGCCAGGCCCGCCGCCCACCGGCCCCACGTCGCCGCCCGGGTGGTGGCGCCGTAGCGCCGGGCGTCGGACCAGGCCGCCGCCCAGGCCCGCCAGGCGGCCCGCTCGCCCCGGCCCGCGCTCTCGGCCTTGCGCCGGCGCAGCGCCAGCAGCAGGTCCTGCAGCGGGATCTGCACCGGGCAGGCGTCCATGCACGCCCCGCACAGCGTGGACGCCCCGGCCACCTCCGCCGCCTCGGCGTGCTGGTGGGCGAGCAGCGGGGTCAGCACCGCCCCCATCGGCCCCGTGTACACCCAGCCGTAGGCGTGCCCGCCGACCTGCCGGTACACGGGGCACACGTTCAGGCAGGCCCCGCAGCGGATGCAGGCCAGCATCTCGTGGTACTCGCCGCCCAGCAGCTCGCTGCGCCCGTTGTCGAGGATCACGACGTGCAGCTCGTCGGGGCCGTCGCGCTCGGCGGGCGTCCGGGGCCCGGTCACGACGTGCGTGTAGCTCGTCAGCCGCTGGCCGGTGGCCGAGCGGGCCAGGAGGGTGAGCAGCAGGTCGGCCTGGTCCCAGGTGGCGGTCAGGCGCTCCATGCCGAGCACGACGACGTGCACGCGGGGGAGCGCGGTCACGAGGCCCTCGTTGCCCTCATTGGTGACCAGCACGATCGAGCCGGTCTCGGCCACGCCGATGTTGGCGCCGGTGATGCCGACCTCGGCCGCCAGGAACACCTCGCGCAGCCGGCGGCGGGCGAAGCGCACCAGGTCGGTGGGGTCGGTGCCCAGCTCCGGCTCCGCCCCCACGGTGTCGACGAACAGGTCGTGGATCTGGTGCCGGTCGCGGTGGAGCGCCGGGGCGATGATGTGGCTGGGCGTCTCGTCGGCCAGCTGGATGATCCACTCGCCCAGGTCGGTCTCGACCACCTCGGCGCCGGCGGCCTCGAGGGCGGCGTTGAGCTCGATCTCCTCGGTGGCCATCGACTTGGACTTGGCCACCCGCCGCGCCCCGTGCCGGCGCACCACGTCGGTGACGTAGGCGCGGGCGTCGGCGGCGGTGGGCGCCCAGCACACGTGGCCGCCCCGCGCCAGCACGGCGTCGGCGAACCGCTCGAGCACGTCGGGCAGCTCGGCCAGCACGTGCTGCTTGACCGCCCGGGCCGCCGACCGCAGGCCGTCGGGGTCCTCGAGCTCGGCCAGCGCCTCGACCCGCTTGGTGGCGAACCGGTCGACCGCCCGGCCGACGTTTCCCCGCAGCCGCTCGTCGGCCACCGCCGCGGCCGTGCGCTGGCGCAGCGTGGTGCCCGGCAGCTGGTGCCGGCCGCTCATCCCTCCACCCCCTCGTCGCCCGCCCCGCCGCCGGACGTGCCGACCTCGCTGGCCCCGCCGGCCCCGGCGCCCGGGTCGTCGCCGGCGGCGGGCAGCGCCTCGGCCAGGACCTCGGCCAGGTGCCGGATCCGCACGGGCGTGCCGGTCGTCTCGGCCCGGGCCTGCAGGTGCAGGAGGCACGACGTGTCGCAGCCGACCAGCTCGTCGGGGGCCACGGCGGCCACCTCCCGCAGCTTGTCGTCGGCCATCGCCACCGAGGCCTCGGGCAGCTTGACGCTGAACGTGCCGCCGAACCCGCAGCACCGGTCGGCCGCCTCCCACGGGACCGCCTCGCACCCGTCCACCAGCTCGACGAGCCGGCCGGGCTGCTCGGCGATCCGGAGCTCGCGGAGCATGTGGCAGCTCTGGTGCAGGGCGATCCGCCGGGCGGCGCCGGCCGGGGGATCGCCGTCGAGCCGCAGCGGCGGCAGCTCGCCCGCCCGGTCGGCCAGCAGCTCGGACAGCTCGCGGGTGCGGGCCCCGACCGCCCGGGCCCGGCGGGCGGCGTCGTGGTCGCCCACCAGCTCGAACAGCTCGGGCCAGAACAGGCGCACCATCGTGGCGCACGACCCCGCCGGCACGACCGCCGCCTCGGCGCCCCGCTCGAGCTCGGCCTCCAGGGCGGCGAGCGTCGGCCGGGCCACGGCCGCCGCCTCCTCGGCGAACCCGGCGTTCCAGGCCGGCTGACCGCAGCACGTCTGTGTCAGATCGCACGTGACCTCACAGCCGGCGGCCCGGAGGACCCGCACCGCCGACTCGGCCACCTCGGGGGCGACGACGTCGACGACGCACGTGATGAGCAGCGTGACGTGCACCGGCACAACCCTACGGGCCGGCGGCGGCCCTACGCTGCCGCCCATGCCCAAGGGGAGCTGTGCGTTCTGTGAGATCGTCGCCGGGCGGGCCCCCGCCCACGTCGTGCTCGACGACGACGTGGCGCTCGGGTTCCTCGACGTCCGCCCGCTGTTCCCCGGCCACACGCTGCTCGTGCCCCGCGACCACCACGAGACGCTGGGCGACCTCCCCGTCCCCCTCGTCGGCCCGCTGTTCGAGCGCGCCCAGCTGTTGTCCCGGGCCATGGAGGAGGGGCTCGGCGCCGCCGGGTCGTTCGTGGCGCTCAACAACCGGGTGAGCCAGAGCGTGCCGCACCTCCACGTCCACGTCGTGCCCCGCAACCGCAAGGACGGGCTGCGGGGCTTCTTCTGGCCCCGTACCCGGTACGCCGACGACGCGGAAGCGGAGGCGGTCGCTGACCGCCTCCGCTCCGCTGTCGCCGCCGGTCGCCGGGCCTGACCTGCGGGGGGCCAGGTCAGGCCCGAGGATCAGACGGTGATGGTGTAGGTGTCGGTCTCGTCCTCGCCGACCGAGCCGGACTCCGACAGGACCTCCTCGCCGTGGACCCGGGCGGTGACCGTGTAGTCGCCGCCGCCGCAGCCGTCGACGCTGAACCCGTTGACCTCGATCGTGTACTCGCCCTCGGGCGCCCGGCCGGTCGGCCAGAACACGTTCTCGACCGAGGCCTCCCGATGGCAGCCGACGTTGGAGTCGACGTCGAGCTGGCCGCCGGTGGAGGTCGGGCCCCGGTTGGCGAAATAGATCTCGGTGCCGTCGGGCTCGGTCACGTGGAGGTCGAGGTCGGCCTCCGAGGTCCACCGCAGGGTGACCTGCACGTCGCCGGTGCCCAGCTCGATGCACTCGCCGGGGGCGTCCTGGGTGCGGCCCCGCACCGGGGCGATGTCGGCGCCCGAACCCTCGCACACGGCGGCGCCGGCGTCCGGGTCGGCCGCGGTGGTGGTCGGGGAGGCGTCGGCCTCCTCCTCACGGGCCTCGGCGTCGGCCTCGTCCTCGGCGGTGGTGGTCGTCGTGTCCTCGTCGGTGGCGGCTTGGGCGTTGCCCTTGGCCGAGCGGCGGGCGCCGCTCGCCTCGGAGCTGGCGGCGGCGGGGGTCAGGCGGTCGCCGCCGCTGGCCTCGGTCTGGTCGTCGCCGCCCTGCCCACAGGCGGAGGCGAACAGCAGCCCCATCGCCGTCAACGCCATCACGGTCCTACGGGTCCTGCGCACGAGCTTTCTCCTTCGAGTCGATGGCCGACGCTCCGGCGTCCGCCGTGCGTCTTGGGACGCATCGTCGGTCAGGAGCCCGCCGCCGACATGGGGGTCATCCCCCGACCCGTCCCCTAGGGGGTCCGGGGGAGGGGGGAGCGCGGCCGGGCGCGCACTCAGGCGACGACCTCCATACGCAGGCCCCGGGCGTCGCGGGCGCCGTCGCCCAGGCGCTCGGCCTCGCCGTCGCGCACCCGCGCCGCGGTGAGGGTCAGGGCGGCGGCGTCGAGGACGTCGTCGGGTGCGGCGCCCGCCAGGCGGGTGCCGGACAGGTCGCCGAGCCCGGCCCCGGCCAGGAGCGCCAGGCGCTCGGCCCGGCCCGCGGCCGTGCGCTTGGGTGCGGCGCACGGGCGCCCGGCCAGGCGGGCGAACGCCATCTCGGGGTGGGCCTCGACGACGCGGTCCTGGAGGTCGGGGCGCATGACGCGGTCGAGCTCGGCGATCTTGGCCACCAGGTTGAAGGCCTGCCGGGACAGGCCCCGGCCCGACGCGGCCCGGGAGCGGGCCAGCGCCTCGGCGTAGGTGGGGGACCCGAGCACGGCGCGGGCGGGGGCGGGGAAGACCGACGCCCGGCGGGGCCCGAGCCGGCGCCGGGCGGCGACGTCGCAGGCCCGGGGCCCGGCGTCGGGCAGGCCGATCGGCATGTCGACGGCCAGCGCGGCCAGCCGGCCGGCGGCCACGTCGCCGACGACGGCGTCGAGGCGGGGGACGACCCGGAGCTCGAGCGGCCCGCCGCCGGCGGGCAGCACGGCCACCACCCATCCGGCGCGGCACCCGTCGGCGCCGGCCACGGGCCCCGCCGCCGGGCTGGACCGTGCCCCCGGGCCCGGGCCGGCGCGGGCGTCCGGCGGCCCCATCCCGGGGCCCGCCGGGGTCACGGCTCGAGCCGCAGCGAGGGGGCGCCGTCGGCCACCGTGAGCGTGGCCGGCACGCCCAGCAGGTCGACGGGGTCGCCGGCCAGGTTGCGGGCCAGCACGGTGACGACCTCGCCCTTGTTCGGCCCGCTGACGACGGTCAGGTCGATGCTCACGGCCCCGTCGTCGCGGGGCTCGGCATCGACGACGAGGGCGTCGTAGGTCCCGTCGGCCAGCACGCCCGCGAGCTTACGGCCGACCGGTTACAGCGCTGTTGGTCGCTCGGCGTGTCTCGGCGCGCAATGCTGGGGGGCGTGACGGACTCCCGCTCCATCGTGGGCAAGCTGCTGATCGCCGAGCCGATGCTGGGTGATCCCAACTTCGACCGGACCGTCGTGCTCATCGTCGAGCACACCGAGGACGGGGCGCTGGGCGTCGTCCTCAACCGTCCGACCGAGCTCGAGGTGGGCGCCGTGCTGTCCGAATGGGCCGAGCTGGCCGCCTCGCCGACCGTCCTCTACCTGGGCGGGCCGGTCGAGCAGAACGGCGTGCTGGCGCTGGCCCGGCGGCGCGGGGTGGGCCAGCTCCCGGGCTGGTCGCCGGTCATCGGCAACGTCGGGACCATCGACCTCCACCGCGAGCCGGTGGAGCTGGCGGGCGACGTCGAGGCGGTGCGGTTCTTCGCCGGCTACGCCGGGTGGGGCCCCGGCCAGCTCGAGGCCGAGCTGGAGCAGGGCGCCTGGCTGGTGGTCGAGGCCCAGGCCGACGACGTGTTCGCGTCCGACCCCGACGTCATGTGGCGGGCGGTGCTGCGGCGCCAGGAGGGGAAGGTGTCGATGCTGGCGCACTTCCCGGCCCACCCCTCGATGAACTGAGCGCCGAGACCCGACCGCGGGCACGGCAGGCTGGGGACGGCGCGGCGCGCCGGCCGACCGACGGGCGCGCCCCGGCGCCGGCCGCCCCGGCCCGGCGCTTCACGCCGCCGGCGCCGGCTGTCACGTGGCCGACACGGTCCCCACGTGGACGGTGCGGACGGCGGTCACCACCAGGTCGGTCCGGCGGCCCACCCACGCCGGGTCGTCGGCGTCGAGCAGGCGATCGAGCGTCGCCCGGTCGTCCGCGTCCAGCCGGTCGCCCAGCTCGTCGCGCGCCGCGGTGAGGTGCTGCTCGACGATGCGCCGCCCCACGTCGTCGAGCGGGGGCGTCGCCTCGGCCAGGAACGACCGGGCCCGCACGCCGGTGAGCCCGGCCCGGGCCAGCGCCTCCGGCCAGCCGTAGGGCATGGGCGTGCCCGGCAGCTCGGCTCGCATGTCCTCGAACCAGCGGGCCCGGGCCTCGTCCAGCCGGGCCTCCAGCCCCGGCCGGCCGATGCCGATCTCGTGGGGGAGGCAGCGCAGCGGCAGCCCGCCCTCCACGAGCGCCAGCCGGCCGCCCGGCGTGACCAGCGCCGCCAGCTCGGCGACCGCGGCCTGCTGGTCGCCGACGTGGTGGACGACGCCCGACGCCCACACCAGGTCGGCCGAGCGCACCGGCACCGGCAGGGCCCCGATCTGGCCGGTGGTCCAGCGGATGCGGCCGTCGACCTGCTGCTCGCGGGCCCGGCGCCGGGCCAGCTCGAGGAGGCGGTGGTCGCGGTCGACGGCCACGACCCGGGACCCGGCCGGCAGCCGGGCGGCGAAGGCGTGGGCGGCCCCGCCGGCCCCGCAGCCGACGTCGACGACGACCCGGGCCGGCGCCGCCACCAGCAGCCACTCGACGGCGGCCTCGACCCACGGCCGGTCGAACGCGGCGTTGACGCCCAGCGTGTCCAGCCAACTCTCGGCCATCCGGTCGCCGATCGAGCGCGCGTCGTCCCGTGCCATGCCCCATCCTGCCGTCCCCGGCGGGCCGGCGGCACATGCCGTGCCGTCGGTCACGCGTGGCCCGTCCCCGGTCTGCGCCGGGCCGGGCCGTCAGGTGCGGCCCTCTCCCTCCTGGGCCTCGCGCAGCGTCCGCTCTCCGGCCGGGGCCCGGGGCTCCCAGTCGGCGAGCCGGACCGGGTAGCCGGCGGCGGTCATGGCCGCCAGGACGTCCGGGTCGTCGTCGACCACCACGGCCACCGCTCGGCCCTGCGCCAGCTCGCGCAGGAGGCGCACCTTGAGCCGGGCGGCCGGGAGCCACTCGCCGTCGGGGCGCATGACGAGGCGGTGGCCGCCGAGGCCGTGCTCGTCGAGCCACCGGCGGGTGGCGGGCTCGATCCGGCGGGGCCGGCCGGTGAGGAACACGACCTCGTGGTCGCGGACGAGCGCGGCAACCAGCTCGAGGCCCTCCCGGTGGGGCGGGTCGTCGCCGGCGGCGGCGAAGAAGGCGTCCCAGTCCTTCGGGCGCCGCTCGATGTGGTGGAGCCGGTGGCGGACGTCGGCGACGACACCGTCGATGTCGACGATCGCCAGCGGCCGCCCGTCGGTGGAGGAGGTGGTGTCGGTGCTCACGGGTCGGTGATCGTCACAGGTCGGTGATGGCCTTGAACGCCTCGCCCAGCGGGGCGCCGGCCAGGGCGCCGTGCTCGGCGAGCCGGTCGCGCACCCGGCGCCGGAACGCGGCCAGCTGAACCTCGGCCTCGGGCGAGCCCACGTCCACGTGCATGGTCGAGCGCATCTGGCTGCGGTGGGCCTCGAGGGCGGCCAGCTTGCGCTCGGCGTGCGCCTCCTCCAGCCGCTCGACGTGATCGGGCTCGTCGGCCTCGAACAGCAGCAGCGCCGCGGGGCGGTGGTGGGCCACGTCGTGGTCGGGATAGAAGTGGGGGTCGCGGGCCGCCACGATCCCGTCGACGGTCAGGAAGCCGGCGTGGCGGTGGTCGGGGTGGAGCCGGTAGCGCTTCCACGGGTCGTGGCCGAGCACGACGTCGGGACGCAGCCGGCGGATCCAGTAGGCCACCCGCTCGCGGGTGGCCAGGTCCGAGATCAGCTCGCCGTCGACGCCGCCCAGGAACACGACCTCGCCGGTGGCCCCGAGCGCGGCGGCCGCCGCCCGCTGCTCGTCCTGGCGGAGGGCGATCAGCTCGGCCAGGTTCTGGCCCGGGTCCCAGCTGCCCTTGGACCCGTCCGTGCACACCAGGTGGTGGACGACGCAGCCTGCCGCCGCCCACTTGGCCAGCGTTCCGCCGCACCCGAACTCGGTGTCGTCGGGGTGGGCGCCGATGGCCAGGGCGACCCCGGGGACGGGCAGGTCGGGCGCGGCGATCGGGGGTGCGGTCATGGGCAGGTCACGGGGGTGGGGGCACGCGGGGCGGTCAGGGGTCGCGCAGGGCCGGCGCGGCGCCGACGCCGGCGGCCGCCCCCGGCCAGGCGAGGTCGGCGGGCAGGTCGACGTCCCAGCCCAGCAGCGGGTCGGGGACGATCCGGACCGGCAGGCCGAGCCGGGCGGCCTCGCGGCGGTGGCGGGCGAACGAGCCGGCGCCGTACGAGAACGCGAACCCGGCGTCCGTCGGGACGGCGACGACGTTGGTGCCGTCGAGGCGCCGGTCGGGCACCAGCGTGACGCCGGGGAAGTCGGCGGCCCACGCCAGGCTCGTGGCCAGCGGCAGGTCGGCGTGGGCCACGACGGCGGTGGCGACGCCGTCGGCGCGCAGCGCGGCCACGCCGTCGGCCACCGCGCCGTTGAGGCCCCGCCCGGGGCACCACACCACGCGGGCGCCGGCGCCCTCGGCCCACTCCCGCACCTCGTCGTCGTCGCACACCACCACGGCGGGCAGCGGGGCGGCGGCGGCGAGCACCACCTCGGCCATCCGCCGGGCGAGCGCCGCCCGCTCGGCGGGCTGCAGGGCGCCGGCCAGCCGGACCTTGGCGGCCGAGAACGCTTTGACCGGGACGACCACCGAGGCCGACGTCATCGCGCTGCAGCGTACCTGCGGGCGCCGCCCGCGCTCCTGTGCGACCCGGGGGTCGGCCCGGGCGCCCCGCACGTGGCGGCCGGCGGCGGGCGGGGCGGCGGTCCCGCGTCCCGTCGCGCCCGTCCGCCGGCCGCCCCGGACGGGGGTGGTTGCGGGACGCTCGGTCGCCCGCAGGTACGGTGACCCCATGCCGATCCGCGTCGCCGTCGTCGGCGCCGGCTCGTGGGGGACCACGGTGGCCGCGCTGGCATGTGGCAACACACCCACGGTGCTCTGGGCCCGCCGGCCCGAGCTGGCCGAGGAGATCGCGACGCGGCACACCAACAGCGCCTACCTCCAGGGCTTCGAGCTGCCGCCCGAGCTGCACGCCACCGCCGACCTGGAGGAGGCGGTGAGCGGCGCCGACGTGCTGGTCATGGGCGTCCCCTCGCACGGGATGCGGGAGACGGTGCGCCAGCTCGCCCCCCACGTCCGGCCGTGGATCCCCGTCGTCAGCCTGGCCAAGGGCCTCGAGGAGGGCACCCACCTGCGCATGACCGAGGTCATCGCCGAGGAGCTGCCCGGCCACCCGGTGGGGGCGCTGACCGGCCCCAACCTGGCCCGAGAGATCCTGTCCGGCCACGCCGCCGCCTCGGTGGTGGCCATCACCGACGACCACATCGCCTCCGAGCTGCAGCGCATCTTCGCCACCAGCCTGTTCCGCGTGTACACCAACCACGACGTCGTGGGGTGCGAGGTGGCCGGCGCCCTCAAGAACGTCGTCGCCATCGCCTCGGGCATGGCCGACGGCCTGGGCACAGGCGACAACACCCGGGCCGCGGTGATCACCCGGGGCCTGGCCGAGCTGTCGCGCCTGGGTCTGGCCATGGGCGGCGAGCTGGTGACGTTCGCCGGCCTGGCCGGCATGGGCGACCTGGTGGCCACCTGCATCTCCCAGCAGAGCCGCAACCGCTACGTGGGCGAGCAGCTGGGCAAGGGCCGCACGCTGGAGGAGATCGTGGCCGAGATGAACATGGTGGCCGAGGGCGTCAAGACGTCGAAGGTGGTGATCGAGCTGGCCGAGCGGTACGGGGTCGACATGCCGATCGCCCGCGAGGTCTACGCCGTCGTCCACGAGGGCCGCACGGCCGCCGAGGCCTACCGGGGGCTGCTGCGGCGCCAGGTCCGCTCCGAGCTCCACGGCATGAGCTGATGTCGCTGCGCACCTGGGCGCTCCGCCGGCTCATGGGCCGGCTGCGCATCACCGACGACGTCGTCCGCCACCTGTCGACGTTCCAGCGCCTGGGCGAGACCGTCGAGGTCGAGCTGCCCAGCGAGCTCATGCCCGTCGGCGCCCGCACCGTGTTCCGGGCGCTGCGGACCCGGGCGGCCGCCCAGGTCAGCCCCGACTGGGTGTGGCCCTACTGGCTGCAGCGCCAGCTCGACCCCTCCTCGCCGGCGTTCGTGCCCCGGGGCCACCTGCCGTTCCTCACCAACCTCACCCAGCGCAACTGGACGGCGGTCGGCAACCTCGACTCGCCGTGGGAGGCGATCGTCGACCCCCGGGGCCTGGTCATGCCCTGGTACGACGGCTGGTCGCTCGACTGGTGGATCGGGGCCGACGACCGCTGGCACGTGCCCTCCCGGGAGGCCAACGTCCGGCAGCGCCTGGTGGGGGCGGCCCCGGTCGTCGAGACCGCCATGCGGATCCCGGGCGGCGACGCCGTCCAGCGGGTCTACGCCATGCGGCGGGCCGCGGGCGCGGACGGTGGCGTCGACGACGGCTCCGACGGCGAGCTCGTCGTGGTCGAGGTCGAGAACCAGTCGAAGGTGCCGGTGGCGCTGGCCCTGGCCGTGCGGCCCTACAACCCGGAGGGCCTGGCGGTCATCGAGCGCATCGACGTCCACGACGGCACGACGGTCACCGTCGACGGCCGGGTGGCGCTGCTGCTGCCCAAGCCGCCGGCGCGCACGGCGGCGTCGACGTTCCACGACGGCGACTCGGCGTGCACGGTGCTCGGCGGCGAGGCCGGCACGGGATGGGACGGCCCGGTGCGGTGCCCGGCCGGCATGGCCCAGGCCGCCTTCGTCTACCCGCTGGCCCACGGGGCCCGGCTACGGGTGGCCATCCCGCTGGGGGCCGGGAGCCGCAGCCGCCGCCGGGGCGTGGCGCGGCGCCGGGCGGCGCAGACCCCGGCGTTCCCCACCGCCGTGCCGTCCGCCGAGAACGTCGCCCGGGGCTGGGAGGCACAGACGCGCCGAGGCCTGCGGCTGGAGTTGCCCGACCCCCGCCTGGCCGAGGCGGTCGAGGCCAACCGGCGTTTCCTGCTGCTGCTCCACGACCCGGGCGAGATCACCCCCGGCCCGGCCACCTACCACCGGTTCTGGTTCCGCGACGCCGCCTACCTGTTGGGGGCGCTCGACGCCTACGGCCTGCACGGCGAGGCCGCCGAGGTGCTGGCCTCGTACCCCGGGCGCCAGCGGGCCGACGGGTTCTTCTACAGCCAGCGCCACGAGTGGGACGCCAACGGCGCCGCCCTGTGGGCGCTCGCCCACCACTGGCGGTTGACCCGCGACGCCGAGCTGATCGAGCCGATGGTGGGCTCGATCGCCAAGGGCGTCGAGTGGATCGAGCGCAAGCGGCGGGGCCGGCGCCGCCGGTCCGACCCGGCGCTGGCCGGCCTCCTGCCCGCCGGCATCTCGGCCGAGCACTTCGGGCCGTTCGACTACTTCTACTGGGACGACTTCTGGGCCGTCGCCGGCCTGCGGGCGGGCGCCGAGCTGCTGGCCGGCGCCGGGGAGGAGCGGGCGGCGGCCGACGCCCGCCGGTTCGCCGCCGCCATGTGGGCCGACGTCGAGCGGTCGCTGGCCCTCACGGCCGAGCGGCTGGGCACGCAAGCCATCCCGGCCGGGCCCCGGCGCCGGCTCGACCCGGGCGCCATCGGGTCGCTGGTGGCCTGCGCCCCGCTCGGCCTGCTGCCCGCCGACGACCCCCGCATGGCCGCCACCGCGGACGCCATCCGGGAGCGGTTCACCCGCGAGGACGGCCGGGCGTTCTTCCAGGGCATCAGCCACACGGGACTGGGCACCTACCTCACCCTGCAGCTGGCCGGCGTCGAGCTGCGGGCCGGCGACCGCCGGTGCCTCGACCGCCTGGCCTGGATGCTCGACGTGGCCACCCCGACCTGGACGTGGCCCGAGGCCGTCCACCCCCGCCTGCCCGGCGGCTGCATGGGCGACGGGCACCACGGCTGGGCGGCGGCCGAGCTGCTGCTGTTCGTCCGCGACCTGCTGGTGCGCGAGGACGTGGACAGCCCCGGGCTCGTCCTCGCCTCGATCGTGCCCGAGGCCTGGCTCGGCCACGGGTGGGAGGTGCACGACGCGCCCACCGCCCACGGCCGGCTGTCCTACGCGGTGCGGTGGCACGGCGAGCGGCCCGCCCTGCTGTGGGAGCTGGAGCCGCACCCCGGCACCGAGGCGGTGCGGCTCACCGCGCCCGGGCTCGATCCCTCGTGGTCGACCACCGAGCTCCGGGGCGAGGCGCTGTTGGGGCCGGTGCCGGTGCCCTAGGGGCCTGCCCCCGGGGTCCGGTCGGTGACCGTGCCCCTCGCCGCTCGGCGGGCCGGCCCGGGCCCGCGACGGGCCGAGGGTCGAGCCATCGGCCAGGATGGGCGGGACGATCCAGCAACCCCGAGGGTGGTCGAGATGGACAACGCAACCCCCCGGCTGGTGCACGTCGTACCGCACACGCACTGGGACCGGGAGTGGTACGCGTCGTTCCAGTCGTTCCGCCTGCGGCTGGTCGACCTGCTCGACGACCTGCTGCCCCGGATGGAGGCCGACCCGTCGTACGCCCGGTTCCTGCTCGACGGGCAGCTGGCGGTCGTCGACGACTACCTGGCGGTGCGGCCCGGCGCCGAGGACCGGCTCCGGCGCCTGGTCGGCAGCGGGCGCATCGCCGTCGGGCCCTGGTACACGCTGCCCGACGAGTTCCTCGTCTCGGGCGAGACGCTGATCCGCGACCTCCAGCTCGGCCTGGCCGTGGCCGACCGGTTCGGCGGCGCCATGGCCGTCGGCTACCTGCCCGACATGTTCGGCCACGTGGCCCAGATGCCCCAGATCTTCCGCCAGCTCGGGTTCGAGCACGCGGTGGTGTGGCGGGGCGTGCCCTCCGCCGTCGACCGCAGCGGGTTCTGGTGGCGGGCGCCGGACGGCTCGACCGTCCGGGCCGAGTACCTGCCCCAGGGCTACGGCAACGGGTCGTCGCTGCCCGACGACGCCAAGGCCCTGGTCGCCCAGGTGCGGGGGTTCGCCGACCTGTGGGACGGCCTGGTGGCCGGCCCGGTCCTGTGGATGAACGGCACCGACCACCAGGCCCCCCAGCCCTGGCTCGGGCGGGTGGTGGCCGAGGCCAACGACCTGCAGGACGACCTGCGCTTCCGGGTCGTCTCCCTGGCCGAGCACCTGGCCGCCGCCCCCACCGAGGGCCTGCCCACCTGGGAGGGCGAGCTGCGCTCCGGCGCCCGGGCCAACCTGCTGATGGGCGTCGTGTCCAACCGGGTCGACGTGCGCCAGGCGGCCGCCAGGGCCGAGCGCACGCTGGAGCGGCTGGCCGAGCCGCTGTCGGCCCTGTTCCTGCCGCCCGAGCGTTGGCCGGGCGCACTGCTGGACGAGGCCTGGCGGGGCGTGATCCGCAACGCCGCCCACGACTCGGTGTGCGCCTGCTCGATCGACGAGGTGGTCGACGCCGTGCTCCACCGCTACGGCGAGGCGACCGACATCGGCGAGGGCCTCGTCGAGCGGGCCGTGGCCGGGCTGGCCAGCCTGGCGGGAGGCGACGGAGGCGGGGGTGGCGCCGGCGCCGGGGGCGCCGGCGCGGTCGTCGTCAACCCCGTGGCCCGCACCCGCGGCGGCCTCGTCGAGCTGCGGCTGCCCGGCGCCGAGGCGCCGGCCGGCACCCAGCTCGTCCGCCGCCACGGCGGCGACGTCGTGCTGGTCGAGGGGCCGGCTGAGCTGGTCACCCCGGCGGCCGAGGAGGTCGACTGGTCGGCGGGCAACGAGGCGTTCCGCCTCGAGACCGCGGACGGCCGCGAGCTGGTGGCCAACGAGCGCGTCGACGGCGGGCAGCTCGTCACCCCGGCCGTGCGGGCGGCGCTGGCCGCGGTGGACGAGCCCGGCCCGGTGCGCCTGCGGGTCCGCCGGCGCGAGGCGGTAACCGTGTTGGCCCGGGTCGAGGACGTCCCCGGGTTCGGGTGGGCGCGCTGGACGCCGGACGCCGGGGCTGCTGGTGCCGGAGGGGCCGCCGGGGCCGACAGGACGGCGCCGGTCACGGTCGACGGTCTGCGTTTGACCAACGGCCTGGTGGCCGTCGAGGTCGACCCCGAGGACGGCACGTTCTCGCTGGACGGCCACGCCGGCCTCGGCCGCCTGGTCGACGGCGGCGACTGCGGCGACACCTACAACTACTGCCCGCCGGCCGAAGACAGGCTGGTCGACCGGCCGGATTCCGTCGAGGTCACCACCCTGGAGCACGGGCCCCTCCGGGGCCGCCTGCTGGTCACCGCCGGCTACCGGTGGCCAGCCGCCTGCGAGGGGCTGGATCGCCGGGTGGGCGAGGTGGCCCACGAGGTGCGCACGGTGGTCGAGCTGCGGGCCGGGGAGCCCGCGGTCCGGGTCGAGGTGACGGTCGACAACCGCAGCCGCGACCACCGCCTGCGGGCTCACCTCCCGCTGCCCGAGCCGGCGATCGGGTCCCGGGCCGAGTGCGCGTTCGCCACCGTCGAGCGCGGGATCGAGGCCGAGGGCGGGCCCACCGAGGCCCCGCTGCCCACCTACCCGGCCAAGCGGTTCGTCCAGGCCGGCGGGCTCACCGTCGTCCACGAGGGCGTCACCGAGTACGAGCTGGTGGACGTGCGCGACGGCCGAGCCCACGAGCTGGCGCTCACGCTGCTGCGCTGCACCGGCATGCTGTCGCAGGGTCCGATGGCCACCCGGCCGCTGCCGGCCGGCCCGCTGGTCCCGGTCGAGGGGCCGCAGCTCCAGCGGCCGGTCACGGTCCGCTACGCGGTGGCGGCCGGCCCCGTCGACCCCTACGCGCTGGCCGACGACGTGCTCGTTCCGCTGGTCGTGGCCCGGCCGGTCGGGGTGGCGCGGGGGTCGTCGGATGCGGCCGGCCCCTCCGGCGCGGCCGGCTCGTCGGGTGCGGCCGGTCCGGTCGTGGGGGCCGGTCCCCGGGGCTCCGCCCTCACCGTCCACGGCGCCGAGGTCTCGGCCGTCCGGCGCGAGGGCGGCACGCTGATCGTGCGGGTCTTCAACCCCCGGCCCGAGCCGACCACGGTCACGGTCGAGGGCCGGGCCGGGTGGCTGGTCGACCTGCGCGGCCGGCCCCAGGAACCGTTCGAGGGCTCCTTCGCCCTCGGCCCCTGGGCGCTGGCCACCGCCGCCCTCACGTAGACCGCTCGTCGGTCGCTCCGCTGCGGCCCGCGGCGCCGCCCGTGGGTCACGGGCCGGTCAGCACTCGCCCGCCACCGGATGCGGGCGATGGTCGCGTCCGCGACGAAGTCGGCGCCGGGTAGGGGACACGGCTGTTGACCACCGGCCCGACGCCGCGCACGGCGCCGGACCAGTCCCCGGCCGGCCGGAACAGGAGCGCGCCCGTGGCGCCGGAGCCGGCATAGGCGCAGACGTCGCCAGGGTCGCACCCGGGTGGGTCGGGGTCGGCCGCGCGGGCGGGGCGGTCAGGGTCAGCCCGCCCAGCGCGAGCATGCCGGCGACCGATGCGGTGAGCGGGCGTTTCAGCAGGTGGCGACCGTACGGACGGCGCTGCTGACGGCCCGTCAGCGCTACGCCAACGCGTCGAGCGCCCGGGACAACGCCCGGAGCGCCTCGAGGGCCCGTTCGAGCTGGTCGGCGCCCATCTCGTCGACCAGGCGCCGGGCGAACGCGGCGTGGCCGGGACCGATGCGCTCGACGGCCGCGTAGCCGGCGGCCGTCGGCTGGAGCAGCTTGGCCCGGCGGTGGGCGGGGTTGGGACGGTACTCGGCCAGGCCCTTGTCGACCAGCAGGTCGGCGATGCGCTGGACGCTCTGGCGGGTGATGCCCATGACCCGGGCGATGCCGGCCACGGGCAACGGCTCGCGCAGGACCGCCCCGAGGACCTGCCACCACGCCGCGGTCAGCCCAGCCGGCCGGGCCAGATCCTCGGCGACCGCCAGGAACTGGCCGTTGAGCCGGAACGTGGCCAGCGCGGCCCCGCTGAGCAGCTCCTGCGGGTTCGGCCCACTCCGCCCCCGGGCCGCCGCCCGGCCCTGCTGCGGGGCGGTCATGCGGGGGCCGGGGCCGCCGCCATCAGCTCGGCGTAGCCCTCCGGGTCGCCCTGGCCGTACAGCTTGGTCCAGGCGTCGAGCACGGCCGGCTCGTACAGGTCGAGCCGGCGGAAGATCGCCCGGGCGAACTCGACCGGCGCCACCCCGCTCGCCGTGATCAGGTCGCCGTCGGTCACGGCCGGCTCGTCGCGGTAGCGGTCGGCGCCGGCGTAGCCCGTGGCCGCCAGGTACTCGGCGGCGTTGCTGGTGTGGTCGCGGCCGTCGAGGACGCCGGCGGCGGCCAGGCCGGCGGTGGCGCCGCAGATGGCGGCGACCGGCACGCCGGCGTCGAGGAAGGCCCGGGCCGTGCGGGCGAAGGCGGCGTTGCCGCCGCTGTCCCACGTCGTGGCGCCGGGCAGGATCAGCATGGCGCTGTCGGCCGGGCGCAGCTCGTCGAGCACCAGGTCGGGGACGATGCGCAGGCCACCCATCGTCGTGACCGGCTCCGGGCCCTCGGCCACCGTGGCGACCCGGTAGCGGTCGGGGTGGCGCTGGAAGAGCGGGCCGTTGATGTGGGCCGTGGCGTAGCCGGCCTCCCAGTCGGAGAGACCGTCGTAGATCGCGAGGTGGACCGTCTGCGTCGTCATGACAGCATCCTGTCTAATTGACAGCATACTGTCAAGCGCTCCGGTGTCCGGTGCTCCGGTGTGCGGCGGCACGGGGGCAGAGCTCGGCGGTGGCCGGGTGCCGGGTCAGCAGGCAGCCGTCACACCCTCGCCCGGGCGGCGTCCGCCGGCCGTCCGGGGAGCGGGGCCACGCCCGTGCCGCCGCCGGGGTCGCCCGGTCCGCCGGGGCCGTCGTGCCCGCCGCCCCGGTCTGCGGGGCCAGAGCCGTCGTCCTCGCCGGTCCCGCCGCCGGGGCCGGGTCCGTCGTGCCCGGGCTCGGCGGGGTTCGGCACGGTGGTGGTAGTCGTGGACGTCGTTGTCGTCGACGTGGTGGTCGACGAGGCGGGCGGCCGGTCGTCGGCGCGGGGCGGGCCGCCGCGGTCGGCGGCCGGCGGCGGG
>DATCLS010000092.1:0-3415 GCA_036563805.1 Acidimicrobiales bacterium | reverse complement strand
CCCGAGCTCGCCCGACCGCCCTCGGGTCGTCGGTCGGCGGGCGCCGCCGTGTCCGGGGCGGCGCACGTGCCGGTCGTCGCCGTCCTCCCGGGCGGGCGGTGCCCACGCGCCGTCCCCTAGAATCTGACGGTACGTCAGATCCAGGGAGCGAGGGAGACACATGGGGCTGCTCGAGGGCAAGGTCGCCGTCGTCACGGGGGCGGGCCACGGCATCGGCCGTGGGCACGCGCTGGAGCTGGCGAAGCACGGCGCCAAGGTCGTCGTCAACGACCTGGGCACGTCGGTCACCGGGGAGGGCTCGTCGCGCGACGCCGACCTGACCGTCAAGCTGATCGAGGCGCGCGGCGGGACGGCGGTGGCCAACTACGAGGACGTGGCCGACCACGAGGGCGCCGGGCGCATGATCGCCCAGGCCGTCGACACCTGGGGCCGCCTCGACATCCTCGTGAACAACGCCGGGATCGTGCGGGACGGCGCCATCTGGAACATGACGCCCGAGGACTTCGACGCCGTCATGCGGGTCCACGTGCGGGGCACGTGGTGCCCGTCGCACTGGGCGGCCAAGCACTGGCGCGAGCGCCACAAGCGGGGCGAGCGGTTCACGGGCCGGATCATCAACACCACCTCGGGCGCCGGCCTGGTCGGGAACTTCGGGCAGTCCAACTACGCCACCGCCAAGGCGGCGATCGCCGGCCTCACCCTGACCCTGAGCCTCGAGCTGTACAAGATGGGCGTCACCGTCAACGCCGTCGGGCCGGCCGGTGCCACCCGCATCACCGCCACCATGCCCGGCGCCCCGCCGGTCATCGAGCCGGACGAGGTCCCCGAGGACGAGTGGAACCCGATGGACCCGGCCGTGTCGTCGCCGCTCGTCGCCTGGCTGGCGTCCGACGAGGCGCAGCACGTCACCGGCCAGGTCATCCGGGCCATCGGCGAGAACATCATCTGGATGCGGGGCTGGACCGACGGGCCGACGATCAGCAACGGCGGCAAGCGCTGGGACGCCACGACGCTCGGCACGCTGCTGAACACCGACGTGTTCGGCACCCGGGCCCCCGGACTGCGCTACTGAGCGCACCGCGACTAGCGTCGCGACCCCATGGGGGGAGGCGACGAGGCCCCAGCCGGCGCGCAGTCGTACCTGCGCCACGTCCAGTACCGCGACAGCAGCCGGCTCGCGGCCCGGGCCCGCCTGCACGTCAAGTACAGCACCGCGCCCGTGGCCTGGTTCCCCTGGGTCGCCTCGCAGGTCGACTGGCCCGCGGGTGCCGAGGTGCTCGAGGTCGGCTGCGGGGCGGGGTGGATGTGGGCCGAGGCGTCGGCCCGCCTGCCCGGTGACCTCTCGCTGACCCTCTCGGACATCTCGCCCGGGATGGCGCGGGAGGCGCGCGGGCGGGTGGGCTCGCTCGGCCGCTACCGCCGGGCGACCGCCGCGGTCGCGGACGTCCAGCAGCTGCCGTTCCGCGACGGGCGCTTCGACGTCGTGGTCGCCACCTACGTCCTGCACCACGTGCCCAACCCCCGCCGGGCGATCGCCGAGATGGCCCGGGTGCTGCGGCCGTCCGGTGTCGCGCTCGTCGCCTGCGTGGGCGGCGGCCACCTGGCCGAGCTGCGCGAGATCCGCGAGGAGGTCTTCGGCCCCGCGGTGCCGGCCGAGCTGGCCTGGTCGTTCGACGCGGAGGCCGGGCGGGCGATGCTGCCCGCCCACTTCGCCTCGGTCGAGTGGCGGCCGTACGCCGACCAGCTCGACTGCCGCGATCCCGACGACGTCGTCGAGTACCTCGCCTCGACGCCACCGGTCGAGGGCGCCGGGCCGGAGGAGCGGGCCCGGGTCGTCGACGCCGTGCGGGCCCGCTTCGGCCGGGGCGGCGGCCGCCTGCGGGTCCGCAAGGACACGGGCCTGTTCGTCTGCCGGGGGCCGCGGCCGCTCTGACCCGGCAGAGGTCGACGGCGGGCCCGGGCGGGCGGCGAACCGCCCGGGCCCGCCCCGACGCGCCGGGGCGGTGCCCCCAGCAGCACCGCCCCGTGGTCGTCGGTCGCGTGTCGTCGGGGTCGGGCCGCCCGTGCGGGCGACCGGCTCAGATCAGGCCCAGCTCGCGTGCGCAGTGGGGCCACTGGCCCCAGCCCGCCCGGGCCTGCAGGATCTGGCCGTAGTAGATCTGCGTCTCCCGCGAGTGCTCGTGCGGGAGGCCCGGGCCGCCGACCGAGTGCCAGGTCTCGGCCGAGAACTGCAGGCCGCCGTAGTACCCGTTGCCGGTGTTGGCCTGCCAGTTGCCGCCGGACTCGCACTCGGCGAGGGCGTCCCAGGTGGCGTAGTCGTTCGGGTCGCCGAAGCCGCCCCCGCTCGACGGCGGCGCGGTGGGCGGCGGCGCCGTGGTCGTGGGGGGCTCGGTCGTGGTGGTGGTCGGCGGCTCCGTCGTCGTGGTGGTCGGCGGGGCCGTCGTGGTCGTCGTCGGCGGCAGGGTCGTGGTCGTGCGCATCGACATGAGCGCGTTGGCCCGTGCCTGGTCGCGCTGGGTGGCGTTGCGGCGCAGCGCGACGATCGACGTCTCGGAGCCTGCGGCCTCGACGGCGTCCTTGCCGCTGCTCTTGCCCGGGACGAGGGCGTTGGCGAGGAGCACCGGTCCGACGAGGAGAGCGATGCCGGCGACGCCGCCGGCGACGGCTCGACGGGCGGAACGGCCGCGGATCGAGCCGTCGTCGGGACTCGGCGGGTGGTCGGTCCGATCGGACATCAGAGGGGGTCTCCTTCCGTCAGCGCGCGCGTCCGTTGCGGCCTGGAAGGGGGAGAACAACCAAGGGCGCCCCAGCGCGTGCCGTCCTGTGCGGTTGGTGCAAGGAGTCTGTCACGATCGACATGCTTTCGCAATATTCGGCGCCGGTGGGGGATGACCCCCGCGCTCGCCGAAACCCAGCGGCGCAACGGTAGATCGCGGCGCGGTGCCGGCGCGCATCATGCGGCACGGAATTTCTGACGGATCGTCAGATCTGCGCGATGATCGTGCCGTGCGAGCAGCGAGGGGGACCGCGCCGTGACGGCGACCGACGGGCGAGGGCCGCTGGCGGGGGTGCGCATCGTCGAGTGCTCGATGCTCGGCCCCGGGGCGATCACCACCCACCTGGCCGACCTGGGTGCCGACGTCATCAAGGTGGAGCCGCCGTCGGGCGACTACGTGCGGGAGATGACCTGGCCCATCGTCGAGGGCGTGTCGCTGATGCACCTGCACATCAGCCGGGGCAAGCGCTCGATCACCCTCGACCTGCGCACCGACCAGGGCCGCGAGGTGTTCCTCGACCTGGTGCGCGACGCGGACGCCGTCGTCGAGGCCATGCGGCCCGGCGGCCTCGAGCGCCGGGGCCTGGGCTACGACGTGCTGCGCGGCGTCAACCCCCGGCTCGTGTTCATGACCATCTC
>DATCLS010000073.1:0-54497 GCA_036563805.1 Acidimicrobiales bacterium | reverse complement strand
CTCGGCCGGGGGCCAGAGCACCGACACGTGGGGCCGGGCCCCGGCGTTGCGGGAGCTGCTGCGGCCGGCGCCCATGACCAGGGCGTCGCCCTCCCACCGGGCGGTGACGGCCACGACGTGGGGCCGCCCGTCGTCGGAGACGGTCAGGAGGAACCCGCCGGGCCCCCGCTGCGCCGCCTCTTCCTGCACCCGCTCCAGCTCGACCGAGACGCTCATGGCCCCATGCTCCCCCACCGCACCCCGGCCCGTGAAGCCGTTCCCGTGACGCCGTTCCCGCCGGCGGGTGGGCGTGTCCAGCGGGCGCCGGGGCCCGCTCGTGTGCCACGGTGTGCGCCATGCGGCGACGGCGACTGGTGGCCGCCCTGGTGGCGCTGGCCGTCGTCGCCGCGCCCGCCGCCGGGTGCGGCGACGACGGCGGGGGCGACCGCGGCGCGGAGCCCGCCGACCGGACGGTGACGACGGCGGCCGCCGGGCCGCCCTACGCGGTCGAGACGACGACCGAGACGTTCGTCGACGAGGACCGGCCCACCGACGACCCGGGCGGCGCCCTGAGCGCCCCGACCCGGACGCTGGCCACCGACCTGTACGTGCCCGAGGGCCCGGGCCCGTTTCCGCTGGTCGTGCTCGCCCACGGGTTCAACGGCCACCCCCGGAAGTTCACCGAGCTGGCCACCGCCTGGGCCGAGGCCGGGATGGTGGTGGCGGTGCCCGCCTTCCCGCTGACCAACGAGGAGGCCGGCGCCCCCACCGTGCTGAACGACTACGCCAACCAGCCCGGCGACGTGTCGTTCGTGATCGACGAGGTGCTGCGACACCTGGACGTGGCCGACCCCGAGCGCATCGGGGTGGCCGGCCACTCGCTGGGCGGCGCCACCGCCTACGGCGTCGTGTACCACGACTGCTGCCGCGACGACCGGGTCGACGCGGCCGTGCTGCTCAGCACGCTGCCACTGCCGTTCGACGGCGGGGACTTCCGGTTCGCCGACGGCCCGCCGGTTCTGCTCGTCCAGCTCACCGACGACCCGATCGTCCCCTACCAGCAGGCCGTCGACACCTACGACCGCGTCGACCCGCCCCGGTTCCTGGTGACGCTGGAGGCCGGCGGCCACTTCGAGCCCTACGAGAACGCCCCCAGCGACCACGACGCCGTGGTCGAGGAGACGACGACCGCCTTCTGGGAGGCGTACCTGGGCGGCGACGAAGCTGCCGTCGACCGGCTGGTGGAGGCGGCCGAGTCCGCCGACGCCACCCGGATCGCCGCCGACCCGTGACCGGCCGGCCCGACCGGTGAGCCCGTCGCGGTCAGCCGTGACCGGTGCGTCCGTGCCGGTCAGCCCGACCGGCCCGGGCCGCCTGACGGGGCCGCCTTGCCAGCGAAGTTCGCCGTCAGGGCCGTGTCGAGGCGGCCCAGCAGGTCGAGGAACGTGGTCCGCTCGGCCGGCGTCCAGTCGGCGGTCAGCTCGCCGAGCGTGGTCGTCCAGGCCTCGTACACCCGCTCGATGACCCGGGTGCCCTTCTCAGTGAGGCGCAGGATCACGACCCGGCCGTCGGCGGGGTCGGACTCGCGGCTGACGCAGCCGAGGTTGGTCAACTCGGCCACGTGCCGGCTGATCGTGGACCGGTCGTAGTCCATGTCCTCGGCGACGTCCGAGACGCGGACCGGCTGCCGGTCGCGGATGCGGGCCAGGATGCCGTAGAGGTAGGGCCGCATGGTCAGCCCGGCCCGGGCGCCCATCTCGCCGTACAGCCGCTGGGAGTGGGTGAGCCGGCCGATCGCGGTGAGGTGGCGGCTGACCGCCACGAGCCAGTCGGGGTCTGCGTCCGCCCGGGCCGCCGATGCCTGCATCGCCCCGGAGCCTAGGACGCCGGCCGGGCGCCCACGACGCGGGTCCGCGCCCCTACGCCCCGAGGCCGGGGCACCCGGCCTCGGCGGCCAGCCGGTCGAGCTCGGCCACCAGGGCGGCGGACAGCGGGATACCGGCGCGCCGGCGGGCCGCCCGGCGCTCGTGCTCGAGCTGGCCCGGCACCAGGACCCGGTCGACGCCGTCGGCCGGCTCGGCCGCGGCGATGTCGCGCACGAGCGTGTCGACCCGGGCCCGGAACTCGTCCACCGGCAGGAACCGGCCGACGTCGAGGGCGAGGAAGACGTAGCCCTTGGCGGTGCGCTGGGCACCGGCCGCCGGCGACCGGGTCAGCTCGGTCCGCCCGAAGCTGCTGCCGGTGAGCACGCCGGCCAGCACCTCGACGAACAGCGCGATGCCGTAGCCCTTGTGGCCGCCGAACCACTGGAGGCGGTTCACCGAGGCGGCGGCCGTGTCGGTCGTGGGCCGCCCCCGCTCGTCGTTGGCCCAGCCGGCCGGGATCGTGGCGTCGCCCCGCTTCTTGGCCAGCAGCACCCGGTTGCCGGCGACGGTGGTGGTGGCGGCGTCGAAGACGATGGACGGCTCCTCGCCGGCGGGCACGGCGTAGGAGATCGGGTTGGTCGACAGCAGCGGCGTGACGCTGCCGTGCGGCGGGACGATGGTCGGGCCGTTCTGCACGGCCAGAGCCACGCAGCCGGCGGCTGCGGCCCGCTCGGTGTAGTAGGCCAGCGCCCCGAGGTGGGTGCTCTCCCGCACCGCCACGGCGGCCGTGCCGTGCTCGCGGGCCCGCTCGACCGCCAGGTCCATGGCGGCCACGCCGGCCACCTGCCCGAACCCGAGGCCGCCGTCGAGCACGACGGTCGAGCCGTCGTCGCGCACGGTCGTGACCGCGGTGACGGGCTCCAGGTGCCCGGCCCGGAGGCGGTCGACGTACAGCGCCAGCAGGTGGCAGCCGTGGGAGTCGACGCCCCGCAGGTCGGCCTCGAGCAGGTTGTCGGCCACCACCGCGGCGTCGGCCGCGGGGACGCCGTGGCCGGCCAGCACGCCCTCCATCAGCCGCCGGAGCCGCTCCGGCTCGACCACCCGGGTCTCGGCCGTCGTGCCGGCCGGTGTCGCGGACGTCTCGGTCGTCTTCTCGTCGTCGCCCATCACGTTCGACCCTAGCCCGCCGACAAACTAGTTGCGGTATTCACACATCTGTCGTACGTTCGGCGCCATGGCACCCACGGGCATCCGCCTCCCGACGGCACCACCCCGCCCCCGCGACGACGCCCCGGCCCACGTCCTCGACCGCCCGATCGCCGGCCTCCGGGTCGGCCTGCGGCACGAGGGGTCGTGGCGGTCGTGGATGCTGATCCTCGACGAGTGGGAGAGGTTCCTGCGCCGCGACGGCGCCATCCCCGTCCCGCTCCAGGCCGGCGGCCGCGTCGGCGCCGAAGGGGCCGAGACCGCGGCCGCCGTGGCCGCCTGGGCCGCCGAGGTCGACTGCGGCGTGTCGGGCCTCGGCACGTGCGGCTCGTGCACCTCCAACAGCGTGCGCGACGCCGTGACCCTCGAGGACGCCGGCAAGCCGGCGGTCGTGGCGGTCTGCGAGGAGTTCGAGGCCCACGGCCGAAACATGGCCAACTACCTGGGTCACGGCCGGCTCAAGATGCTCGTCCTGCCCTACCCGCTCGAGGCCCGCCCCGCAGAGGAGCTGCGGGAGATCGCCGCCTCGTACTACCCGCGCTTCCTCGACCTGCTGGGGGCCAAGCGATGACCGACACCCGTCAGACGGCGGCGGGGGCAGCCCCGACCGCGGACGACCTGCGCAGCGAGTGGGTCGAGACCGACCTCGACCCCGAGGCCATCTACGAGCTGTCGCTCCGGTCGCGGTGGGGCGACGGCGCCCCACTCATCCCGCCCACCGACGAGCGGATCCTGGCCCGGCTGGCCGCCAGCCCCCTGCCCCCCGACCACGTGATCGGCGAGCTGCCGCCGACCTACGGCACAGCCACCGTCGAGCTGGTGGCGATCAACGCCACCATGGCCGGCGTGGCGCCCGAGGCGTTCCCCCTGGTGCTGGCGGCGCTGGAGGCGATCCTGGTGCCGGAGTGGAACGCCTTCGGCCTGACCACGACCACGTCCAGCGTGTTCCCCATGCTGATCGTCAACGGGCCGAGCCGCGACGAGCTGGCGATCGACTACAAGGCGGGCTGCCTGGGCGGCGCCGCCGGCCGCGGCTCGATGACCATCGGCCGGGCCGTGTCGCTGTGCCTGCGCAACATCGGGGGCCAGCGGGCCGGCGAGACGTCCCGCACGGTGTTCGGCCAGCCGGCGCGGTTCGGCCTGTGCTTCGGCGAGTGGGAGGAGCGCTCGCCCTGGCCGTCGCTGGCCGAACGCCAGGGGTTCACCCGGGACCAGGAGGTCGTGACCGTGCACGGCGGCAAGGGCACGTACCCGATGGCCGACGTGAACAACGACGACCCCCGCGACCTGGCGTACATGATCGCCAAGTGCCTGGCCTTCCCCCTCAACAACTGGTACCTCGAGCTGACCGGCGACAGCGGCCAGCTCGTGCTGCTGGTCAACCCCATGTGGGCCGAGCGGCTGGCCCGGGCCTTCCCGGCCATCGAGTCGTTCCAGGAATACCTGTGGGAGCACGCCTGGCAGCCCATCGACCTGTTCCGGCCCGGCAACCAGCAGGTGCTGCGCGACAAGGGCCGGGTCGACGACCGGGGCCGGGTCTACCTGGCCGGCCGGCCCGACCAGTTCGTGCCGGTGGTGTGCGGAGGCCTGGGCGGGCTGCACGGGGTGGCGCTGACCAGCTTCGTGCAGAGCGAGATGCAGAGCGTCGCCGTGCGCCGGCCGCCGGCGGGCGCGGCACGGTAGGCGCGGCGGGTCGCGAAGGAGGAGACCGATGGACACCCAGGCCGTGGCAGACGTGGTCGACGATCTGCGACGCATGCTGCGGGCGGACGGGGCCGACCTGGCGCTGGTCGCCGCCGACCCCCGGACGGACCGGATCGAGCTGGCGCTCGACGTGTCCGGCGCCAACTGCGCCGAGTGCGTGCTGCCACCCGACCAGCTGCGCGACGTGATCGCCGCCTCACTGCAGCGGCGGGTCCCGACCGAGTTCGAGCTGATCGTCCACGATCCCCGGCGGGAGCAGCCCGGGGGCGCCGCCCACTGACCCCCGGCCGACCGCCGACCCCGAACGCACCGCCCCGCGGGACTCCCCTCGCCCGCGGCGGTGCGTTCGGGCGCGCGTTCGGGTGTGATGATGGGGTGAACGCCGGGACTCCCCTCGCCCGCAGCCCGTGCGTTCGGGCGCGCGTTCGGGTGTGATGATGGGGTGAACGCCGGGACTCCCCTCGCCCGCAGCCGGTGCGTTCGGGCGCGCGTTCGGGTGTGATGGTGGGGTGAACGCACCGCTGGTGCTCGCCCTCGGGGCGTCGGACTGCGAGGCGCTGCGCGGCGGCTGGCTCGGCCAACCCGCCAACGCCCTGTCCAGCCTGGCCTACGTGGCCGCCGGGGCGTTCCTGCTGCGGCGGGGCGCGCCCACCGGGCCAGCGCTGGCGGTGGCGGCGGCGGGCGTCGGCAGCCTGCTGTACCACGGGCCCATGCCGCCGGGGGCCGAGCTGGCCCACGACGGGTCGCTGATAGCGCTGGCCGGGGTGGGGCTGGTCGTGGCCTGGCGGCGCCGGCGGCTGCCCCGGCCGCCGGCCCGGGCGCTCGCCGCCTTCGGCTCGGCCGTGGTCGTCAACGCCCTGACCCGGACCGGGGCGCCGCTGTGCCGCCCCGAGGCCGTGCTCCAAGGCCACGCCGTGTGGCACGCGCTGACCGCGGTGGCGCTCGCCGCCTGGTTCGTGCGGTGGGCGCCGGCCCGGCCGGACGCCGAGCCCGAGCCGGAGCTGGCGGCGCCGTCCTGACCGGGCGCCGTCCTGACCCGGCGCCGCCCGGAACGCCGGCGCCGCCCGGTACCCGGCGCGCCCCGGAACGCCGGCGCGCGCCGCGCCCGTCCGTGTCCCGATCAGGCGCCGAGGTTGATGCCCATGTGGACGGCGCGGGCCTCCAGGCGTTGGGCCAGCTCGTTGGTGAGGTTGGCCACCCGGTGGGCGTGGGGCACGTCGAGGCCGACGAGGCCGCAGGCCGGGGTGACGATGGCCTGCTCGACCAGCTGGGCGGGGTCGCAGCCGGCGTCCACGACGGCCTCCCAGTCGGCCATCATGCGCCGCCACAGGATCTCGGCCGACTCGCCGAGCGGCCCGTCGGTCGGGACGGCGCCCCAGGCGATCCAGCCGCCCCGCTCCAGGAAGCTGGCCAGGGCGCCGGCGTGCTCGACGGCGCCGGCGGCCACCGGCAGCGACAGGACCTGGGGGCCGGCCTGCAGCACCGCCTGCCAGTCGGCCCGCCCGCAGCAGTGGAGGCCGGCGATGGCGCCACCCTCGATGGCGGCCAGGGCCGACGAGACCAGGTCGAGGGCGTCGTCCAGCGGCAGCGGGAAGCTGCGGTCGAGGGCGGCCACGAGGCCCGGCTCGTCGACGAACACGACAGGCGTGGCGCCGGGCGCCGCCGCCCGGGTGGCGGCCAGCACCTCGCGGATCCGGCCGAGGACGGCGGCCGAGGCCACGGGGAACGCCCGATCGGCCGGCACGCCCACCGCGTGCAGGGCGATGCCGAGGGTGACCGGCCCGGTGAGCTGGATCTTGAACGGGGTCACGCGCCCGCGCACGGCCGCGAGGAACGTCCGCAGGCCCACGAACGGCTCGCCGCCCACGCCCAGGTCGGTGAGCGGCCGGTCGGGGTCGACCGCGGCCTCGTCGACCAGCAGCGACCCGTCCGGCAGCACGCTCACGCCCGGGATCCCCCAGGCGGCCTGGGCGATCATCCCCTCGACGGCCGAACGGCGCGGCAGCGACGGCGCGGCCGGCAGGCGGGGGTGGCGCTCGAGCGCGAACCGGACCGCCTCGTCCGGGTCCTCGTGCGGGAGGCTGCCGATGCCGGTCGCCAGCCCGATGGGAAGAAGGACCTCCCTCACCGCACCGCCCGCCACGGTTCAACACTGTCCGTCAAGGCACCCCCACCACACGGTCGACTGGACCTGGAATAGCGACCCGCGTCGCTGATCGGCAAATCTCCCGGCCCGTGATGCAACGTGTCGGAGCGTGGCCCGTCCGCCTGACCTGGCTCGTCCTCCCGCTCGTCGCCGGACCGGCGCTCGGGGACGCGCTCGAGGGCGCCAGCCGGCCGGTCCAGCTGGTGGCCAGCCTGGGCCTGTGGGCCGGCTGGGTAGGCATTCTGGTGGCCACGCTCGTGCCCTCGACGGTGAGCCTGACGGCTCTCCGGGTCGGGGCCCCGGCGGCCGTGGCCGCCGCCGTGGCCGCCGCCGTGGCCGGCGGCGTGGCGGGGGCCGACGTCGCCGCCGTCACCGGGACGCTCGTGGCCGCGCTCGCCGCCTTCTGGCCGGCGACGATCGAGACGTTCGTCGACGGCTCGTCGTACGGGGACGAGCGCCGCCTCCCGCTCCGGACGCCGGCGCCGCTGCTGCTCGGGCCGGTCGAGCTGGTGTGGGCGGTCGTGGTCGCCGGGGTGGCGGCCGGCCCCCTGCTGCTGGCCGCGCGCCAGTGGGTGCCCGGCGCGCTGGCCCTGGCGGCGGGCCTGCCGGCCGCCTGGTGGGGCGTGCGCACGCTGCACACCCTGGCCCGGCGGTGGGTGGTGCTGGTGCCGGCGGGCCTGGTGCTGCACGACCCGCTGGCCCTGACCGACCCGGTCCTGGTGCGGCGGGCGGTGATCCGGTCGTTCGGGCCGGCCCCGGCCGACACGGAGGCGCTCGACCTGACCCGGGGCGCCCTCGGCCTCGCGTTGGAGCTGCGGCTGTCCGAGGCGCTCCCGCTGCTGCTCGTGCGGGGCCGGGGCCGGAACGAGTCGGTGAGCGCCGACCAGCTGCTGTTCACGCCGGCCCGGCCCGGGGCCCTGCTCACCGAGGCCCGGCGGCGCCGCTTGGCCTGACCCGGCCCGGCCGCTGGGACCGTCCACCCCGCCGACGCAGCCCGCCCCGGCGGGCTCAGCGCCGCCGCTGGAGGCCGGCCACGACCGTCTCGACGACGTGGCGCACGACCGGCTCGTCGACCGGCTGGTCCGCCAGCAGCACCCGGAAGAAGATCGGCCCGCCGAGCTGGTCGAGGACGAGGTCGACGTCGACGTCGGCCGGCAGCTCGCCCCGCGCCACGGCCCGCTCGACGATCGCCCGGGCCGACCGGCGCCGGTCGGTGATGAACGCCGTGAGCAGCGCCCGCATCTCGGGGTTGACCGCCGCCTCCGACATCACGGCGGGCAGGACCCGCCCCGCCGGCGTCTCGCGCAGCTTCGGGCCCAGCGGCGCCAGCTGGGCCACCAGGTCCTCGACGAGCGACCCCGTGTCGCGGTGCTCGATGTCGATGTCCATGCGGTGGTGGGCGGTGTCGAGCAGCAGCGCGGCCCGCGACGACCAGCGGCGGTAGATCGTGGCCTTGCCGACGCCGGCCCGGCTGGCGACGGCCTCGATGGTGAAGCCGCTCGGCCCGTTCTCGGCCAGCACCTCGACGGCGGCGTCGAGGATGGCCTCGTCGGCCCGGGCGTCGCGGGGGCGCCCGGGCCGACGGCTGACGGTGGCGGCGGTGGGCCCGTCGGCGTTCCCGTTCACCTCCGGATCATGCCCTCGACGGGGACGGGGCCGCGGAATCGCCGGCGACCGCGGCACCGCCGTCGCCGTCCGCCGCGCCCTCCCGGTCGGGGCCGGGCGTCGGGGCTGGCGCGCCCTCGGCCACGTAGTCGCGGGCCCGGGCCGGCAGGAACAGCGCCACGATCAGCGCGCCCAGCGCCAGCGCCGCGGCACCGATCAGGAAGGCGGTGCCCATGCCGTCGACGAACGCCCCCGAGGCGACGTCGCCGAGGATCCGCCCGGGCTCGCCGCCGACCCGCTCGGCGACCCGCATCGCCGCGCCGATCTGGTCGGTGATGGCGTTGGCCGCCTCGGCCGGCACCGGGAAGCCGCTGATGGCGTCGGACACCTTGGGCCGGTAGGTGGAGCTCATGACCGAGCCGAGCACCGCCACGCCCAGCGCGCCGCCCAGCTCGCGGGTGGTGTCGTTCACGGCGGAGCCGACGCCGGCCTTGGCCGGCGGCAGCGAGCCCATGATCGACTCGGTCGCGGTCGGCATGACGAGCGCCAGGCCGCCCGCCAGCACCAGCAGCGCGCCCAGCACCTCGCCGTAGCTGGCGCCCGGGGTCAGCTGGCTGGCGATGATCAGGCCGACGGCGGCCACCAGCAGGCCGACGGTGACGACCACCTTGGACCCGACGCGCTCGACGACGCGGGCGCTGGCCGGGGCGATCACCATCTGGATGGCGGCCATGGGGAGCAGGCGGACGCCGGTCTCGAGGGCCGTGTAGCCGAGCACGTCCTGCAGGAACTGCGTGAGCAGGAACAGCGTGCCGAACATGGCGAAGAACGTGAGCATGATGGCGCCGGACGCCGCGCTGAACCGGGCGTTGCGGAACAGGCTCATGTCGAGCATCGGGTAGCGGGCCCGCCGCTCCCACAGCCCGAAGGCGACCAGGAGCACGGCGGCGACGGCGAACCCGCCCAGCACGGTGCCGTGCGTCCACCCGTTCGGCCCCTCGATGATCGCCCACACCAGGGCCGTGAGCCCGGCGATGGACAGAAGGGCGCCGACCACGTCGAGCGGCGGGGCGGCGGGGTCGCGGGACGTGGGCACGAACAGCTGCCCCAGCACGAGGGCGACGACCACGACCGGCACGTTGACCAGGAAGACCGAGCCCCACCAGAAGTGCTCGAGCAGCCAGCCGCCGGTGACCGGGCCGACGGCGACGGCGGCGCCGGCGGTAGCGGTCCAGATGGCGATGGCCTGGGCCCGCTCCTTCCGGTCGGTGAAGACGTTGATGATGATCGACAGGGTCGCCGGCATGATCAGCGCCCCGCCGACGCCCATGAGGGCCCGGGTGGCGATGAGCTGGTCGGCGCTGGTCGCCAGCGACGACCCGACCGAGGCCACGCCCATGACGACCAGGCCGATGGCCAGGGCGCCCCGCCGGCCGAACCGGTCGCCGAGCGCCCCCATGGCCAGCAGCAGGCCGGCGAACACGAGGATGTAGGAGTCGACGACCCACTGGAGCTGGCTGGTCGAGGCGTCGAGGTCGGCCTGCAGCGTCGGGAGGGCGACGTTGACGATCGTGTTGTCCATCACGATCAGCAGCAGGCTGAGGCACATGACACCGAGCACGAGCCACCGGCGGGGGTGGCCCGTCTCAGGGGGCGCGGCGTCCCGGATCTCTGCGCTGGACATCCCGCCTACCTCCTGCGTCGGGGGGAAATCGGAAGAGGGCATCGAAGGCGTCAACCGGCCGACCCCTCCGCCCTATTCCGGAACGCGCTAGTTTCGAAACGGATCAGTCCGTGACGTTCGTCACCAGCCCGCCCCCGACGACCTCGTCGCCGTCGTAGAGCACGACCGACTGGCCGGGCGCCACCCGCCGCTCGGCCCGGGCGAACGCCACCCGGGCCCGGTCGGCGCCGACGGGCTCGACCCAGGCCGGCCGAGGCTCGCCGTGGGCGCTGCACTGGGCGGCCACCGGCCCGGTGACCGGCTCGGCGGCCCACACCATGCGCTCGAGCTCGACCCCGCCGCACAGCAGGTCGCGGGCGGTGCCGACCCGGACCGTCGCGTTGGGCACGTCGACCTCGACGGCGTACCGGGGCTCGCGCCCGCCCGGCAGGCCCAGGCCGCGGCGCTGGCCGATCGTCACCAGCTCGACGGCCGGGACCGAGCCGACCTCGCCGGTCTCGTCGACCACCCGGCCGGGCCGCAGCTCGAGCCGGCGGCGCAGGAAGCCGTCGCGGCCCCGGGTCGAGGTGATGAAGCACACGTCCTGGCTGTCGGGCTTGTCGGCGGTGCGCAGGCCGCGGCGCTCGGCCTCGGCCCGGACCTGGTCCTTGGTCAGCTCGCCGACCGGCAGCAGGGTGCGGGCCAGCTCGGCCTGGCCGAGCACGTACAGCACGTAGCTCTGGTCCTTGGCGGCATCCGCGCCGCGGGCCAGGCGCCACGTCCCGTCGGGCCGGCGGACGACGCGGGCGTGGTGGCCGGTCGCCACCGCGTCGAAGCCGACCGCCCGGGCCCGGCGCAGCAGGCGGTCGAACTTGAGGTGGCGGTTGCACTCGATGCAGGGGTTGGGCGTGCGGCCCACGCGGTGGGCGTCGACGTACGGCTCGACCACGTGCCGCTCGAAGTCGTCGGTGAACGCCCACGTGTGGTGGGCGATCCCCAGCTGCTGGGCCACCCGGCGGGCGTCGTCGACGTCGCTGACCGAGCAGCACCCGGTGTCGGACTCGCCGCCCCACAGTTTCATGGTCACGCCCACGACCTCGTGACCGGCGTCGAGCAGGCGGGCGGCCGCCACCGATGAGTCGACGCCGCCCGACATGGCGGCGAGGACCTTCACCCGGCCACCCCGGCGGCCATCAGGCGGGCCGCGGCCGCGGGGACGGCTGCCAGCGCCGCGTCCACGTCGGCCTCCGTGGACGTCCAGCCCAGCGTCAGCCGCAGGGCGCCGCGGGCCAGGGCCGGCGGCACGCCCATGGCGGCCAGCACGTGGGAGGCCTCCTGGGCGCCGCTGGCGCAGGCCGACGCGGCCGAGGCGGCGACGCCGGCCTCGTCGAGCAGGAACAGCAGCGCCTCGCTCTCGACCCCGGGGATGCACAGGTGGACGGTGCCCGGCAGGCGGTGCCGGCGGTCGCCGCCCTCCACCCCGGTCTCGACCGCGGCGGGGACGGCGGCCACCAGGCCGCCGGCCAGCCGGTCGCGCAGGGCGCGGACGCGGGCCGCCGTCGCCTCCCGGGTCTCGGCCACGACCCGGAGGGCGGCGGCGAAGCCGACGATGCCGGCCACGTTGTGGGTGCCGCTGCGCAGCTCGCGCTCCTGGCCGCCGCCCAGCGTCGTGGCCCGCAGCGGAACGCCCCGGCGGGCGACCAACGCGCCCACGCCCTGGGGGCCGCCCAGCTTGTGGGCGCTGATCGTGATCAGGTCGGCCCCGGCCGCCAGGGTGCGCAGGTCGAGCCACGGCGCGGCCTGGACGGCGTCGGTGTGCAGCACGGCCTGCGGGGCGTGGCGGCGCACGACCTCGGCCACCGCGGCCAGCGGCTGGACGGCGCCGACCTCGTTGTTGGCGGCCATGACCGACACCAGCGTCGTGTCGGGGCTCAGCGCCGCGGCCAGCTCGTCGAGGTCGACCAGCCCCCGCCCGTCGACCCCCACCGTGCGGCCACCGACCGCCGCCACCGGCCCCAGCACCGCCTCGTGCTCGACGGCCGAGCACACGACCGGGCCGGGCCGGGCGGCGTGGACGCCCCGGACGGCCAGGTTGTCGGCCTCGGTGCCCCCGCCCGTGAACACGACCTCGCCCGGGCGGCACCCGACCACCTCGGCGACGACGTCGCGGGCCTCGTCGACCGCCTGGCGGGCGCGCCGGGCCACGGCGTGGGCCCCCGAGGGGTTGCCGAACATCTCGCCCAGCCAGGGGAGCATGGCGGCGCGCGCCTCGGGCCGCAGCGGCGTCGTCGCCGCGTGGTCGAGGTAGTGGACGCGCTCGGTCACCCTGGCATTCTCGCAGGCATCCGGCGCGACGCGACCCGCCGGGGCGATCGCCGGCGTCCGGCCGAGCCGTCAGGCCCGGGCCCCGGGCTCAGGCCCGGTAGGGCGGGCCGGGTGGCGGCGGGCCGTACGGGCCGGACGGGCCGGGTGGCGGCGGGGCGGGCGGCGGGCCGGGCGGCGGCGGTGGGGCGGGGAACGGCCCCACGGGCGGCGGCGCGGCCACGGGCCGGGGCGGTGGCATCGGCACCGGGGCGTAGGCCGGCGGGGGCGGCGCCCCGTGGGCCCGCTGCCAGGCGGCGGCCACGCAGGCCAGGAACGCGTGCGGCGTCACGGTGGGCGGCGGGGTGTGGTGCATGCGCTGCGCGATCGGGTTGGCCAGCAGCACCGCCAGGTGGTCGCGGCCGGCGGGCCCCAGCTCGGCCATCCGCAGCAGGTACGAGCGGACGAGTCCGTAGGTGTCGCGGTCGAGGGCGGCGACGTCCAGCGAGGCGGCGTACCCCTCGTACCCGGGCGGCGGGGCGAACCAGGCCGGCGCCACGAACGACTGGGCCGACCGCTCGCGCACGACCAGCGTGCCGGCGGCCATGTCGCCCAGCCGCTGGTCGCGGGGCGACAGCAGGATGGTCAGGACGGCGATGACGCCGATCGGCAGCAGCAGGAAGTCGACCAGACCCACGGTGATGCGCAGAAACGCCTGCTGGAACCGGATCGGCGTGCCGTCGACGCCGACGACCCGCAGACCGAGCGCCGCCTTGCCCGGCGTCCGCCCCCGCCACAGCGTCTCGAAGCCGCAGAACCAGACGAACACGAGGGCCAGGCTGGTCAGGGCGTACCACACGGCCGCGCCCACGCCCTCGAAGCCGACCGCGAGCGCGGCGGCCACGCCCAGCACCGCCCAGGTCACGACCAGGGCGAGCAGGTCGAGGGCCATCGCCAGCGTCCGGGACGGGACCCCGGCCCGCTCGAAGTCGAGGACGACCGCCTCGGGCGTGATGATCGCCTGCGCCACGCCGGGACGTTAGCCACCCCCGGGCCGCCGCCGCGATCCCCGCCGCGACCCGCCGCGCTCCCCCGGCGCCGGCCGCGGTCGTCATCGACGCCGGCGGCGACACGATCCCCGGCGGCCGGCTCGGCCCCGGGGTGGGTAACGTCGGCGCCCGGTGGACATCGACCGCTTCATCGCCCGCAACGCCCCCGTGTGGGGGCGGCTCGAGCACCTGGTCGTCAAGGCGGGCCGCGGCGGCAAGGGCCTGACGCCCGCCGAGGTCGACGAGCTGGTGGCGCTGTACCAGCGGGTGTCGTCCCACCTGTCCCACGCCCGCACCGCCTACGGCGACCCGGCACTGACCGGCCGGCTGACCCGGGTCGTGTCCCGGGCCAACGGGCTCGTGTACGGCACCCGGGGCCGCACGCTGGGTGCGGTGGCCGACTTCTTCGCCTGGCGGTTCCCCGCCGCCGTGTGGCAGAGCGGCCGGTTCCTCGCGGTCAGCGCCGCCCTGCTGCTGCTCCCGGCGCTGGCCGTGGGCACCTGGCTGGCCACCAGCGACGCCGCCCTCGAGGCTTCGGCGCCCGACGCGGTCCGCGAGGCCTACCTCGAGCACGACTTCGAGGACTACTACTCGTCGCAGCCGGCCTCGGCGTTCGCCAGCCAGGTGACGTTCAACAACATCCAGGTCTCGCTGTACGCGTTCGCCGGCGGCATCCTCGCCTGCCTGCCGACCGTCTTCCTGCTGGTGTTCAACGGCGCCAACGTCGGCGCGGCCGGCGGCCTGTTCGCCGACGCCGGGGAGCTGGGCAAGTTCTTCGGCCTCATCCTCCCCCACGGGCTGCTCGAGCTGACCGCCGTCGTGGTGGCCGGGGCGGCCGGGCTGCGGCTGGGCTGGAGCCTGATCGCGCCCGGCGACCGCACCCGGGGCGAGGCCGTCGGCGAGGAGGCCCGCCGGGCCGTCGTCATCGCGCTCGGCCTCGTCCTGGCGTTCGTGGTCGCCGGCCTGATCGAGGGGTTCATCACCGGCCGGGGCGTCCCGACCGCGCTGCGGGTCGGCGTCGGGGTGGTGGCCGAGGCGCTGTTCGTGATGTGGGTGGTCGTCCAGGGCCCGGCGGCCACCGCCCGGGGCGTCACCGGCGACCTGGGCGAGCTCGACCGCGGCTGGGACGACCTGGCCGCCGCCCGCGAGCGGGCCTGGGCTCGCTGACCGCCCGGCCCGACGGGCGCCTCCGGCGGTCGTCGCCGGCGGTCGTCCCCGTCGCGCCCGCCCGGCCCGTCGGGCGGCCCGGCCTGCGTCGGACAACCTGTCCGATGGCGGACGGACGTTGCGACTGACTGTCGAACGCAACCCGTGTTACCCGGGGGTACATGGAGGCCCCGCCCGCCCACCAGGCGTCGCAGAGCATCGACCCGACGCCCACCGACTGGCCCCGGCGCGTCCTGCACGTGCTCGGGACCGGCGTGTCGGTGGCCCTGCCCGGGTTCGACCTCCGGACGGTCCTGCCCCACCCCACGGCTTTCGACCAGCCCATACGGTCGCTGGAGGCCACCGCGGCCACGTTCGAGACGATGGGCGGGAGCCTCGGCGACGTCCTGTACGACGTCCGCTGGGACTGCGCGGACGCCACGCGCTTCACCAACCAGTTCGCGTTCGACCGGGCGCCCCAGCTGACCGCCCGGGCCACCGACCTGCGGGAGCTGGCCGACCAGCTCCGCCGCATCCAGGCCCGAACGCGCGACGAGATCGACTGGATCCGGGCGATCGCCCGGGAGGTGACCAGCTTCCTCGACCGGATCGACGCGGCGTATCTGCGGGCGAAGGCCGCCGCCGCCGAGGCGGTGGCCGACGCCGAACGGGCGCTGGGCCAGCTGCGGAGCGCGGCCGAGGGCGCCTTCGGCGGGGCCATCGACCTGGCCCGGGCGGGCGTCGACGAGCTGACGGGCGGCGACGGCCGCGACGAGCTGTCACGGGCCCTGAGCCAGGCCCGGGGCGCCCTCGGCGACGCCCGCCGGGCGTTCGCCTCGATCGTCGACTTCACGACGGGCTGGGAGTTCAACCGCACCAACCTGCCCGAGGGCGACTGCCGGGCCTGGTACGACGTCGACGACTTCATGAGCTGGAAGTCCGGGTCGGCCGAGGCGTACGGCGTCACCTACTTGGCCCGGGGGCCGTTCCGGGGGGTCGGGCGATGAGCGACGTCCTGACGTACCCCATCGCCACCGGTCGGCTCGTCCTGAGCCAGGGCGAGCTGGTGGCGCTGGCGGAGGAGGTCGGGGCCGAGCGCGTGCGGGGCCTCGACGGCTGGGGCCTGCTCCACGCCGGCGTCGACCCGGCGGCCGCCCGGGCGGCGCTCGAGGCCCGGGGCCTCGACCGGAGCCGGGCCGACCTGCTCGGCGCGGCGGCGGCCTGGGTGCGGCAGCGGCTCGCCCTGCTCCGGCTCGACGAGGCGGGCCAGCGGGCGGCGCTGATCCTCCGGCACGAGGCCGACCGGCTCGTGTCGCACCTGGTGGCGGCCGGGCCGGCGGCCGGCCACAGCGGCGCGGTGGGCGTCGCCGTCTCGACGGTGTTCGACCAGCCGGTGGCGGCCGGGCCGCTGACGACCCTCGCGCCCCGGGAGCTCGTCGTCGAGGAGCTGGACCCGGCCGAGCTGACCGACCGGGCCTGGCGGGCCACCGGGCTGGACGAGGAGCCGGGCGGCGGCCCGGCCGACGACGGGGACACGGCGGACGCCGGGGAGGCGCCGGACACCGGGGACGCGGCGGCCGGGGACGCGGCGGCCGGGGAGGCGGACGCGGCGGAGGCCGGGGCCCGGGCCCTGCTGCCCCGGCCGTTCGTGGCCGGCCTGCGCGACGCCGTCCAGGAGTCGGCCGCCGACGCCACCGACCGGCTGGTGGCCGCCGGGCTGGCGGCGGCCGACGCCTCGGCCCTGGTCGACGAGCTGGCCACCGGGCCGCTCCCACTCGTGCGCCTGGTGGCGTGGCGCCGCACCGGCGGCGGGGACGACGCCGGCGTCACCGCCGCCGGGGGCGCGGACGACGGCGGCGACGGCGTGAGCGAGGTGCGCGCCACCTGGCTGGTGGGGCGGGACCGGCTGTGGCTCGTGTCCGAGGCGCCCGGGGTCGACGTGGTTGGCCTCGGGCCCGACACCGTGGCCGGGGCCGCCCGCACCGTGGCGGCCGCCGTCGGTGAGGGAGAGCGATGAGGGAGCCCGCACCGCCCGAGGAACGGGGCACCGTCCTGCCCGACCTCGACCCGCGCCCGCCCGTGCCGGAGAATCCGGGGCCGCTGCCGTCGGACACCGACCCGGCGCCGCGGCTCCCCGGCAACCCGGGCCCCTTCCCACCCGACACCCACCCACGGCCACCGCTGCCCGACAACCCGGGCCCCTTCCCACCCGACACCGACCCGGCGCCGGCGCCCCGCCAGTCGCGGCGCGAGCCCCCGCCCCCCGAGGAGCGGGGCACGGCGCCCCTGGCCGACGGGTTCGGCGGAGGTGGGGGCGCCGCAGCGGCCGATGGAGGTCTCCCCCCGGTCGGCACGTCCGAGGCCGACGTCATCGGCCTCGCCGCGGTCGGCACCCAGTTCGGCCTGGCGGCGCTCCAGGCCGGCCACGCCGCCCGGGAGCTCGCCACCGGCCCGCTGCTCTCCCCCGCCCTGCTCCTGGCCCTGGCGATGGACCGCGACGAGGGCATCGAGGCGTTCGGGCGCATGCAGAGCCTGGCCTTCCTGCGGGGGCCGGACTCCCTCGCCGGGGCCGCCCTGGCCCTGGCCGGCGACGCCGTCGTGCTCGAGACGTCCGCCATCCGGTTCATGCTCGCCGACAGCGGCTTCTTCACCGACCCGATCCTCACCGTGCCACTCGACCAGGGCGAGGGCCCGGACGCGGGCGTCGTGCGCACGATCCGGCTCCACCTGGGCGGCGACGTCACCATCCACGGGGTCGAGGTGGCGGCCGGCTCGACGGTGGTGGTCGAGTACCTGGCCAACGGCCGGGTGCGCGTGACCCTCGAGCGCAGCGGTGGCGCCGGCGCCGAGGTCGAGGCGGACAGCGGCGTCAGCCTCACCGGAAGCACGGTGGGGAGCATGAGCTGGCTGATGGCGAACGACCGCGAGGCGGCTCGCCTCGTCGCCCTCCTGACCGCCACGAACGGGTCCGTGCTGGCGTCGCGGGCGTTCGACGCCGCGACGATGCTCGCCTTGTCCGGCGCGGCGTCCCCGATCCCCCGTCCCCAGACCGTGTCGGTGGCGACGGGGGCGGAGTTGGACGTCAGCCTCGGGAGCGACCTCGCACCCGCCGGGGTGTCCCCGTTCGGAACCGGGTCGATGGGCGAGCTGGCCCTGGCGGAGCAGGGCCAGGTCACGTTCGACGAGAGGGGCGACCGCACCTACCAGTTCCAGCTCGACGCCCGCGGCAGCACGGGGCTCTCCGGCCCGATGCTCGACGCCCTGCGGCCGCACCTCCCCGGCGCCCACGCCCACGTCGACCCGGACATCCTCGAGGCCGGCACCGGCGGTGCCCTGGAGGTCAGGACCAACGCCCGCAACGAGATCGAGGAGGTCAGCGTCGCCTTCCGGGTCGAGGCGGGGCAGGGGTCGGGGCTCTCGTCCGACGTGGTGCCCGGCCGCTCCACGGCCGGCGCCTCCTCGGAGGTGACGCTGACGCTGGACCGCGAGGCTTTGGAAGCCTGCGGCCCGGACGGGCAGCGGGTCATCCGGGCGCTGGCCACCGGCAACCCCCGCCTGGCGGCCGAGGCCAGCGAGGCCCTGGCCCGGATCGTCGAGCGGGGCACGATCGACGTCACCGACCGCGACTACGTCCGGATCAGCGGCGGGGTCGAGGTCCAGCGCGGCCCGGAGGGCGCCGGGCTCAGCGGCGAGGTCAGCATCGAGCGGACCCGCTGACCGCGTCCCCGGTCAGAGCCGCCCCGCGGCCTTGACGCGGAAGTAGGCGTCCGCCAAGGCGGGGGCCAGCATCCCCGGTCAGAGCCGCCCCGCGGCCTTGACGCGGAGGTAGGCGTCCGCCAAGGCGGGGGCCAGCGTCCCCGGCGCGGCGTCGATCACGGTGGCCCCCAGCCCCCGCAGGCGGGCGACGGTGCGGCGGCGCTCCTCGAGCGCGGCCACCGCGGCCGCCCGCCGGTAGGCGCCCGCCGGGCTGTCGACGGCGCCGGCCGCCCACCGGGCCACGTCCGGGTCGGTCACCCCGGCCACGAGGACGATGTGGTCGCGCAGCACGAGCGGCAGCGCCGGCACCAGCCACTCCTCCACGGCCGGCGCCACCAGGTCGGTCAGCACCACCAGCAGCGCCCGTCGCCGGAACCGGCCCAGCGTCTCGCTGAAGGCGCCCGTGTAGTCGCTCTCGATGAGCGCCGGCTCCAGATCGTAGAGGGCCTCGATAACGCGGCTGAGCTGGGACCGCGAGCTGGCCGGCGGGACGACCGCCCGCACCTCGCGGTCGAAGGCGACGACGCCGCACCGGTCGCCGAGGCCGGTGGCGACGGCGGTCAACATCATCACCGCGTCCATGGCGTGCTCGACCCGGGGCACGCCGTCGACCCGCCCGGCCATGACCCGGCCGTTGTCGAGCAGGACGAGCACGGTCTGGTTGCGTTCGGCCCGGTAGGTGCGGACGATCGGCTTGCCGGCCCGGGCGGTCGCCGCCCAGTCGACCCGGCGGAACTCGTCGTCGACCGAGTACTCGCGCAGCTGGTCGAACTCGGTGCCGCCACCCCGGCCCTGGGCCGAGCGCAGCCCGACCTCGAGGATGCGGGCCTTGCGGATGCGCAGCTCGGCCTCGTCCTTGGACCGGAACGACGGGTAGACCCGCAGCACCGACGGCACGGCCAGCGTGCGCTGGCGGGCGCCGAGCCCGGCCGGCCCCTCGACCCGCAGCGCCACGTCGGTGGGCGTGAACCGCCCCCGGCGGGCCGGGCGGATCTCGGTCGTAGCCCGCAGCGTGCCCCGGGGCGGCACCCGGCCCGCGGCCCGGCGGGTCACCGGCCGCAGCGACGGGGCCAACTGGTCGGCGAGCGCCACCCGCAGGCGCCGGCCGGTCGGGTTGCGCACCACCCACGTGATCGCCGCGGTGGCGCCCAACGTGACGGCGGCGGGCGCCTCGCGGCGCACCGGCAGCCGGCGGGGGGCGGGGGCCGCCCAGGCGTCGGCCAGCGCGGCCACGACCAGGGCGCCGTCCACGACCAGGAGCGCGCCCCAGCCGCCGCCGGGCAGGAGCAGCACGGCGACCGACGCCAGCAGCGCGAGCGCCGCCAACCGGCGGGTGGGGACGACGGGCATCGTTCAGCGGCGGCCGTGCACGGCCTAGCGGGGAACGGGCACGGCGGCGAGCACGCCGTCGAGGACGCCCTCGATGGTCGTGCCCTCGAGCTCGAGCTCGGGGCGGAGCTGGATGCGGTGACGCAGGCACGGCTTGACCACGGCCTTGACCTCGTCCGGCGTGACGTACGGCCGTCCGGCCAGCCAGGCCCAGGCCTTGGCCGCGTGCAGCACCATGGCCGCGCCCCGGGGCGAGACGCCGAGCGTGACGGCCGGCGCCGACCGGGTGGCCCGGGCCAGGGCGACGATGTACCCGAGGATGGCCGGGTCGACCCGGATGCCCTGGATCTGCCGGCGGGCGGCGGCCAGGTCCGCGGCCGAGGCGACCGGCTTCACCCCGGCGGCCGCCGTGTCGTGGGGGTCGAGGCCGCGGTCGTGGCGGGCCAGGACCTCCTGCTCCTGCTCGGCGCTCGGGTAGGCGACCGACAGCTTGAACAGGAACCGGTCGAGCTGGGCCTCGGGCAGCGGGTACGTGCCCTCGTACTCGATGGGGTTCTGGGTGGCGATGACGATGAACGGCTCGGGCAGCGGGTGGGCCTCACCTTCGACCGTGACCTGGCGCTCCTCCATCGACTCGAGCAGCGCCGCCTGGGTCTTGGGCGGGGTGCGGTTGACCTCGTCGGCCAGCAGCACGTTGGTGAACACGGGGCCGGGCCGGAAGCGGAAGCCCGAGTAGCCGGCGGCCGCGGCCGGGCCCGGTTGCCCCGACCCGCCCGGGCCGGGGGCGTCGCCGCCCCGGCCGTCGAGGACGAGCTGGCCGGTCACGTCCGACGGCATGAGGTCGGGCGTGAACTGCACCCGCTTGAAGTCGAGGTCGAAGGCGGCGGCCAGCGTCTTGACGATCAGCGTCTTGGCCACGCCGGGCACGCCCTCCAGCAGCACGTGGCCGCGGGCCAGCAGGGCGGCGACCAGGCCGGACAGCGTCCCGTCCTGCCCGACCACGACCTTGGCCACCTCGTCGCGCACGGCCAGGATGGCGGTGCGCGGGTCGCCCGCCGACGGGGCGTCCGCGTCCTGCGGCGCCCCGGCGGGCTGCGGGGCGTCCGCCGGGGGCGGGGGCTCAGACATGGGCGAGGACCTCCGTACGTACGGCGTCGATGGTGAGGGCCAGGGCGACGAGCTCGGCGTCGTCGGCCACCGGCGTGGGCCCGAGGGCCCAGGTCACGCGGGTCGGGTCCACGCCGGCCCGCTCGGCGGCGACCGCGGCGAGGACGTCGGGCGACGAGTCGGCCGGGACGCCCAACCGGTCGGCCAGGAACCGGCGCAGGTCGGCCCGGAGGAGGGCGGCGGCGTGCTCGGGCGAGCCGCTCCGGTCGAGCAGCGACCCGGTGGCCGCCACCAGCTCGGACCCGGCCACCGCCACCGGCTGGGGCTCGCGCACCGGCGCCCCCAGGCGGCGGGCCCGCCACACGGCGTACAGCACGAACGCCACGACCAGCTGGACGAGCGCGGCCCGCACGTTCGGGGCGATCAGGTCGACGAGCGACTCGTCGCCCTCGCCCGACACCGGGCCGGGCCGCAGCACGGCGAGGCGGGTGCCCGCCCGCGGCACCACCAGGGCGGCGACCACGGGGGCGTTCTCGCCCTCGTCCAGCGACACGTTGGTGAACAGGCCGCTGCCGCCGACGACCACGACGTCGCCGGCGCCCTGCTCCCGGGTCACGATGTAGGCGGCGTCGTCGCCGCCGACGCCCGCGTCCGGGGCGACGACGCACCCCCGCCAGCCGGCGGGCACCTCGAACAGGCTGCCGCCGTCGCGGGGGGCGATGCGGTCGGTGGCGAGGTCGGCCAGGGCGGGGATGTCGCAGTAGCCGCCGGGGCCGCCGCGGTCGACGGGGTCGCCGGGGAGCTCGCCCCGGCGGAAGTCGCCCACCACGTCGGGGGCGAAGCTCGAGCTGGGGTCGGTGACGACCAGCGTGCCGCCGGCCTCGACCCACCCCTGCAGCCGGTCGTGCTGCTCGGCCGCCAGCAGGTCGGCGAACACGAGGAAGACGTCGGGGCCGTTCTGGTCGTCGACGTCGGGGAGGCCGTCGACGACGTCGACGTCGGCGCCCAGGTCCTCGGCCAGGGCCACGAGCGCGCTGGTGCCGAGCTCGCTGTCCGACCGGGGGTCGAGCGGGCGGTCCGTCGACCGGCGCCCGCCGCCGATCGCCACCAGCACGATCAGCACGCCGACGACGGCCGCCACCGGCCCGGCCCAGCTCGCCGCGCTCCGGCCCCGCGCGCTCACGTCGGCACCGCCAGGGGTCGGTCACCGGCGCCGTCACCGGTGATGCGGTCGGGGGTGGCGGTGGTGAGCACGTCGGCGGCCAGGGCCGCGAACCGGTCCCGCTCGGCCGGGCCCGTCGGCTCCCCGCCGTAACAGGCCCGCTCGAACAGCTCGGTGGCGGCTGCGAACGCCGACGCGGCCGGCGGGCAGCTGGCGGCCACGTCGCGGGCCAGCTCGCCGGCGGTTCGGCCGACCAGGTCGGGGATGGCCCGGCGCTCGGCCAGCTCGCCGATCAGCGCCCGGTACCGGCACCGGAGGCCGTCGCGCCACCGCCCGGCGGCCTCGTGCCGCTCGGCCTCGGCCGCCCAGTCGACCTGCTCGCCGGGCTCGGACACCACGACGGCGCCCTCCGGGCGGGGGGTCGCCGGGTCGCGGCGCAGGCTCGACCCGAACCGCCAGAGGAGGAAACCGACGAGCCCGGCCAGCAGCAGGAGCACCAGCCAGCCGACCCACGTCGGCAGCGCGCCCCCGCCGCCGGACGCGCCCACGAGCTCGCCCAGCTGCTCGGCGATCCACTCGGCCAGGCGCTCGAGGAAGTTCGGCTCGTCGTCCCACCGGTACTCGGGGCGGGACAGGATCTCGTCGGCCCGGCGCCGCACCTCGTCGGCGTCGTGCCGGGGCGGGGGGAGCTCGGCGAGCCGGTGCCAGATCAGCCAGGTCACCCAGTGCCGCCTCCCGGAACCGACGTGCGTGGATCGTCGAGCCAGCGGCGTCGCTGGCGAGGATGGAGGAGGAGGCGCACACCTCGGCCGGCCACGGGTGCGGCGACGACGAGGACGCCGCCAGCGGCGTCGCTGGCCGGCGAGGCGTGTGCGGCAGATCCGGGAGGTGGCACTATCGGGGGAGGTCGAGCAGCTGGCGGGCGGCGATCTCGATGTCGAGGCCCTCGTTGCGCACCCGGAGGTCGAGGTAGAGCAGCACGGTGCCGGCGGCGACGAACGGCGTCGTCACGACCTCGCTCAGGATGCCGGCCAGGGCCAGGAGCGGCCAGCCGGACTCGGCGCCGATGGCCAGGGCCGCGACCTGCGGCACCGACGCCAGCGCGTAGCCGAGCACGATGCTGACGATGCCCATGAGCACGGCCACGCCCATCACCGGGAAGTAGCGCGTCCGTACCAAGCGCGTGGCCCGGCTCAGCGCCTGGACCGTCGTCGCCTCCTCGGCCCCGATGACCGGGGCGACGACGACGAACAGCGGCATGACGAAGAGGATCCCGATGTAGCAGGCGATGGCTCCGCCGGCCTCGGCCAGGTGGACGACCACGAACGTCGCCAGCAGGGGCCACCACCGGCGCCCAACCACGCCGAGCATCTCCCGGACCGGGGCGTCGCGTCCCACGACCCACCCCGCCACCAGGTGGGCCAGGCCGGCGGCCACGCACACCAGGGCGAGCGACGGGAGCAGGCCCACCAGGACGGCGAGGAGGAGGTCGCCGCCGTCGGTCGCCCCGCTCGCCAGCGCGCCGAAGTCGCCGGTGATCAGGGCCTGGCTGTCGGTGTCGTCGAGTACGCGCCGCTGCAGGAAGGCGCCGAGCAGCTGCACCGGCACGACGAAGCCGGCGGCGAAGCCCAGGATCTTGCGGGGCCGGGCCTTGATGACCGCGAAGCCGCCGTCGAGGACGTCGGCCACGGTCATGGGGCGCAGGGCGACCCGGGGGACGCTCTCGGCGCCGGCCCCCGCGCCCGACGCCGGCCCGGCCGGTGCCGACGCGGCGTCGCCGGCGCCCGGGTCGGGCGCGGCCGCCACGACCGGGGGCGCGGCGTCGTCCTGCTCGGCCGCGGACCCAGGCATCGCCCAGGCGCCGCGGCGGGGGTCGTCCGTCACGGCGGTCATCATCGCCCATGGCAACATCGGCGCGTGGACGGGTACGGCCCGAGCACCTACGGCGACCGCTTCGCCGACGTGTACGACGAGTGGTACGAGGACGCCTTCGACACCGAGGCCGCCGTCGCCCGCGTGGCGGAGCTGGCCGGGACCGGGCGCCCCGACGGCACCGCCGGTCCCGTCCTCGAGCTGGGCTGCGGCAGCGGCCGCCTGGCCGTCCCCCTGGCCGCCCGCGGCATCGAGACCTGGGCGATCGACGCCTCGGCCGCCATGGTCGCCCGGCTGCGGGCCCGGCCCGGCGGCGACCGCGTCCACGCGGTGGTGGGCGACATGGCCGAGCTCGACCTGCCCGGGGCGCCGCCGTTCGCGGTCGTCCTGTGCGCCTTCAACACGTTCTTCAACCTGACCTCGACCGACGCCCAGCGGCGCTGCCTGGCCCGGGTGGCCGAGCGGCTGGCACCCGACGGGCGGCTGGTGCTCGAGGCCTTCGTGCCCCACGACGGCGGCGACGACGAGCCCCGCGACGCGGTCGAGGTCAAGCGCATCGCGCTCGACGAGGTCGTGCTGATGGTGAGCCGCGTCGACCCCGCCACCCGCACGATCGTCGGCCAGCACGTCCAGCTGCGCGACGGCGGCGTCCGGCTCCGGCCGTCGGTCCTGCACTACGCCGCGCCCGAGACCCTCGACGAGCTGGCGGCGGAGGCGGGCCTCCACCTGGTCGAACGGGTCTCCACGTGGCGCGGCGAAGCGTTCACTTCGAATGCGTCATCGCACGTCTCCACGTACGCACTACGTTGAGGAGCCGTGGCAGGCATCCACAAACCGAGTGTGACGCTGTGAGCCAGCTACGCCTCAACCCCCTGACCGGCCGGTGGGTGGCCATCTCGCCCCTTCGGTCGGGACGTCCGGGCCAGATCGTGTCCGGCCAGATCGAGCTCGAGGCCGAGCCGATCAAGCCCTGTCCGTTCTGCCCCGGCAACGAAGAGGCGACGCTGCCGGCTCTCGAGACCTACGACCGCCACGGTAAGTGGGTGGTGCGCGTGGTCCCCAACCTCTACCCGGCGTTCGAGGGCAGCTCCCCGCTGCACGTCCACAACCTCGGCCCCGTGTTCACGGAGGCCGCCGCCAGCGGCACCCACGAGGTGCTCGTCTACACGCCCGACCACCACGCGGGCTGGGCCGACCTCGACGACGCCCAGGTCGGCGTCAGCATGGCGGCCATCCGTGACCGCTTCGAGGACCACCTGCACCGCCCGTCGATCCGTTACACGCAGATGATCGTCAACCACGGGCGGGCGGCTGGGGCCAGCGTCGAGCACCCCCACGGCCAGCTCCTCGGCATCCCGTTCGTCCCCGGTGAGATCGCCGACGAGGAGGCCGGGTTCCGCCGCTTCGAGGGCTCGTGCCTGCTGTGCACGACCGTCGAGGCCGAGGCGGCCGCCAGGCACCGGATCGTCCACGCGGACGAGCGCGTGCTCGTGTTCTGCCCGTTCTGGTCGGGCAGCCCGTACGAGATGCTGGTCGTCCCCCGGCACCACGACGTCCACATCACCGACGCCGAGCCACAGGACGTGGCCGCGGTGGGTCGGGCGGTGCGGACCGCCCTGGTCCGGCTGCGGGCGGCGCTGGGCGAGACCGCCTACAACCTCGTGTTCCACACGGCGCCCCACCGGCACGCCGGGCCGTTCCACTGGCACGTCCACGTGCTGCCCCGGGTCACCAGCGTGCCGGGCTTCGAGCAGGGCACCGGCGTGATGATCAACATCCTGCCGCCCGAGGCGGCCGCTCAGCAGCTCACGGCAGCCGGCTGACGGCCGACCGCGTCCCCGGCGGCACGGCCCGCCGTCGGCCCTGTCGGCACATTGCGATCGCGTTGCGAGTGCAACGCGGACCGCCTAGTCTCCCGTTCTCGTAATTGGGACGCCGGTTCGGCCACGCTGCCGGCCCACCGGCGTTCGGGGCACCAAGACGAACACGAATCTGTAGGGACGCAGGCTCCCGTTGACGCGGCCTCGGGAGCTGCTGGGACGCGGCCGCAGACGGGGGTAGGGACGGAGTGGTCCGCCACGGGGAGCAGATCCCTGGGGATGCGGTACGGACGGATCGGGGTCCGGGCCGTCGCTTTCCCATCCGGTTCAAGTTGGCCGCCGCCTTGGCGGTCCCGATGGCGGCGCTGGCGTTCGTCGCCGTCACCAAGGTGGTGCAGACCCGCGCCGACGCCCGCGACGCCAACGAGCAGGCCGACCTCGCCCTGTCGGCCACCGGTCCGGGCAGCGTCATCGACCGGCTCAAGGACGAGCGCAACCACACGGCCGCCCACCTGTCCGGCAGCGAGGCGATGGTCAACATCGAGGTGGGTGCCTACCTCGACGCCCGGCCCGCGACCGACGAGGCGCTCGAGCAGTTCCGCGAGGTCGTCGCCGGCGCCAACGACCAGGTCCAGGCGGCCTACGAGCCGGCCATCGCCGCCATGGACGGGCTGGCCGAGCTGCGGGCCCGGGTCGACGCGTACACCGGGCCGCGCGACTTCAACAACGCCGAGCTGATGCAGGAGGTCTTCGACGGCTACAGCCAACTCATCACCGAGCTGTTCGACGCCAACCGGCAGGTGTCGCTGGCCGTCAACGACCTGGTGCTCCGGCGGGGGGCGGCGCTCGTCAACCTGACCACCCGCAACTCCGACACCGTGGCGGTGCTGACGCGCACGCTCGTGATGTCCGCCGTCGCCGGCGACCGCGACGGGCTCAACACGCCGGGCGAGATCACCCGCGCCGCCGAGCTGCTCAGCCAGCTCCGGCGCAACGAGGCGTCGATCCGCGAGAACGGCGTCGGCGTCTACCGCGAGTACGTCGAGCGGCTGTTCGCCGCCGAGCACACTCAGCGCTTCCCGGCAGCCGTCGAGAGCGCGCTCGAGACCGGCGTCGTCGACATGGGGACGCTGCTCGGCAACGCCGGCGACCGCGAGGCCTTCGGCTACGACGACCTCCTCCGGGCCGTCACCTCCGAGCTGGAGAGGGAGGCCGACGCCCTCAAGGACGACGCCCAGCGCACCGAGCAGCTCTTCCTGGTCTTCGGCGTCGTCATCCTGCTGCTCGGCGGGGTCATGACGCTGCTCGTGTCCATGTCGATCACCCGGCCGCTGCGGTCGCTGACGCGGCAGGCCACCGCCATGGCCCACGAGCACCTGCCCGGCGCCGTGCTCGACATCCTCGAGACACCCCTCGGCGAGGACGTCACGGTGCCCGAGATGACGCCGATCCGCATCAACACCCGCGACGAGGTGGCGGACGTCGCCGACGCCCTCAACACCGTGCAGCAGTCGGCCCTCGACCTGGCCGTCGAGCAGGCCGTGCTGCGCCGCAACATCGCCGACTCGTTCGTCAACCTCGGCCGGCGCAACCAGAACCTGCTCAGCCGGCAGCTCGACTTCATCACCGAGCTCGAGCGCAACGAGACCGACCCCGACGTCCTGGCCTCGCTGTTCCGGCTCGACCACCTGGCCACCCGCATGCGCCGCAACGCCGAGTCGCTGCTGGTGCTGGCCGGCATCGAGCCGCCGCGGAAGTGGGCGGCGCCCGTGCGGCTCACCGACGTCATCCGAGCCGCCCTCAGCGAGATCGAGGACTACCAGCGCGTCACCGTCGCCGCCGTCGAGCCGGCCACGATCGTCGGCTCCGCCGCCGCCGACCTCGCCCACCTGCTGGCCGAGCTCATGGAGAACGCGGTCACGTTCTCGCCGCCCGACCAGAACGTCGAGGTGCGGGGCCGGTCGCAGGGCTCCGGCTACGTGCTGGCCGTCATCGACCAGGGCCTGGGCATGGAGCCCGCGGAGATCGAGGCCGCCAACCGCCGGCTGTCGGGCAGCGAGGCGTTCACGGTGGCCCCCTCGAAGTACCTGGGCCACTACGTGACCGGCAACCTGGCCGCCCGCCACAACATCGAGGTGCGGCTGCAGAGCTCGCCCGTCGCCGGGATCGGCGGCGGGGGGATCACCGCCACCGTCGTCCTGCCCGAGACGCTCCTCGTCCGCGACCAGGGCGCCGGCGTCGGCGCCCCGACGGCCGGGGCGGCGGCCGCGGCCGGCGGCCGACCCACGGCGCAGACCCCGGTGCCGGCCCTGGCGACCGTCGGGGCCGCGGCCGGCGGCGACCGGGCGGAGGCCGGGGGCGCCGGCGGCGACGGGGCATGGCGCGGCAACGCCACCGGGAACGGCACCGCCGGGAACGGCAACGGGCGGGGGTCGGGCTCGGCCTCCGGCGGCGAGACGGCGCGGCCGACCGGTACGTCGACGCCGTGGGCCGCGGCGGCCGGTGCCGCCGGCCAGGCCTGGGCGCCGCCGGGCGGGTCCGGCGGGTCCGGCGCGACCGGTGGTTCCGGGGACCTCGGCGGCCCCGGCGGGCCGGCCGGTCCCGGTGGCCTGGGAGGTTTCGGAGGGCCGGTGGGCCCGGGGGCGCCGGCGGGTCCCGGCGCGTTCCCGGGCCAGGGCGCGACCGCCCCGTGGGCGGCCGCCAGCCCGGGCACCGGCCCGGGATCACAGCCCGGCGGCGTCCCGCCGGCCGCGTGGTCGCCCGGCCCCACCGGGGCGGGCGGCACCGGCGGCCCGGCGCCGTCCGGGCCCGGGGGCGGCGCCGCCGGCTCGTCCCCGTCGAGCGAACCGGCGGCCCGGGAGCAGGCCGGGCGCCGGGTGTTCGACGCCTTGGCGGCGCTGCCCACGTTCGACAAGCGGCGGGCCCAGGGCCGGAACACGTCGCCGTTCGGGACCCCGGCCGCCACGCCCGGCCCCGGCGACGCCGGCGGCTCCGGCGACGCGTCACCCACCGCGCCGTTCGGCTCGCCGGCCACCCGTGCCAGCGACGGCGGTCCCGGCGACGCGTCCGGGCCGTCCGGGCCGTCCTCACCGTCGCCCGGGACGATCTCGACGCCCAAGTACGAGGTCACGCCGCCGCGGGGCACCCCCACGACGCCCCGCCGGTCGCCCGACAGCGGCGGCACCACGGCCGCCGGCCTGGCCCGCCGGGTGCGGGGCGCCAACCTGCCGACGGCCCGCCCGCTCGGCCTCCGCCGCTCGTCCGGCAACCTCGAGCAGGGCCCGCCCACCCCGGCGGACGACGTCTACAGCTTCCTGTCCAACTTCCAGGCCGGCGTCCAGCGCGGGCTCGACGCCGCCCGCAACGAGAACCCGGACGACCAGCCCGGGCGCTGACACACCCGCCTGGCCGCCGCGGCGGGGCCCGGGTCCGAGAGCTGGGCAGGGCGGACAGGACAGAAGGCCCGGCCCGGCGGCCCCGTCACGCGACCGGGGCCGGACAGGGGGCGGCGGGTCAGCGCGCCCGCAGGGCCACGGCCAGGTCGTAGGCGCGGCGGCGGGGGACGCCGTAGACCGCCGCGACCGACGCCGCCGCGTCGCGGGGCGAGGCGCCGGCCGCCAGCTCGTCCGTCAGGGCGGCGACCAGAGCGTCGTCGTCGGGGGGCGGCGGCTCGGGCGCCCCGTCCAGCACCACCACGATCTCCCCCGGCGGGCGGCGCTCGGCCGCCCAGGCGGCGGCCTCGGCCAGCGTCCCCCGCCACGCCTCCTCGTGCAGCTTGGTCAGCTCCCGCAGGATCGCCACCCGGCGGTCGCCGCCGCACGCCTCGACGAGGTCGGCCAGCGTGCGGGCCAGGCGGTGGGGCGCCTCGTAGAGCACGACGGTCCGGCGCTCGGCGGCCACCGCGGCCAGGCGCTCGGTCCGCGCCGACCCCTTCCGGGGCAGGAAGCCCTCGAAGGCGAACCGCCCGGTCGGCAGGCCGCTGACGACGAGGGCGGCCAGGGCGGCCGACGGCCCGGGCACGACCTCGACGGCGTGCCCGGCCTTCAGCGCCGCCCGCACGAGCCGCTCGCCCGGGTCGGAGATGCCGGGCATGCCGGCGTCGGACACGACCGCGACCCGCTGGCCCCGGTCGAGCCGGCGCACCACGCCCGGCACCTCCCGGGACTCGGTGTGGTCGTTGACGACGATCAGCGGCGGCCGGTCGATGCCGGCGTGCTGGAGCAGCCGGCCGGTGCGCCGGGTGTCCTCGCAGCACACGGCGTCGGCCGACGCCAGGGCCTCGACCGCCCGGGGGCTCAGGTCGGCCAGGTTGCCGATCGGTGTCGCCACCAGGACGAGGGCGCCGGACACCTACGCCCCGCCGGCCGGGTCGTGATCGGCGTCGCCCTGGTCGTCGACCTCCTCGCCCTTGACCTCGAGCTTGTCCCCCGGCCTCAGGTTCCAGCGGGCGAAGGAGCCGGCCTCGGCCTCGACCACGGTCCTCGCCCGCCACACGGGCCGGGCCACCCGGAACCGGGCCAGGCGGACGACCCGCACGACGGTCATGTCCTCGTCGCAGAACGCCACGTCGACCGGGAACCGCATGCCGATCGTGTGCACCGACCGGCAGGGCCGGATGACGAGCGCCCCCTCGAGGCGGTCGCGGCCCAGGAGGCCTCGCGTGCGCGCCCGGCGGGTACGGGCGATCTCGGCGCTCGCCAGGACCTCACCGTCTCGCAGCAACCACGCCACCCGCCGGGTCCCCCTAGACGTTGAAGCGGAACTCGATGACGTCGCCGTCGGCGACCTCGTAATCCTTCCCTTCGACGCGCAGCTTGCCCACCTCACGGGCCTTGGACCACGAGCCGATCTCGACGAGCTCCTGCCAATCGATGACCTCGGCCCGGATGAACCCGCGCTCGAAGTCGGTGTGGATGACGCCGGCGCACCGGGGCGCCTTCCACCCGGCCCGGAACGTCCAGGCCCGGGTCTCCTTCTCGCCGGTGGTGAAGAACGTGCGCAGGCCGAGCAGGTGATAGGCGGCCCGCACGAACCGGGGCAGGGCGCCGTCGCCCAGCCCGAGGGCCTCGAGCATCTCGGCCCGGTCCTGGGCGTCGAGCTGGGCGGCCTCGGCCTCGAGCTGGACGCACATGCCGATGACCTCGGCCTTCCCGCCCAGCTCGGCCTCCACCGGGGCGACCGCCGACGCCAGGTCGTCGAGCTGGTCCTCGCCGACGTTGACCACCGCCAGCACCGGCCGGTTGGTCAGCAGGAACCAGGGCTTGAGCAGCTCGCGGGTCTCGGCGTCGAGGTCGCTGCGGTACAGGGGCGTGCCCTCGGCCAGCGCCGCCTGGGCGGCGTCGAGCGCCGCCACCTCGGCGGCCAGCGAGCGGTCGGCCTTGGCCGCCTTGCGGCGCTTGGCGATCTGGCTCTCGACCGACTCGAGGTCGGCCAGCGTCAGCTCGAGCTCGACGATGCGCAGGTGCTCGAGCGGGTCGGACGGACCCGGCACCTCGCCGTCGGCGAACGCCCGCAGCACGTAGACCACCGCGTCGACCTCGCGGATGTTGGCCAGGAACCGGTTCCCGAGGCCCTCGCCCTTGCTCGCCCCCTCGACCAGGCCGCCGATGTCGACGAACTGGACCGCGGCCGGCACCACGTTGCGGCTGGCCGACATCTCGGCCAGCGCGTCGAGGCGGTGGTCGGGGACCTTGGCCACGCCGACGTTGGGGTCGCGCGTGGCGAAAGCGTACGGGGCGGCCAGCGCGCCGCCTCCCGCCAGCGCGTTGTACAGCGACGACTTGCCGGCGTTGGGCAGGCCGACGAATCCGAACCGTTCCATCGGCCCCACGGTACCGAGCGCGGTCGCGGGCCCGATCCCCGGCGGGGACGGATACGGTGAGCGGGCTATGACCCGTGCCAGCTCCGCCCCTGCCGCGAGCGCGGCACCCCTCCATCCCGCCGATGCCCTCGACCGGGTGATCTACCTGCTCGACCGGGCGCTGGCCGACGGCCAGAAGGTCCGCGCCTACGCCCGGGCCCGCGACGCCGTCCGGGCCATGGGGGACGACGAGCTCCGGCGGCGGGACGCGGCCGGCACGCTCACCGAGGTGCCGGGCATCGGCCCCAAGACCGCCGGCATCATCAGCGCCGCCCTGGCGGGCGAGGTGCCCGAGTACCTGACCGTGCTGGAGGAGGACACGGTCATCGACCCGGGCGAGGGCGCCGAGCTGCGGGCCGCGCTGCGGGGCGACTGCCACCTGCACTCGACGTGGTCGGACGGCGGGGCGTCGATCGAGGCCATGGCCCGGGCGGCCATGGCGCTCGGCCACGAGTACATGGTCCTCACCGACCACTCGCCTCGGCTGACCGTCGCCCACGGGTTGACCGCCGACCGGCTGCGGGCCCAGCTCGACGAGGTGCGCGAGCTCAACGAGCGGCTGGCGCCGTTCCGCATCCTGACCGGCATCGAGGTCGACATCCTCCCCGACGGGTCGCTCGACCAGTCCGAGGAGCTGCTGGCCGAGCTCGACCTGGTGGTGGCGAGCGTGCACTCGAAGCTGCGCATGGAGCGCACCGAGATGACCCGGCGCATGGTCACCGCCGTGGCCAGCCCGCACGTCGACGTGCTCGGGCACTGCACGGGCCGCAAGCTGCCGGCGGCGCTGCGGTTCGGCGGCGCCGTCAACGGCCGGCGCAGCGCGCCCCGCCTGCCCGCCGGCCGGTCGGGGCCGGGGGCGGCCGGCGGCCGGCCCCCCGCCCAGTTCGACGCCGAGATCGTGTTCGCAGCCTGCGCCCAGTTCGACACGGCGCTGGAGATCAACTGCCGGCCCGAGCGTCAGGACCCACCCGAGGACCTGCTGGACCTGGCCATCGACTGGGGCCTGCGGTTCACCATCGACACCGACGCCCACGCCCCCGGCCAGCTCGAGTGGCAGGCCTACGGGTGCGACAAGGCGGCCCGGGCCGGGATCCCGGCCGAGCGGATCGTCAACACGTCGAGCGCCGACGACCTGCTCGCCTGGACGGCCTCCCACGCGGCCTGAGGGCGGCACCGTGCTCGACGAGGTCCGGCGGGCGTGCGCCCAGGTGGCCGAGCGGGCCCAGCAGGTCGTCATCGACGAGGGTGCCCTCGACCGGCTGGCGGCCACGCTGGCCGACGAGGACCCGCCGCTGCTCCCCGAGGAGCGGCCCCCCTCCGCCGAGGGCGCCGACACCGGCGGTGACACCGGCAGAGTCGACGAGGAGGCCGTCGCCGCCGAGGTCGTCGCCTGGAACGCCGTGAACTTCGGCTCGGGGTGGTTCCCGCTCCTGCGCAAGCGCCCGGGCCTGTCCGGCGCCCGCACGCTGGCCGCCGCCTTCGCCGACCACGTCCGCGCCGCCGGCCCGCCCACCGCGGCGTGGCTGCGGGCGGCCGACCGCCGGACGTGCGCCCTGGTCTTCCAGCAGCCCGAGCCGGGGCCGGTCGACGAGCTGCTCGACCTGTTCGCCCGGGCGTGGCGCGAGCTCGGCGACCTGCTCGCCGAGCGCTACCACGGCTCCGCCGCCGAGCTCGTCCGGAGCGCCGAGGGGTCGGCCGACCGCCTGGTGACCACGCTCGCCGACGGCCTGCCGCTCGCCCGTGACGTGGCCATCTACGACGGCCTGACCGTCCCGTTCCTGAAGCGGGCCCAGATCACGGTCTCGCACCTCGACCGGGCGCTGGGCGGCCGGGGCCTCGGCCGGTTCGCCGACCGCGACCGGCTGACCGCCTTCGCCGACAACCTCGTCCCGCACACGCTGCGGATGGCCGGCGTCCTCCGCTACGACCCGGCGCTGGCCGCCCGCATCGAGGCCGGGGAGCTGCTGGCGCCGGGCGAGCCGGCCGAGGTCGAGATCCGGGCCTGCGGGCTCCATGCCGTCGAGCTGCTGGCCACGCGGACCGGGGTCCCGCCCGCCGCACTCGACCACCAACTGTGGCAACGGGGACAGGACCCGGCCGTGAAGGCGGTCCCTCGACACCGTTGCCGGTGTACCTGGTACTAGGGGCCAGTAGCCTCGCCGGTCGCATGCTCGACCATGTCTTCACCGACGCCATCGGCGCCCTGCGCGACTCCCTCGAACGCGCGCTGCTCGAGCGGCAGGCGTTCGAGGAACGGTTCCAGGTCGACGTGCTTCTGGGCGACGTCACGTGGGAGACGTCCTACGGCCTGCCGGGGGAGGGGCTGCCGCCCCGGGTCCAGGCCGACCTGACCCTCGACTGGCCCACGTGGGCGCAGACGGCCTACCGGTCCTGGTACATCGGCGAGCCGTTCACCGACCCGCCCCGCATCGAGATCGAGCTGGTCCTCCGCGTGCAGCGGCTGGCCGAGTCGCCCGACCCCAGCGTCGTGCTGGCCGTGCTGCCCGAGCTGAGCGTGCCCATCGGCAACGAGCACCTCGAGCGGTCGGGGCCGACGATCGAGACGGTGTGCTCCGCCGACCTCGTCGAGCGGGAGTACGCCATCGAGGTGTCGTACGAGGGCTCCTACGAGCTGGACGAGGCCACGCTGGCCGACGGCACGATCCTCGACGACCACCTGAGCGCGATGGGCGGCTGGATCACCTCGACCCTGGTCAAGCTGGGCGACCTCAAGCTGCCGTTCCTGCCCCCGGTCGAGGACGACGACTGACACGACGGCGGAGACGCGACCGTACGCGCGTGAAGGAATAAACGCGAAGAGTGCTTGACCCCTCGCGGTAGGCGGGGAAACCTTCGCGACAACCATGAAACGGCCCGTCCGCGTCGCGCTCGTGCTCCTTGCGACCGTCACCGTCGCGGCGGCCACGGCCGCCTGCGAGCCGGTGCCGGGGGCGTCGCTGCACCCGAGCCTGACCACCCGCAGCTACTACATGGCCAACGGCACCGGGGAGCCCGCCCGCAACCTGGGCTGCCTGCAGGGCGACAAGCAGGGGCGGATGACGCTGTTCTTCGGCGCTCCGACCACGGTCGACGGCACCTACGGGGCCACGCTGTGGGGTGCCCCCAACCGGACGACCGAGCAGATCGCGGCGACGGTCCGCGAGTTCGCCCGCGGCTACGTGTGGTGCCGCCAGTCGCCGGACTACCGCCTGCTGATCGGCGTGGGCACGTCGAACAGCGCCATCAACTCGAAGTCCGACACCTGGCTGCGGGGCCACGGCTACGCCTGGTCGGCCATGGTGCGCGACCTGAGCCGCTGGGCGAGCCGCCACTACCCGGGCCACGTCCGGATCTACGGCGCCTGGGACGCCGAGCCGTCGTGGTCGACGTTCAGCAAGGCCGAGCAGTGGATGCGGGGCTACAACGCCCTGGCGGGCGCCCGGCCGCTGCACGCCAACAACTCGGCCGACGGCTGCCCCCAACGGTCGTCGGAGAACGGCGCCTGCAACAACGGCTGGAACCAGTACGCCGTCTGGCACCTGGCCTGGGAGCACGACCCGTCGCTCCCCATCCCGCAGATCTACGCCACCAGCGGCGCCAACGCCCGGCAGTGGCACATGATCGACGCCTACGGGCACCGCCACCATCGCGACGGCATGACGTTCTTCGGGGTCATGACCCAGCGGGGCGCCTGCGCCGGGTCCTCGTCGTCGTGCTCCGGCATCGACGCCAGCCCCACCCAGGCCCACGACATGCTGCTGCGCGAGCTGAACACCCGCGACTACACGCGCCAGGCCTCGCTGCCCGGCATGACCGACATCAGGTGGCACTCGTGAGCCGGCGGACCACGCGACCGCGGGCCGGGAACCGGCCCCCCGTGGGCCGGCGTCCCGCGGGTCGCCGGCCCGGGGACCGGCGCACCGTGCGCCCGGGCCGGCGCCGGCTGGCGCTGGCGGCGGCCGCCGGGGCGGTCGTGCTGGCCGGGGCGGCCGCGGCGTCGGCCGTCGGGGGCCAGCCAGAGCCGGCGTCCCCCGCCATCGTCGACCAGCTGGAGCAGGAGGTGGCGGCCCTGCGGGCCGAGGGCCTGCCGGCCGACCACCCCAAGGTCCGCATGCTGGAGCGGGAGATCGAGGAGCTGCTCGCCGGCACCACCGCCACCACCGTCCCCGACCCGGGCCTGACCGGTCGGGAGCCGGGCCGCGACCGGGGCGCCCGGGCCGCCTCGCCGGTCGAGGCCGCCGAGCTGGCCGACGACCTGGCGGCCGAGCAGGCGGCGGAGGCCGGCCTCGTCGAGTGCGAGCCCGTCCCCAACGCCCTCGAGGCCGACGAGGTGGAGGCCGCGGTGGCGTGCGTGAGCGTGCCCCAGCCCGACGGCTCGTCCCGCTACCTGGCCGTCGAGCCCGACGGCACGGTCCACGTCGTGCGGTTCGGCAACGACGGCCGGGTGACCCGGCTGGCCGACCGACGGCTGCCCGCCGACGCGGCCGCCGACGGGACCGGGGCTGACGGGACCGGGGCCGGCGGCCCCGACCAGGACGTCGACCTCGGCGTCGAGCTCGTCCCCGAGGAGGACGGCTCGGTGTCCGTGCGCGCCGGTGGCGACGAGGTGGGCACGCTCGACGTCGAGTAGCGCGGGGACGGCCCCACGCCGGCGGCGTCAGCACCGGGCCGACCGGGCGGCGGTGAGCGACCGCTCGATGTCCCACTCGTGGTGGAGGGCGTCGTGGCCGGTCGTCCGCACCACGTCGTCGAGCGTCAGGTCGCCCCGCTCGGCGTGGTCCACCACCAGGTCGGTGGGCGCCTGGTCGATGGCGTCGAGCCAGTCGCGGACCGACCGCTCGAGGCTCCACAGCACGCCGGGCAGGCTCAGCTCGCCGTAGGCGCGGGCGGCCGCCAGGGCGTTCTCGTCGTAGCCGGCCACGGGCCCCGGCTGGCCCCGGGCCACGCCGGCCAAGTGCTCGGCCCAGATGCGCAGGTTGTCACCGACGTGGGCGACGTACGCGGTGACCGACCAGGCGAGCGTCGGGTGCCGCTCGCCCCCCGTGGCCGCCTCGAGCGCCGCGCCGAGCCGTTCGGGCAGCCCGGCGACGGCGGCCCGGACCTCGGCCGGGTCGCCTCGCCACGAGAACCCGCACTGGCGGCACGGCTCGCCGTAGACCTCGCTCCCCCACTCGTTGCTCCCCCTCACGCTCATCTCGGCGATTGTGCGCCACGGGCGCGACGAGCGGAACCCTCCGCGCTCGGCGCGTCTCCGAGCGTGCCGGGTTCGGAGCGCGTCGGCGGTCAGAGCTTGTCGATCAGCGTGGACAGCTTGATCTCGGGCCGGGCGCCGGTGTGGCCGATGACCTCGGCGGCGGCCATGGCGCCCAGGCGGCCGCACTCGGGCAGCGGGCGGCCGGCGGTGTAGCCGTAGAGCACGCCGGCGGCGTACAGGTCGCCGGCCCCGGTCGTGTCGACCACCTCGGCCGGGTAGCAGGGGATCTCGTGCGTCTCGGCGCCGGACACGATGACCGACCCGCGCTCACCCAGCGTGATGCAGGCGATGGACACCTCGGCCCGGGCCCGCTCGATGGCGGCGCCCACCTCGTCGCACCCCCACAGCGCGCAGGCCTCGGCCTCGTTGGCGAACAGGATGTCGACCCGCTCGCGCACGAGCGGCAGGAACTCGTCGCGGTGGCGCTCGACGCAGAACAGGTCGGACAGCGTCAGCGCCACCTTGCGGCCGGCCTCGGTGGCGATCTTCGACGCCAGCCAGTAGGCCTCCTGGGGCTCGGGGCGGTCGAACAGGTAGCCCTCGAGGAACGTGACGGCCGAGGCCTTCACGAGGTCGACGTCGATGTCGCCGGGCCCGAAGTAGGCCGACGACCCGAGGTACGTGTTCATCGTGCGCTGGCCGTCGGGGCTGATGATGATCAGGCTGCGGCCGGTCGGCGGGCCGTCGGTCGCCGGTTTCGTCGTGTAGGTCACGCCCTGGGCGCGCAGGTCGTGGGCGAACACGGCGCCGAGCTGGTCCTCGAAGACCCGCCCCATGTAGGCGGCGCGGCCCCCGAAGCTGGCCACCCCGGCCATGGAGTTGGCCACCGAGCCGCCCGAGATCTCGATGCCCGGACCCATGGCCGCGTAGAGCTCCTCGGCCCGCTCGGTCTCGATCAGGGTCATCGCGCCCCGGGTCAGGCCGTGGCGGTCGACGAAGCTGTCGTCCTCGTGGGACAGGACGTCGACGAGGGCGTTGCCGATGCCGACGACGTCGAGGCTTGGCTCTCCGGTCATCCGGCTCACGCTAGCCGGACGGGTCGCGGCGGTTCCCAGCGGGGCTGGGTAGCGTGCAGGTCCGTGCCCGATGTGCCCGATGTGACCACCGCGCCGGACGTGCAGGCCAACCCGTACCGACTGCCCCGCACGGTCCGGCCCCGCCGTTACGACCTGACGCTCGAGCCCGACCTCGACGCCGCCACGTTCTCGGGTGAGGAGACCATCGCCGTCGAGGTCGTCGAGCCGACCGACGCGATCGTGCTCAACGCAGCCGAGATCGAGATCGACGACGCCGTCGTCGACGCCGGCGCGGCGTCGGGCGCGCTCGGCGTGTCCGTCGAGCTCGACGAGGAGACCGAGCGGCTCACGCTGCGCCTCGACGAGACGCTGGCCCCGGGCCAGGCCGAGGTCCGCCTGCGGTTCCGGGGCGTGCTGAACGACAAGCTGCGCGGCTTCTACCGGTCGACGTTCACCGACGAGTCCGGCGCCGAGCGGGTGCTGGCCACGACGCAGATGGAGGCGACCGACGCCCGGCGGGCGTTCCCGTGCTGGGACGAGCCCGACGCCAAGGCCGTCTTCGGCGTCACGCTCGTCGTGCCCGACGACCTGCTGGCCGTGTCCAACGCCGCCGAGGTGAGCCGCGAGCCGGTCCCCGACAAGCCCGGCAAGGTGGCCGTGCGGTTCGCCGACACGATCCCCATGTCGACTTACCTGGTGGCGTTCGTGGTCGGGCCGCTGACCACCACCGAGCCGGTCATGGTCGACGGCACGCCGCTGCGGGTGATCTGCCCGATCGGCAAGGAGCACCTGGCCGACTACGCCCTCGAGGTCGGCGCCTTCGCCCTGCGGTTCTTCACCGAGTGGTTCGCCATCGACTACCCGGGCGACAAGCTCGACCTTGTGGCCATCCCCGACTTCGCGTTCGGGGCGATGGAGAACCTGGGCTGCGTCACGTTCCGCGAGCGCTACCTGCTCATCGACCCCGACGCCGCCACCCAGGCCGAGCGCCAGGCCGTGGTCGACGTGATCGCCCACGAGATCGCCCACATGTGGTTCGGCGACCTCGTGACCATGAAGTGGTGGAACGGCATCTGGCTGAACGAGGCCTTCGCCACCTTCATGGAGATGACCTGCACCGACGCCTTCCGGCCCGACTGGCAGCGCTGGGTCGACTTCGGCCTGTCGCGCTCGGCGGCGTTCGACACCGACGCGCTGGGGTCGACCCGCCCGATCGAGTACCCGGTCATCTCGCCCCGCGACGCCGAGGGGATGTTCGACATCCTCACCTACGAGAAGGGCGCCTCGGTCGTCCGCATGCTCGAGCAGTACCTGGGCCCCGACCGGTTCCGCGCCGGCATCCGCCGTTACATGGCCCGGCACGAGTACGGCAACACCGAGACGTCCGACCTGTGGGACGCGCTGGAGGAGGAGACCGGCGAGCCGGTCCGCCGCATCGCCGAGAGCTGGATCTTCCAGGGCGGGTTTCCCGAGGTGGCGGTGGCGCCGGCCGACGGCGCCGGGCTGCGGTTCACGCAGCGCCCGTTCCGATATCTGGACGGGGCCGCCGGGCCGGGGGCGGGCGTTGGCGACGGGACCGGCGCCGGGCGCAGCGGCGACGCCGGTGCCGGCGGTGAGGAACCGACCCGCTGGGCGGTGCCGGTGGTCGTCGAGCACGGCGCCGGCGCCACGTCCACGGTCGACCGGGTGCTGCTCGACGGCGAGACCGCCGAGCTGGCCCTGCCCGAGCGGGCCACCTGGGTCAAGGCCAACGCCGGCGCCCACGGCTTCTACCGGGTCCGCTACGCGCCCGACCTGCTGGCCGCCCTGCTCGACCGGCTCGGCGAGCTGTCGGCCCTCGAGCGCTACGTCCTGGTCGACGACGCCTGGGCGGCCGTGCTGGCCGGGGCCATGCCCGCCGCCGCCTTCCTCGACACCGTCGACCGATTCGCGGACGAGACCGACCTGTCCGTCTGGGAGCGCATCGTCGGCGCCCTCGTGCAGATCGAGCGGCTGGTCGAGGGCGAGCCCCGCGAGCGCCTCCAGCGGCGGATCGGCGCCCTGCTCGCCCCGGCCCGGGCCCGGCTGGGCGACGCCTGCCGCGACGGCGACGACGACCGGACCCGCACGCTGCGGGGCACGCTGCTCAACGCCGCCGCCGTGCTGGCCGACGATCAGGCCGCCCAGGCACGGGCGCGGGAGCTGCTCGACGGCTTCCTGGCCGACCCGGCGAGCGTCGACCCCAGCCTGTCGGCGCCGGCCCTGTCGGCCTGCGCCACGCTCGGCGACGTCGCCCTGCACGACCGGCTGGTCGAGCGGTTCGGCGCCACCGACAACCCCCAGGACCGCGAGCGCATCCTGCGGTCCCTGGCCCGGTTCCGCGACCCGGCGGCGCTGGCGCGCACGCTGGAGCTGAGCCTGTCCGGCCGGGTCCGCACCCAGGACGCCCCCTACCTGCTCAGCGAGGCGCTGGCCAACCGCGACAACGCGGCGGCCGCCTGGGCGTTCGTGTCGGGCCGGTGGGACGAGATCACCGAGCGCTTCCCCGACAACAGCATCCCCCGGCTGGTGGGCGGCATCCGCTCGGTGCGCGACCGGGGCCTGGCCGAGCAGATCGCCGCCTTCCTGGCCGACCACCCCGTGCCCCAGGGCGAGCTGCAGGTCCGCCAGCACCTCGAGCGGATGTGGGTGACGGTCGGCCTGGCCGAGCGCGAGGCCGACCGTCTCTGACCGGCGGGGCGGGCCCGACCCGACCGACGACCTGACCGGCCGGCCGCCGCGGGTGGCCGCGGCTGCCCGTCGCCGTTCACGACCGGTTCACCGGGCCGTCCGTACGGTCGGCGGCCATGGCGCGAACGCTGACGGCGCGGGTGGCCGCCGCGGCCCCTGGGGACCGCAAGCCTGACCGGATGCGGGCCCGACGCCTCCCGGGACGGTCGGGACGAGGCGGCGTGGGCCCCGGTCTGCGACCCCGAGCTCGAGCGGGCGTTCCGGGCCTGGGGCGACGCCGGGTTTAGCGGCGCCGTGGCGCTGACCACCGGCAGCGCGCCCGACCGCCTGGCCGCCTACGGCGCGGGCGAACGGGACGCCGGCCGGCCCAACACCGTGCGGGCGACGGCCCGGGCCAGGTCGGGCGCCAGGTCGCCGCGAGGCTCGACCGCCACGCCCTCGGCCAGGCGGAGCCAGCCCGCCATCTCGGCCAGCGCCTCGGCCAGCTCGGCGGCCACCCGGTCGCGGTCGGGCGCCGGCTCCCGCCGGGCCCGCCGGGACCCGCCGTCCGGCGCCGGGTCCTCGGCCCAGGCGGCCCGCACCCGCAGCACGCCCGCCTGGCGGTCGGCCTTCAGGTCGACCCGGGCCACCAGCGCCTCATCGAGCAGGAACGGCAGCACGTAGTAGCCGTGGACCCGCTTGGGGGCCGGCACGTAGATCTCCAGCCGATAGCGCATGCCCCACAGCTCCTCGGTCCGCCGCCGCTCCCAGATCAGCGAATCGAACGGCGACAGCAGCGCCCGGGCCCGGACGCGGCGCCGGGGCCACCGGGCCTCGGGATGCAGGTAGGCGGGCTGGCGCCGCCCCTCGATGCGGGCCGGGAGCAGCAGGCCGTCGGCGACCAGGCCCTCGAGCAGCGGCACCGACCCCGGCACGTTCAGCCGGTAGTAGTCGGCCAGGTCGCGGGCCGTGCCCACGCCGTGGGCCCGGGCGGCGAGCAGCAGCAGCTGGCGCTGGGCCTCCTCGGGCGGAGGCGTGGGGGCGCCGAGCACGGCCGCCGGGATCCACCGCTCGGGTGGCAGGTAGTGGCGGGCGAACCCGTTGCGGCGCACGGCCGTCACCTTCCCGGCCCAAAACAGGTGCTCGACCACCCGCTTGCCGTCGCCCCACCCCCACCAGCTCTCGCCCCGGCGGGGCGCCGCCCGGTGGACCTGCAGGTCGCCCATGCCGACCGGCCCCCGCTCGGTGATCTCGGCCAGCGCCGCCGCCACCAGGTCGGGGTTGTCGGCGGCCGACCGGCGCACGCCGCCCCAGGCGTGGTCCTCGGCCATGCGCCACCGCAGCAGCGGGTGGCGCTCCATGGGGTGCAGCGACGCCTCGTGCCCCCAGTACTCGAACACCTCGCGGCTCCGCCAGAGCCAGCGGCTCAGGGCCTCGGGGTCGTAGGGCCCGAGCCGGGAGAAGAACACCAGCTCGTGGCTGCGGGCCAGCACGTTGACCGAGTCGAGCTGGACGGTCGCCAGCCGGTCGAGCACGCGGCGGAAGTGGCGGCGGTCGACCCGCCCGGCCGGCCGGCGGTCGAGGAAGCCCTGGGCGGCCAGCGCGATGCGGCGGGCGGCGCGGCGGGAGATCTCGACCGGGGCGCCCATCGGCGGGACAGGGTACCGACAGAACTAGGAAGCGGCCGGGGCCCGTGGCGTAGGGTGACGGAACTGTCAGGTTCGCCGGCTGGCATGGAGGACGATATGGGCTATCGCGTGGTTGTCGACTTCGACCTGTGCGAGAGCAACGCGCTGTGCATGGCCGCAGCGCCCGAGGTGTTCGAGGTCCGGGACGACGACTACCTGTACGTCCTGAACGAGACCCCGCCCGACGATCTGCGCCCGAAGGTCGAGGAAGCCGCGCGCCGCTGCCCGAAGGCGGCGATCACCATCGTCGACGAGTGAACGGCGGCGGTGGCGTGACCGACCGGTCGTCCAGACGGCCGGCCCGGTCGGCGGGGCGACCGTGACCGGGCCGCTCGACACGGTCGTCGTCGTCGGCGCGTCGCTCGCCGGTCTGCGGGCTGCGGAGGAGCTCCGCGCCCGGGGGTTCGACGGGCGCATCACCGTCGTCGGCGACGAGGTCCATCCGCCCTACGACCGGCCCCCGCTGTCCAAGCAGGTGCTGGCCGGAGACTGGGAGGCCGAGCGCCTCGCCCTCGGCGTCGCCCACGAGAAGGGCCTCGACGGGCTCGAGCTCGACTGGCGCTTGGGCGTGCGGGCCGAGGGCCTCGACCTCGAGGGGCGGGCGGTGGCGCTCGCCGATGGCACGCGCGTCCCGTTCGACGGCCTGGTCATCGCCACCGGCGCCACGCCCCGCCGGCTGCCGGGCACCGACCGCCTGGCCGGCATCCACGTGCTGCGCACGCTCGACGACTGCCTCCAGCTGCGGGAGCGGCTGGACGCCAACCCCCGCCGCGTCGTGGTGGTGGGCGGCGGGTTCATCGGGGCCGAGGTGGCGGCCACCTGCCGCGCCCGCGGGCTCGACGTCACCCTGCTCGAGGCCCTGCCCGTCCCGCTGGGCCGGGCGCTGGGCGAGGAGATCGGCGCGGTCATGGCCGACCTCCACCGCGACCACGGCGTCGACGTCCGGCTCGGCGTCGGGGTGGAGGGTCTCGACGGCGGCGAGCGGGTCGAGCGGGTCCGCCTCGCCGACGGCACGGCCGTGGAGGCCGACCTCGTCGTGGTCGGCATCGGCGTCGTCCCCAACACCGGGTGGCTCGAGGGCTCGGGCCTGCGGCTCGACGACGGCGTCGTGTGCGACGAGACCACGCTGGCCGCCCCCGGGGTGGTGGCCGCCGGTGACGTCGCCCGGTGGCCCAGCCGCCGGTTCGGCGAGCTGATGCGGGTCGAGCACTGGGACAACGCCATCACGATGGGCGCCCACGCCGCCCGCCGCCTGCTGGGCGAGGTCGAGCCGTACGACCCGGTGCCCTGGTTCTGGTCGGACCAGTACGACCGCAAGATCCAGCTCGCCGGGCGGTCGGCCAACGCCGACGAGATCCGGATCGTGGAGGGGTCGACCGACGAGCGCCGGTTCGTCGCCCTCTACCGCCGGGGCGACCGGCTGGTTGGCGTGCTCGCCATGAACCGTCCCCGGTCGGTGCTCACCTACCGGCGGCTCATCGAGGCGGGCGCCTCCTGGTCGGAGGCGCTGGCCGAGGCTGGCGCCGCCTGACCAGCCCGGCACGCTCTCGTCGCCCGGGCCGTCTCCGGCCGTCGTGGGCGGAGACGCCGGGCGTGCGCCGGCCCGAGATGCCGGGCCGGGCCCGCCACCCGGGGGGAGGGGGAGACAGCGGCGGGCCCGGCGGCCCGGCGGGGACCGTGGCGGTGCGCCCCGGATCGCCCGGGCGCGGGCTTCCCCCGCCCCGGCGGGGCAAACCGGAGCCGGGCCGGGCGGCCGATCGCCGCGGCACCGTGGGGAGGGCGGGGCGCGGCGGGGTCAAGCGGGGCCGGGGGCGGCGCCGCCACCGCCCCCGGCCCCGTCGTCACCGGGTCGGGAGTGGGGCGACCGCCGCCCCGGCGTCGACGATGCCCTCGCCGTAGAAGCCGTTGGCCGCCGGCGGGCCCTGGCAGGCGGTGTCGGCCGGGCAGGCGTGGTCGCGCGCCGTGCGGGCCAGGATCTCGGCCACGGTGTCCGGGGCCAGGGCGTAGCCGTCGCGGCGCTCCTGCCCATGGGCCTCGATGACGAGCGCGGCCACGCCGGCGACGTGGGGCGCGGCCATCGACGTCCCCTGCAGGTAGGTGTAGACGCCGCAGGCCCCGGCGGCGTCGCACGACCGGGCCGCGAAGTCGTCGACCGGCTGGCCCTCGGCGTCGACCAGCCCCTCGGCCCGGGCGACGTCCAGCGGGTATGCGGAGAGCACCATGTTGCCGGGCGTCTGGTGCCGGGGCGTGCCGGCCAGGTCGCGGAAGTGCCCGCCCGGGGCGGCCAGCTCGACGGCGCCGAGCCCGAAGTTGGAGTAGTCGGCCTTGGCCTCGGACGGTCCCACCGAGCTGACCGAGATCACGTGCGGCCCCTCGGCCGGCAGGTCGAGGCAGTCGCGGCTCACCGTCCGCGACCGGGAGGTGCCCTCGGGGTAGTCGGGGCTGGAATCGTCGAGGCGCTCGGGGGCGGCCAGGTCGGTGGCGCTGTTGCCGGCGGCTGCCACGAGCGTGACGCCCCGGGCGTGGGCGTACTCGAGCGCCCGGGTGACGAGGCGGCGGGTGAGGCGCTGCTGGGCCAGCTCCTCGTCGGACACCGTGCCCCGGAGGTAGTCGCCCCGCGACGAGCAGTTGTAGAGCCAGGGGTCGACGTAGAAGCTCATGTTGACCACGTCGAGCCGGATGTCGGCGGCGTAGGTGAGGGCGGCCACCGTCTCGTAGAGGAAGAAGTAGCCCGAGTCCTGCCCGGCCCGGACGTTGACGATGGTGGCGTCGGGGGCGACGCCGGCGATGCCCACCCCGTTGCGGGCGGCGGCGACGATGCCGGCGACGTGGGTGCCGTGCCCGCCGTCGTCGACGTCGACCGGGTCGACGCACGACGGCACCTCGCAGGGGCCGTCGACCTCCGGGATGTCGGTCGTGAAGTTCCGGGAGGCGGCCAGGTCGACGTTGGGGGCGAGGTCGGGGTGCGAGGCGTCGACGCCCGTGTCGATGATGCCGACCCGCACGCCCCGGCCCGTGGCCGTCCGGTGGGCGCCCTCGGCGTCCGCGCCGATCATCCCCATGTCCCACTGGCGGTCGGCCAGCGGCTCGGCCGACTCGGCCGCCTGGAGGGGCAGCACCGCGCCGGTCCCCCGCTCGCGCACCGCGGCCCGGTCGGCGGCCGACGGACGCTCGTCGACGAAGCGGTGGGGCTGGCCGGGACGGGCCGTGCCCACCGAGTGGTTGCGGGCCACGCCGGTGACGGCCGAGTTGGCCACGACCCGCTCGGTGAAGCCCGGGGTCGTGGCGTGGACCAGGGCGAGGTTCAGGTCGTGGTTGACGTCCTCGACCGTGCCGCCGGACTCGACGACCGCCCGCCGGAGGTCGTCGACGCTGCCGTCGTAGGTGAGAACGTACTCGCCGGGGCCGCCGGGATCGGCGGGCCCGGCGGCCGCCTGGGCCCGCTCCACGCCCGCCAGGGTGGCGTCGGCCGGGGGCGCCGCGGGTGTCGCCCCCACCGCGACGAGGGCGAGGGCCCCGCACCCGGCCGCGGCCAGGGCACGTGTGATCGTCATGGAGACCTCCGGAGTGCGCGGCCCGCCTCAGCGTTGAGGCGACAACACTATGCGCTCCGTAGTTCCACGAACGCGGACCGTGAGGCCAGCCGTTGCCGGCCGCGTCAGGCGGTGATCAGTCGGCGACCGTGAGGATCTCGGCGCCCTCGTCGGTCACGAGCAGCGTGTGCTCGAACTGGGCGGTGCGCCGGCGGTCGACCGTCACCGCCGTCCACCCGTCGTCCCACAGCTGGTGCTGCCAGGCCCCCATCGTGATCATCGGCTCGATCGTGAACGTCATCCCCGGCTCCATGATCGTGGTGGCCCGGGGGTTGTCGTAGTGGGGGATCTGCAGGTCGGTGTGGAACTGCTCGGCGATGCCGTGCCCCACGAACGCCCGCACCACGCCGTAGCCGTGGCTCTCGGCGTGCGTCTGGATGGCCCGGCCGATGTCGCGGGTCGGCCGGCCGGGCTTCACCGCCTCGATGCCCTTCTCGAGGCACTCGCGGGTCACCCGGATCAGGTCGGCCGACGCCTGGTCGATCGTCCCCACCGGGAACGTGGCGTTGGTGTCGCCGTGCACCCCGTCGAGGTAGATGGTCACGTCGAGGTTGACGATGTCACCGTCGACCAGCGCCCGGTCGTCGGGGATGCCGTGGCAGATGACCTCGTTGACCGACGTGCACAGCGACTTGGGGAAGCCGCCGTAGTTGAGCGGGCTGGGGTAGCCGCCCCGGCGGATGCACTCTTCGTGGCAGAGGGCGTCGAGCTCGTCGGTCGTGACGCCCGGCGCCACTGCTGCGCCCACCGTCTGGAGGACCTCGGCGGCGGCCCGGCACGCCCGCCGCATGCGGGCGATCACATCGGGCGACCGCACCGGGTTCTCGGGCACCCGCACCGGCACCCCGGTCTCGGCGTACGGCGGCCGGGGGATCTCGGGCGGGACCGGACGCGGCGGGCTCACCCGGCCGGGTCGCACGTGGTCGGTGCTGGCCTTGTGGCAGCGCTTGAACTTGCGGCCGCTCCCGCACCAGCACGGGTCGTTGGCCTTGGGGGCGACGACGGTCGGGGTCGAAGGCATGACCAGTCCAGGCTATCGACGTGGCGGCGACATGATGGAGGGCGACAGCGTCGTCACGTCCCGTAACCCGGAGGTCCCATGGAGGTCGCGCTCGAGGGCGTCGAGCTCCGGCTCGTCAGCCTGCCGCTGGCCACGCCGTTCCGCACCGCGCACGGCACGCGGCGGGAGCGCGACGTCGTGATCGTCCGGGCCCTGACCCGCGACGGGCCCGACGGCTGGGGCGAGTGCGTGGCCGAACCGGAGCCCACCTACTGGCCCGAGTACACGGCGACGGCGCTGCACGTCCTCGAGCACCACCTCGTCCCCCGGCTGCTGGCCGGGCGGCCGCTGAGCGAGGTCCGGGGCCACCACATGGCCAAGGCCGCGCTCGAGTGCGCGGCCATCGACGCCGGGCTGCGGGCCGAAGGGCGGTCGATGGCCGAGTTCCTGGGCGCCACCCGCCCCCGGGTCATGACCGGCGTGGCGCTCGGCATCACCGACACGGTCGACGAGCTGGTGGCGGCCGCCCAGCGCTGGCACGACGACGGGCACCGGGCGTTCAAGCTCAAGGTGGCGCCGGACTGGCACGTCGACCCGGTCCGGGCGGTGCGCGAGGCCTTGGGCGGGGACGTGGCGCTGATCGCCGACGCCAACGGGTCGTTCCGCAGCGACCGGCCCGACGACGTCGCCGCCCTGCAGGAGCTGGATGACCCGGCGCTCGGCCTGTTGGCGCTCGAGCAGCCGTTCCCGCCCGACGACCTGGTCGGGCACGCCCGGCTGGTCCGGATCGTCGACACGCTGGTGTGCCTGGACGAGTCGATCGGCTCGGCCGGCGACCTCGAGACCGCCCTGGCCCTGGCCGCCTGTGACGCCGTCAGCCTCAAGGTCGGGCGGGTCGGCGGGCTGGTCGAGGCCGGCCGGATCCACCAGCGGTGCCGCGACCAGGGCATCGACGTGCGGTGCGGCGGCATGCTCGAGACCGGGGTGGGCCGGGCGCTCAACCTGGCGGTGGCCGCGCTGCCCGGGTGTACGCTGCCTCCCGACCTGGCGCCCTCCGCCCGGTACTTCGCCGAGGATCTCACCGTGCCGTTCGATGCGTTGAGTGGCACGATGACCGTGCCCGGTGGCCCTGGCCTCGGCGTGGAGCCCCGCCCCGAGGTGCTCGAGCGCACGACCGTGTCGTGCCTGACCCTGCGGGCCTGACCTTGGCTTTTCCGTTGTCTCTGTTGTCCCGGACCCCATGACCGCCTTCGCCGACCCCGCTTCCCTCCCCGTCACGTTCGACGACGTGAAGGCGGCGGCCGACCGCCTGGCCGGCGAGATCGAGCACACCCCGAGCGCGCCCTCGCGGACGCTGTCCCAGGTCCTCGGCTGCGAGGTCGTGGTCAAGTTCGAGAACCTGCAGTTCATCGCCGCCTTCAAGGAGCGCGGCGCCCTCAACAAGCTGCTCACGCTCAGCGCCGAGGAGCGGGCCCGGGGCGTCGTGGCCATGTCGGCCGGCAACCACGCCCAGGCCGTCGCCTACCACGCCGGGCGGCTCGGCATCGACGCCACGATCGTGATGCCGACGTCGACGCCGTTCGTGAAGGTCCAGCGGACCCGCGAGCTGGGCGCCACCGTCGTCCTGCGGGGGGCCGGCATCGCCGAGGCCGAGACCGAGGCCTGCCGCATCGCCAAGGACGAGGGCCGCGTCTACGTCCACCCCTTCGACGACCCGGCCGTGATCGCCGGACAGGGCACCTGCGCTCTCGAGATGCTCACCGACGTTCCCGACCTCGACGCGCTGGTCGTGCCGGTCGGGGGCGGCGGGCTGCTCGCCGGCATGGCCGTGGTGGCCCGCGAGCTGCGACCCGAGATCGACCTGGTGGGGGTGCAGACCGAGCGGTACCCGTCGATGGCGGACCACGTGCACGGGGTGTCGGAGTCGGCGGCCGCCTCCCGGGCGGGCGGGGCCACGCTGGCCGAGGGCATCGCCGTGCCCCAGCCGGGCCTGATCACCGCCCAGATCGTCGACGCCCTGGTCGACGACGTGGTCACCGTGTCCGAGGACCACATCGAGGAGGGCATCAACCTGCTCCTCGAGATCGAGAAGGTGGTGACCGAGGGGGCCGGCGCCGCCGGGATCGCCGCCATGATCGAGCACGGCGAGCGGTTCGCCGGGCGCAAGGTCGGCACCGTGCTGTCGGGCGGCAACATCGACCCCCGGCTGCTGGCGTCGGTGATCATGCGGGGCCTCATCCGCAACGGGCGCCTGTCGCGGCTGCACATCGAGCTGCCCGACGTGCCCGGGGCCATGGCCGCCGTCTCGACCATCCTCGGCAACGAGGGGGCCAACATCGTCGAGATCCTCCACCAGCGGATGTTCGTCGACGTGTCGGCCAAGTCCGCCGCCGTCGAGGTCACGCTCGAGACGCTCGACCACGACCACCTCGGGCGGGTCGTGGCGGCGTTGGAGGCGGCCGGGTACCCGGTCCGCCCCGACAGCTTCACGTCACGGGACATCACGCCGCCCTGAGCGGAGTGGGGGCCGGGGCCCCGGGGCCCCGGCCTCCCGCCGACGGCCCGGCCCGGCCGCTGCCCCGCAGCCGTCGCTCCGGCCGCCGGCGCCGAGGCGCCGCACCACCCTGCCGGGGCCTCGGGCTCGGCCCGCCCGCCGCCGGCCCGGCCGCCCTGGGCGCCGTGTCGGGCGGCCCACCAGGGCCTCGGGCTCGGCCCCGCCGAACCGCCCCGTCGGGGGCGTGCGGGCACTGCGCCGCCCGCCGTCGGCCCGACGCCGTCAGACCGACTCGGACGACCCGGGCGACTTGGGCGGGTTGAGGCTGATCGTGCCGAGGGCGGTGGCGACCGTGCGGTCGCCGTTCGTCACCTCGACCTGCACCACCGCCGTGCGCGCGCTCATCCCGACGATGCGGGCGGTCGCCCGCACCACGCCGCTCCGCACGGGCGCCAGGTAGTTGAGCTTGAACTCGAGCGTCGCCGGCCACGTGCCCGGCGGCGCCACCGGGTACACGGCCGAACCGAGCACCTGGTCGACCAGCGTGGCCACCACGCCGCCGTGCAGCACGCCGAACCGGTGGACCAGCTCGTCCCGCGCCTCGACCTCGGCCGTCGCCCAGCCCGGGCCGACGTCGACCATGCGGATGCCGAGGTACCCGGTCAGGCCGTCCCGCAGGTCGCGGTTCGGGTCGAGCAGGTGGGCGGCCAGCTCGGGGTCGTAGGTGTCGAAGGCGCTGTCGGAGGCCGGGGCGTCCATCGCCCGTCGACGTTGCCACACGGCGTGATGATCGCTGTAGTCGATCGGCATGGGTCGGTCGGCGCTCGGCGATCGCCGTGCCACCCTGGGCGGATGCCGACCAGGGCCGGGGCCATCGCCGTCGTGTTCGCCGCCAACGGGCTCGCCGGACCGAGCTTCCTGGCGCGGCTGCCGGAGCGGCAGGCCGCGCTCGACCTGTCCGACGGCACGCTCGGCATGGTCCTGGTGGGCCTGGCGCTCGGGGCCCTGGTGGCCAGCCCGGTGGCGGGGCGGCTGACCAACGCCGTCGGCAGCCGGACGCTGGCGGTGGGGGCCGCCGTCGCCCTCGGCGGGTGCCTGTGGCTGGCCGGGGCCGCCCCCAACGCCGGCTCGCTGTTCGCAGCGCTGGCGGTCATCGGCGCCGTCGATGCCGCCATGGACATCGCCATGAACGCCAACGGCGCCATCTACGAAGACCGCACCTCCCGGTCGGTCATGCATCGGCTGCACGCGGCCTGGAGCTTCGGCGCCCTGGCCGCCGCCGGCCTGGCCGCCCTGGCGGCGACCACCGAGGTGCCGCTCACCGTGCACCTGGCGGTGGTGGGGGCGCTGCTGGCGGCGGCCTGCCTGTTCGCCCGCCCGGCCCTCGCCCCCACCGAACCGCCGGAGGCCCCGGTGAGCCCGGGACCGGCCCCCGCCCCCACCCCTCGCGCCCGGCTGCACGACCAGCCAGCCGACCAGGCCGCTCCTGTGCCAACCGCACCGGCGGGCACCGACCAGGCGGACCCCGCTGACCAGGCGGGCACCGACCAAACGGGCCTCGCCGACCAGGCAGGCACGGGGTCGTCCGGGCGAGTGGTGACGGCGATGGTGGTTCTGGCGACCGCCACCGTGGCCGGAGCCGTGATCGAGGGGGCGCCGACGGACTGGAGCGCCATCCTCCTCCAGCGGTACGGCACGACCGAGGGCGTCGCCGCCCTGGGCGTGGCCGCCTTCACCGCCGGCATGGTGGCCGGACGCCTGGCCGGCGACTGGCTGACCGACCGGCTGGGTGGCGCCCGCATGCTGCGGCTGGGCGGCACGCTCGTCGCCGCCGGCCTGACGCTGGGGGCGGCGACCGGCCACGCCGGCGCCTTCCTCGTCGGGCTGGTGGTGGCCGGGGTGGGAGCGGCCGGGTTCTTTCCGTTGGCCTTCTCGGCCGCCGTCCGCACGCCCGGGGTGTCGGCCGGCGCCGGGGCCGCCACCGTGTCGCTCGCCGCCCGGCTCGGGTTCCTGGCGGAGCCGGTGTTGCTCGGGGCCGTGTCCGAGGCCGTCGGGCTGCGGTGGGCGTTCGGCCTGGTCGCCGGCACGGCGGTGCTGCTGGCGGTGACGGCCGGCCTCATCATCCCGCCCAACGGCGGGTCCGGCTCCGCCGCCCTCCGGCCCCCGCCGCCCGCCGCCGACGGCGTCCACGCCCCCTGACCGCCCGGCCCCACCGGGCCGGACACGACCTCAGGGCCCGCCACCCCCGGGCCCCGGGCGAGGGAAGGCCGCTCAGCCGCCGGGCCGCCGGCCGTCCAGGCACCGGGACAGCGCACGCCGCTGGTCGTGCTCGCGGCCGGTGGGCGTGACCGCCAGCTGAGGGCCGCTCCGGCCGACGGTCACCGGGTCCCCTCCGCGCCATCGGGGGGACGATCGGCATGGGAGGGACGATCGGCATGGGAGGATGGCCGTCATGGACAGGGCCGCCGTCGAGGCCTGGGTCGCCGGCTACGAGCGGGCGTGGCGCACCGCCGGGACCGAGCCGCTCGCCGAGCTGTTCACGCCCGACGTCTCCTACTTCATGTCCCCGTGGCGCGAGCCGGTCGAGGGCCTCGACCGGCTCGGCCCGTGGTGGGAGAGCGAGCGCGAGGGCCCCGACGAGCCGTTCACGATGACCAGCGAGGTCGTGGCGGTGGACGGCGACACGGCGGTCGTCCGGGTCGCGGTCGAGTACCACCGCGACCCGCCGACCCGGTGGCGCGACCTGTGGGTGCTGCGCTTCGACGGCGAGGGCCGCTGCCGGGTGTTCGAGGAGTGGCCCTTCGCCCCGGGCCAGCCCGACGGCCACTGACGAGGCCAGCCGGACCCAGCCCGACGGCCCGACCCCGACCGCCTCGCCTCAGACCGGGCCTCAGACCCGCCTCAGACGTGGGCGTACTGGATGGGCGCCCGCCCCCGCCCGTGGTAGTCGGGCACCGGCCCGAGCCGCTCGACCTGGCCGGCCTCGACCAGCTCGTCGACCGCCTTGCGCACCGTGGCGGGGCTGCCGCCGACACCGGCCATGACGTCGGCCAGCACGAACGTCCCGTGCTGCTGGAGCACGTAGGCCTTGATGTCCTCGACCGGTACGGCCTTGGCCCGCTGACGTCGCTGGCCCGCACCGGAACCGCCGCCCGCCCCGGCACCGGCCCCCGAGCCGCCGGCCTCACCGACCCGGGCGCGCCCCCGCCCCCGGCGCCGGTCGGACGGCACCTCGAACCCGGCCTCGCGCAGCACGTCGTCGGGCACCCGCAGCTCCCGGAACGCCGACACGGGGATGCCCTGGGGCTCGGCCCAAGCCTTGGCGTGCCGGATGAACGCCCTGCGCAGCGGCTCCTCGTCGACTTTGGCGGCCCGCTCGAGCTCGGCCAGGGCCTTCAGCTTGTCGATCGGGTCGGTGGCGTCGAGGACGGCCTGGGTCTTCCGCTGGATCTCGCCCTCGTCGCGCAGCTTGCTCGGGTCCTCCAGGTAGAGCAGGTAGTGGCGGACCGCACTCTCGGCTTCGCTGGCATCGGCGCTGGACATCGGGGGCGACCGTAGCGCGGGAGTCCCCGCCCCGACCGCCACGAAACCCGCGACGAAACGGCCAACGGAACCGCCCGAGAAGGCCGCCCGAGCGGGCGTCCGGGCCGGGTCCCCGGCAATCGCCCACCGTCCGTGCTGGACTCGGGGGTGTGGACGTCTCTGCGCTGCTCATCGAGCTCTACGACCGCATCCCGCCGCTGGCCCGGCAGGCGGTCGACGGGCTCCCGCTCGCCCAGCTGACCGAGCCGCCGGAGCCGGGCGCCAACACCATCGCCTGGCTCGTCTGGCACCTGGCCCGGGTGCAGGACCACCACATCGCCGAGCTGCTCGACGCCGACCAACTGTGGACCGGCGGGGACTGGGCGTCCCGGTTCGGGCTCGAGCCCGACCCGTCGAACACCGGCTACGGCCACACGGCGGCGGAGGTGGCGGCGGTCCGGCCCGACTCCCCCCGCGTGCTGCTCGACTACCTCGACGCGGTGACCGAACGGACGCGCACCATGCTCCGCGACCTCAGCCCGTCCGACCTCGATCGAATCGTCGACCGCCGCTGGACCCCGGCGGTCACGCTCGGCGTCCGGCTGGTGAGCGTGGCCGACGACAGCCTCCAGCACGCCGGCCAGGCCGCCTACGCCCGGGGCCTGCTCGCCCGGCGTTCCTGACCGTCGTCCCCGGCGCCAGGAACCGCCGGCCCCAAGACCGCGGGCCCACACGCCGACCCCGACGGGCGACCCCGCACAGCGCAGGACACACCCGGAGCGACCCGGCCCCGCCGGACGCAGCCCCTACCCCCGATCGGCCGTCACCAGGTTGCCGTCGGCGTCGTAGCTGAGCGTGCAGGCTTGGTCGAGGTCGAGCACCTGCATGAACCGCCCCATCGCCAGGTACTTGCCGATGACCAGCGTGAGGTCGACGATCTCGGCCGGCGTGTAGTGCTCGGCCAGGCGGGCCATCAGCCCGTCGTCGATGTTGGTGGAGTCGGTGCAGAACCGCTCGGCGTACTCGATGGCCACCCGCTCGGCGTCGGAGAACAGGTCGCTCGTGGCCCACTGCGACACGGCGGCCAGCGACGCCTCGTCGGCCCAGTCGTTGCGCCAGCTCAGGCACAGGGTGCAGCCGTTGATCTCGGCCACCCGCATCCGCACCAGCTCGTGGACGCGGCGTGGCAGCGGGCTCGCCCACACCGCCTTCTCCTTGGCGTCGACGGCGGCGACGAAGTGGGGGACGAGGCTCAGCGCCCGCGTGACCTCCGGCCCCTCACCGTCCGGGATCTCGATCCGAGGCACGCTTCCCTTCTAACACACCGTCAGATCTTTGGCAGGGGCGCCGGCCTGCGGCGGGGTCCCGGGGGGCGCCCGGCGAGGGTCCCGGGGCCGGCCTCGGGCGGGTCCCGGGGGGCGCCCGGCGAGGGTCCCGGGGCCGGCCTCGGGCGGGTCCCGGGGGGGCGCCCGACCGCTGAGCGCGAGCCGGGCGTACGATGAGACGCCATGGCGGACGGAACGTTGGGGGCTCCGTGGCTCCTCCGTACGTGGCGTACGGAGGTCGCCCGGATCAGCCTCCGTCAACTGGAGGAGCAGGGCGTCGTCCGCCGGCCGACGCTCAGCATGTGGGAGAACGGGCACCGCACCCCCGGCGTCCGCCAGGTCGAGGA
>DATCLS010000040.1:0-17024 GCA_036563805.1 Acidimicrobiales bacterium | reverse complement strand
GGAGTGAGGGGAGGGGGTGAGGGGCGTCGGGGTGAGGGGGCGGGGGCGGGCGGGGTCGACGATGAAGCGGTCGAAGGCGCCGGCCCACCAGCGGTCGGCCAAGAGGTCGACGGAGGCCAGGGCGGCGGCGGGGTCGGCGGCGTGGGCCAGCAGGGTCGGGCGGTGGGCGCCGAGCGTCGCCCGCATGGCGGCCGGGTCGAGCTCGGGGTGGAACTGGAGGCCGACGATCGCCGGTCCCACCGCGAACGCCTGCACCTCGGTGTGGTCGTTGGACAGCAGGACGTCCCCGCCGACGGCGGCGACCGCCTCCACCTCGACGCGGTGATGGTGGAGCTCGGACACGACCACCCCGGCGGCCCCGGCGCCGGAGCCCGCAGAGCCGGAGGCCGCAGAGCCGGAGACCACCGCCAGCCCGGCCTCCATCCCCGACGGGTGGGGCGAGACCGCCCCCGGCCCGGCCAGCGTGGCGGCGATCAGCTGGGCGCCGAAGCAGATCCCGGTGACCGCGGCCTCGCCGGCCCGCGCCCGGACGAGGACCGGCTCCAGCGAGCGCCGGGCCGCCCGCACCCAGCGCCGGTTCGAGGTCGCCGACGTCTCGCCCCCGCTCAGCACGTGGACCGGCGCGGCCAGCTCCTCGGTGCTCGGCCGCCGCCGGGCCAGCGGCACGGTCGTCGATGCGATGCCGGCCGCCGCCAGCCGGGCCGCGATGGCGTCGCCGTAGCGGTGGCGCCCGTCGGGCGAGCCGTCGGCCTCCCAGATGACGACCCGCGGCACGCCGCCCGCGGCGTGTCGCCGCGGCAGATCGGCCATGCGCCGGTCGTCGAGAGCATCGAGAGCGTGGACAGAGTCGACAGAGTCGACGGAGACGGTTGCTCCCCGGCCCCTTCCGCGCATGGCACCTCGCTCCTGGTCGCGTCGTGGCGGGGAGCTAACGGCACGTTGGTTTCCGGGAGCCGCACGGGGCGTGAACGCTCGGTTTCGGCTCCGGAAAACGCCGGTAACCTGGACAAATGTGTGGAATTGCCGGGACGTGGGGAGCGGATGATCCGAAGACGGTGACGGCGATGCTCGATCGCCTCGTCCACCGGGGGCCCGACGCCCACGGGCTCTACTCCGAACCCGGCCTCGGCACCTTGGGGCATCGCCGCCTCAGCATCGTGGACGTGGAGGGCGGCGACCAGCCGCTGCTCGCGCCGGCGGCCGCCCCGCACGCCGCGGCGAACGCCGAGGACCGGTCCGGCCCACGGTCCGCCACCCACGCCCTCGTCGCCAACGGCGAGGTCTACAACGCCCCGTCCCTTCGCCGCGAGCTCGAGGCCGACCGGCCGTTCGCCACCCGTAGTGACAGCGAGGTCATCCTCCACCTGCTGCACGAGGCCGCGCCGGCGGCCACCGCCCGCCTCCACGGCATGTTCGCCTTCGCCCTGGCCCGCGACGGCGAGCTGATCCTCGGCCGCGACCCGATCGGCATCAAGCCCCTCTACACCGGCCGGTACCGGACGAGCCTGGTGTTCAGCAGCGAGCTGCGGGCGTTCCCGACGGGCACGACCGACGTCCGGCCGTTCCCGCCCGGGACGGTGTGGTCGAGCCGTTCGGGCAGCCACCGCTACTACGAGCTGCCTGACCCCGCCCCGGTCGACGGCACGCTCGCCGACCACGCGGCGCGGGTGCGCGACGCCCTGGAAGCGGCGGTCGTCCGGCACCTGATGAGCGACGTGCCGGTCGGCGCCTTCCTGTCCGGCGGGCTCGACAGCAGCGCCATCGTGGCGCTCCTGCGCCCGCACGTCGACGAGCTGCACACGTTCTCGGTCGGCCTCGCCGGCAGCCCCGACCTGGCGGCGGCCCGGCTGGTCGCCGATCACCTGGACACGATCCACCACGAGTACGTGCTCGACCCCCGGGAGATCCGGGCGGCGCTGCCCGAGATCGTCCACGCGCTGGAGTCGTTCGACCAGGACCTCGTCCGCAGCGCCGTGCCCACCTGGTTCACCGCCCGCCTGGCCGCCGAGCACGTCAAGGTCGTGTTGACCGGCGAGGGTGCCGACGAGCTGTTCGCCGGCTACCGCTACCACAAGGACCTGACCAGCGACGCCGCCCTCCAGGCCGACGCCCGCCGCTCGCTGGCCGAGCTGCACCACGTCAACCTGCAGCGGGTCGACCGGATCACCATGGCCCACGCCCTCGAGGCCCGGGTCCCCTACCTCGACCTCGAGGTGATCGAGACCGCCCTGTCGATCCCGCCCGCCCTGCGCCGCCCGGGCGAGGGGGCGCCGGAGAAGACGGTGCTCCGCCTGGCCGTCGACGGGCTGTTGCCGGACTCGGTCGTCTGGCGGGACAAGGCCCAGTTCGACGAGGGGAGCGGCACCGCCGACCTGCTGCCGACGCTCACCGCCGAGGACCGGATCGACGTCGACGCCTACCGGGCCCGGTTCCCGGGGACGACGCTGCGGTCGGCCGAGGAGTGCCTCTACCACCGCACCCTGTGCGCGTCGCTGGCGGACCCCGAGCCGGTGCTGGCCAACGTGGCCCGCTGGGCGGAGCGGGGCTGAGGGGCCGGCCCAGGTCGGGCTGGCCGGGCCCGGCCGGCGAAGGCCGCCGTGTCCGAGGCGGTGGTTTCAGCAGCTCCGCGGCGGCCGGACGTGGCGCCGCCCGAGCGCCCCGGTCGGCGGCCGCACCGCCGGCTCGCGCGGCCGGGCCGGCCGCTCGTCCTTCGGCGGGTCGGAGAAGCCGGCGACGACGAGCGCCACGATCAACACCGCGAGCCGCCACTCGTCCCGCCGCTCCCGCGGGTCGAGCGGAGTGGTGGCCGGAACGTCGACAGCGAAGCCGATCCCCTTTTTCTACAGGGCGACATCGCCAACACTGCGCCCGTGGCCACGGACGAGCGAACACGTGGCGGACGTCGTGCGGACGCGGCTCGGCCACGGACCCGGCGGCGACGGTCGCAGCACGGCGACGGTGCAGCGCGGGCGGCGGGGGCGGGCGGTAACAAGGAGGGCGACCGAGCGAAGGGGGATGGGGTGACGGGTGCCACCGGACGGGTCCCGGCCGAGGACATCGGCGACATCGAGGCGATCAAGCAGCTCAAGGCCCGCTACTGCCGCACGCTGGACACCAAGGACTGGCCGGCGTTCCAGGCATTGCTCACCGACGACGTCACGGTCGACACCACCGAGTCCGGCGGGAGCGTCGTCACCGGCGCCGACGAGTTCCTCGCCTTCCTCGTGCCGACGCTGACCGACGTCGTCACCGTCCACCACTGCCACACGCCGGAGATCGAGATCACGTCGCCGGACACGGCCACCGGCATCTGGGCGATGGAGGACCGCCTGCGGTTCGCCGACGGCAACGAGCTCCACGGCTTCGGCCACTACCACGAGACCTACCGCCGGACCGGCGACGGCTGGCGCATCGCCTCGACCCGGCTCACCCGGCTGCGGATGGACATGACGGCCGCCCCGGCCGCCGACGTCTGAGCGCGGCCTAGCGCTGCCCCTGCCCCTGTCCCCTGCCCCTGTCCTGAGGGCTGGTTCTGCGGGCCGGGCGCCTCGCCGGTGCCCCCGGACGCGCCCGGCGGGCCCGGGGCGTTCCCCCGGCCCTGACCCTGACCTTGGCCCTGGCCCCCGGACTGGCCCGGCGGCTCGGACGGAGCGTTGCCGTCCCCACCGCCCGGCGCCCCCGGGCTCGGGTCTCCGGGCGCCGTCGCGGCGGGCGTCGAGGTGGGCGGCCCGACCGACCCGGGGCCGCCGCCGGCCGGACCGCCGCCGGTTGGCCCGCCGCTGGCCGGGCCGCGGCCCGGCGAGTCGGGGCCCCGGCCGGGGGCGCCGTCGCCCCGGCCCGGCCGGTCGGGATCGTCCGACCCGGGACCCCCGGCGCCGGGCCCGCCGGGCGTGGCGCCGGGCGCCGGGCCCCCGTGACCGCCCGGACGGTCCTCGTCGGGCTCGTCCTGCCGGTCGTCGGCCGGGTCCGGGAAGTCGACGGGCGTCGTGGCCTCGATCACCTGGCGGACCCGCTGGTCGGCCGGCTCGGGCAGCGCCCCCGCCGCCCCGGCGGCCCCCAGGCCGACCACGCCCAAGGCGGCGGCGAGGAGAACCTTGGCCAGCGTGCCGAGGCGGGCCACGCTGGCCGCCGCAGCCGTCACGCGGCGTCGGCCCGCCCGCCGGGCGCCGAGCGGGCGCGTGGGGGCGGCCGCCTCGGCCGGCGGTGCGCCGTGGGAGAGGAGGGCGGCGAGGGCGGGTGAGGGGCGGGGTGGTGGGCCGTCGCCGGCGGCTCGGGCGTCGTCGGCGAAGGCGGCGAGGTGGTCGAGGCGGGGGTCGACGGGTTCGCCGGAGACGAGGGCGTCGATCGTGGCGTCGTCCAGCAGGGTCGCCAGCGGGTCGTCGTCGGGGCGGGGGGTGTCGCCGCTCACGGGCGCACCCCCTCCCGCTCGAGGGCCCGGTCGAGGGCCCGGAAGGCCCGGCGCTGGAGCGCCTTGACCGCCCCCGGCGTCCGGCCCAGGGCCGTCGCCACCTCGTCGACGGTCAGCCGCCCTACCAGGCGCATCAGCACGACGTCGCGCTGGTCGGGCGACAGCTGCGCGCACAGCGCCCGCACCCGGTCGGTGCCCAGCGCCTCGCCGACGGCCGCCTCGACGTCGTCGGGCGCCGCCGCCTCGGCGGCGTGCGCCAGCGGTTCGAGGGCCGGATGGCGCCCCCGGCGCCGCCGCTCGTCGGTCAGCCGCCGGTGGGCGATCGTGAAGACCCACGACCGGAAGGCGGCCTCGTCGCCCTCGAACCGCCCGGCGTTGCGCAGGACGCCGAGGAAGACCTCGCTCGTCAGGTCGTCGGGCTCCGCGGCCCCCTGGGCGCGCAGATAGCCCGCGACCATCGGCGCCAAGGTCCGGAACACCCGGTCGAAGGCCCAGGGCTCGCCGACCCGCACCCCGTCCAGCACGGCGGGGAACTGCCCGTCGAACCGGTCGCGCCGGGTCCGATCACCGCCTCCAGCCACCAAACCATCCTTGCCCAATTCGCGCCCGGGGTCATCCCGACGGCCGCGCTCGGTGGCCCGCCCCGGCCCGCGGCACGCGGTCGCGCCGCCGCGGGTCGGTCAGCTCACGGCCGCGCCGTGCCGGCCGGGTGCTGGGGCGCAACCCGGGTCGCCCCCGCGCCGTGCTGGACCGACCCGTCGGCCGGGGCCGCACCGTCCGGCGCCTCCGACGGCTCGGCGGGAGCCGGCTCCGCCGCCGGGATGGCGGTGCGCAGCACCGTGTACCCGATCACCCCCGCCACCAGGCTGCCGGCGAGGATGCCGACCTTGGCCGACCCGGCCAGCTCGGGGTCGGCGAACGACAGGTTGGTGATGAACAGGGCGACCGTGAAGCCGATGCCGGCGCAGGCGCCCAGGCCGGTCATGGTCCGCCACGTCGTGCCGGCCGGCAGCCGGCCGATGCCGAGCTTGACGGCCAGGGCGGCCATCCCGACGATGCCCACGGTCTTCCCGACCACGAGCCCGAGCCCCACGCCGAGCGTGACCGGGTCGGTCACGAGGCCCCGGAGGGCGTCGCCCGACAGCTCCACGCCCGCGTTCGACAGGGCGAACAGCGGCACGATGACGAACGCCACCCACGGCGAGAGCGCGCGCTCGAGGCGCTCCAGCGGGCTCGTCGAGTAGACCGAGAGCCGCGCCACCTCGGCCATGAGCTGCTCGTTGGTCTCGTACTCCTCCTCGGTGAGGACGCGGTCGTCGGTGGCGCGCTCGATCCGGTCGATCAGGGCCCGGGCGTCGGCGGGGAAGCGGCGCGGCGACCGCAGCGGCCACGCCGGCGTCAGCAGGCCCAACGCCACGCCGGCGAGCGTGGCGTGGACGCCGGACTCCAGCAGCGCCAACCACATCACGCCCCCGACCGCCAGGTAGGGGGCCAGCGCCTGCACGTCGCCCCGACGCAGGGCGGCGACCACGACCAGCGCGACCAGGGCGGTCGCCAGCCACCCCCACGACAGGTCGCCGGTGTAGAAGATGGCGATCACGACGATCGCCCCCACGTCGTCGGCGATGGCGAGCGTGAGCAGGAAGATCTTGGCGGCGAGCGGGACCCGCCGGCCCAGCAGCGTCACGACGCCGACGGCGAAGGCGATGTCGGTGGCCATGGGGATGCCCCAGCCCTTGCTCCCGGCGCCGCCGGCGTTGAACGCGGCGTAGATGGCGGCCGGCACGGCCATCCCGCCCAGCGCAGCCATGACGGGCAGGGCGACGGCCCGGACGTCGCGCAGCTCGCCGTGCACCAGCTCGCGCTTGATCTCCAAGCCGACGAGCAGGAAGAACACGGTCATCAGCGCGTCGTTGATCCACGCCTGCAGCGACAGGTGGTCGAGGTGGAGCACGTCGCCCAGCTCGACCACGAGGTGCGTCTCCCACAGGTCGGTGTAGCTGGCCGACCACGGGGAGTTGGCCCAGGCGATGGCCGCGATGGCGGCGACCAGCATGGCGATGCCGCCGGCGGCCTCGTGGTCCATCAGCCGCTGCACCGGCCGCACGACCGTGCGGGGCACGAACCGGTCGGACTCCGACCAGGTGTGGCGCACCGGCGCGTCGCCGTTTGCGCCGCCCGCGCCGCCGTTTGCGTCGGCGTTCGTGGGGCCGCCCGCGCCGCCGCTCATGCCGGCATCAGGACCGTCGGACGGGCGGTATCGGGGCAGGTCACTCGCATCACAGGTCCTCCTGGCGCAGCACGAGACCAGCGCCGACCAGACTTCCCGGCTCACCCCTTGCCGGGACCGTAGGGACCCGGTGTCACATCAACGTGTCGAGCAGATGAACCTAGCGTGCCGCGAAGCTGATGCCCACCTGACGGGTGCAACCCGGTGCACAAGACGGGCGCAGGTCAGGGCAGGTCAAGCGGGCGGCCCGGCTCCGGCCACGAGCGTCGCATACTGTATAAGAGATGCGGAACCCGCACCTGGGTGAGCCGTTCGCCGACGGCGACGCCGCGGTCGCCGGCGCCCTCGAGGATGTGAGCGTGCCGGCGCTGCTGTGCTCGCTGGTCCACATGACCGGCGATCCGTCGTGGATCCGGGACCGGCCGCTTCCCCGGGTGGCGTCGCCCGGCGACTACCAGTGCGGTCTGCCCCCGGAGGTGCAGGCCGAGGTGCGGCGCCGGGCGGTCCCGGCCGTCGCGGCCTACCGCGACGGCGGCTGCCGGCCCGTGCCCCTGGGGCGCGACCTGCTGGTCGAGACCCTGTCGTTCCTGGCCTGCCGACCCCTGGAGGGCCGCCTCCTCGGGATGCTGCTCGAGGACATGCAGTTCGACGGCGCCGACAGCCGGGCGATCACCTGGTCGGACGAGATCCCATCCGACGTCAAGGCGGCGTCGCCCGTGGTCGTGATCGGCTGTGGTGAGTCGGGCATCCTGGCCGGCATCCGCCTCGCCCAGGCCGGCCTGCCGTTCACGATCCTCGACAAGAACGCCGGGCCGGGCGGCACCTGGTGGGAGAACCGTTACCCGGGCGCCCGCGTCGACGTCGGCAGCCACCAGTACTGCTACTCGTTCGAGCCCTCCCACCACTGGAGCGAGTACTACTGCCGGCAGCCCGAGCTGCGCGACTACTTCGCTCGGGTCGTCGACGCGTACGGGCTGCGGCCCCGGTGCCGGTTCGGGACGACCGTGACGTCGCTGCGCTGGGACCCGGACACCGCCGTGTGGCGGGTGGCGGCCACCGGGCCGAACGGGACGGTCGAGGAGCTCGAGGCCCGGTTCGTGATCAGCGCCGTGGGATCGCTCAACCTGCCGCACCTGCCCGACATCCCGGGGATGGACGATTTCGCCGGCCCCTGGTTCCACTCGGCCCGCTGGCCCGAGGACCTCGACCTGCGGGGCGTCCGGTTCGCCCTCGTCGGCGCCGGCGCCAGCGGCTTCCAGATCGCCCCGACCATCGCCGAGGAGGTCGGGCGGCTGGCCATCTACCAGCGCACGGCCCAGTGGATGTTCCCCAACCCGGTGTACCGGACCCCGGTGCCGCCGGGGGACCGGTGGGCGCAGCGGCACCTGCCGTTCTACGCCCGCTACTTCCGGTTCCTCATGACCTACCCGGGGATCGCCACCGGCGTCGAGCCGTACCGGGTCGACCCGGACTGGGAGGCCCGCGGTGGTGGTGCCGGCGCCGGCGGTGGCACGGACCGCCCCGTGGCCGTCAACGAGGGCAACGCCCTGCGGGCCGAGCAACTGAGGGCGTGGATCACCTCGCAGCTGGCGGGCCGCCCCGACCTGATCGAGAAGTCGCTGCCCGACTACCCGGCGTTCGGCAAGCGGATCTTGCAGGACGACGGCTACTGGCTGCGGGCGCTGCGCCGGCCCAACGTCGAGCTGGTGCGCACGGGCATCGAGCGGATCGTGCCCGAGGGCGTCGTCACCGTCGACGGGGTCCTGCGGGAGGCCGACGTCATCTGCTACGCCACCGGCTTCCGCCACAACGAGTTCCTGGCCTCGATGGAGGTGGTCGGGCGCGACGGCCTGTCGCTGCGCGAGCACTGGGGCGACGAGCCGACCGCCTATCTGGGCGTGACCGTGCCTCGGTTCCCGAACCTCTTCTGCGTCTACGGCCCGGGGACCAACCTGGCCCACAGCGCCAGCCTGTTCTTCCACTCGGAGTTCCAGGTGAGCTACGCCCTCGAGGCCATCCGGGCCACGCTGACCCGCGGCGCCCGGACGATCGAGGTCCGGCCCGAGGTGCACGACGCCTACGCCGAGCGCCACCAGGCCGAGATCAGCCAGCTCGTGTGGGCCCACCCGTCGATCACCCACAGCCACTACAAGAACCCGGCCGGCAAGGTCTACACGCTGTCGCCCTGGTCGATCGACCACTGCTGGGAGATGACCCGGGACCTCGACCCGGACGACTACGTGATCGCCTAGCACCGGCCGGTGCCGGCGGGCGGCGGCTCCGGGGCCCTGGCCGGGGCGTGCGGCGGACGGCCGGCGCCGCTGCGGCCCGAGTGTGGGAGCCTTCCGGTCGGTTGCACGCAGCACGAGCTGCCGCGCGGCGGTCGGCTCCGCTCCACTGGGCGTCGGCCGTCGCCGCGGCCCGAACGAGCAGGTGGTGATCCCCGTGCCCCACACGGCGACGACCCGAATGGTGACGATCGGCGTCTACGGCTTCGACCGAGAGTCCTTCCTGCGGGCCCTGCGGGAGGCGGACGTCCGCCTGCTGCTCGACGTCCGCCAGCGCCGGAACGTGCGCGGCTCCGAGTACGCCTGGGCCAACGCCCGCCGGCTGCAGGACGCCCTCGCCGAGGCCGGCATCGGCTACGAGCATCACATCGAGCTGGCCCCGACCACCGAGCTCCGCCGGATCCTGCAGGCCGAGGACGCCCGCCGCGGGGTCGGGATCCGCTCGCGTCGCGAGATCGCCCCCGAGTTCGCCCGCCGCTACACGGCGGAGATCCTCGACCAGGCCGACCTCGGGCCGATCGTCGCCGCGCTGCCGCCCGACGGGACCGCCGCGCTGTTCTGCGTCGAGACCAACCCCGAGGCCTGCCACCGCTCGCTGATCGCCCGGCGGCTGGAGGCCGAGCACGGCATCCAGGTCGCCCACCTCCGCCCGATCTGACCGTCGGGCGGAGGTGGGACGGGGGCGGCGATCCGGCGGGCGGAGCCGGGGTCAGCCGAAGAGCTCGCCGCTCATGCAGGCCTCGAACTGCTCCTCCGGGTCGTCGTAGTAGCCGCCGTAGCCGGGGGGCAGGTCCCGGCAGAGCTCCTCGCGTCGCCGCTCGAGCTCCTCCCGGAACTCCTCCTGGCTGCCGGACCCGTCGTGCTCACCGAGGCGGCTGCCGCCGTCGGAGCCGCGGTCGGTGTCGGGCGGGTCGCCGAAGCCGCCGTCGTCGGGGCCGTCGTCCCCGAAGCCGCCGTCGTCCGCGCCGTCGTCGCCGAAATCGTCGGGCGGGGGGCCGGCGAAGATCGCGCCCGTCCAGCGCCACCCGTCCTCCTCGTGGACGAAACCGAGCTCCCGGTAGGTCGTCTCGCCCGACTCGTTCTGGCTCTCGATCCCCACCGACGCGGAGTCGCCGTCCTCGGAGATCACCTCGATGTCGGTCACGGTCCCCCGGATCGGAGTGGGGCCGCCGTCGGCCTCGCAGTCCTGCACGGCCTCCTCGACGGTGTCGTCGCCGAGATAGTCCTCGCTCCACAGGGCGACGTAGGCCTCGCAGTCGCCGGAGCTGACCGCCGCGACGTAGGCGTTGGCCGCGGCCTCGGGGTCGGATGTGTCGCCGGCGGCCGCCGAGGCGCCGTCGCCGCCGGCGCTCTCGCCGCTACCGCCGTCGCCGCCCTCGTCGTCGCCGCCGGACAGCAGCAGGAACGCGCCGCCCACGACGACGATCACCGCCAGGACGATGAGCAGGGGGACGAGGGGCTTCCGGCCCCGCGGCGGGGGCGGCGCTCCGGGCCCCGCCGTCCCGGACCCCGCGGGCGCGGGTCCGGCCGGCGCCGGCCCGCCCGGGCCCACGCTGCCCGGTCCCGCCGGGCCCGGCGGTCCCCACGCCCCGGCCGCCGCCATCGCCGGGGCCGGCGGTGGCTCGGGCGTCGGGGGCGCGTCGGCCGCCGGGGGCGGCGCGCCAGGCGCCGGCGGCGGAGGAGCGGGCGCGGCCTCCGTCGCCGCGGCGGGAGGCGTCGCCTTCGCCGCGGCGGGCGCCGGGGCCACCGGTGCAGGGGTGGGCTGCGCGGGCGCGGCCCCCGCCGCCGGCGGCGCGGCCCCTGCCGCGGGTGGTGCGGGCACGTCGGCCGCTGGGAACGACGACATCGGCGCGCTGGGCGCCGGCTCCGGAGCGGGTGCTCCGTCTGTCGGGGAGGGGGGCGGCTCCGGGGAGGCGGGCGCGGCGTCCGGCGGGGTCGGGGCCTCCCCGGTCGGCGCGGGGGTCGGCTCTGGGGAGGCGGGCGCCGGATCGGCCGCGGCGGCCGGCGCCGGCTCCGCCGCGGTGGGCGCCGGGGTCGCCGCGGCGGGCGGCTCCGCATGCGCGGGCGTCTCGTCGGCGGGGTCTGGGGTCGGGTCCGCGGCGGGCGGGGCCTCGGCCGACGTGGGCGTCGGGTCCGTCGGGTTGGCCTGCGGCGCGTCGGGCGGGTGGGCGTCTGACATCTGCACCGACCTGGTCACTTTGGGTGGTCGGCGACCGAGGTTGGCAGTCGGTGAACAGCTATTCAAGGCACCTCAGCCGCGCCCGGGGCGCCCCACGGGCGCGACCGGCGCCCCGCGCGCCGGCGCGTCAGCGGGCCGTCGCTCCCGTCGGCACGGCCGCCGCCCGTCCGGCCGTCCGGCGGCCCGGCGTCGCCGACGACGTGACCGACCAGCTTCCGGGGTTGGTCAGGTCGGTGAGCTCGACCCGCCAGGCGAGCTCGTCGCCGGCGTCGCAGGGGGTGTGGGGTGTCCGGAAGATCCGGGTGCCCCAGCTGGTGGGAGGCGCCAGCGGCGAGGTGGTGAGCGAGATCTCGTCGTCGAAGATGGCCCGGAAGTACACGCAGAAGCCGTCGAGCCCGCCCGCCCGGGTCACGGGCCGGGCCGCCTCGACCACGCGGGGGAGGTGGTGCGAGCCCGGCAGCGTGTCGAGATCGAACGTCACGGCCGGCGCCGGCTCGGTGAGGAAGTGGGCCACCGAGCGGTCGAGCAGCATCCACCGGTAGTGGTGGCCGGGGTTACGGTGGCGGGCCAGCGGCGGCTCGTCGTGGCGGGCGATGCCGAAGTCGAGGCCGTGGAACCGGTTTTCCCAGAGGAACGGCACGCGCCGGTCGGAGCGCAGCGCCACCGGCTCGACGTAGAGCTCGAAGCGGGCCGGCAGGATGCGCCCGCCCGGCCGCAGCGCTCGCCGTCGCAGGTCGAGCAGGTTGTCGACCATCATGTTCTCATCGAACAGCGAGTCGCCGATCTGCTCGTGGACGATGACGTCGACCTTCTCGGGCGGCGTGTACGACCGGCTGTTGACCTGCTCGAACGTGATCGTGTCGATGCCGTTGTGGCGGGCGAGCGCCTCGGCCACCTCGACGATCGGGGCGTGGTCGATGGCGTACACCCGCCGGGCCCCCTGCCGGGCGGCGAGCATGGCCAGCACGCCCGTCCCGGTGCCCAGGTCGAGGACGACGTCGTCGGGCCCCACGTGCCGGGCGATGGCCGCCTGGTAGGTGTCGACCCGCGTCGAGTCGGCGAGCATCTTCTCGTGCTCGTAGAGGCTGCTGAAACCGGCGGCGTTGTGGCTGTCGTACAGCGCCCGCCGCACCAGCGCCCGCGACCGCACCCACGGCCGCACCCGCCGGACGAGCAGCGCCCCCGCCCGCTCACCGAGCTCGCCCGCCCAGGCGCGGAGGACTCCCGCCCGCTCGCGCACCGCCGCCGCCCGCTCGCGCCCCGTTGAAGGCATGTGGTCCGCCCCTTTCGTCCGTCCGTCCGCCCGAGCTGCGCCCGCGCGGTCGTCACTCGAAACCTGTCCGCGCCCTCACGCTACGCCGAGCGGCGGGCGGTCGGCGAGCCGGCCGGTTCTCGTGCGGTGGGCGTCAGGCGGCGGTCAGACGAACGCCGAGGCGAAGATCAGGCTGACGATCGTCATCACCTTGATGAGGATGTTCATCGCCGGCCCGGACGTGTCCTTGAACGGGTCGCCCACGGTGTCGCCGACGACCGCGGCCTTGTGGGGATCGCCGCCCTTGCCGCCGTGGGCCCCGGCCTCGATGTACTTCTTGGCGTTGTCCCAGGCGCCGCCGGCGTTGGCCATGAAGATGGCGAGGCAGAAGCCGACGACCAGCGATCCGGCCAGGAAGCCGCCGAGGGCGTCGACGTCGATGAGCCCGATCACCAGCGGCACGACCACGGCCAGCAGGCCGGGGACCGCCATCTCCCGGAGCGCGGCGCTGGTGGAGATGTCGACGCAGCGGGCGTACTCCGGGTCGACGCCGGCCTTCCCGTCGCGCAACCCGGGGATCTCGCGGAACTGGCGCCGCACCTCCTCGATCATGCGGTTGGCGGCCCGGCCGACGGCGTCGATGGTGAGCGCCGCGAACAGGAACGGCACCATGGCGCCGAGGAAGAGCCCGACGAACACGCCGACCTCGCCGATGTCGAGGCTCAGGGGGTCGCCGCCGGCGGCCACGATGGCCGCCTCGAACGCCTTGAACAGGGCGAGGGCGGTGAGGGCGGCCGAGCCCACGGCGAAGCCCTTGGCCACGGCCGCCGTGGTGTTGCCGAGCGAGTCGAGGCTGTCGGTGACCTCGCGCACCTCGGGCGGCAGGTGCGCCATCTCGGCGATGCCGCCGGCGTTGTCGGCGATGGGGCCGTAGGCGTCGACCGAGACGACGACGCCGGTGGTGGCGAGCATGCCGATGGCGGCGCAGGCGATGCCGTAGATACCGAGGTCGAGGCCCTCCACGCCGGACTGCTGGCCGCCCCAGTAGGCGACGCCGATGCCGATGGCCACGAGGGCGACCGAGGCGGCGACCGACACCATGCCGGCCGAGATGCCGCCGAGGATCGTGGTGGCGGGGCCGGTCTCGGACTGGCGGGCGATCTTCTTGACCGGCGAGAACTCGTCGGACGTCCAGATCTCGGCCACCTTGCCGATGCCGTAGCCGATGACCAGGCCGCCGACGACGCCGACCGGCAGGCCCCACCAGTTCTCCACGACGTCGCTGCCGCTGAACAGGGCGGCGCCCAGGGCGAAGACACCCACCACGGTGAGCGCCGCCGCCGTGTTGGTGCCGCGGTGCAGGGCCTTGCCGAGGTCGTGGACGTTCGTGCTGCCCGACGACCGGACCGTGAACGCCCCCACGATCGAGGCGACCATGCCGACCGCGGCGATGGCCAGCGGGAAGAAGAACAGCTCGGGCGCGTTGTCGGTCGTGATCCCGCCGAGGAAGGCGGCGAGCGCCACCGGGGCGATGATCGACCCGGTGTAGGACTCGAACAGGTCGGCGCCCATGCCCGCCACGTCCCCGACGTTGTCGCCCACGTTGTCGGCGATCGTGGCCGGGTTGCGGGGGTCGTCCTCGGGGATGCCGGCCTCGACCTTGCCGACCAGGTCGGCGCCCACGTCGGCGGCCTTGGTGTAGATGCCGCCGCCCACGCGGGCGAACAGGGCGATCGAGCTGGCGCCGAGCCCGAAGGCGGTCAGCACGCTGAACGGGTCGTCGACCTCGAGCAGCTCGACGTAGAGCAGGTAGCTGAGGCCGAGGCCGGCCAGCGACAGGCCCGCCACCGCGAAGCCCATGACCGCGCCGCCCCGGAACGCCAGCGGCAGCGCGTCCCGCGCCCCGCCGGTCCGGGCCGCCTGCGTGGTGCGGGCGTTGGCCCGGGTGGCGACGGTCATGCCCACGAAGCCGGCCAGGCCCGAGAGCACGGCGCCGCTCACGTACGCGATCGCCCCCCACGGCCGGCCGTAGTCGAGGAAGATGGCGATGAGCGCCGCCATCACGACCACGAACCCGGCCACCCAGGTGTACTGGCGGCGCAGGAAGGCCCGCGCCCCGTCCTGGATCGCCGTCATCAGGCTGACCATCCGGTCGTTGCCCGGGTCGGACCGACTCACCTGGACGAAGAACCAGGCGGCGAGAGCGAGCCCGGCGAGGGCGGTCAACGTGGCGAGGTACGGGATGGCGTCCATGCGTGGCGGTCGTCCTCGGTCGCGCGAGCAGATGTCGCCGACCAGACTTCCCGGCACGCCCCAACAGGACCGTAGGCGACGCCCCGGCGCGCGGCGCAAACCGGCCGGGGGTGGACGGGCCGCTGGAGCGCCGGCCGTCCGCCCCGGCCGGCCTCCCCCGCCCGGCCGGCTTCCCGGCGATCTCGGGCAGCTCGTCCTCGAGGGCGAAGGGGGCCGGCGTCGAGGACGTCGAGCCCCGGGGCCGAGCCCCGAAGCCCCACAACGCGCTCAGGCCGCCACTCGCTGGTGGCCTGAGCGCGTTGCGAAGTGATGACGGGTGGAGCTTGTGAAGGCCTATTCGAACCACGCTGACCACGTAGAACGCCTCCGGTCCCTCCTTGAGTTGCCGCGAGCAGCGAGGCCGAAGGCTGCCGGCCGGGCGTCGAAGCAGGCGCAGAAGCGTCTAGATCCCGAGGAGGTCGACCAGCTGGTCGCCGCGCACGTTGCTGGCCTTGGGGTCAAGAAGCTCGCCACCCAGTTCGGAGTTCACCGGGACACGGTGCATCACATCCTCAAGCGGAAGGGCGTGCTTCGGCGTCGTGGTATCCGCCCGGAGGACCTTCCCGACGCGATCCGCCTCTACGAGGACGGGTGGTCGCTGGCTCGGCTGGCAGCGAGGTTCGACGTGTCGCCCAGCACCGTGACCAACACTCTGCGCCGGGCGGGTGTGGTCATCCGACGGGCGGGACCCAGGCAGGCGGGCCCGTAGCGTTGCCCGTGGGAAGCATCCTCTGGCAGGTGTGTGCACCTTCACACGGCGGCGGGCGAACAGGGATAGAGGGTCAGCTAGCTGTTCGCTCGGCGCGGGCCTGCGGCCACCCGGCGTCGTTTACGACCGGTCGCTCATGGCGACGGTCCCGACCTTCAGGGGTTCATCGCCCGTCCTATGAACGCTGGCTCGAGCGTGCCTGTTCGGTGAGGTGGCGGACGAGGCGAGCCTGGCGGTCCTCGACGGGCCGTAGCGGGCACGATGTGCAGGCGGCCGCGGCGATGCGGTCGGGGGTCCCGTCCGGTTCGCCGGGCGCGGGTTCGTGGGTCTTGTAGATCAGGCAGCACGTGCCACGGGTGGCGAAGGCGCCGGAGCCGGCGGGACAGGTGACGTCGTGGCGCTTGGGACGGGTGCGCAGGCGCACCTCGGGCGTTTGGGCGAGGGCGTCGATGAGCGTCTTGACTTCGGTCCACGCCGTGTCGGGGTCGCCGCCGGTGTCGCGGGCCCAGCGCAGGGCCACGTCTGCCAGGTGGTCGGCGAGTGTTCCCCAGATGCCTGCCAGCCCGAACGGGGCCCGTGCCCGCACCTCTGCGGCCACGCCCGCGAATGTGGCGGCCAGCCCGTCGGCGGCCATCGTGTGGAGGCTGTCGGTGCTGCCGGCGACGAGCGTGCCGGGCTGGCCGGCGGCGGGGTCGCTGGCGAGCACGGCGACGGTGGGGGCGGGGAGGCCGACGGCGTCGATGCGGGCACCGGCGAACGACAGCCACAGCCCCTCCGGCGACAGGACGAACGCGCGTCGCTCCCCAAGCAGCGGCACGACCACGAGCTCGGCCAACGACCCGGCCAGCCGGTAGGCCATGAGTGACCCGGCCAGGTCACGGTGGCCCTTGGCGGTGCCGGCCAGCTCGGCGGCAAGCCAAGCGTCCAGGCCGGCGGGCTCGGCCAGGCGGTCCGCCAGCCGCACCCAGCCGGGACCAGATACGTCGGTCGTGAACCGCCGCCAGGGTCGGGTCGACGCCAGGCGGGCCAGCGTGTCAGCGCCCGGCCCCCGTGTCCCCTCGGGCGGTGGTGGCGTGGCATGGGCGAACATCGGTCCATCATCGGGCCGGGACCGCGGCCGGCCACGGCCCCGGTTTGAGTGCTAACTCGCCGGTTCCCGGGCGTAGACGAGCATGTCCCAGCTGCCCGGAGGTGCGAGGGTACCGGTGTGGCGCCAGCCGGCGGACTCGTAGAGGCGCCGGGAACCGCTGTCGCGGTGGGTGACGAGCACGGCGGGGAGCCTGCTGGTGACGAGCTGGTCGAGCAGGCGTCGACCGAGCCCGCGGCGCCAGTGGTCGGGGTCGACCATGAGGTCGCCCACGTGGAAGACGCGGGGGTGGTCGACGCCGGGCATGGGTAGCCCGCGGGCCTCGGGTGGGCCGACCCACCCGTAGGTGGCGCCGGCGAGCGTGCCGTCGTCGTGGCGGGCGATCAGGCCGGTGAACCCGTCGTTGGTGGCCCAGGTGCGGATGCGGGTGGCGTAGGCGGCGACCTCCTCGTCGCCCTCGTGCCAGGGTGGGCCGGCGTAGCAGCGCCGGTAGAGGGCGACGAGCTCGGCGTGGACGTCGTCGAGGTCGGCGCCGGTGAGGGGCCGGATGGTGGGCGGGGGCGGGTCGGTCATGGGTGG